>NZ_JBITJV010000001.1:0-542807 GCF_044460385.1 Streptomyces sp. NPDC050121 | reverse complement strand
GCGGCCGGCACCGATGACGGACGGACGCAGGAGCGGAGGTCCGACCGGCCCGACGTTTCGGAGTCCGACAGCGACACCGCCGTGTCCGCCGGCCCTTCCGGGCGGTCCGTCAGGGGCGAGGCCACCGCGGTCACGCCCGTGACCGTGGAACTGGCCGCGCAACCCGGCGGCGGGCAGGGCGCCGGCGGGCAGGAGCCGGGTGCGCTGTGGGGGGCGGGCGAGGTGCGTTCCGAGCGGTGGATTCCCCTCCGGGCCGGGCAGGGGCCGAAGGGAGAGCCCCTGGCGGAGGCGTTCGAGTTCGGGGTGAAGGACGGGTCACCCGTGGTGCGGCGGGGGCCCGACAGTTCGGGAGAGCGGACCGACGTCGGCTACGTGTGGGAACGGCGTCGGGGAAGCACGCCGGAGCAGGACACCGTCCGGCTGACCCGCCGTGTCCTTCTGGTTCCGAAGGACGGTGTGAGCGAGGCCGAGGTCGCCGAGGTCCGCGAGAAGCTCGTCCTGGGCCTGGACCGCCTCGTCAACGAGCCGGGCCACAGGCTGGAGGCCCTCCAGGACCAGGGCGACGACCGGGGAGAGTCGGGTCCCCGGCTCCAGGTCACCGTCGAGTTCGTCACCTCCGAGGACCGGGCGCACACCGTGGTGGCCGTCGTCAAGGGCAGGCCCACCGACGACGAGCCGATGAGACAGAACGAGTGGTACACCGACGCTCCCGCCGACAAGTACGTTCACGAGATCGTTCACGGCCTGGGTGTGCGTGATGGCAGGGACGGAGCCGACCCGCGGGTCCTGCTGACGCCGGGTGGTCACCACCCGCAGGACGTCCCCGACGGCCATTACGACTTGATGAACCCGTACCAGGACGGCAAGAAGGCCCTCCTGACCTCCCATCACCTGCGGCAGATCGCCGATGTCCTGACCCCCTACCTCCACCAGAACACGGCCGGCGCCACGTCGGCTCAGGGGGTGGAGGAACCCTCCGGTCGGCGCGGTCCGGATGTCGCCCCCGCGATGCGCGATGCACGGGGGGCGGGAGAACCGGGCGAGGGCGTACCTGCCCGGACCGCGGGCGAGTTGGACCTGGACGAGTGGTTCACGCGGGAGGGTGCCGTCGAGGAGCCGCTGGACGATCTGTCCGTGCACGGCGACGACTTCGACGACGTCCTCGGGAGTGACGAGTTCCCCGGCCGGCCCCAGGAGTCCTCGGGTGCGAACGGGGAGCCTGCAGGGCCTGTTGCGCCGCAGGCGCCCGCGGCGGGTGTTTCGACCGTGGCGGGTACGGCGGCCGAGGGGCACAGCCCGGAGACTCTCCTCCAGGCCCAGGTGCGCTATGCAAAGGGCAGGCTGGGATCGTTCCGGGCCGTGGCCCGCACCGTCCGTGTCGGCAGGCCAAAGTATGTGGAGGGTTGGGCGAGCCGCCCGCATTCGAGAATGGAGGTGGTCCATGCTGAGCGTCTCCGCGCGTTGGTCGACCTGCTCCAGGAGGAGCCCGGCCGCACCGGCCCCCCCAGCAAGGAGGAAGTCGACGCTCGGGTCCGCAGCAATTGGAGCCTCCTCCAGTCCAAGCTAGTGCGCTTGGAGGAAGGGCTGGGATCGCGCGAGGCCGTGGCAGAAGTCCTCAGAGTCTCGGTGGGCGCCGTGAGCCATTACCGCTCCGGTGATATCCGGAACCCGGCTAAGGCCATGGTCGAGCGGATCGACGCGGCATTGGCCCTGCTTGAGGAACGCGGCGGCACCGGCCCGGTCACTGCGGAAGAGGTCGACGCCCGCGTCACGCCGTACGACGCCCGCGGCAAGCTGGACGACCTGGAAAAGTGGCTGAGGTCGACGAACGCCGTGGCCCGGGAGCTCGGTGCAAGACTGGATTCGATACCTACTAACCTAAGTGCGGACTTGGCCGCTCGGATCGATGCGTTGCACAGCAAGTACCAGCAGCTGGGGCTCGCCGATGGCATCACCGTGTCCCAGGCGAGCGTGCGGTATCTGGTGGACCGGCTGGGGTCGGACGAGGCCGTGGCCCGCATACTCAAGCTCAAGGACCGCGCGGACTTGGTGCGGGGCTACCGGGACGGCAAATCTCCGAAGCTAGAGGTTGCCGAGCGGATCAACGCGGCGGTGGCCTTGCTCCAGGAACCCGGCCGCACCGGCCCGGTCACCGAGGAAGAGGTCACGGCCCGGGTCAGCAGCAGCTGGAGCTCCCTCCAGTACAAGACGGCGCGCCTGCTGGAACGGCTGGGATCGCCCGAGGCCGTGGCAGACATCCTCCGTATCAAGGTGCTAGACGTGCACCGTTACCGCTCCGGCGATAGAACGAACCCGTCGCCTGACGTCGCCGATCGGTTCGACGCGGCATTGGCCCTGCTTGAGGAACGCGGCCCGGGCGGCACGGTCGGCCGCGACGACGTCACAGCACGCGTCACGCGGTACGACGCCCGCGGCAAGCTGGATTTCCTGGCAAAGTGGCTCGGGTCACCCACGGCCGTGGCCAGAGAGCTCGATCTTGATGAAAAAGCCGTGCGGAAGCTGATGTCCGGTGCCGCTCCGTCCATGCTCGACAGGGACGTAATCGATGCAGCGTACGAGTCGGTCCGCGAGCGGCTGCGGGCGTTGGGCGTCGACTTCGGTGACAGCGCCGAGCAGCCTGTCCAGCGCACCGGAAACGAGCTGGATTTCTTCGGGGACGCGCAACCCACGGACGGTACGCAACTCGAAGGCGAGCAGTGGCTCATCACTGAGGACGATGCCGACTTCCTGATGGGTGATTTCCAGAATCCGTTCACCGGGGACGAGGCCCTCTTCCCCAGCGAACAGTGGCTGCAGACGTCGTCCCACGAGTCTGTGAGCACGGCCGGCGAGGAGCACGTCCAGCCCGGCACGACCCGGCCCGCCACAAGCCGGGCCGCCACAGGCCGGGTGGCCGAATCCTCTGAGGGACAGCCTCCGGCGAAGCAGCGACGGCTGAACGGCGAATCCGGTGCGGACGAGTCGCACCTGGACGAGTGGTTCGCGCAGGACCGTGCCGTCGAGGACCTGCTGTACGGTCTGTCCGGCAGCGGCCGCCCGGGCGATACGGCGGGCACGGGGGACATGGCGATCGACGTGGCGCCGACGGTGGACTACACCATGGCGCACGGCGACGACTTCGACGACGTCCTCGGGAGTGACGAGTTCCCCGGCCGGCCCCAGGAGTCCTCGGGTGCGAACGGGGAGCCTGCAGGGCCTGTTGCGCCGCAGGCGCCCGCGGCGGGTGTTTCGACCGTGGCGGGTACGGCGGCCGAGGGGCACAGCCCGGAGACTCTCCTCCAGGCCCAGGTGCGCTATGCAAAGGGCAGGCTGGGATCGTTCCGGGCCGTGGCCCGCACCGTCCGTGTCGGCAGGCCAAAGTATGTGGAGGGTTGGGCGAGCCGCCCGCTTTTGAAAATGGAGGTGGTCCATGCTGAGCGTCTCCGCGCGTTGGTCGACCTGCTCCAGGAGGAGCCCGGCCGCACCGGCCCCCCCAGCAAGGAGGAAGTCGACGCCCGGGTCCGCAGCAACTGGAGCGACCTCCAGTCCAAGCTAGTGCGCCTGGAGGAAGGGCTGGGATCGCGCGAGGCCGTGGCAGAAGTCCTCGGCGTCAAGGTGAGCGCCGTGAGCCATTACCGCTCCGGCGATACCCGGAACCCGGCTAAGGCCATGGTCGACCGGATCGACGCGGCATTGGCCCTGCTTGAGGAACGCGGCCCGGGCGGCACGGTCACCCGCGACGACGTCACAGCACGCGTCACGCCGTACGACGCCCGCCGCAAGCTGGATGACCTGGAAAAGTGGCTGGGGTCGAAGAGCGCCGTGGCCCGGGAGCTCGGTGTAACAACGCAGTCGATATCTAAAGTCAAAAAAAACAACAACCCACGTGCGGACTTCGCTGCTCGGATCGATGCGTTGCACAGCAAGTACCAGCAGCTGGGGCTCGCCGATGGCATCACCGTGTCCCAGGCGAGCGTGCGGTATCTGGTGGACCGGCTGGGGTCGGACGAGGCCGTGGCCCGCATACTCAAGCTCAAGGACCGCGCGGACTTGGTGCGGGGCTACCTGCGCGGCGTACCTCCGGGGCGAGGCGTTGCCGAGCGGATCAACGCGGCGGTGGCCTTGCTCCAGGAACCCGGCCGCACCGGCCCGGTCACCGAGGAAGAGGTCACGGCCCGGGTCAGCAGCAGCTGGAGCGCCCTCCAGACCAAGACGGCGCGCCTGCTGGAACGGCTGGGATCGTTCGAGGCCGTGGCAGACATCCTCCGTATCGAGGTGATAGTCGTGCGCCGTTACCGCTTCGGCGATATCCCGAACCCGTCGCCTGACGTCGCCGATCGGTTCGACGCGGCATTGGCCCTGCTTGAGGAACGCGGCCCGGGCGGCACGGTCGGCCGCGACGACGTCACAGCACGCGTCACGCGGTACGACGCCCGCGGCAAGCTGGATTTCCTGGCAAAGTGGCTCGGGTCACCCACGGCCGTGGCCAGAGAGCTCGATCTTGATGAAAATATCGTGCGGAAGCTGATGTCCGGTGCCGCTCCGTCCATGCTCGACAGGGACGTAATCGATGCAGCGTACGAGTCGGTCCGCGAGCGGCTGCGGGCGTTGGGCGTCGACTTCGGTGACAGCGCCGAGCAGCTTGTCCAGCGCACCGGAAACGAGCTGGATTTCTTCGGGGACGTGCAACCCACGGACGGTACGCAACTCGAAGGTGAGCAGTGGCTCATCACTGAGGACGATGCCGACTTCCTGATGGGTGATTTCCAGAATCCGTTCACCGGGGACGAGGCCCTCTTCCCCAGCGAACAGTGGCTGCAGACGTCGTCCCACGAGTCCGTGAGCACGACCGGCGAGGAGCAGCGACGGCTGAACGACGAATCCGGTGCGGACGAGTCGCACCTGGACGAGTGGTTCGCGCAGGACCGTGCCGTCGAGGACCTGTTGGACGATCTGTCCGGCAGCGGCCGCCCGGGCGATACGGCGGGCACGGGAGACATGGCGATCGACGTGGCGCCGGCGGTGGACTACACCATGGTGCACGGCGGCGACTCCGGCCTCCCGGCGAGCCGGGAGAACGAGCAGGCCGACGAGGCCGGCGGTGAGCTGCTGGCCTCGGGTGAGGTGAGCACCGACCGCTGGATCCCCTTCGGCACCGGCGAGGGAACACCCGAGGCGTTCACCTTCACCCCCGCCCCGCCCGGCACCCGCACGGCCGACGGCGAACCCGCCACGTCCGACGCACGATGGCAGATCAGCCGCCCGCAGGTATCCGGCGAGCGCACCCGGGTCGGCTACTCCTGGGCCCACTACCGTGGTGCGACCCCCGCCCAGGACACCCTCCGCCTCACCCGCCGGATCCACCTGGTTCCGAAGGACGGTGTGAGCGAGGCCGAGGTCGCCGAGCTTCGCAAGAGGCTCGTCCTGGGCCTGGACCGCCTCGTCAACCAGCGGGACTACCGCCTGCCGGCCCTCCAGCCCGACCAGGTCACCGGCCCTTCCCTGCCCGGGCCGCTGCTGCGCGTGGAGGTGCGGTTCGTCAACTCGGAGGAGCAGGCGGACTCCGTCGTCACCGTACCCGGCGCCCGCCCTGACCGGCCCGACCCGTCCATCCCTGACCGGTCCATGGTGCAGAACTCTTGGTACACCGATGCGCATCCGGCCGCGTACGTCCACGAGATCGTCCACGGTCTCGGTGTCATCGACGACAACCCCGACCCGCGCGTCCTGCTGACCCCGCCGCTCCCCCTGCGCCCCGACCCGCCGGAGTCCTGGTTGAGGGCGCGGAGGTTGGTGAGCCGCAGCGAGCAGACCCTCGCCAAGGGCGAATCCAGCCTGATGGGCCCCTTCACCGATCCGGCGCGGCAGGACTTCGTCCTGACCACCGATCACCTGCGGCAGATCGCCGATGTCCTCAGCCCGTATCTGCACACCACCATCACGACCCCGGCCGAGCACACCGAACCCGCCGTCGCACAGGCCACCGCCTCCCAGCTCCTGTCCCCACCACCCGGCCAGACCGGACCCGATACGGCCCCCGCGGTCGACGACCAGACCGCCCAGACCGCCCTGTCCCAGCTGAATGACCTGGTCCGCACACTGAGCAGCGGGGCGGCCGTGGCCAGGGAGCTGGGGTTTGACCGGACCACCGTGACCAGATGGCTCAGCGGCAGGCTGCCGATAAGCGCAGACGCCGCCGGAAGAATCAACGAGCTGCACGGCCGCCTCGCCTCCGGCGACCTGCAGCGACGGGAGACCGACCCGTCCGTCAGGGACATCCTGGAATCGTTGTACGTGAAGGAGTGGGAGACCCACGCGGACGACGAGTCCGCGCTCCGGGCGGTGGCCCACGCACTCAGCAGTGAGACGGTCGAGGTGGACCGGGACGACGTGTACGACTGGATGTCCGGCAAGCGTCCCGTGGACCAGGCGATGTGCGAGCGGATCGCCAAACACGCCGCGCGCGTCCACCCCGACGGCCTCCCCACCACACCGGCCGACACCCCTGCTCTCCACATGGTGCAGACCCGGTACCTGGTGGACCGGCTCGGCTCCGACATCACGGCAGAACTGCTCGGCGTCCCATCGCAGGTCCTGGAATCCCTCCGCGACGGCACCTCCTCCCCGACGCTGGAGGTCGCGGAGCGGATCACGGCAACCGTCGACCTGCTCCTGGCGCAGAACACCACACCGGACTTCGACGACGTCACGAACCACGTCCGCCAGCACAGAACCCCGCTCCAGAACGCCATCGCGGACCTCACCCGCCACCTGAAAACATGGGCCGCCGTGGCAATCGTGCTCGGCTGCAGCTCGTCGGCTGTGCCCAGGTACCGCTGGGGTGGTCATGAGTCGAAGGTGCCGAAGAAGACGGCCGACCGGATCCGCGCGGCACTCGCCCTGCTCGGCGAAGGCCGTCTCGTCACCGCCGTCGCGGTCACCGCACGCGTCACACAGTACGACACCGCAACCAAACTCGAGGCGTTGAGGCAGGTGGCGGGCGGTGAAAGGGACCTGGCCAGAGAGCTCAAGGTTTCGCAGACGAGGCTGCGGTATCCACTCAAAGGTGGCACGCAGGTCAAGGTCTCCCGGGAGTTTGCCGAGCGGGTGGACGCGCTGTACGCAGAGTGCGAGCAGCTGGGGATCGACGTCTTGGGGACCGCGACCGCCGGGGCCGACGGGAACGCGCCGACCACGCTCGTCCAGGCCAGGATGAGGCTGGTGCTGAACCGGCAGGGCCCGCAGGAGGACGAGGCTGGTCAGGTGAGGGCCGCGGCCGAGGTACTGGCTGAGGAGGACCATGACCTTGTGCGGGATTACCTGACCGGCACGGCCACGCCTCAGGCCGGTACCGTCGGTCAGCGGCTCAAGGCCGCCGCCGACCTGCTGCTCGAGCGTCCCGTCGGGCCGGTCACCGCCAAGGAGGTGACCGCGCGGGTAGACGTCAACCGTGCTCGCAACCCCTGGCAGACGAAGATCCAGACGCTGTGCGACGCGCTGGGAACCGACGAGAACGTCGCCGCCGTGCTCCGCATCACAGGAGAGGCGGTGTCGGGCTACCGTCACGGTAGGGTGAGGAACCCGCTCAGGGAGACGGCCGACCGGATCGACGTGGCGCTCGCCCTGCTCGCCGAACACGGTCCCGCCGCCGTCACCGCCGGCGCGGTGACGAGACGCGTCACACCGTACGACGCCCGGCCCAAGGTGCGCCTCCTGGTCCAGTGGCACGGAATCCCCGAGGCGGCCCGAAAACTGGAGGCCCTGGAACCGACGGTGCGCCTGCTGCGGATCTTCGGTGAAACCGTGAAGCTGACCGTGGACACCGCCCGCCGGATCGACACGGAGTACGACTCGCTCGTGAGCCGGCTGAGGGCTCTCGGCATCGACCCGGCCGAGGCACCCGTCCAACTCACCGGCAGCGAACTGACCGACCTCTTGCCCACGCCCGCCACCGCTTCACCCACCACGCCCGACGCCCCCATGCCGACGACGCCCGCAGCACACCAGGACCACAACTCCACCCCGGACACACCCGCGTACTCGTTCACCCGCGACGAGACAGACATCCCCACGCCGCACTTCATGGAGGAGTACCTCACGGAATTCTTCCCGGGAGACGCCTCCATGGAAGAGGACTTCCCGGGAGACGTCTCCATGGAGGAAGACGCACCAACGTGGGAGGAAGCTCTCCGGGCGAGCGACTCCGAACCGGAAGACCAGGACGACGCCGGACCGACGGGCCTTCTACCCGGCGACCTCGGCATCCTCGCCCCACTGCTCGGCGTGGACTCCCGCGGGCCGGCCGGTGCGAACCCCACCGCCACGGACCTCTCCCACAACGATGACGCCCTTGCCGACAGCCCGATGGAAGACGTCTCCATGGAGGAAGACGCACCGACGTGGGAGGAAGCTCTCCGGGCGAGCGACTCCGAACCGGAAGACCAGGACGACGCCGGACCGACGGGCCTTCAGGCGGACGACCTCGACATCCTCGCCACACTGCTCGACGTGGACAGGCCGGCCGGTGCAGGCCCCACGGCCACGGACCTCTCCGACGACGATGACTCCTCCGGCGGCAGAGCCATGGAGGTCGACTTCGAACCGGAAGACCAGAGAACGGCGCGGGACACGGACCCGGACGTATCCCCCGCGGTGACCTACTCCAACGGAGCGAACCTCACCGACCCGTCCGCCGCCCTGTCCCAGCTGCAAGACCTGGTCCGCACACTGAGCAGCGGGGCGGCCGTGGCCAGGGAGCTGGGGTTTAACCAGTCCACCGTGACCAGTTGGCTCCGCGGCAGGCCGATAAGCGCAGACGCCGCCGGAAGAATCGACGAGCTGCACGGCCGCCTCGCCTCCGGCGACGTGCGGTCGCCGGAGACCGCCGCGTCCGTCAGGGACATCCTGGAATCGTTGTACGTGGAGAAGCGGAAGGAGACCCACGCGGACGACGAGTCCGCGCTCCGGGCGGTGGCCCACGCACTCAGCAGTGAGACGGTCAAGGTGGACCGGAACGACGTGTACGACTGGATGTCCGGCAAGCGTCCCGTGGACCAGGCGATGTGCGAGCGGATCGCCAAACACGCCGCGCGCGTCCACCCCGACGGCCTCCCCACCACACCGGCCGACACCCCTGCTCTCCACATGGTGCAGACCCGGTACCTGGTGGACCGGCTCGGCTCCGACATCACGGCAGAACTGCTCGGCGTCCCATCGCAAGTCCTGGAATCCCTCCGCGCCGGCACCTCCTCCCCGACGCTGGAGGTCGCGGAGCGGATCACGGCAACCGTCGACCTGCTCCTGAAGCAGAACACCACACCGGACTTCGACGACGTCTCGAACCACGTCCGCCAGCGCAGAACCTGGCTCCAGAACGCCATCGCGGACCTCACCAAGCACCTGGAAACACAGACCGCCGTGGCCGACGTGCTCGAGTGCAGCCGTAGAGCTGTGGGCAGGTACCGCCTGGGTGGTCATGAGTCGGAGGTGCCGAAGAAGACGGCCGACCGGATCCGCGTGGCGCTCGCCCTGCTCGGCGAAGGCCGTCTCGTCACCGCCGTCGCGGTCACCGCACGCGTCACACCGGACGACGACACCGCAACCAAACTCCAGGCGTTGACGGGCGTAGCGGGCAGTAAAAGGGACCTGGCCAGAGAGCTCATGGTTTCGCCGGCGACGCTGCGGCGTCAACTCAATGGCGCGCCGGTCTTCCGGGAGTTTGCCGAGCGGGTGGACGCGCTGTACGCAGAGTGCGAGCAGCTGGGGATCGACGTCCTGGGGACCGCGACCGCCGGGGCCGACGGGAACGCGCCGACCACGCTCGTCCAGGCCAGGATGAGGCTGGTGCTGAACCGGCAGGGCCCGCAGGAGGACGAGGCTGGTCAGGTGAGGGCCGCGGCCGAGGTACTGGCTGAGACGGACCAGGACCGTGTGCGGGATTACCTGACCGGCACGGCCACGCCTCCGGCCGGTACCGTCGGTCAGCGGCTCAAGGCAGCCGCCGACCTGCTGCTCGAGCGTCCCGGGCCGGTCACCCCCGAGGAGGTGGCCGCGCGGGTAGACGTCAACCGTGCTCGCAACCCCTGGCAGACGAAGATCCAGACGCTGTGCGACGCGCTGGGAACCGACGAGAACGTCGCCGCCGTGCTCCGCATCGGCCGACTGCGGGTGGGGGAGTACCGCCTCGGTGAGATGAGGAACCCGCTCAGGGAGACGGCCGACCGGATCGACGCGGCGCTCGCCCTGCTCGACGAACACGGTCCCGCCGGCGTCACCACCGACGCGGTGACGAGACGCGTCACCCCGTACGACGCCCGGCCCAAGGTGCGCCTCCTGGTCCAGTATTACGGAACCGCCGAGGCGGCCCGAAAACTGGAGGCCGAGGAACCGACGGTGCGCCTGCTGCGGATCTTCGGTGAGACCGAGAAGCTGACCGTGGACACCGCCCGCCTGATCGACACGGCGTACGACTCGCTCGTGAGCCGGCTGAGGGCTCTCGGCATCGACCCGGCCGAGGCACCCGTCCAACTCACCGGCAACGAACTGACCGACCTCTTGCCCACGCCCGCCACCGCTTCACCCACCACGCCCGACGCCCCCATGCCGACGACGCCCGCAGCACACCAGGACCACAACTCCACCCCGGACACACCCGCGTACCCGTTCACCCGCGACGAGACAGACATCCCCACGCCGGACTTCATGAGGGAGTACCTCCGGGATGTCCTCACGGAAGACTTCCCGGGAGACGACTTCCCGGGAGACGCCTCCATGGAAGACGACTTCCCGGGAGACGCCTCCATGGAGGAAGACGCACCAACGTGGGAGGAAGCTCTCTGGGCGAACGACTCCGAACCGGAAGACCAGGACGACGCCGGACCGACGGGCCTTCAGGCGGACGACCTCGACATCCTCGCCACACTGCTCGACGTGGACAGGCCGGCCGGTGCAGGCCCCACGGCCACGGACCTCTCCGACGACGATGACTCCTCCGGCGGCAGAGCCATGGAGGTCGACTTCGAACCGGAGGACATGGAGACCGATTTCGTGCCGGCGGTGGACTACACCATGGTGCACGGCGGCGACTCCGGTCTCCCGGCGAGCCGCGAGAACGAGCAGGCCGACGAGGCCGGCGGTGAGCTGCTGGCCTCGGGCGAGGTACGTAGCGAGCGGTGGATTCCGTTCGGTGGTGAAGGGACGCCCGAGGCGTTCGTGTTCACGCCCGCTCCGCCCGGCACCCGCACGGTGACCCGGCTGGTAGACGGTGAGCTCGTCGAGTTCGACGCGCCGTGGCTGGTGAACCGCCCGCAGGGATCCGGCGAGCGCACCCGGGTCGGCTACTCCTGGGCCCACTACCGTGGTGCGACCCCCGCCCAGGACACCATCCGCCTCACCCGCCGGATCCACCTGGTTCCGGAGGACGGTGTGAGCGAGGCCGAGGTCGCCGAGCTTCGCAAGAGGCTCGTCCTGGGCCTGGACCGCCTCGTCAACCAGCGGGACTACCGCCTGCCGGCCCTCCAGCCCGACCAGGTCACCGGCCCTTCCCTGCCCGGGCCGCTGCTGCGCGTGGAGGTGCGGTTCGTCAACTCGGAGGAGCAGGCGGACTCCGTCGTCACCGTACCCGGCGCCCGCCCTGACCGGCCCGACCCGTCCATCCCTGACCGGTCCATGGTGCAGAACTCCTGGTACACCGATGCGCATCCGGCCGCGTACGTCCACGAGATCGTCCACGGCCTCGGTGTCATCGACGACAACCCCGACCCGCGCGTCCTGCTGACCCCGCCGCCCCCCCTGCGCCCCGACCCGCCGGAGTCCTGGTTGAGGGCGCGGAGGTTGGTGAGCCGCAGCGAGCAGACCCTCGCCGAGGGCGAATCCAGCCTGATGGGCCCCTTCACCGACCCACCCCAGAACTTCGTCCTGACTTCCGATCACCTGCGGCAGATCGCCGATGTCCTCAGCCCCTACCTCCACCACGGCACCACCGCCGACACCGACACCGGGCCCGCGCCGGACGCCGGCCCGGACCACCGGGATGTGGCGCCCGCGGTGCGTGACGCAGGACGGCGGAACCAACAGGGCGAGGACGACGCGCGGCAGCACCCTACCGCGCCTTACAGAGGCATCCTGAAGCTCCTGTGGGAGAAGGAGAGCCAGTACCGGAACGGCTCTGCCGCGTGGGAGGCGGTGGCCGACGCGTTCAGCGACGGTGACGTCAGGGTGAGCCCGGCAACGGTGCGCGAGTGGCGCAACGGCTGGTCCTCCCCGGATCAGGCGATGCGCGAGCGGATCGCCGAGCACGCCGCACGCGTCATCCCCGAGGAACTCCACACCTACCGGACGACCCTGTCCCACCTGACCGACCTGGTCCGCACACTGACGTCACAGAAAGCCGTGAGCCGGCGACTGGAGGTCCCCGTCACGACGGCAGGGCTCTGGCTGAACGGCGTACGCATTCCGGACGCAGACGCTGCTCGCAAGATCGGCGAGCTGCACCGGCAATTGCGGGCTCCCGACGAGGAAGCGTCGTCCGAAGGATGGCAGGAGGAGCTGGAAACGGCCGCGCTGCACGTGGAGGACTTCTCGCTCCTCGGTCTGGAAGACCCGCCCGAGCAGGGAGAGCGATCCCTGCAGAACCGGCGGCCTGACGAGCCCAGCGAGCCGTCCGGCGAGCGGGGTGACCGGAGCGCCGCGACCTGGTCGCCCGGTTCCTCTGAGGCGCAGCCTCCGGGAAAGCGGCCGCGGCTCAGCGACGAGTCCCGGACGAACGAGTCGGAGCTGCCCGACTTCGACTGGCCTGGTCAGCCCGTCGGGACCGAGGAACTACTCGGCGATCTCCTCCCGAACGACCCGCCGGACGGCGCTCCCCGACAGGACACCACCGCGCCCTCCAGCAGCATCCTCAGACTCCTGTGGGAGAAGGAGCGGACGAACCACCAGAGTGCGTTTGCCGCGCAGTGGGCTGTGGCCGCCGCGCTCAGCGACGATGCTGTCCCGGTGAGCCCGGCGATGCTCGATGACTGGCTGGCGGGCAGGTCCGTCCCGGATCAGGCGATGCGCGAGCGGATCGCCGAGCACGCCGCACGCGTGATCCCGGAGGAACTCCACACCTACGAGACCACTCTGTCCCGCCTGGCCGACCTGGTCCGTGAACCGGCCACGTACACGGCCGTGGTCGGGCAACTCGATGTCGACCCCGACACGGTGGGCCACTGGCTGAACGGCACGCACCTGCCGGACGCGGCATCCACCCACAAGATCAACGAGCTGTACCACCGGCACTTCCCGGGACACGAACCGGACGCCGACGACGAAGAGCCTCTGGACCTGTCTCACCTGGACCAATGGCTCGTCCAGTGGGGCGAGGCCGATGACCTGCTCGCCGAGCAGCCCCCGGGCGACGCCGCGCAGGATCCGGCAGCGGCAGCCGAGATCGGCGGCACTCCCTCCACCCCCGTGGTGGAGACCCGGTACGGCGACGAGGAGGACCTCCTCACGGAGGACATCCTCACGGAGGACATCCTCACGGAGGACATCCTCACGGAGGACATCCTCACGGAGGACGCCTCCCCGATGCCGTTCGACGTCATGGACGACTACTCCCGGATGCCGTTCGACGTCATGGACGACTACTCCCGGATGCCGTTCGACGTCATGGACGACTACTCCCGGATGCCGTTCGACGTCATGGACGACTACTCCCGGATGCCGTACGAGGAAGAGGCGCCGGACACGGATGACCGGGCGCCGGAACGCCTCTCCATGGAGGCGGGCGCCTCCGTGGCCACGGCGATCACGGAGGCCGGCCCCGGCACAGAACCCGCGGTCGACCGCCGAACCGCCGGGAGCCCCGCGGGGTCCGCGGACGAGCGGGACGAGGGCGATGCCGCCGCCCAAGGGGACCGGCGCGACGGGGCAGCGGCGCGGGACGCAGTGCTGGCGGGACAGGATGGCGAGCACGCGGTGACCGGTTCCGGGCCATCGGGTGAGCCCGGCGGACTGCTCGCCGAGCTCTCCCCAGACGAGACGGCGGACGGAGCACCGCAACAGGACACCACCGCCCTTCTGCAACTCCTGTACTCGAAGGAGCTCAAGAACCACCACGGCAAGTCGCGTGCGCTCGAGGCGATGGCCACCGCTCTCAGCGGCGACGCCGTCGTGGTGGACCCGGCAACGGTCGACGACTGGCGGAACGGCTGGTCCTCCCCGGATCAGGCGATGCGCGAGCGGATCGCCGCGTACGCCGCACGCGCCGTCCCCGAGGAACTCCACACCTACCGGACCACCCTGTCCCGCCTGACCGACCTGGCCGGCGCACTGAAGACGAAGACGGATTTGGCCCAGCGGCTGGGTGTCAACTTGAACACGGTGTCGCTCTGGCTGAACGGCGGCCGCGTTCCGGACCCGTCCTCCATCCGCAAGATCAACGAGCTGTACCACCGGCACTTCCCGGGACACGAACCGGACGCCGACGACGAAGAGCCCCCGGCCCTGCCCCGCCTGGACCAACGACTCGAACAGCCTGGTACGGCCGGGGTACTTGCCGGCGGACTCACCTCGGACGGCGCTCGGCGACAGGACACCGCCGCGTCCTCCAGAGGCATTCTGAAACTGCTGTACGCGAGGGAGTGGACGAACCGCCGGAGCACGTCCGTCGCGCATTGGGCTGTGGCCGCCGCGCTCAGCGACTATGCCATCGTGGTGAGCCCGGCGATGCTCGACGACTGGCTGGCGGGCAGGTCCGTACCGCCTTGGCCGATGCGCGAGCGGATCGCCGCGTACGCCGCACGCGTCATCCCCGAGGAACTCCACACCTACCGGACCACCCTGTCCCGCCTGACCGACCTGGCCGGCGTGCTGAAGACGAAGATTGAATTGGCCCGGCGGCTGGGTGTCAGCCCGAAGAGGGTGTCGCTCTGGCTGAACGGCCAGGTGCCGAACGCGTCCTCCACCGGCAAGATCAATGAGCTGTACCACCGGGTGTTCCCGGCGCACCAGGCCTCCGAGGCAGGGGCGATGACGGAGACCGGCCACGACACGGCGCCCGCGGGGCAGGGTTCCGCTCGTCCGGCACCGCGGTCCGCTCCGTCGTCCCCGGCCGCCTCGTCCGCTCAGGCACCGGCAGGCAGCGGGGGGCCCGCGGATACGGCGGACGCCTCCGGCACGGCTCAGGCCGGGGAGGACACCGCCGGGCAGGAAGCGGCCGCGGAGGAAGCGGAGACGCCGCGGGAGCGGTCGCTGCGCGCCATGGGACCCGCCGGGGACTGGGTGCTCAGGCGGGAGGCGGCCGGAACGCGGGAGGTGGAACGCCTGGAGGTGGGGCCCGCGGAGACGTCCCCCGACGGCAAGGCCCTGCGCCCCTGGGTGGGCGCGCTCGATGGCGCAATCAACATCAGGAGGTTCGAGGCTCGCCGGTACCGGCTGCCCTCCGGGGAGTTCGCGACCGGCGCGGTGGTCCGCGTGTATCTGAAGAGGTACTTCGACGGCGCCTCCTTCGCCTCCGACGAGCAGTTGGAACGCCTGCGGGAGTCTGCCCGGGCAGGCGTCGACGCGATGTGGAACACCGGTCACCGGCTGCCCGACGGGGATGTCTTCCGGCTCGACCTGGAGTTCGTCACCGATCCCGACACCGCCCATCACACGGTCACCGTGTACGGCCACCTGGAGCGCCGCGCGACCCACCTGGAGTGGGGAACGAACACCGGGCCGAACACCATCGCGCACGAGGTGGGCCACCTGCTGGGCCTGGAGGACGAGTACCGCGAGAGAGACGAGTACGGCCTGCGCGCCGTGTACCTCGACGGGACGCTGATGGGCGCGAGCCACATCGACCCCACAGGACGCTTCCTTGTGGACGTCGACCTCATGTCCGAGGCCCGGCACTCGGGACGGGGCACGCAGCGGATCCCTCCCCGTCATCTGCGTCAGCTCGGAGCGGGCATCGAGCAGGCCCGGAAGCAGTCGGCCAGGGACAAGGCATCCCTGGAGGCCACGCTCCGGGACTGGGAGACCCGCGGGGAAGAGAACGAGGAGAACGGCGAAGAGAGCAGGACCGAGGAGGGAACGGCCCCGAACAGGGCGGATCAGGACAGGGACCTGTTCCAACCGGCTTCGCCGCCGGCCGGGGCGCGGTTCTCGCCGGATGTCCTGCGCGCGGTGCTGCACGGGGAGTCGCGTCCCGGACGCGGTGGCCGCCTGGCCCCGGGTGCCGGGTCGTCTCGTCCGATGCCTCTGGTGCTGGACGGCACCACCCGTCCCAACGGCACCTACCGGGCCGAGTATCCGGAGGACGGGTCCTCGGGTGCCGAGGACCGCTGGCTGCCCGGCGCCGGTGACCTGGCCGGTGTCCACCCGCAGCGCGGGCTGATGATGTTCCCCGCGCACTGGACGGAGGAGGACGCGGTCTACGCGGCCGAGCAGGCATACCTCCACGCCCTGCGGGAGGGGGCCGTCCGGCCCGCCCCGGGCCGCGGCGCCACCCAGGTGTGGACCGGTGAGTACGCGGGCGTGCGGATCGAGGGGGAAGTCGTCGGGGGCGCCTTCACCGGTTTCCGGCCCAGTGACGACCAGCCCGGCACGCCCGCCCCGGCCTACGCGCCGCCGGTGCCGCTCGGCACGCCGCAGAGCGGTCCCCGCTTCGGGCAGCGGGTCGAGGACCTGGTCCGCTACGGCGACCGCCGCACCCTCGGCGGCGCCCACCACGCGCCCAAGGTCGACGAGACGTTGTACGGCCTGGTGATCATGCCCGGTCAGGAGAACGACAACGGCACCTACCAGGCCGAAGTTCGCTTCCTCGACCCCTCTGTGTCTCCGCACGATGCCAAGGGCGCGGCGGACGCGGGCAACTGGCGCCCGCACCGGGACGGCGACCAGCACGTGATGTTCCCCGCCGACTGGGCGCCGCACGCGGTGCTGGACGCCGTCTCGGCCGCCCACGACGCGGCCGTGGCGCGGGGGATGTCGAGGCCGGTCGACGACCGCGGCACCTACCACTGGGTCGGCACGGCCCAGGGGGTGCGGGTCGAGGGGCTGGTGCGTGACGACCGGCATCTCGTGTTCCGGCCCACCGCGGTGCAGCCGTACCCGCGCTGGCCCGGCCGCGCGCCGGTCGGCGAGGCCCTGCACTCCGCGTCGGTTTCCGGTGCCGGGCTCGATGTCCGGCACGTGCTGTTCGACAACGGGCAGCAGGGCGTCGAACTGGTGATCCGGTTCCACCTGGCCGCCGCGCCCGGCACCGACACCGCTCAGCTGGAGTCTCAGTTCGACAGGCTCCGGAGGTCGACGGCCTCCGAAACCGCCCAGGCGTGGCAGAGGTCCGGCAGCGACGGCCCCCTGCTGCGGCTCGACCTCGTCCGGGTCGACAGTGCGGAGGAGGCACACCACTCCCTCCAGGTCGGTCCCGAGAACGTGGACGGCTTTCCACAGCAGCTCATGGAGCTCGTACCGGCAGCGGACGATCTGCGGCAGCTCGCGGTCGACCTGCTGGACGACGGGGCGCCGGGCGCCGACCGGTGGCGGCTGCCCGCCGACACCGACGCGACGGCGGCGGAACTCGGACAGGAGGAACTGCGCCACGCCCTCGACGTGGCCGATCCCTTCGGCCGTCCCACCACCCTGCGTGAACCCGATCCGACGGAACGGGGCGACTGGCCGTCGCCCCCCGTCCGGGAGGACGAGAGCGTGTCGGAGCCGGGCTGGCCTGGCTTCGACGCGGAATCCGGCTGGCCTGGCTTCGACACGGAATCCGGCTGGCCTGGCTTCGACACGGAATCCGGCTGGCCTGGCTTCGACACGGAATCCGGCTGGCCTGGCTTCGACACGGAATCCGGCTGGCCCGGCTTCGACACGGAACCCGGCTGGCCCGGCTTCGACACGGAACCCGGCTGGCCCGGCCTGGACATGAGTCGGCCCAGCGACGACAGCCCGCGCGGCGGCGAGGGCACACCTGGCTTCAACGCGCGAGGGATCTGGCGTTCCGGCGCGCGCTCCGCCCCCGCCGAGGGCGTGCCGACCACGGCGGAGGGCGCGCGAGACGCCCGGGGCGAGACGCAGCACGCCACCAATGACACTGTGGACCCGGCATCCGCCGGGGTAGACCCGTCCGCGGCGCGACCTCCTGCGGAGGAGCCGCGGGACGGTCTACCGCTCGACGCTGACACCGTCCCGGCCGTTTGGGACCGTCTGCGGGGCATCTGGGACGCGCTCACCGGGTTGCCGGCGCGGCTCGTCGCCTGGGCCGGCCGGGTCTGGCAGTCCGTCGTGGACCTGCTCAGCCGCCACGCCCACCCGCACGCCGAGCCGGGTCCCGCCTCCGAGCCGAATCCCGCCTCCGACCCCGACACGCCGGTGCCCGGCGCAGAACCCGAGGTGCCCTTCCCGGGCGCGACGGAGACCGACCCCGCCTCCGACCCCGACGCGCCGGTCCCCGACACCGCGCCCGAGGTGCCCTTCCCGGGCGCGGTGGAGACCGGCCGCGCCCGGATCCGGCCGGTCCAGGACGCCCGGTGGGTCGGGGAGCCCGACGGGGGCGCCCTGTGGCTCAGGCACTTCGAGGCGCGCCGGTACCGGCTGCCGTCGGGCGAGTTCGGCTCCGTCGCGGCGGTCCGCCTGTTCCTCAACCAGAAACGGGGCCGGCAGATCACCGAGGAGGCGCTCACCGATCTGAGGCAGCGCGCCCAGCAGGGTGTCGACGAGCGGTGGAACACCGGCCACCGGCTGCCCAACGGGGATCTCTTCCGGGTCGACCTGGAGTTCGTGACCGAGTGGGATTCCGCACACCACGTCGTGACCGTGCACTCCGACTATCCGCGTGCCGACCACAGGAACTGGGGAACCGACACGAAACCGCAGGTGCTGGCGCACGAGGTGGGGCACCTGCTGGGCCTGGAGGACGAGTACCGGGAGGGCGACCGCAACCGCCAGCGCGCCGTGTACGAGGACGAGGGTCTGATGGGCCCCTTCCTGCGCGACCACCGGGGCCGCCCCGAGGTGGACGTCGACCACTTCGTCGGAGCGGACTGGGGCCGGATGCGGATCGCTCCCCGGTACCTGCGCCAGCTGGGGGCGTGGATCGAGGACGCCCTGGGGACGGCCGACCGCCGGACCGCGCACGGGGTGGCCTTCTCCACCGAGGACACCCTGCACCCGCGCGCGGACGGGCTGCCCACGCGCGCCCACTTCGCCCTGGACGTGCGCAGGTCGGCGCTGTACGGCGAGGCCCGCACCGGTGGGGGCGGGCGCATCACCCCGCCACCGGCCTCCGACCGTCCCCGGCCCGTGACGCTGGAGGGCACGGCCAGGGACAACGGGACCTACCGTGCCACGTACCCGGACATGCACCGGCGAGGAGTACGGGAGAACCTCACGGACCTGATCGCAGGCGATCTCCTGCTTCCGGCTCAGCCGGACCCGGGGCTGATGATGTTCCCCGCGCACTGGACCGAGGAGGACGCGGTCTACGCCGCCGAGCAGGCCTACCTGCACGCCCTGCGGAACGGCACCGTCCAGCCGGTGCCCGGGCGGTCCGGTGTCCACACGTGGCGGGGCGAGTACGCCGGCGTGTGGATCGAGGGAGAGGTCTCGCAGGGGGTCTTCACCGGCTTCCGCCCGAGCGACGACCAGGCCGACACCCTCACTCCGACTCATGCCGCACCCCCCGCACCTGCCGTCGGCCCTCACGGCGGTCCGGTCTTCGGCCGTCGTGTGGAGGACCTGGTCCGGTACGGCGACCGCCGCTCCCGCACCGGCGCCCACAGCGAACCCGGACTGACGCGGGCGGACCAGATGAGGTTCCACGGTCTGCAGATCAACCGCGGCCAGGAGCACCACAACGGAACGTACGACGCCGATGTCTTCTTCCTCCACCCCGCGCTCCGCGTGGGTCCGGGCCGCCCGTTCCTGCCCCTTGCATGGGAGCAGCACGTGGACGGGGACCAGCATGTGATGTTCCCTAGCGAGTGGAAACCGGAGACGCTGCTGGGCAACGTGGAGAAGGCGCACGGGTCCGCGCTCGACGCGGGCACTGTCAGACAGGTCGACGACCGTGGCACGTACCACTGGGTCGGTACGGCCGCAGACGTCCGCATCGAGGGCCTGGTACGCGACGGCCGGCATCTCGTCTTCCGGCCCACGTACGTACAACCGCACGTCACCTGGCCCGGCTCCGGGCCGGTCGGCGAGGTGCGGGTTCCCTCGGTGACGGTCGCGAGCGACGACGGCCGGGTGCTCCCCTTCGACGTCCGGCACCTGCTGTTCGCCAACGGTCAGCGCGCTGTCGAGCTGACCGTCCGGATACATCTCGACCCCGCGCCCGGCACCGATCTCGCATGGATGGACAAGACCTTCGACAAGGTTCGGCAAGAGATGCCCGGTGCCGTCATCCGAGCCGCGAACGTGTCGCAGACGAACGGTGCTCTGGTCGGGCTGACGCTGCTGCGCACCGATGACGTGGAGCAGGCCCATCACACACTGTTCGTGGTCGGGCGCGACCTGCGCCGCATGGCCAGTGGAATCGTCGGCTTCCTGCCGAGGGGCACCGAGCTGCGCACTTTCGTCGAGCAACTGGTGAACGGCTGGGCGCCGCCCGCCGACGCCTGGCGACTGCCCGCCGACGCCGACCAGGAAGACGGACCTCGGGCTCTGAGCCAGGCCGTCGAGCGACTCGCATTCGCCGACCCCTTCGGCCGGCCCACCACACTGCGTGAACCCGATCCCTCGCAGAGGGGTGACTGGCCCTCGAACGTCCCGTCCGGCGCCCCGTCGGCCCCGCCGGCGGACTTCGACGACCTGGACGAAACGGAAATCAACGGCCTGTCCCTGTTGATCGCCCCCGGCACGACCGACGGCGACAACCTGTCGGATCTGTCGGATCTGTCGGACGGCGAGACGGACGACGACATCACCGCCCCCGGCGCACCCGCGCGGACGCCCGCCTACCGTCCTGCCCCCGTGAGCACACCGAACGCCCACCCGGAGGAGGAGGCCGCGCCCGAGCCGGAGGACGACGAGGAGCGGCCGGGAGCCGGTGACGTCACCGGTGAGCCGGAACCGGCGGGCCAGGACGACGAGGTGCCTGCCGCCGGCGGACCGCGCGCCGCGAGCCCCGCTGTGCCGCCAGCCCGTTCCGGCCGCACCGAAGCGGTGCCCGCCGAGTCGTCGTTCCACGAACCGGAGGCGGCCGACGGGCGTCGGTCGCCGGGCGTCGGCCGTGCCCTGTCGGCGCCGTTCTCCTCGTCCGATGAGGCTGGGGCGGCCCAGGAGCGCGAACCGGTGGCCGTCCAGCAGCCACGGCCCGCAGCCGAGCCCCCGGTAGCTGCCGGGGAGTCGGGCGCTGCGGCTGACACATCCCAGGCGCCGTCGGGCGAGGTCGTTTCGCCCGTGCTCGGTTCCGCCGTCGCCTCGTTCGCCGGTACCACCGGTGACGGGCCTGCTCGGCCCGGTGAGGCGGACGAGCGCTCTTCGGGGCAGCCGGAGGACCAGGATCACGCGGCGTCCGAGGAGGGTGCCGAGGCCGCCCCTGAGGTTGGTGAGCGGCGAGACACTTCGATCCGGATCGAGTCGCAGCTCGACACCCACCGGCCGCCGCGTATCGACCTTTCCATGCCGGCACCGTCGCCACAGGCGGGACCGGTGCTGTTCGACGACGACAGTCGGCTGCCGGAGCATTTCGGCTTCAGCCAGTACACCCTCCGCGGCGTCGACAGCGTCGTACAGGCGATCACCGACCGGCTCGGCGCGGGCCGAAGCAGTAGCACCCCCGGCCTGGACGAGGCGCTGGAGGACCTGCGGCGCGCGCTCGGCGCCACCGCGCACGTCTTCGACGGCGACGGGTACGAATCCCCTGCCTTCGGCCACGGCCTGGACCAGGTGCTCAGAGTGACGACGCGGCCCTACGGGAACTGGGAGCGGTTCGCCGATGCCCAGGCTGATCCGGCCGTGCGGCAGGCGGAGCAGGCAAGCAGGGTCACCACCGGCACCACCAAGAAGGTGTCCAGCAGTACGGGGCTCTCGGCCGGCGTTGCCCTCTGGCCGGGCGCGTGGCCAGTGTCCGCGCGCGTCGGCGCGGCGGCCGGGGTCACCCGCGCGCAGCAGTACGTGATGGGGGACCGGAGCACCGCCAGGCTGGAGCAGTACTCCAAGGACGGGTCGCACCTCCACCTGGACGACGTGTGGTACGAGGTCTCCGTCAGTGGTCCGCCGCGGCTCGGGAGTGCCGGCCGGGGGCGCAACAGCAGCGTCCCGGGCGAGGACACGTTCGCCTTCGCCGTGCGGCACGGGCTGGCGGTGCGGCTGCCGGACAGTGCGACGGCACCCGGCGAACCGGGCCGCGTGCCGAGCAGGATCGAGCTGGGGCCGCAGTCCGACTACCGGCTGGTGCACACCGAGGGATACGGGCCCGTCAAGCGCCTGCGGGACCTCATCCTGGAGAAGCTGGAGCTGGATGGCGCCGGGAACAAGGCCGCACGTGAACGGATCGCCGGGTTCTTCAGCTCGGAGAACTTCCACGGTCTCGCGGACCGGCTGGCCCGGGGCCCTGTGACGACGGGGTTGTTGTCGGCGGACGACGGGTCGCCGCTGGGGGCCGTCATCGTGGAGAGGGCCGTGCCCGGCGAGGCCGAGTGGCTCACCGAGAGCAAGGCCGTCGAGTTGCGCAGCACCATCCAACAGACCGTCACGAACGAACGCATCGCCTCCAGGACGTCCAGCAGAGAACTCAGTGCCGGCGTCGGTAAGTTCTTCGACTCGGGCAACCCCGCCTGGGGCCCGGTCGTGGCCGGTATCGGTGGCAGCCTCAGCCGCAGCACCACGCAGGGCACCGTCTTCGGAGGCTCGGGAAGCCGAAAGACCGTGGGCAGGGTCAAGAAAGCGCCGACGGCCCTGTACCGGGTCGTCAAGACGGTGACGGTGCGCTTGCCCGGTGTGCGCGAGCCCGTCAGCGTCGAGACCTGGAGTCTCGACCGGATGACACACACCGAGGCACGTCGCCTCGCGGGCTGGGACGACGGCACGACCCTGCGCGCGAGGAACGCCATCGAACCCTTCGCTCCGCTGTACCTGACCCCGGACCGCCCTGCGATGCTCGGCATGAGCAGGGTCGAAACCCTCACCCACGCGGGCGGCAACCTGACGGGCCCGGACGGGCGGCGCGGCTTGCTGGAGACCTTCACGGACAGGGTGATCGACGAGGCCGCTGCCCGCCATCCGGACCTGTTCGTCCCGCTGGGCGAGTCCGGCACCCCGAACAGCCGCCGCCGGCGGGACATGCTGCACTACAACCTGGCGTTGCAGAACACCCTGACGGTCATGAACGTGCTGTCCTACCACAGCGTGGCCGGCAGCCTCGAGGCACTCACCACGACCGGGATCACCATCGACCTGATGGCCAGGCCGACCGGTTTGCTGCGCCCCCGCCTGACGCTGCACATCAGCGGTGTACTGACGGGACGCCGCTACGAGGGCACCCAGAACGACTTCACCGTGAGGGCCGCCGCGCCCGGCACGACACGCCTCGACGGCTCGCATGGGGTGACGCGCGCCATCGGCGCGGGGACCGACGCGAGCGTACGGGTCAACCCGGCGGAGGGGTCGCGGCATACGGTCACCGTTTCTGCCGGCCCCCGGTGGGAGCGCGCCGAGGGCCGCGGCGGCGACCACGGTTCAACCGTCTCGCACGAGACACTGGCCGAGGGCTCGAAATCGTCCCACCTGTTCGGCTACGACCTGGAACTCACCGCGAGGATCGACGGGTTCTCGCGCTACCGCAGCGGAGCGAGGGCCGCCTCGCTGGGCGTACTCGGCATGCCGTCCTTCCTCCGGCAGGAGGGGGATACCGCCCTCGCCTCGATGCGGGGCCGGGTCCTGCTGTCCGTGCCGGACGAGCACACCCCCGCCACGGATCCGCACGCCGACGGGGCGGGCAGCCCGAGATCCGTCGTGGAACCACTGGACATGACCGAAGCACGTGCACTGGTGACCGGCGAGCCGCACGCCCGGGGCGACCTGCTGACCGCGTCCGAGAGCCACGGGCAGGACGTGTCCGGCGACGAGGGCCCCTGGCAGAACGTGTTCGGAAGCCACCCCTACCAGACGCTCAGCATCGGCGCGCACCCGGAACTGAACAGCGCCGCCGAAGAGCTGATGGCGGAGTTGTCCGGCGGGTCCTGGCGCTTCACCAGGACCGGCGCCCTGCCGCACGACTTCCTGATGCGGCACTTCCAACCGCAGTACCTTGCTGCCGGCTTCGACCAGGCGTCCGCCTCCGCCGGGTCCCGGCTGCTGCTCAGAGCTCAGGGCGGCCTGCGGGACCGGGACGGCACCGTGGTGCACCGGATCCGGGTCCTCGATCTGGTCGTGGTGTCCAAGCCCGTCACGATAGCGACCGAACACTCGCTCTCCATGGATCTGCAGGCGGCGGGATCGGCGAGCACCACCCGCTCCTCCGCCTGGTCCCTCGGGGTCACCGCCGCGCACGCGCTGACGGGGCGGGACGGGACAGCGCTCACCACCGCCTACGGCCTGTCGTACGGCCGGGCCGGCTCCCTCACCACGGCCACCGCGGTCTCGCGTACGGTGACCTTCGAGGTCGGCCATGGGGACGACCGCCACCACGTCCTGGTCGCGGGTGACACCCGGCACGAACTCGCCGGCTCGCTGCGCCCGGGCGGCGCCCTCGGCCCGCTGCTGAGCTCGTGGAACCGCAACAGCTTCGCCGGCAGGCGGCTGACGTTCACGAACGACTGGCTGGGGCACCTGCCGGAGAAGGCCGCGCATGAGCTCGGGTTCATCCAGGACGGGCTGGGCCGGGTGCCGCGCTACACCGCCAGGCCGTGGACGCTTCCGAAGTGGCTGCACGACCACCCCTTCGGCTCGTATGCCGCGGGCGAGCTGGACACCGGCAATGTGCTGACCGCCTTCATGCAGGAACTGCGGAACCGGGGCGTCGCCGTCGACGAGACGGGGCTCGAGCGGCTGCGTGACATGGTCTCTCCGCGAGCGCTGCGGGCCCTGCGCGAGCACATGACCTCCATCGGCGCGGCCGCCCGCACCCGCCTCAGCCATCGGAACCTGGCAGGTATCCGTATCGGCGGTGGTTTCGGCTCCCTGCGGGTGGAGCTCATCGCCGGCGAGTCGACATTCGACCGCCTCGACCACGGACTCGTCGTGTGGGACGCCCGGGTCGCCACCATGAGCGAGACCGAGCAGAGGTCCGCGGAAACCTCCCGTGGGGCCGGCTGGAGCATCACCCAGGGCGTGGGGACCGTCTCCTCGGCCGCGTCGCCGCACCCGGGCGATCTCACAGCCGTGCGGGCGGGCCTGAGCGGGCGGCTCGGCACCGCGGACCAGCTGTCCTCCAGCCGGTCCCGCACGCAACAGCGGATGCAGATGTTCTACACGGTAGGACCGCACGCCGAATACCTCACCGGGTACGAACTGCGCCTCACCCTCGACCGTGGAAACGGCGAGACCGTCACCCACCAGGGCTCGGTCGGCCTGCTGCGGGAACAGATGCCGTTGAGTCTTACGGTCCCCGAGGCCCGCTCCGTCACGGAAGGCGATCCACTTGGCACGCCCACGCTGGACACGACCGCGCGGTCGGTCAGGTTGCGGGCACGGGGGGAACTCTCCCAGCAGGACATCGACGACTGGCGTTCCGTTGCACGGCCCGACGGCACCAGGGCGCCCTTCGAGCCGCCGGCTCAGGGTTTCCAGGTCCGCCGTGTCAGCGGGCTGCGCAACCTCAGGGAGGCCGGCGAGCTGGCCGTCGCCGCGGCCTACGGCACCCGCGTCGACGCCACGCCGGACCGAGCGCGCGAGCTGACCGGACGCGCTCTGGACGCGGCGCTGGAAAAGGCCCGTGACTCGGCGCTGACCCGGCCCGGTACGGTCTCGGGGCTGGCGTTGGACGAGGCGATCAGCGACGCGGCGCTGGCCCCGTTCTTCGCGGAGAGCGGGGCCCGGGACGGCTACCGCGTTCTGGGACTGGACGACGACACGTCCGTGAACTGGTCCCACGGCCAGTACCGGCTCTACTCCAAGCCGGACCTCTCCCGGGCCACCCTGCTGACGGTGTTCCCCGACAGCGCCATGATCACCATGGAAGGAGATGCCACCAGCGCCGGCACCGCGCTCTCGCACAGCGCGAGCCAGGGCGTCTCGGCCACCCTGCAGCCAGTCCTGTCCGCCGGCCAGGCCGGCTCGGCGGTCCCGGCTGTCTCCGGGACGGCCGCCTCCGGCGAGGCCGACAGGCGTGCCGTCTCGGCCACGCACAGCGCCGCGAACAGCACCGAGCGGGGCGGACGCCACTTCCTGTTCGCCGTCCCGACCGCCTGGTTGGGCATCGCCGAGGTGCAGCGATGGCTGGCGTTCGGCCGGGTCAGGCCCCTTCCGCAGGGCGTCCACGCGGACACCGTGCTCGAAGTGCTCGTGAGTGAGGACGTCGCCCGGGACCTGGGCCTCGTCGACGACGGGAACTTCCCGCCCGTGGTCCAGGACGCCTGGACGCAGGTCACCGAGGCGGGCGACGCCTGGGCAGGTGCGGACCGCGCGTACTGGCAAACGCGCCGGGAACTAGCCGAACTCCGGGAGAACACCCAGGAGCCGGAGGACACCTCGGAGCCGGAGAACAACCCGGAGCCGGACAACAGCGAGCTGCTGGAAACTCTGCGCCGACGTGCCGAGGACGCGGTCGGCGAGTACCACCGCGTGCGGGCGGAGGCCGACCGGCTCACCCGCTGGCACCGGATGCCGGCCGAAGCACACCGGCCGGGCGAGCCGGAGACGCGCGCGGGCCTGACCGAACCGCCGGCCGTGGTGTTCACCGCGGCGGACCGCGATCCGGACCCCGAGCGCCCTGTGTACGTCGTCCAGGAGGGCGCGCCCGGCGATCCTGAGTTGCTCATCTCGCCGGAATCGCCGCAGGGCCGCCAGTCGTACACGCTGTACGACGTGCCCGAGGACGGGGACGGCTTCTACCACGCCCTCGCCGAAGGACTGCACCACGCCGACCCGGAAAGGCTCGGCACCCGGGTGGACGTGACGGACCGACAGGAGCTGGTCGGGGGTCTGCGACGGCTGCTCGCCGACGAGCTGCACCACCACGCCGACCTGCTGGCAGTCACCTCGCCCGACACCGGGGACACGTTCAGCGGCGACGAGTTGGAGGCCGGCGGGATCACCTCCACGGGCACCGTCCGGATCAGCAACCTGAAGCCCGGCACGATGCCCTTGAACAGGTCCGAGCGGCGCGAACTCGCCGACTCCGGCCACATACCGCTGCACACCGTGCTGCCGGAGAAACAGCGTGAGGGTCTGGCCCGGGAGCAGCTGCTGCGCGGGGGTGACGCCCCCAAGCGCGCGGGATGGGACCACGGCGCCGCGGACCTGTTGCCCGTGCTGGCCGCCCGTGCTTTCGGTGTACGGGTCACCGTGGTCGGCGCGGACGGGCGGTTCCAGGACTTCTCGCCCTCGCTCTCCGAGGCCGCAGACCCTGCCGAGGATCAGCTGCCGCACGTCGTGCTGCAGTTGAAGGACCAGCACTACCGGCCCGCCCTGCCCTCCGCCGACGCCCGGCGGGAGCCCCCGCTTCCCGCGCCCGCCGAGGCGGCGCAGGACCGCGAAACGCCGGCCGCCCGGCCGGCGCGGCCCGCCTACACCACGGCGCCGTGGGCAGCCGGTTCCGGTCCCTGGCGCCCGGCCTTCACACCGGGCCGGACGCCGACGCTGACCGGCCCCGACGGCACGGTCCACACCCTCGTCGAACCCGTGGGCGACGGCAACGGCTTCTGGTCCGCCGTCGTCGCCGGCCTGCCGGACGTCACCCGTGAGGAGCGCGCGCTCCTCACGGCCCAGCCGCACATGACCCGCCCCGAGGACGCCACGAGCGCCACCGCTGAGGGCGGCGTCTGGGACGAGGCGACCGAGCAGGCCGCGGCCCGGCACGCGGCCGACGTCCTCCGCGCCCACGTGACCGTCGTCGCCGAGGACGGCACCGCCCGTACCCGTGCCACCGGCGGCCAGCCGGACGGCCGCAAGGTGATCCTGTACCGCAGAGGCCGGGAGTACCTGCTGGCCCGACCGGACCGGCCGACGAACGACGTCCCAGGAGCCGTGGACGGCTCCGCCGAAAGGTCCTCGACGGAACAGAGCGCGGCCGTACAGGACTTCGGTGCGGAGTTCCGCGCGCTGCTCGACTCCCGGGACGTGCTGGACACCCATGTGCGGCGCGATGACGTGGAAGGCCTGGGCTACTCCCGGTCGGCCACCGCCACCTGGGAGCTCGCACCCGACACCGAAGTGCCGCTGCGCGATCTGGCACTCACCTCGGCGGACCTCGCGAACCTGTTGCGCAAGCGTCCGGAACTCTTCCCCGAGGCGGTGCGGGAGGACTTCGCCCGGCTGACCGCGCAAAAGAAGGACGGCCGGCTGCCTTAGGAGCCATGTCCTGGCTGTACACCGATTCCCGTTGGCGCAGCGGGGCCGTGTGCTCCGCCTGCTGCGGACCACCGGCCGCTCACACCCGCAGAGACCGCCCTGTCACGTGGTACGCCCCACAAGGCGTCCCGGGGCGGAACCAGGCGGCTGGAACACCACTCACCCCCCTCATCGATCGTTTGGAAAGGACACCATGAGCGCATCAGAGGCTCAGGGCCCTCGGCAGGCACCCTCCCAGGCTGCGGAACCGGAACCGGAAGCGGTTGCCACGGCGCCCGGGTCGGCACGGTCCGTGGGTTTGCCGGCTGCTGAAGGGGCCGCCGTCGTCGGCGAGGCGAGCGCCGCCGGAGGAACGGCCGGGAGTGTGCCGTCTGCCGGGGGTGTGGCGCGGTCGGCCACCGGAGAGCCGGAGTCCGGCTCTCCGGTGGCTGGAGCGGTGCGGGAGCCGGGCGTGGCAGGTGCCACCGCTGCCGTCTCTGAGGGGGGCGGGGCGGAGCCGGAGAGCGCCGCCGTTGTTGATGTGGGGGAGGCGGAAGGGGCGCCGGAGGGCATGGCTGAGGCTGGGCCGGTGGCTCCGCCGGGGCGGCCGCACAAGAGTCTGTTGGCTGGGGCGGCCATTGTGGGGGTGTTGTTGATGGCGGTGCCGTTTCTGGTAGGCGGTGACGGTGAGGATGCTCGTGCGGTTCCGGCCGGTGCGACGCCGGGTACGGTGTTGGGTTCCCCGGGGGACGGGGGCGTCTACGGTGCTGTCGGTTCGGCTTCGCCGTCCCCTGGCGGCAGTGCTGGGACGGTTGGTCCGGGCGGGCGTTCCTCCACACCGCGCGCCACCGTTGGCCCGGGCCCGGGCCCGGGCACGGGGGCCGGGCCGGGCGCGTCCGGGAGTGGTGGGGGCGGGAAGTCCGGGGGTCAGGTGGCGGGCCGGGGTGGTGGTTCGTCGTCTTCGGGGAAGACTTCGGCGACGGCCGGGCCGACATCGGGCACGAATTCGTCCACCGGCGCCAAGAATGCGACGTCGGGTGGTTCCACACAGGTCGCCGGTGTCTCCGTCCGGAGCCATGCCTCGGGCCGCTGCATCGATGTGACGGGCGCTGGGCGTGACGGTACGCCGTTGCAGATCTGGGACTGCAACGGGTTGGCGCAGCAGTCCTGGCGTTTCATGAGTGATGGGACGGTGCGGGCGTTGGGGCTGTGTATGGATGTCGCCTGGGGGGCCACCGGTAACGGTGCGGTGATCCAGTTGGCCACCTGCAGTGGTAATCCCGCCCAGCAGTTCCGGCTGAACTCCGCGCACGACCTGGTCAACCCGCGGGCGGACAAGTGCGTCGACGTGAAGGACCGGCAGACCGGCAACGGCACCCGCTTGCAGTTGTGGGACTGCAACGGCCGGGACAACCAGAAGTGGAGCAGGGGCTGATCCGGCCGATCCGTTCCGGTGACCCGTAAACGAAAGAAGCGACCATGAGCACAGAGTGCCTCACCGAACTCGTCGAGTTCGCCCGGCGGAACTCCCCTTACTACCGGGACCGTTACGCCGCGGTGAAGGCCGGAGGCCCTCACCACCTCGAGGACCTCCCCGTCATCGACCAAGACGGTTTCTGGTCGGCCAACACACCCCGGAACAATGGCCTTCTGACCAGCCGACAGTCCGACGGCATCGTTTTCAGGACCGGCGGCACCACCAGCAATCCCAAGCTCACCGTTTACACGCGGTCCGAGTTGCACGCCATGGCTCGACTGTGGGGAGACGGGTACGCGGCGGCCGGCCTGCGTACCGGCGACCGCGTCGCCAACCTCTTCTACGCCGGAGAGCTGTACGCCAGCTTCCTGTTCAACGTGCTCTGTCTGCAGGAGACCTTCGTCCCCGTCGTCCACCTGCCGATCGGGGGTACCCCCTCGCCCGAGGCCATGGCGGAGATGATGGCGGAGCACGAGGCGACCGTCGTGATGTCCACGCCGACCACCCTCAGCCGCGTCGCGGCACACCTGGTGGCCCGCGGGGAATCGCTGTCCTCCGTTCACCTCTTCCTCTTCGCCGGCGAGGCCTTCTACGAGGATCAGCGGCCCCTGATCGCCAAGGCGTTCCCCCATGCGGACGTCCGCTCACTGGGGTACGCGTCGGTGGACGCCGGCGTCCTGGCCGCTCCGGTCGCGGGCGAAACGGACGCGCGGGTGCATCGGGTGCACCATCTGCAGAAGCTGCTGGAGATCGTGGACGAGCACACCGGTGAGCCGATCCGTGAGCCGGGTCGGTCGGGACTGCTGGTGGCCACCGACCTGGTCAGGCGCCTGATGCCGGTCATCCGGTATCCCGTGGGCGATGTGGCGGAATGGGTGGACTACGAGGACCGGCGCTTTCGTCTGCTGGGCCGGTCCGAGACCGGTGCCAGGGTCGGGCCGATCACCGTCTACCTGGAGGATCTGCGGGCCCTGGTCGAGGAAGTGTCGGACGACCAGCTCATAGCGGGCATCCAGGCGGTGCAGTGCCGCCGTGACTCCAAGGACGAGCTGGTCCTGCGGATCGCGGGCAGCATCACCGATCCCGAGCGGTTCGCCGCCTGTGTAGTCGCGCGTTTCGACGAGCTGCGCCCCATGTTCGGCGAGCACGTCAGCGCCGGACTCATCAACCCGCTGAGGGTCGAATACGTCCCGCTGGAGCAACTCCAGGTCAACCCGCGCAGCGGCAAGATCGTCCGGCTGGTCGACCAGCGTCTGGACCGGAGCTGATCCACCGGCTGATCACGGAACGCCGGAGCAATATGCGCAGGTCACCCGGAGCGGTATGGGCCGCCCCGAGCGCGGTGCCTTCGAGGAGTCGCGCGGCCGCCTCGGTCGGGCTGAGCGGACGGAACGGGCCGGTGACCGGCCCAACCGGTCGAGGAAGAGCCGGGAGAGGGCGCCGTTCGCTGACAGCCGGCCCGGGTGGCGACGGCAGGGGTGCTCAGGTCGCCGTTCAGATGCGCGGTGATGCACAGGACGACCGCCCGCAGGACCCGGTGCTCCGGCGAAGGGCCCTTGACGTACGTGGACACCTGCGCCTGGTTGCCCGGGCGTTGCGGATACGTGACCGGGAAGCGGGCCCCGGACCGGGCGAGTTCGGGCCCGTGGTCGGCCTCCACGAAGGCAAGGCGAACAGGACGCCGATGCGGTGGCGGGCGGGCGGAGGAGGGCTCGGGCATGGGTCTTTCCGTCGCCCGGAGTTGTTCGTGTCCGGACGGGCCGATCCGCCTTCCTGTTCGTCCCTTCCAGCGGACTGACTGCTCACAAGACCGTGGTGGCGCCGTACGGTGTTGGTCGTGCGGTCGCCATAATCCTTCCTCTCGGGGCGGCCGGGCGGCCGCCCCCGGGATACACCCCCATCCCGGGGAGGCAGCCGTCTCTCGCCGCCTGTCCCGTCAGGGGGTGCGGCACGAGCCTGTTCGAGCGGACGCCGGAGCGGTCAGCGAACCACGCCGACCGAGATGGTGACCTGGAGCGGATGGCGAGGAGGGGCATCGAGTGGTACTCGGCTACGGCCGACGACCCTGAGATGTGCCGCGCGAAGTGGGCCGACAAACCATGTCGGGCCCACCTGCTTCGGACAGGGCGCCTCTTCGGCGTGGTGGTGATCAGCCGGCGCATCGGCCTGGAGACTTTCGGCCAACTGGTGTGCAACATCAACTGGTTCCAGTTCAACCACTAGGTCTGTCAGGGAGAGGCTCAACACGGATCTGTGGGAGCCGAGGGGTGAGATCCGCCCTTGGCTCCCCGACCGCTTGGGGCTTCCCCAGAATCGCCCTGCCGGGCCGGGCCGCCTCGTACGCTGCCGCATGAACGGCCCCGGCTGGATTTCGGCGTAGCGAACAGGCTACCGAAGGGAGTTGGGGGTTGGGAGCGAATGAGGACCAGTCCCGCCGAGGCCCTGACGGCCTTGTCTGCCAGTGCCGCCGCCTGGAGCTGTCCACCGCGCGGCGGGTTCATCCGTGTGGAAGCGGCGGAGAACCTGCGTGAGCGCGGTCGGGACGTCACGCTGGTGGAGCTCGCCGACCAGGTGCTGCCGCCACTGGATGCGGAGATGGCCGCAGGCGCGCCGCGGGCCGCCCCTACCAGGCCGTGCACCTGCACCCCGGCTCCCACGCGAGCTACTACCCCGGCGCCTCGCCGATCGCGCTCAAGGTGCTCTTCGACCCGCGCGACGGGCGGATCCTGGGCGCCCAGGCGGTCGGTACGGACGGCGTGGACAAGCGCATCGACGTAATCGCCACCGCGATGGCGGGCGGCCTGACCGCCCCGGACCTGGCCGACCTGGAACTCGCCTGCGCCCCGCCCTACGGCTCGGCCAAGGACCCGGTGAACATGGCCGGGATGATCGCCGAGAACCTGGCCACCGGCACCGCCCGCACCGTGCAGTGGCACGAGCTGGACGCCGCGCTCGCCGACGGCGCCGTCCTGATCGACGTACGCACCGCCGCCGAGCACGCGCGCGGCGCCATCCCCGGCGCGCTGAACCTCCCCGTCGACGAACTGCGCGCCCGGCAGGGCGAGATCCCCGCCGGTCGGCCACTCATCGTGCACTGCCAGGTCGGGCTGCGCGGTCACACTGCCGCCCGCCTCCTCACCCAGCTCACCGGCCGCCCCACCGCCAACCTCGACGGCGGCTACGCCACCTGGGCCGCCGCGCACACCACCGAGCCGGCCACACCCGCACCCCTGGCCGCCTGAACCCCCACCAGCACCCCACCGGAACAACCCGCGAACAGGAGCCGCCGCCATGGCTGCCGCAAACGACGAAACCACGACCGCCGTCCTCAACCGGCTGCGCCGCGCACAGGGCCAGCTGGCCGGCGTCATCACGATGATCGAGGCAGGCCGCGACTGCAAGGACGTGGTCACCCAGCTCGCCGCTGTCTCACGGGCACTGGACCGGGCCGGCTTCAAGATCATCGCGAATGGCATGCGCGAATGCCTCACCACCACCGACGGTGAGCGCGCCCCGCTGACCGAAGCGGAACTGGAGAAGCTGTTCCTCAGCCTGGCCTGATCTTCAACCAGGCGCGCCCCGCGCCGCCGAGCACAGGCGGGGCGCCCCTGGCGTCCTGCACCGCACGCCGATAACACATCCCACCCATTCGTATACCCCCATATGTATAGCGCAGTTTGCATTCATTAATACCCCCAAGAGTATTGAGTAGGAGATGAGCATGACGACCGCTCAACCGGCACTGGCACAGAAAGACGCCTCCGCCCCCCATACACCGCCCGGACTGCTGGGGCGGTTGGGGGTCTGGGCCACGACCCGTCTGCGAGTGGTGCTGGTGCTGTGGCTGGCCCTGGTCGCGGGCCTCGGCGCGTTCGCGCCCCAGGTGACCTCCGCGCTCGCCGGTGCCGGCTGGCAGGCCAACGGCTCGCAGTCGGTGCAGGTGCGCGAACTCGCCCAGCGGCACTTCTCGGGCAACGCGTCCTCGGCGCTGCAGGTGGTCGTCACCGCCAACCGGCAGGTCTCGGACCCGGCGGTGCAGAAGACGATCGCGAAGGCGACGGACCTGCTGAAGGCCGACCCGCGGATCTCCGACGTCCTCGCACCCCAGCAGGGTGCGACCATCAGCCGTGACGGGAAGACGGCGGTCCTCCTGGCGGGTGCCGCCGCGGACACCAACGAGATGGTGCGTGCCGCCGACGACCTGAAGAAGCCGCTCGCCGCCCTGTCAGGCGACGGGGTCACCCTCGCCGCGACCGGTTCCTCGGTCATGTGGAGCGACTTCAACACCGCCAACCACGACTCGATGATGCACTCGGAGATGATCTCCTGGCCGGTGACGATGGCCATCCTCGTGCTGGCCTTCGGTTCCCTGGTCGCCGCCGGGCTTCCGCTGCTGCTGACCATCGCGGGCCTGGCCGCCTCCGCGGGCGCCCTCGTGCTGCTCAACCACCTGACGCCCACGTCGATCTGGGCGATGAACTTCGCCATGATGTTCGCCCTCGCCCTCGGCATCGACTACGCGCTCTTCCTCGTCGTCCGCTTCCGCGCGGCGCTCGCCCGGCACGGCAGCCCGGTGAGGGCCGTCGCCGAGACCATGGACACGGCCGGCAAGGCCGTGGCCCTGTCCGGCCTCACCGTCCTGGTCAGCCTCTCGGCCGTGATGCTCGTGCCCGCCCCGGCCTTCAGGTCCATGGCGCTCGGCGTCATGCTGGCCGTCGTCTTCGTCCTGGCCGCCACCCTCACCCTGCTGCCCGCCGTCCTGGGCCGGCTCGGGACACGCATCAACGCCGCGTCGCTGCCCCTCGCGCGCCCCGCGAGCGACGGCGACGGATCCTCGCCCCGCTTCACCGCCTGGGGCGAGCGCCTGTGGCGCCACCCCTTCCGCTACGGCGTCCCCGCCCTGCTCGTCCTGGTGGCCCTGGCCGCCCCGGTCATGGGTCTGCGCACGGCCATGCCCTCCATCACGGTGGTGCCCGAGGGCAACTCCTCCCGCGTCGGGTACGAGGCCGTCCAGGAGGCGTTCGGCGAGGGCGCCCCCGGCACCCTGCAGATCATCACGCCGTCCGGCGACGCCGCCCGGGTCGCCCGGCAGATCGCGGACAACAGCGGCATCGCCGCCGTCATGCCGGCCGCGGACGCCACCGACGACAGCGGGCTCGCCATGATCCAGGCCGTGCCCTTGGCGGACCCGTCCGATCCCGCCCTCGCGGACACCGTCCACACCCTGCGCAACGGCCTGCCCGACAAGACGCTGGTGGGCGGCGCGGCCGTCGAGAACCTCGACCTGCAGCAGACCCTGAACGACAAGACGCCCCTGGTCATGGGCATCGTCCTCGTCCTCGGCTTCCTCCTGCTCGTGGTCGCACTGCAGGCGCCCCTGGTGGCACTGATCGGAACCGTGACCAACCTGCTCGCCACCGCCGGAGCGTTCGGAGCCGCCCGCCTCATCTTCCAGGACGGCCACGGCGCCGGTCTGCTCGGCTTCACCCCGCAGGGCTTCCTCGACGGCTGGGCACCGGTGTTCTTCTTCGCCATGATCTTTGCGATCGCCATGGACTACACCGTCTTCCTGCTGTCCACCGCCAAGGAGCACTACGAGAAGACCGGCGATCCCCGTACCGCCGCCGTCGCCGCGCTCGGCCACTCCGGCCGCGTCATCCTGGCCGCCGCGGCCGTCATGGTCGCTGTCTTCTTCACCTTCTCCCTCTCCGACTCCCTGCCGCCCAAGGAGATGGGCATCGTCCTGGGCGTCGCCGTCCTGCTCGACGCCGCCCTCGTCCGCCTGATCCTGCTGCCCGTGCTGCTCCGCCTCACCGGCCGCGCGGCCTGGCACACCCCCGCCTGGCTCCAGCGCGTCCTGCCCGACATCCACTTCAGTCACGGGTAACACGTCAGGCACCCCGACCCGCGTGGGCCGGTGCCGGCGCCGGCCCACACCCGCCCCACCACACAAGGGAGTCGAGACCATGTGCCAGAAGGCCACATGTCGAAGTGCCAGAAAGCCACCTACCGCGGCTGCGGCATGCACGTCGACCAGGTCCTCGCCGGAGTGCCACAGTCCCAACGCTGCACCTGCACCAAGGACTCCAAGGACTCGGCCCCCGCCGGGAACCTCTGGAAGCGCATCCTCGGCCGCGGCTGACCCGGCGCGGCACCCGCCCGGCGTCTGACGTCGCCCGGGGACCAACCGCCCAGTCGGCCCCCGACGGCACCGAAAATCGCCAGGTCAGGCCCGGTACCGTGACCAGTACCGGGCCTGACCTGATGTTTCTCTGCCGATGCGGCGGGTTCTGCACTCATCTGCGGCCGCCGGGCCGCGAGCCTTCACTTCGAGACGGCCTCAAGCTCAGGAAGCCCGGCTTGGACCGGGTGAAAATCATGGACCGGCCCGTCCGTACAGGACGGCCTAAGGCGACGAGGTGCGGACCAGGGCGAGCGAACTCGCCGCCGCTCAGCCGCGTCCGGGACAGCCCGCCGTCAACTCCCGAGAACGCACCGACCGGTCCCAGGGGCAAGAATCCCGCTGAAATCCTGAGCCGGGGGCGGTTCCGTGGAGGCGGGGACGCCCTGCTGAGGGCGGCGGCTCACCTCACCCTCCGCCGGCGGCATCTCAACGACAGGATCGTCCGGCTGGTCGATCAGTGTTCGGGCTGAACGGGACCCGCATCCGCGGTCGGTGCCGCCGCATCGCGGGCACCGGCCGCCGGTGCGGCCGGTCTCCTCGGCCAGAGTCGTATCCGTCTCGGCCTGTGCTCGGTGAGGGATGAGGTGATCTCCACCACGTCGTACAGGCCGCTGGCGGCCTCCAACTGAGGCATGGAGATGTTAAGCGCGTGCAGAAGGGACAGCGTCTGAAGGAAATTCCCCGGCCACCGGTTCCGCTCCTCGGCCTTCATGTATTCAGCGGAATCCATGCCGATGGCCCGAGTCAGCCTCGTCACGCTGAACTGTCGGGCGAGCCGATGCTCTGCCAGAGTACGAGGCTGCACAATGCCCATCAATTCGGTGGTCCGGCACCACAGCACATCCGCCAAAGCGAATAGTTGCGGCTCGGTGGGGAAGTACGTACCGCTCTCCCAGGCGACAACCAATTCGGGATCGACAGGGGCGTCCAATACGTCCATCTGCCGTGCCACGTCATGCGGCGACAAACCCGTGCGCTCTCGTGCTGCCATGGCGTTGGCTGCGCAGAACGGCGGTCGATCCATAACTCGGCTATTCCTTACTGTGGGGCATTTGTTCATGAGATGAATGCAGGTGCCGCCCCAGGCGCGCCATCGATCGCCACCCCGGACCGAGCGCCCTGAGCCGAGGAGCGGGCACAGGCCATCGCGGCAGCGAGTGAGCGTCGGCCTCCGCCTCGCCGGGTCGGCCGAACCGGGCGCCGATCCGGGTCGCCTGTGCGCTCGGCTGCCGTCCGCCGCCTGACATGGGTCTGCTCCTTGGTTGTGGAACCAGTGGGGAGGAACAGCACGAGGTTATGGCCCAACTCCCATGAGAGCGCTTCCATTTGAGGTAGTCAGAGCTGTCGGGCCCTGGAAACCTGCCCTTTCGTACACCCGCCCGGCACCACGAACACCCGCATCTCACCCATCGGCAGGCGATGGCGCCCCGCCCCGCCCACCGTGCACCTTGCCGCAGGCAGGAGGCGTGATCCCGGCGCTGCCGCCACCCGCGGCGGCGGCTCGGGGGTCCAGGTCCGGCCCCGACCGCAGCATGGACAGCAGCGGCGAGGGCAGCGTCACCACGTCCCCGTTCCCGTACCCCAGCGCCTTCAGCGCGTCACCGGAAGGCACCCGGTACTTCACGCCGTCCTCGGCCACGAAGTACGTCGTGTTGCCCGCCGCCGTGCCGCCCGCACCCAGCACCCGCACCAGGGCACCACGGCCCGGCCGGACCACGACGGCGTCCACCGGCAGGCACGCCTCCGCCGACTCGCCGGGCGCCGACTGGGTCACCGGAGCCAGGGATTCGGGCGGCACCAGTACGGTGCTGACGCGGACCAGCCCTTTCACGGCCTGCACCCGGGCGCAGGCCGTCAGACCGTCCGGCACGCCGGCCGCCCGGGGTGGGGAGTCCGGCAGGCCCGCGGGGACGGCGGATCCGTCCTGGTCCTCGGGTGCCAGGTGGCCCTGGAGGGCGTCCGCGCCCAACGGCTCGGCCTGCGGCGAGTGGCCGCCGTAGGCCTTCTCCCGGGTGGCCGGGTCGCCGAGGACGAGCGCGGCCCCGGTGGCCGGCAGCGGGGCCAGGCCCTCCTTCCTCAGCAGGTAGTACTTGGGAGTGGAGCCAGGCACCTGGACCATGTACACCCGGCCCACCGTGCCGCGTGCGCCGCCCAGCGACGGCCCGGCGGCCCCGCGGCCCGGAACGGCGGGCGGAGCGAGGTCGGGACCGGGGGCCAGCGCGTCCAGGAACGCGGCGGACACCGGGCGAGGCGTGACGGAGCCGTAGCCGAGGGAGACGACCGCGCCGGAGGCCTTGTCGAGCCGGAGCCTGCTGCCGTGCCAGACCAGGTACGTCGCCTTGTCCGGACCGCTCACGACGAGCGCCCGGTCGTCGGCCACCGCCTGGGCCTCCACGGGAGCACCGGCGACAAGGGTGGTGGCCGCGGCTGCGGCGGTTGCCGTGGACCGGGCGGAGCCGAGGGCCGAGCAGACGTGCCAGGCGCCGCTGTCCAGGTCCTTCGCCGCAGGCACGGAGTCCGGGGCCCCGGGTATGCCGACCGGGGTCCCTACGGGCGTGCCGCGCAGCGTCGCGCCGCCCACATCGGTGGTCTTCAGTCGGCCCGCGCCGATCAGCAGGGCGGAGGCGTAGTTCCGCACCGGTCTGAGGCGGCCGTCGAGGTACAGGTAGCGGCCTCCGGTGTCCCTGTTGACGATCAGGGTGTCCGAGGTCCGCCACGCGGTGTTGCCGCCGGGCGAGACGAGCCCGTACACCGCCGTGCCGGCCGCTACGAGCACGGCGACGACCGTACCGATGGCCGCGCCCCGGGTGGTGCGGGCCAGCGGGCTCTCCGGGGCGTCCGGGTCCGCGAGCAGCATGCCGGAGGTGAGCCTGCCGATGGCGAAGGAATGGGCCTGGACCTGGTCGCGCTTGGACTGCATGGGATGGCGTTCCCTTTCGGTTCTCTGTGCCGGTTTGCCGCCGTCTTTGCCGGTTGGCCGCCGTCTAGGCCGGTCAGCCGTACTCCGTGCCCGTAGGCCGTACTCCCTGCCGGTCAGCCGTTCTCTGCGCTGGTCAGCCGTTGATCGCCCGGAGGACGCCGAAGACACCGAGCACCCACAGCGTCAGCGGCAGCAGGCCGATCGCCAGCAGCGACTGGAGCAGTTCCGCCGCGCGGCCCCAGTACGGCAGCACCCGCCGGCCCGGCACCGTCCAGGAGGCGACGGCCAGTGCGGCGGCCAGCGCCAGCAGTCCCACGACGAACGCCGGGCGGTCGGCCGGGGACAACCGGGCCGCGGTGCCGACGGCCAGCAGGAACGCTCCCCACAGACCCGGGACCACCAGGGCCAGCCGCTGCCGCACATTGACCATGCCGCGTCCGTGCAGCAGCAGGAGCAGCGACAACGTGCCAGCGGTCAGCACCTCGGGAAGGCCGGGCAGCCGGACCAGGGCCGCCAGACAGCCGGCACAGACGGCACCGGTCGCCCCGTACAGGGCCGTCATCCAGTTGCCGGCGAGCTCGGTCCGGGTGGCGACGTCGCTGCCGCTGTAGGGCTCGATGCCCTCCTGCAACTGCTGGGCGCTGGTGGGCAACGGGGGCATCCGCATGCCGGCGAGCTTGAAGGACAGGGCCGGTACGAAGCCGCCCAGGACGACGGCCACCGCGGCCACCGCGGCGCCCGCGCCGTCCACCGGCACGTCGACGACGCTCATGAGGACCCCGGCGGAGACGGTGGCGACCGCCACCACGGCGGTGGCGATGAAGAGCGGGATGTAGACGGCCGCCGCGGCCACCGCCAGCGTCGCTCCGCCGGCGGCCGTCGCACCCGCGGCCAGCAGCCGCGCGCCGAGGACATGGTGGGAGTGGGGGCCGGAGAGGGCGCCACCGGGCAGCAGCCAGCCGGCCAGTGCCAGGCAGGGCACCGCCAGGAAGCCGAGGGTCGCGCCGGCTGCCGCGTCCCCCACCGCCCGGCTGGCCGAGGCCGCCCCGGCCAGCAACAGCAGACCGGCCACGGCGGCGGTCACCGCACGGGGGACGACCGGGCCTCCGGGCCAGGCCAGCACCCCCAGGGCGGTCAGCACGCAGACCGCCACGGCCCCGCGGAGCAACCGGCGGCCGGCCTCGGGACTCCAGCCGTGCAGTCGTTCGCGCGTGTGGTTGGCGATCCCGTCGACGAGGTCGTCCAGCCGCACCTCGGGCAGCGCGTCGGAGTGCGGACGCAGATAGAGCACCTCGCCGTCCTTCAGGTCGAGCGACTCCAGGGTGCCTTCGTCGTCCAGGGGGCTCCCGCCCAGTCGTTGCAGCACCCAGCCTCCGTGGTCCAGGCCGTTCTCCTCCAGCTCCTCGCCGGAATAGCGCAGCACGGTCGGCAGGAGGTCCGCGACGGGAACGTCGGCGGGTACCGCCAGGTCCATGGTCTTGGCAGGGGCACGGACGGTGAGATGGCACAGGGCCGCCACCGAGTTTTCGGTCATTGGAGAGGCCACGCTTCCCAGGAATGTCATCCAGAGCTTGGTGTTGGGAGTTGAACGGATGCAGACTACTGACACCCCGAAGCATTCGTGAACGCCCTGGGGGTTTCCCGCTCTTGGCCCGACCCATGAGTCGCGCGCCACGGTTAGGAGTTCCGTTCTTGAGTGTCACCCTGTTCCGCCGCCCTGCCCGCAGGCGCGGCCCGGAAATGCCCGAGGGTGAATTGACCCTCCAGGAGCCGCCGACCCTGCCGGAGACGGTTCCGGACAACTCGGCGGTATGGACCTATTTGCCAATGGGAATGATGTCCGTCGCCATGATGCTGGCCTTTATCCGGCCCGGCGGGAGCGGAGGCGTGCTGACCTACGTGGCGCTGGGCGTGATGGTCCTGGGATCCGTGGTCATGATGGTCGGTCAGGTGATGCGCAGGAGCGGCGAGCGTAAACAGCGCCTCAGCGGCGAGCGCCGGGACTATCTGCGCCATCTGACTCAAAGCCGGCGGAAGGTCCACCGGGCCGTCATCGAGCAGCAGTTGGCACTCGCCTGGCGTCATCCCGCGCCTCAGACGCTGCGTTCGATTGTGCGGACCACACGGCTGTGGGAACGGCGCACCAGGGACGACGACTTCGCCGAGGTGCGGGTGGCCGTCGGGGACCAGCAGCTGGCGATGCAGCTGGCCCCGGTGTCCGCCAAGCCCGTGGAGGACCTCGACCCGATGTCCGCGCACGCACTGCGCCGGTTCATGCGAGCCTACAGCACGGTGCCCGATCAGCCGATCGCGCTGTACCTGCGGTCCTGGGCCCGGGTACTGCTGCGCGGCGACGAGGCGGCGGTACGCGGTCTGGTGCGGACCGTGCTGTGCCAGCTGGCGGTGTTCCACGCGCCGGAGGACCTGTGGATCACCCTGTGTGTGAGTGACGAGCGCCGGGCGGAGTGGGACTGGGTCAAGTGGCTGCCGCACAACCTGCACCCGTACGAGCAGGACGGTGCCGGGCCCGCCCGTATGGTGGCCGGTGACCTCAACGGTCTGGAGGACCTGCTCGGCTCGGAGTTCACCGAGCGGCCCGCCTTCGACCCCGAGGCCGTTCCCGACCGTAACGAGCCGTTCACCGTGCTCGTGGTGGACGGAGGCCGGGTTCCCGCCGGGCACCGGCTCGACGGCACGGGCTTGCGCAACGTCGTCGTGCTCGACCTGTCGGAAGCCCTGCGGTGGAGACCGGGACGCACCACGCTGCGGCTGGACGTGCGGCCGGACGGGATGCGGCTGGTGCGCACCGACCGCAGCCGCAAGGAGCAGTCGACGCTGCTGGGCCGCCCCGACACGGTCGGCCAGGCCGGCGCCCGGGCGCTGGCCAGGATGCTCGCGCCGTACCGGATGAGCCTGTCCGCCGACACCGCCGAGCCGCTGTCCACGGACGTGGAGCTGACCGCCCTGCTCGGCATCTCCGACCTGCACCGTCACGATCCGGCAACGTTGTGGAAGCGCGGCACGGGCACGGCTCGGCTGCGCGTTCCGGTCGCGGTGGGCGCCGACGGGGCCCCGGTCGAACTGGACATCAAAGAGGCGGCGCAGGGCGGCATGGGCCCGCACGGCATGCTGATCGGCGCGACCGGATCGGGCAAGAGCGAGCTGCTGCGCACCCTGGTGGTGGCCCTCGCGCTGACGAACTCCTCGGAGACCCTGAACTTCGTCCTGGTGGACTTCAAGGGCGGGGCCACGTTCCTCGGCCTGGACGAGCTGCCGCACACCTCGGCGGTGATCACCAACCTGGCGGACGAGGCGGCCCTGGTGGAGCGCATGCGTGACGCCGTCCACGGCGAGCTGATACGGCGTCAGGAGCTACTGAGGGCGGCCGGGAACTACTCCTCCGCGCTCGAGTACGAGAAGGCCCGCGCCGCGGGAACACAACTGGCGCCGCTGCCGAGCCTGTTCATCGTGGTCGACGAGTTCAGCGAACTGCTCTCCGCCCACCGGGACTTCATGGACCTGTTCGTGATGATCGGCCGACTGGGCCGGTCCCTCGGTGTGCATCTGCTGCTGGCGTCGCAACGCCTGGACGAGGGACGCATGCACCAGTTGGAGAGCCATCTGTCGTACCGCATCGGTCTGCGCACCTTCTCGGCCATGGAGAGCCGCGGAGTGCTGGGTGTCCCGGACGCCTACCAGCTGCCGTCGCAGCCGGGCGCCGGTTTCCTCAAGAGCGGCGTGGAGGCGCTCACCAGGTTCCGGGCGGCGTATGTGTCGGGGGCGTACCGAACGCGCCGGGGCGCGGTGGTCCAGGCGCGGGTCGCCAGCCAGGTGGTGCCGTGGACGGCGGACTACGTGGTGCCCCGCTCCCCGGCCCAGCCGTCGGAGCCGGAGCCGGAGGTGGCGGAGGAGGAGGAGAACGCGGCCTCCCTGCTGTCGGTGGCCGTGGAGCGGCTGCGTGACGCGGGGCCGACGGCCCTCCAGGTGTGGCTGCCGCCGCTCGGCCTGCCACCCACCCTCGACGCACTGCTGCCCGGCCTGTCCGAGGACCCGCAGCACGGGCTGGTTGCCGCCGACTGGCCGGGACTCGGCCGGTTGAAGGTGCCGGTCGGCGTGGTGGACAAGCCGTTCGAACAGCGCCGTGACCCGCTCATGGTGGATCTCTCCGGCAGCGGCGGGCACATCGCGGTCGCGGGCGGTTCGCAGAGCGGCAAGTCGACGGTGCTGCGCACCCTGATCGCCGCCCTCGCGCTCACCCACACCCCCCGCGAGGTGCAGTTCTACTGCCTTGACCTGGGTGGCGGAACGCTGGCCGGGCTCGCCGGACTGCCTCACGTCGGAGGTGTGGCGAACCGGCTCGACGCCGAGCGGGTCAGCCGTACGGTGGCCGAGGTGACCACCCTGCTCAACCAGCGTGAGCAGTTCTTCCTGAGCCACAACATCGACACCATGGCGACCTACCGCAGGCGCCGCGCGGCCGGTGAGTTCGAGGACGAGCCCCACGGTGATGTCTTCCTGGTGGTGGACGGATGGGGCACGCTGCGCCAGGACTTCGACGCGCTGGTCCCCGCCTTCAACCAGATCGCCGCGCGGGGCCTGAACTACGGCATACACCTGGCCGTCGCCACGGCTCGCTGGATGGAGCTGTCCTCCCAGGTACGCGACCAGGTGGCGACCCGGCTGGAGTTGCGGCTGGGCGACGCCATGGATTCCGTCGTCGACATCCGCAAGGCGGGAACCGTGCCGCGCAGCCCGGGACGTGGCCTCACGACGGACGGCAAGCTGCACTTCCTGGCGGCACTGCCGCGCATCGACGGCCAGGAAAGCGCCGACGACCTCACCGAGGGAGTGGCCGGGCTGGTGGAAAGGGTCGCCGGATGCTGGTCGGGCCCTTCCGCACCGCCCGTGCGAACGCTGCCGCACCGGTTGTCCGTCTCCGAACTGCCGGAGGCGGAACTGGCCGACGGACTGCGGATTCCGCTGGGGCTCGACGAGGCGACCCTGTCGCCGGTGTGGCACGACTTCAGCCGTACGCCGCACCTGATCGCCGTCGGCGACACGGAGAGCGGGAAGACCAACCTGCTGGGGCTGGTCGCCTCGGCCATCACCGCCCGCTACACGCCCAGCGAGGCCCGCATCCTGGTGGTGGACTACCGTCGCACGCTGGTCGAGGCGGTGCCGGAGGAATACCGCCTCGGGCACGCGGTGTCGCTCGATGCCCTGCGGGAGCTGGTGAGCGGTTCGGCCCGGGCCATCAAGGCCCGCGTGCCCGGACCGGACATCACTCCGGCCCGGATGCGCCTCGCGGACTGGTGGACGGGGCCCAGACTGTTCGTGCTCGTCGACGACTACGACATGGTCGGCGGCGGCCTCGCCGTCGGCCACCCCTTCGACCCGTTGTTCGACCATCTGGCCCTGGGTCACGAGGTGGGGCTGCACCTGGTGGTGACACGGTCCGCGACCGGTGCGGGGAGGGGCCTGAACGACCAGTTGCTCAGGCGCCTGGACGAGGTCAACACGCCAGGACTGCTGATGTCCTGCCCGCCCTCGGAGGGGTACCTGTTCGGCAACATCAAGCCGCGCAACCTGCCGCCCGGCCGGGCACAGTACATCGCCCGCCGCAAGGCCGTCCTCATGCAGACCGCGCTGCTGGACGAGCCGACCGGGGAGGGCCCGGGCAAGGAATGACGCTCGGCCCGGCGAGGGGCGCCCGGGCGGGGCCTCTCGACCGGCCGCGGGGGGGGGGGGGGGGGGGGGGGCGGGGGGGGGGGGGGGGGCGCCCCCCCCCCCCCCCCCCCCCCCCCCCCCCCGACCCACGCGGGGGGGGCCCCCGGCCCCCGGGGGGGGCGCGGGCGGGGGGGGGGGGGGGGGGGGGGGGGGGGGGGGGGGCGGGGCGCGGCGGCCCCCCCCCCCCCCCCCCCCCCGCCCCCACCGGCACATCCCCGCCCCACAGCAACGATGCAGCAAGTCGGGGAAGCCCCGAGCGGGAAATGGCTCGGCCCGACGACGGTGGCAGTGGCGGTGGCCAACCAGCTCAGGCAGGCGGCGACGCCCCGTTCCCGGCCGGGCGCCATCGGCGGGCGCGGCCCTTCGGGGCGGCAACAGCGGCCCAGGCGACCACCAGAACCAGGCCGCCGCCCGCCCCCGCCACCATCAGGGCACGATGCGTCGCACGGGCGCCCGCCTCGTCCCTCTCCAGACGCACCGGCCGGGAACCGTCGGCCGTCGCGGCCCGGTCGCGAGACGCACCCGGCACGGAGGTGACAGCCCCGTAGGGGTCGAGCCGTGGTACGTCCGCCGGGTACGCGGTGGTGATCAGTCGGCGTGCTGTCTCGGCGGCGGTCAGGCCGGGGTGGGCGGACCGCACCAGGGCGGCTGTCGCGGCGGCGTAACCGGCGGCGAGTGACGGTCCGGAGCCGATGAAGTGGCCCTGCCCCCGGGGACCGATGCCGAGGACGCCGTCGCCCGGTGCGGCGACGTCGGCATGCCTCGGTGTGAACGCGCCCTGCGGCCTTCGGCCCTGCACGTCGACGTCGACGACGGACAGCACACCGGTTTCGGCCGCCGGCCAGTAGTCGGCGGGCGGCGGGGCGGAGGACGTGCTGTCGCGTGAGGCGTCGGGAGCCGCGGCGGCCACGATCAGGGCGTCGTGGCCGGCGGCGTAGGAAACGGCGCTCCTGAGCGTGGCGGAATCGCGTGTCAGCGCCGGGGACACCGCGATGACCCGGGCCCCGGCGTCCACCGCCGCCCGGATGCCGGCTGCGACCGTGGTGTCCGTCGCCGTCCCGCGCTTGTCCGTGCCGCGCACGGCCACGATGCGTGCCTGCCGGGCCGCTCCGGCGAAATCGACGCCCTTCACGGGGGCGGCGGCTATCAACCCGGCCACGAACGTACCGTGGCCCACGCAGTCCTCCCCCGCCTCACCGACCGCGGTGACCCGGCCCGCCAGGGTGGGTGCCATGAGCGAGACCCCGGTGTCGACGACGGCCACCGTCACCCCGGCGCCCGTACCGAACTCCTGTGTTCTGGTCAGCTGCAGGTTCTGCTGCTCCCAGGGCATGGCCTTGGCCACCGTGTCGGAGGCGCCGGTACAGGCGGCCCCGGCCGCCAGCCGGGACGGCATCACCGGCAGCCGTACGGGGTCCCCGGACGCCGCACCGACCGCGGCCATCGGCCCGACCACCATCGTGGACGCGGACAGAAGGCTGACGAGGACCGGCAGCGCGTGACGGCGCCTCTGGCGGCGCGTGATGCCGTGGCCGCCACCGGCGCCGCTCCCGGGCCGGGGCGGAAGGCCGGGCCATCCTGCGGTTCGGGTCATTCGGACACCGCCCTACCCGGCACCGCGTCCTGGGGAAGCAGCAGCCGCAGGTCCTCCAGCCCAGGGGCTGCCATCGTGCTCAGCCGACCGGCCTGACGTGTCATCATTCCCTCCAAAACCTGTCTGGCGAGCCGCGCGTTGCCGAAGGAGCGGTCACGCGGAAGCGACTCGAAGTACGAGCGCAGCACCTGGCCCGTGCCCGGCCCGCACTCGTACCCGGCGGCGGCCGCGTGCTGCCGCACGATGGTGACCAGTTCGTCCGAGGAGTAGTCGGCGAACTCCACCCGCCGGGAGAAGCGCGAGGAAAGGCCCGGGTTGGAGGACAGGAAGCGCTCCATCTCTGCGGTGTAGCCGGCGACGATGACCACGACCTCGTCCCGGTGGTCCTCCATGAGCTTCAGCAGGGTGTCCACCGCCTCCTGCCCGAAGTCCGACCCGGCACCCGCTCCGGTGGGGGTCAGGGCGTAGGCCTCGTCAACGAACAGCACGCCTCCCAGGGCCCGTTCGAATACCGCCCGGGTCAGCTGCGCCGTGTGACCGACGTACCGGCCGACGAGGTCGGCACGCGCCACCTCGACGAGCTGGCCCCGCGGCAGCACGCCCAGCGAGAGGAGCAGTTCGCCGTAGAGCCGCGCCACCGTGGTCTTTCCGGTGCCCGGCGGCCCGGTGAAGACCAGGTGGTGGCTGATGCGCGGCGCGGGCAGCCCCGCGGCTTCCCGCTGGCGGGTGACGGACAGCAGGTTGACCAGATCGGTGACGTCGCGTTTGACGGCTGCCAGGCCCACCAGGTCGCCCAGGCGGGCCAACGGGTCACCGTCCGGGCCTCCGCCGGCCCCGTCGGCGGCCGCGCGTGCGGCTTCCTCCCCGATGTCCTCGGGGAGGAGCAGTTGGAGGTCCTGGTCGGTCATGTCCGTCAGCGTGGCCAGGCGGGACGCCTGGCGGTCCACCATCCCCTCGAACACCTGGCGGGCGGCGCGGCCGTTGCCGAAGGTCGCGTCCCTGGGCATGCGCTCGAAGTGCACGGCAAGGGCCTTGCGCGTGGTGTCGTCGAGCACGTACTGGTGCCCGGAGCACATGCTCTCGACGATCGCCACCAGTTCGGGCACCGCGTAGTTCTCGAATTCCACAGTCCGGGAGAAACGCGAGGCCAGACCGGGATTGGAGGCCAGGAACGCCTCCATCTCGGCGGAGTACCCGGCGGCGACGACCACCACGTCGTCGCGATGGTCCTCCATGAGCTTGAGGAGGGTGTCGACCGCTTCCCTTCCGAAGTCGGCGCCGGAGCCACGGCTGTCGGAAAGCAGGGTGTAAGCCTCGTCTATGAACAGTACGCCGCCCAGGGCGCGGTTGAACGCCTCGGTGGCCTTGATGGCGGTGCCGCCGATGACCTGCGCCACCAGGTCGGCCCGCGAGACCTCGACGAGGTGTCCCGAACGCAGTGCGCCGAGTTCGGCGAGGACCGCCCCGTAGAGTCGGGCCACGGTGGTCTTGCCGGTACCGGGAGGGCCCGCGAACACGAGGTGACGGCCCATCGGCGGGGCGGGCATGCCGAGCTTGGCCCGGCGCTGGGCCAGACGGGTCAGGTTGACCAGCGTACGTACCTGGTGCTTGACGCTGCTCAGGCCGATGAGGGCGTCGAGGGTGCCGAGTGGCCCGTCCGCCCGCGTGAGCCGGGCGTCCACGTCGGCGGCACCGTCCACCCCGGCGGAGCCGTAGGTTCCGTCGGAGCCCCAGGCGTCCCGCTTGCCGTTGCCGGTGCTGGTCAGTCCGTCGACGGCGAGCCGCTCACCGGGCCTGGACTGGACGAGTCCGCCGCCGCCGTTGTCCCGGACAGTGCAGTTGACCACGGACACCGGGTCGGTGGACTCGACGCACAGACCGTCTTCCGTACTGCCGCTGATCTCACAGGAGTTGAACGAGCCGCGCCCGCCGTCGGCGACCAGGACCCCGTGCCTACCGCTGCCGACCACCCGGAGCCGGGTCGCGGTCACCTCCCCGCCGCCCTCGACCATGACACCGGACTCCTCGGCCTCGGTGATCTCCAGGTCCCGCACAGTCATGATGCCGTCGGCGCCGATCGACACGCCGCCGGCGGCGGGCGCGAGGACCGCTCCGCCCCCGATGTAGACGTTGCCGTCGTCCTCGGCCCTGACACCGCAGCGGCCTGCACGCTCGATGGTGCAGTCCTCCAGCCGGCCCCGGCCGTCTTTCAGGACTTCCACCCCGTGCCCTCGCGGCGCGTTGATACGGGCACGTCTGACCAGCGGGTTGGCACCCGTGCGTATGGAAATGCCGGATCCCAGGGCGTCGGTGGCATCGAGCCGGTCCAATTCGGCGGCCGAGTCCTCCTCCAGCAGCACCGCGGTCGCCGCGCAGTCCCTGACGGTCAGGCCGACCAGGACGGGAGAGGCGTGTCCGCTCACCCGGAGGGCGGGGGCCTGAGCCGCGTCCAGCCAGCAGTCCTCGTACGTGCCCCGGGAGCGTTCGGTGACCAGGAGCCCATGGCCCTTGGTCCGTGCCGTGCGGCATCGGCGGACGACGGGGTCGCTGCCACCGCTGACCACGATGCCGGCGCCGGTGGTGCCGGTGACACGCACATCCTCGAGTTCCGTCCTGGCCCGGCTGGCGAGTTGAACCCCCGTGCTGGTGTCGTGCACCACGGTTCGCAGTACTCGCATGGTGCTGTTGCCTTCCAAGGCGACGGCGGGCTTGTCGGTCGAGGAGATGTCGCACTCCTCGACCGACCCCTGGGCCTCTCCGTTGGCGAGTACACCATTGCCGCGAGCATCACGAACTGTGCAGCCGCGCAGGGTCATCCGGCCGCTTTCACCGATGACCACCCCGGAGGTGCCGAGGTGCTCGATCGTGCAGGACTCGACGGAACTCTCCACCGTCGAAGTGACCACGACGCCGGCTCCCACAGGATTGCTGACCCGGCAGTCCCGTAGGGCGAGCGAGCCGGCGGCCCGGGCCAGCAGGGCCGTCCAGGCGGAGCCGATGACCTCGCAGCCGTCCATGGCCACCTGTCCGCGCGGCGCGTCGATGACGGGCAGTTCCTCGTCGCGTCCTCGCAGCACCAGGTCGGTGAGCATGACGGCTTCGGCCCTGAGTACCAGAGCGCTGCCGCGACGCGGCGCTATCTGGACACTGCCGCGGGCCTGCTCCGCCACGATGGTGACCGGGGTGGTGATGGTGAGGTTCTCCCCGTATGTGCCGGGAGCTACGCTGACGACGGCACCGCTACGTGCCCTGGCCAAGGCCTCACCGATCGTCCGAAAGCCGTCGGATCCCTCAGGGCTGACCCTAAGTACCTGGCGTGACACGCGCATTCCTCCTTCTCGTGGCCTCGCAAGGCCACGAGCCCGCCCCCGAATTGCCTTGGGTCACCATCATGCCGGGTATCGCCCTGCCCAGCTGACCTGATGCGGAGCAGGACTCCAGCTCCTGAGGGTGACTTGAGCTTTATGATTACTTGGTCGCGGTCGGCTCCCCGTCGATCACACAGAGGCTGCTATGTCTTGTCAAGCTGCTTGAGGATCTCCTCCTCGTTCGGCCGGTTCCTTCGTTCAGTGATCTTGAAAATCTGACGGCAGATGCTGCGCTTGAGGCACCGCTGCGCGTCGCGGGAGCTCTAGCCTTCGCTGACACGGCGGGCGACGTACGTCTTGGTGGCGCGGTCCAGTCGCGTCCTGATCAGGATGATGGTGTGCATGGCTCGGTTCAGCCGGCGGTCGCCGCCCCGGTTGAGCCGGTGTTTGTGGTCAGACCCGAGGAGGCGGGGATCAGTGTGACCCCTGCGAAGGAGGCGAAGGCCGCTTCGGAGCCGAATCGGCCCTGGTGCGGCCGGCTGACCAGGATCTGTGCTCCAGTGATCGCGCCGATGCCAGGCAACTCCAGCAGCTCTGGCGCATCTTCGTGAACGAGCTGGAGGAGCTCTTTCTCCCGCTCGCGTGCCTCGGCCTGCGGATGGCGCATGCGCTGAGTCTAAAACTGCCGATCATCGTTGACACCTGGGTCTCTGATCACTAGGAGATCCACATGTCGAAGACACCGCCGCTCGATCGCGAGGCCAAGCGGCGCCTGGCCGTCATACGCCATGTCGAAGAGGTCACCGGCAACGTCGCCATGAGTTGCCGGTACTTCGGCATCAGTCGGCAGGCCTACTACATCTGGTATCGCCGCTACCAAGCCGAGGGCATCGAGGGACTGCGCACTCGCTCGAAGGCGCCCAAGCACAGCCCAAACGCCACGCACGTTGAGGTCGTCGGGAAGATCATCTATCTCCGGCAGAATTACCACTTCGGGCCCGAGAAGATCGCGATGTACCTCAAGCGGTATCACGACGTCACGATCAGCAAGTCGGGCGTGTGGCGGATCCTCAAGCGCCTGGACATGGGCCGCCTGCCGGCCTCTCAGCAGTACAAGCACCACGACCGCCGTTGGAAGCGCTACGAGAAGCAGCTGCCCGGCCACCGCGTGCAGATCGACGTGAAGTTCATCGAACCGCTCGCCTCCATGCCCCAGGGCCGGCGCGGCGGCCGCAACAAGTACTACCCGTTCACGGCGATCGACGACTGCACCCGGCTGCGGGTCCTGAAGATCTGTCCGACGCTCAACCAGGCCACTGCCATCCAGTTCGTCGACTACGTCCTGCAGAGGCTGCCGTTCCAGGTGGAGGTCATCCAGACGGACAACGGCGCCGAGTTCCAGTCCGCCTTCCACTTCCACGTGCTCGACAAAGGCATCGGCCACGCCTACATAAAGCCCCGCACACCGCGCCTGAACGGGAAGGTCGAACGCTCTCACCGGATCGACGGCGAGGAGTTCTACCGGCTCCTGGAAGGCGTCATCATCGACGACGCCGAGGTCTTCAACGACAAGCTGCGCGAGTGGGAGGACTACTACAACTACCATCGCCCACACGGCGGCGCCTCGGCGGCCGGACTCCCTACGTACGCCTCAAGCAGAAGACCGCGCCCCAGGCGTAAACGATCATCGTCGGTTGCACACCGACAGCCTTCCTTCCTCACGTACTAGCCGCTCTCGACTCGTCAGCCGAACGCGTCTGTTTCGCTCAGGACGACTGGTCTTCGCCTGCCCGCAGCAGCGCTGCCATGCCCGCCCATGACCGACGAAGCCGGTGCCAAGCGCGGAAGCTCGGCTCGGACCCCGGGTCGATCGCAACGTCGGATTTCAGGGGAGGTGGCGATCTCAAGTACCGCAACCGAAGCATGTGAACTGAGGTGCTTCACCAACTGCGAGTTAGGGCCTATTGGTATCCCTCGACACGCCTCTGACCAGGCGTTTTGTGTGGTTGGTCGAGAGTGAGGCCAAACGGCGGCGGTGAAATGGGGTTGAGAACGGCAATCGAAGCATGTCGCACTACGTGCTGCGCCAACTTGCCGGTTCTTGACCTGATGTGAGGGCGGAAGACGCGCCTGCGAGCATGATCGCACGCGATCTGTTGCCGGAGCGGAGCTGCGCTTCCTACGACGACGAAGAACCCCGCACCTGGTACCAGGTGCGGGGTTCTTCTGTCCTTGCGAGCGTGTGGCGAACGAGCGCCGCTAGTGAGCTGGTCCGGAGATCCTGTCGCAGTAGCGGCAGATCCGGTCGATGATCTGGTCGGCTGTCTTGGTCCAGCGGAACGGGCGGGCCTGTTCGTTCCAGACCTCGATCCATTTCTCCAGGCAGCGGCGCTGCAGTTCCGCGAACCAGCGTTCTACCTGGTTGATCCACGACGAGTACGTGGGTGTGAAGTGCAGAGCGAAACATGGGTGGGCCACCAGCCACTTCTGCACGACTGGCGCCTTGTGCGCGGAGAGGTTGTCGCAGATCACGTGGACTGCCAGGCCGGGTTCCACCTCGTGGTCGAGCAGGTCCAGGAAGTCGCCGAAGTCCTCGGCGGCATGACGGGCGGACACCTTGCCGATCACTTTCCCGATGGCGGTGTCCAGCGCCGCGAACAGATCGGCGGTGCCGTGCCGGATGTAGTCGAAACTGCGCCGCTCGGGGACACCGGGCAGCATCGGGAGCACGGGTGCGGTCCGTTCCAGTGCCTGGATCTGCGGTTTCTCGTCGACCGAGAAGACCACCGCGTTCGCCGACGGGGCCAGATAGAGCCCGACCACGTCCCGGATCTTGTTCCATTCGTCCCTGCCCGAGCCAGGACGTCCCCGGCTCCGGGCCAGCCAGGCGTCCCGGACGAATCGCTATCCCGCAACAGCCCCTGCGAGTGTAGGCCGACCAGATCAACGACAAATCTCTACGTCAACCGAGTGGTGAACACCGAATTCGTGATAGTCCCAGCTGCACGCCGTCCGCGATGACACCACCGCCCCGGGACATGGGGGGCGCCCGATCCGGGCGGATCTCGCACCCGCGGAACGTGGAAACCTCGACGGAGGCCGTCGCCCGGACAGGGCCGGTGGCGGGCCGACCGTGAGGAGGCCTGACGTCTCCAGCGGGACAGGACGGCTCATGAAGCGAAGTCCGGCAGGCAGAAAGGCCAGAAGAAACCGGGACGGCACGAGCGTCGGCCTTTCCGTCGCAGTCCGGCCAACTCGCCGGATGGCGGACCGGTGTTCGGGTCCGAAAGGACGCTGACGTGAGTCTGTGAGGAGGGACGAAGGCGACCTGATCCAGACCGCGCACCGGCGGCTCGGCCGCCCGGTCGTGCTGGTCCGGGACATTTGCCGAACGGGGCTGGCTCACCGTCTACCAACTCCCGCCCTGCGCACCGGACCTGAACCCGGTCGAAGGCATCTGGTCGGCGCAGCACCACGACCAACCGCGCGTAATTCGGTCACTGTGCGCGGGCGTGGACATACCCCCGCTCGGCGAACGTCGGCATGATCCGGCTCATCGAGTCACCGGCGCTCGATCACGACCCCGAACAGGTCCGGATCTTCTCCCTCGACGCCGTCAACGACGCCGTCGAGTACGCCGCCGCGCACAGCGGGCCGTTCAACCGCACGATCCTCACCCCACCCGCTCGCTGAGGACCGTATACCCCGCCCCGAGGCTCATCACGAATCGTGATCGCCCCCAGAGCGGATTGCGTCTGGGTCGGGCGGTGCGCCGGTGCTGGACTTGATCCATGACGGAGCGCCGCCCAGGTGTGCGGCGCGGACCCCGTCGTATTCCTCGCCAGGCCCGATCGGAGACGTCCATGCCTCTCATCCACGTTCAGCAGACCCCCGGCAAGACCACCGAGCAGAAGAGCGAGCTCGTGCGTGAGCTGACCGAGGCCTATGTGCGGGCGACCGGGGCGAAGCCGGAGAGCGTCTGGGTCACCGTCCAGGAGATCGCCACCGACAGCTGGTCGATCGCCGGGGAGACCCTTGCGGCCCGCGCGGCCCGGAGCTGACGGCCTCCGCCTCCGTGGACCGCCGGTCCGGGCCGGACCTCCCCCGTTCCGGTCCGGACCGGCTCCGGGACCGCGGCCGGACACCGGCCGCCCGCCCGCCTCCTGACCCTCTTGACCTCAGGGAAGCCGTTCATGACGACCGCCCCGGCACGCACGCCGTACGCGCTGCTGCTCGCCGTGCTGTGTTCGCTCAACGCAGGCGGCCTGTTCGCCTCCGACATCAACCTCCCGGGCGTCCCCGCCACCGCGCACGCCCTCGGCGCTCCCGTCTCGTCGGTCCAGTGGACCTTCAGCGCCTTCATGATCGGCATCGCCGTCTCGCAGGCGGTGTACGGGCCGCTGTCGGACGCCTACGGCCGCAAACGCGTCATCGTCTCCGGGCTGGGCGTCTTCGTCGTCGCCTCCCTGATCTGCGCAGGCGCGCCCACCATAGGGGTCTTCGGCGCCGGTCGGCTGCTGCAGGCGCTGGGCGCCGGATCGGGCATGGTGATCGGCCGCGCGGTCATCAGCGATCTGTACGAGGAGAAGGAAGCGGCCCGGATGTTCGCCACGGTCATGCCGATCGTGGGCGTCTCTCCTTCGATCGCCCCGCTGGTCGGCGGCTATCTGACCACGTACGTCAGCTGGCGGGCGCCGTTCGTGGTGACCGCCCTGATCGGCCTCCTGACCCTGGTCGTCATGGTCGGCTGGGTGCCCGAGAGCCTGCCGCCCGAGCGGCGCAGTCAGCACCTGGGCGCCACGCTGCGCGGCTACCCGCGGCTGCTCACCCATCCCCTGTTCTGGGCCTACACCCTCAATCTGGTGGTGGCGTACGGCGGTTACTTCGGCTACCTGGCCGCCTCCCCGCTGATCTTCGAGCGGATGGGCCTGGCCACGGTGACCACCAGCTACTGCTACATCACCGTCTCGGTCGCCTATGTGGCGGGCAATCTGACCTCGCGCAGCCTGGTGCGTACCCGTGCGATCGACCGGCTCCTGTGGTGGGGGCACGGGTTCTTCTTCGCCGGCGCCCTGATGATGCTGGCGCTGGGACTCAGCGGCGCGGGGGAGCGGTGGGGGCTGCTGGTCCTGGTCTTCATGCCGGTGATGACCTTCGGGAACGGATTCCTGCTGCCACTGTCCATGAGCGCCGGCGTGACCACCTTCCGGTCGACCGCGGGCTCGGCCTCCGGGCTGATGGGCGCGCTCCAGTTGCTCGGTGCCTCGCTCGGCATCTTCACGGTCAGTCAGTTGCCCGCGGGGGACCTGTTCAGCCTCGGCTGGTACGTCGTCATCGCTTCCCTGCTGGGAGTCGCGGCCTTCCGTGTCTTCCTGACGCTGGCCGCACGGCGGACGACGGCTGCGGCCGAGGAACCCGCGCCAGTGGGGGTGGGCTAGAACAGATCGCGGGCCGGGGCAGGTATATGGACAGTAAATTTCTGCCGCAAATCCTGTGAGGCGTGGGAAGATCACCTCCGTGACAGTGACCCTGCCTGGCAGGGGGTACGGGGGCCCAGTGGAATTGCGTCAGATCCAGTACTTCGTGGCCGTGGCCGAGGAGTTTCATTTCGGCCGAGCCGCCGAGCGTCTGAATATCGGGCAGCCGGCCGTGAGCCAGCAGGTCCGGCGGCTGGAAAGGGAACTGGGCGCGGATCTGTTCGACCGATCCCGTCGCACTGTTCAACTCACGCCGATCGGCCGGGAACTACTGGCCGAGGCGCAGGAGATCCTGCGCGCGGTGGATTCGTTTTCAGCCAAGGCCAGAAAAATGGTGGCGCGGGAGAGCGACACTTTCCGGCTCGGTATCAGTTCGGCGCTCGGGCGGCGACTCGACTATTTCCTGGACGCCCTGCCCCGGCACGAGTCGAGCACCCGCTTCGAATTCCAGACACTCGGCGTGCAGGAACGTCTGGAGGAACTGCGGGCCGGCGCGCTGGACGCCGCCTTCGTCCGGGGCGTCGAGAGCGCGCCGGGGCTGACCCTGCTCACCCTCTGGTACGACCCGCTGGTGGTGGCCCTGCCGGCCGCGCACCCTCTGGCCGAAAAACCCGCCCTCCACCTGCATGATCTCGCCGAGATCCCGCTGCGTATCGCCGATCGGGGCCAGAACGAGGTGCTCTACGACTCGGTGCTGCTGGCCTGTCGGGAGGCCGGTTTCGAACCGGTGATCGGCCCGCCCTTCACCGGTCTTCAGGACACCCTGGCCGAAATCGGCGCAGGCTCGGTCGGCTGGACCCTGGTGTATCCGACGGCGATGAGTGCAGTGTCCTCACGGCGCGTCGCGCTTAAAAGGCTCGTCAATTTTCCGATCACCATGCGAATGTCACTCGCGCTTCGCCCGGACAGTGACCAGAAGTGGTCCTCGATGCTTTCCGAGGCCTGTTCCCGGGTGCGTCGGCAGGTCGCCGAGGAGAATGCGGACATTCTCGGGAAATTGAACTGAGTGCGATTCGATTTCATATAGTCGAAACAAGCGGCACTTGCTCTGCCGATGTCGACGATGATAACGTTCATGACGCCTTTGGGGGATTGCGCTCAGCAATACGACAAGGCAGCTGCACCGCAGAGAACTCCGGGCCTGTCCGGCGTGATTCCGTCCGGGAATCCGCCGATCCGCCATGCAGGCCCGTTGCAGTGCGAAACGGTAACGGGGGACGAAAAATATCGGCGTCCGAATGGTGCCGATATTCCGTCGCGGTTCACGATGCGACCCATCGACCGCGACCGAGGGCTCGACGACGCGCCCCTCCGTGCTCACCACCGCTACCACCGCCACCACGGACAGCCAACGGAGGAGACACATGGTCACCAACCTTGATGTGACGCTGCGGGACGGGGGCTATCGCAACAACTTCGGCTTCTCGCTCGACTACGCCCTGCACCACGCCCGGGAGAGCGTGGCGGCAGGCACCGAGTGGGTCGAGATCGGCTACCGGAAGGGATCCTTCCAGCCCAAGCCGGGTGTGGGGCTGACCGGTGTCGGCGCCGACGACTACATACGGGCCGTCGCCGAGGTCATACCGCCCGAGCGCATCTGCATGATCCTGCACCCGAAGAACATCGTCGACGACGACCTCACGCGGATGTACGACGCGGGCGTACGGCTCGTACGGTTCTGCCTGCCGTCGAAGACCCCCGAGCCGGGGCTGGCCATGCTCCGCAGGGCCGCCGACATCGGCTTCACCACCACCGTCAACATCACCCGGGTCAGTCAGCTGGACCGCCGCCGGCTGGTCGAACTCGCCGTGCTCTCCGAGGACGCCGGGGCGGACGTGATCTACCTGGCGGACTCCAACGGCAGCCTCCTGCCGGACGAGGTCTCCCGACTGGTCACCCTGGTGCGCTCGGTGACCGGCTCCGCCATCGGTCTGCACGCTCACAACAACCTCGGCCTGGCCCTGGCCAACTCCATCGCGGCGGTCGACGCCGGCGCCACCTGGATCGACTCCTCGGTCCTGGGCATGGGCAAGGGGCCGGGCAACCTGATCACCGAGCAGTGGCTGGCCTACCTGGCGCGGGCCGGCCAGGCCGACCGCTACGACCTCGGCAGGATCCTCACCCTCGCCCACCGCATGGAGACCGAGATCCCCGAGGCCACGCCCTCCCTGCCGTTGCCCGACCTGGTCCTCGGCCACTTCGACCTGTCCGTCGAGGAACGCGGCAAACTGCCCGCCGACCACATCGGCGCCGCCTTCAGCGCCGCCCGCGAACTCACCTCCGCGGCGGTCGCGGCGTGACCTCGCACTCCGCGACGCCGGTGCCGACGTACACCAGTGCGTCGGCGCCGGTCGCCGTACGACTCGGCGACGGGCGGGCTCCTCGTACCGCGGCTGTCCTCGCGCCCGTCATGGGGCAGTGGGACCGGGGCGCCTTCCTCGCCCCCGTCGCGCAGGCGCTGACGGCGGAGTACCGGGTGACGGTGTACGACACTCTGTCCCTGCTGCGCGACGGCGACGACCTGACCGCGCTCGCCGCCCGCTGGGCGGACGTCCTCGGCGCCGACGACCCCGACCTGCTGGTGGGCAACGCCCTGGGCGGCGCGGTCGTCCAGCACCTCCTCGGCCGGCCGTGGACCAGGCGGGCCCGCGTCGTCCTGCTCTCCGCGCCCACGGTGGCCGACGGGCCGCTCGACGCGGCACTGGAACGCGTCGCCGCCGCCGTGTCCTCCCACGGCACGGCCACCGCGGTGCGCCTGCTCCACGAGGTCGTCCGCGGCCCGGACGACATCCCCGCACCGCAAGCCACGGCAGCCACGGAAGGTTCCGACCCTCTGGGAGACGATCCGTCGGCCGGGCGGCGGCTGGCCGACGGCCTGCGTCTGCTGCGCGGTGCCGACGCCCGGCAGCACGTCGAGGCGTTCCCCGGGAATCTGCTGCACGTCTACGGCACCGAGTCCCGGCTCGTCCAGCGCCGTCACCTCGCCGCCGGCCCCGGGCACACCCGCGTCGGCATCCCGCGGGCGGGCATGCGCCCGCACGCCGATCAGCCGCAAGCAACCCGGCGGGCCATCACGGCGTTCCTCGGCCATCCCCTGACGAAGAAGGACACATGAGCAGGAAGACCGTCGCGGTCCTGCCCGGCGATGGCATCGGCCCCGAGGTACTCGACGCGGCGCTCCCGGTGATCGACGCCCTCGGTCTGCCTCTCACCCTCGAACGCGGCGACATCGGCTGGGAGTTCTGGCGCAGCGAGGGTGACCCGGTGCCGCAGCGCACCTGGGACCTGATCGGCCGCAGCGACGCCGTACTGCTCGGCGCGACCACCAGCAAGCCGGGCCGCGAGGCCCTGGACGACCTCGCACCACCGCTGCGCGACCGGGCCCCGCACTATGTGTCGCCCATCATCCAACTCCGCCAGCGCCTCGACCTGTTCGCCAACCTCCGCCCCGTCGAGAACCACCTCGGCGGCACCCCGTACCGCTTCTGCGTCGTACGGGAGAACACCGAGGGCCTCTACGCCGGTCTCGACTGGAGCCGGGTGCCGGAGCCGATGTGGCCGCTCGTCGCCGAGCACCCCAACGCCCGCCGAAGCGGTCCGGACGGCACCGCGGCGAGCGTGCGGATGCTCACCCGCCACGGCCTCGACCGCATCCTGCGCTTCGCCTTCGAGCACGCCCGGGCCCACGGCCACCCCCTGGTCACGCTCGCCGACAAACCGAACGTCCTGCGGCACAGCAGCGCGTTCGCCCGCGAGCGGCTGGAGGAGATCGCCGCCGGGTACCCTGGGATCGAGTACGAGATCCTCAACGTGGACGCCGTCGCCCTGTGGATGGCGCGGCGCCCGGAGCGCTTCGGCGTGATCGTCGCCGAGAACATGTTCGGCGACATCCTGTCCGACCTCGGTGGCGGGGTCATGGGCGGCCTGGGCCTCGCGCCCAGCGCCAACATCGGCGAGCACGGGAACTACTTCGAGCCGGTGCACGGCAGCGCCCCGGCCCTGGCCGGCACCGGCCGCGCCAACCCGCTCGCCGCCTTCCTCACCATCGGCCTGCTCCTGGAGCACCTCGGGTTCACCGAGGCCGCGAACGAGATACGGGGCGCGGCCGCCCACGTCGCCCGCCGCCGCGACCGGGTGACGTACGACCTCGGCGGCACGTCGACCACGGGGGAGTGCGCCGCGTCCGTGCTCGACGCCCTTGGTGCCGCGGCCCTCGGTGCCGCCCCGAGCGCGTACACCGCCGCCGTCGTCACCGTCGGGGACGAACTGCTGCGTGCCGCCCTGGAGGACTCAAACGCCTCCGAGGCCTCCCGCAGGCTCGCCGCCCGGGGGCTGCCCGTGCGCATCCGGCACACCGTCGGCGACGACGAGGCGGCGATCGCGGATGCCGTCCGCGCCGGTCTGGGCCGGGACGACGTGGTCGTCGTCATCGGCGGACTCGGCCCCACCTCGGACGACGTGACCCGGGTCGGAGTCGCCCGCGCCCTGGGCCGCCCCCTGGAACACCGCGAGGAGGCCTGGCAGGGCGTCGTCGAACGGCTGACCCGCTTCGGGGTCGCCGTCCACGAGGACAACCGCCGCCAGGCGCTCTTCCCGGAAGGCGCGCGACTGCTGCCCAACACCGGCGGCACCGCATGGGGCTGCCGCGTCGACGTCCAGGGCACCACCGTGGTGATGCTTCCCGGCCCTCCGCGCGAGTGCCTGCCGATGCTCGACACCGTGCTCCGCGACGGCCTCGGCCACCTGCCCGAACCGGACGCCGTCAGCACCGTGTTCCGCCGCACCCTCGGCCTCATCGAGGCGGACGCCGCCGCCGCGGTCGACACCGTCGTCAGGGACCAGGGACTGAGCGTCAAGCCCGCCTACCGCTGGCACTACCCGTACGTGGACATCCGCGTCGACTGCCCGCCCGAGGCCGCCGGGGAACTGGCGAAGCGGCTGGACGCCGTTCTCGCCGGACATGTCGTCACCGATCGGGAGCGGACCGCCGTGCAGGAACTCGCTGCGCTGCTCGCGGGGCGCGGTCTGGCACTCCACGTGGAGGACCGGGTGACCGGCGGCCGACTCGGGGCGGAACTGGCCGCCGCAGGCGGGTCGGTTGAGGCTGGATCCGGCGGCGCGATCTCCGCGGTGCTCGACGCGACCTGGGACACCGGAAGCCGTGAGCACCACACCGGCACAGTCCGTCTCGTCTGCACCGTGAGCGACGGGGCGGGGGAGCGGACCAGCGAGCTGACCGTCCCCAACCGAGGCCCCGAAGTCGCCGACTACGCAGCCCAGTTCGCCGCCTGGACCATTGCCCGCCGGATTCCGGAGGAAACCGTATGACCACCGCACCCGCCGCCTCCTTCCTGGACACCCTGGACAGCGCGCTGCGCGCCCGGCTCGCGCGGCTGGACACGGCCGCCCTGTCCGACGCCGTCGACAGCCTGCGCGCCGCGCCGTGCGTGCTGCCCGGCATCCGGCCGCGCACGCCCGGCACCGTCGCGTTCGGCCCGGCGTTCACCGTCCGCTACCGGCCCGTCGAGGAGGACGGGGCCTTCCACAACGCGGCCGACTACATCGACGACGTCCCGCCCGGCTCCCTGGTGGTCGTCGACAACGGCGGCACCCACGCCTGCACCAACTGGGGTTCCCTGCTCACTTCGGTGGCGCTGCGCCGGGAGGTCGCGGGCACCGTCGTGCACGGATCCGTCCGGGACGTACGGGAGAGCCGCGAGGCTGGCTACCCGCTCTTCAGCACCGCCGTCAGCATGGTCAGCGGCAAGAACCGGGTCGTGCTGGACCGGACCGGGGTCGGCCTGGACATCGCCGGCACCCTCGTCACGCCCGGCGACCTGGTCTTCGCGGACGACAACGGAGCGCTGCGCATCCCCGCCGACCTGATGGAGGAGGTCGTACGCAGGGCCGAGGCCGTCGGGCGGACGGAACGCCGTATCCGCGAGGCCGCGGCGGACGGCACCCGGCTGGACGAGGCCCGCGCCCGCTTCGGCTACGCGCGTCCGTGGGAGGACAGGGGCCACGATGACGTCGGCTGACGTACACCCGGCCGACGTTCAGCCCGCGCCCACGGCAGAACAGGCCCGATTCATCGATGTCCACTACCACTCCGGCCCGGACGCCTACGTACGGCGGTGGACGGCGGCCGAGGCCGGTGCCCACTACGCGCGGCTCGGCGGCTGGGTGGTGCTGAAGAACCACCTGGGCTCCACCGCGGCCCAGGCCTGGGAGGCCCGTCGGCAGGGCCTGCCGGTGTCGGGGTCGATCGTGCTCAACGACATCGCGGGCGGCCTCGACCTCAGGCCGGTGCGGCAGGCGGTCATCCAGCACGGCGAGGACAGCGGCCTGCGGCTCATCGTCCACCTCCCGACGGTGACCGGACGCGCCCACAAGAGCCGGCTCGCCCGCACGCCCGCCCACCCGCTGCTGGCGGACGGTCTGCGCCCGCTCACCGTCACGGGCGAGGACGGCGCCCTGCGCGCCGAGGCGCGTGAGCTGCTGCGCATGGCCCGCGACCTGCCGATCGTGATCTCCACAGGACACGCCGACGGACGGGAGGTGCGCCTGTTGGTCGAGGAGGCGGTACGGCTCGACACCCCCCGTCTGATGCTCAACCAGCCGGCCAACCCGCTGACCGGTCTGACCTGCGCCGACCTGCTCGACATCACGTCGGCAAAGCAGGTCTACACCGAGCAGACCGCGCTCACCCACCTGCTCGGCTATCAGGACTGGGACGACTTCTCAGAGGTCCTCGCCCGGGTCCCGCGGGTGGTGTACAGCTCCGACCTGGGGCAGACCTCCCAGATGGACATCGGGGAGTGGCGGGCCAGCAGCGAGAGCTGGTTCGCGAAGGCGGGCCTGGACGAGGCGCGGATCGCGGAGGTCACGCGCGACGCTCCGGCGAGGATGCTCAGCCTGTGATCCACTTCGGGCGGACCCAGGTTGCTCAGGGTCCGCCCGCTCGTGGTTCAGCGGTCGAAGAGGCGGACGTTCCCGCGCACGCTCAGGGCGCAGAAGACGACCGTGGCCACCAGCAGCACCAGCCTGGTGAGCGAGAACAGCACCTCGCGTCGTCGCCTCCGGCTGCGTGTCGGCGGGAGTTCGTCGGCGTGTCGGTCGGTGCGTGCGATGTTCGCACATGACGGCTGGCAGTGGTCAAGGCTCGGGGCGTCGGTGACGTCGAGGCGATGACACAGGGCACGGTCGCGCTTGGGGGGCCGCAGCCCTCGGCCGTCCGGTGTGGCGCTCCGCGTCCACGACGTGCACTGGCCTGAGAGCCTGCCCGGCGCAGGATGGCGACGATCCGGTCGATTAGCGCCTGTGACAGAGGGGGCGTGGCAATCGAAGCATGTCTCACTACGTGCTGCGCAGTCTGATCCGCAAGTAAGGATCAAGCGAGCGGTTCCGCAGGCGAATCGCAAGCGTCACGGCACGGCTTTCGAGGGCCGCATCCCCGGTCAAGGGGGTGCGGCCCTCCGCCGATCCCGCACCACTCGCAGGAGCGCCGTGCGCGCCCGTTTACAACTGGGCCGTACGGCGCTATCTTCCGCCACAGGTGAAGTGGGAGCGCTCCCATAAAGGCTCGTGCCCGGCGGACCGGAACCTGTCGGGCCCGGGTCCGGGAGGCTCCCGCTTCGCGCCCCTGCGCTCACCTGCACTCCTGCGCTCACCTGCACTCCTGCACCCACCTGCACTCCTGCACCCACCTGCACTCCTGCACCCACCTGCACTCCTGCACCCACCTGCGTCCACATCCGCACTGCTTCCTTGCCCGCGCGGTCCGTACACGGAAGGCGGACTCATTTGCCATGCAATCTGTCATGATCACGTCAGAAACGAAATCGCGGTTACGTGCCAGAGCCCTTCTCCTCGTCCTCCTGGCCCTGCTGGCCACCGTCCCCGCCCTCGGTCTGATCGTCACGGCCGGCGGGAAGGCCGAGGCCCACGGCACCCCCATGAAACCCGGCAGCCGCACCTTCCTGTGCTGGCAGGACGGGCTGACCGACACCGGTGAGATCAAGCCGATCAACCCGGCCTGCCGCAACGCGCAACAGGTAAGCGGCACCACGCCGTTCTACAACTGGTTCTCGGTGCTGCGCTCCGACGGGGCGGGCCGCACCCGCGGCTTCGTGCCGGACGGCCAGCTGTGCAGCGGTGGAAACGCCAACTTCACCGGTTTCAACGCGCCCCGCAACGACTGGCCGCTCACCCACCTCACCTCGGGCGCGTCCGTCGACTTCTCCTACAACGCCTGGGCGGCACACCCGGGTTGGTTCTACGTCTACGTCACCAAGGACGGCTTCGACCCCACCAAGCCCCTCACCTGGGACGCCATGGAGGACCAGCCGTTCCTCTCCGTCGACCACCCGCCGCTCAACGGCAGCCCCGGCACGGTCGAGGCCAACTACTCCTGGACCGGCCGACTCCCCGCCAACAAGTCCGGGCGCCACATCATCTACATGGTCTGGCAGCGCTCGGACAGCGCCGAGACCTTCTACTCCTGCTCCGACGTCGTCTTCGACGGCGGAAACGGCGAGGTGACCGGTATCCACGAACCGGGCAACCCCAGCGAGCCCGTCCCCGGCACCTGCACCGCGACACGCAGGACCACCAACAGCTGGAGCGGCGGCTACCAGTCCGAGGTGACCGTCACCAACTCCGGCGATGTCCCGATGCTCGGCTGGATGGTCGACTGGACGCTGCCCGGCGGTCAGTCGGTGGTCAGCCTCTGGAGCGGCAACGCGACGTACAACGGGCAGGCGGTGATGGTCCACAACACCGACTGGAACGGCTCGTTGAGTCCCGGCCAGAGTACGACGTTCGGATATGTCGTGTCCGGCTCGGACGGGGACAGCGCCACAAGCCTTCCCTGTAGGGTCGGTTGAGCCACAGCGACTCTGAGCGGACCCGGTGAGCGGCGAGCCGCGTGCCACCGGGTCCGCGAGCCGGACCTGCCGCACCGGGGAATGGGGCGGCCCTGGGCGCCCCGCCCGGACGGTGCCATGAGCAGGCGACAGGTTCGACGGCTTGGGGGAACGGGATGCTGACCGGGATCGTGATCGACGCGCTGGATGTCGCGCGGATGAACCGCTTCTGGTCGGACGCCACGCGGGGCCTGACGGGCGGCCTGCGACTGCGGTTTGTGCCGGCCGCGAAGCCGAAGACGGCGCACAAGAACCGGCTCCACCTCGACCTGGCCGGGGGGCCCGACTGGGCGGCCGAGGTGGCGCGCCTGCTCACACTCGGTGCGCGGCGGGTCGACATCGGCCAGGGGGACGTCCCGTGGGACGTGCTGGCCGATCCCGAGGGCAACGAGTTCTGCGTGCTGCGTCCCGGTCACCCCGGTGTGCTCGCCGACTCCGGCCTCGTCGCGATCTGCCTCGACGTCGCGGAGGAGGATCGTTACGCGCAGTCGGCCTTCTGGCAGTCCCAGGCCGACTGGCACGCGGTCGAGTCCCACGACTCGTGCGTCCGGCTGCGCCGCACTCCCGTCGGCACGGTCTCGCTGGTGATGGGGCCGCCCGCGGCTTTGAAGAAGGCGAGGAACAGGCTGCGGCTGGAGGTCACCCACCGCGACTGGGAACCCGGCGAGTTCCTCGACGCCGGCGGGAACGAGTTCCACGTCACGCGGTGATTTCGCCGCTTTCGTCGAGTACCGGGCAGTGGTGGTGGGCCTTGCCGCTCTCTAGATTCCGGATCAGATCCGGTTCATCGCGCTCCAGACGTCGTGCGGGCTGTTGATGCCACAGACCGGCGGTCGGCCGAAAAGGCCTTGCCCGGCATGCGGACCCACGCGTACGTTTTTCGGCATGGGAACTCTGTGATCGCCCCCCGTCCGACCGCGTAGAGCACTGCTCGGCCGTACCGCACGGTTTCTGCCGTGGCGTACGGCTTCGACAGCGGCACACAGTGCTGCTGCAGAGCCCCGCTCCGTCGTCGTGGCGTGCTGATTCCTCATCGAATCCGTTCCATCGGCCTTCCGCACGGCCGAGAAACAGGGGCTTTCACATGCGTGCGTCAACATCCTCGCCCTCCTCACCGCTTTCCCGGTCCTCCCGGTCCTCCCGGTCCTCCCGGTCCTCCCAGCTCTCCCTGCACGGCGTCACCAAGCGCTACGACGACCACACGGTGCTCGATCAGATCTCCTTCAACCTCGCCCCCGGCGAGAAGGCCGGAGTCATCGGCGACAACGGGGCGGGGAAGTCCACGCTGCTCCGTCTCCTCGCCGACGACGAGCGCCCCGACCTGGGGGAGATCACCGTGGTGGCACCCGGCGGAACCGGTTACCTCGCCCAGACCCTCGGCCTGCCCGCAGAGGCCACCGTCCAGCATGCCGTCGACCTGGCGCTGTCGGAGCTCCGCGCGTTGGAGTCGGAACTGCGGCGCACCGAGGCCGAATTGGCGGAGGCGGCCGAGGGCGCGGAACTGGATGCCGCCCTTTCCACGTACGCCCGGCTGACCGGACAGTACGAAGCGCGCGACGGCTACGGCGCCGACACCCGCGTCGACGCCGCGCTGCACGGGCTCGGTCTGCCGGGGCTGTCCCGGGACCGCAGGCTCGGCACGCTCTCCGGCGGCGAGCGGTCACGGCTGGCCCTGGCCGCGACGCTGGCGCCCCGGCCCGAGCTGTTGTTGCTCGACGAACCGACCAACGACCTCGACGACCGGGCCGTCGGCTGGCTCGAGGACCATCTGCGGGCCCACCGGGGCACAGTCGTCGCGGTCACCCACGACCGGGTGTTCCTGGAACGGCTTACGACCACCGTTCTGGAAGTGGACGACGGCCGAGTCACCCGCCACGGAAACGGTTACGCCGGTTATCTCGCCGCCAAGGCCGCCGAACGCCGTCGGCGGCAGCAGCAGTACGACGAGTGGCGTGCCGAACTCGAGCGCAGCCGTCGGCTGGCCGAATCCAACATGGTTCGTCTGGACGGCATCCCGCGCAAGATGGCCAAGGCGGGGTTCGGCCATGGCGCTTTCCGTGCCCGGGGTCGCGCGCACGGTGCGATGAGCCGGATCCGTAACGCCAAGGAACGGAGCGAGCGGCTCACCGCGAACCCGGTGTCGCCGCCGCCGGACCCGCTGACCTTCGCCGCCCGCATCGACACCGCGGGCAGGACGGACGACGGGCCGGCCGCCCGGCTGGACGACGTAATCGTGCAAGGCCGGTTGACCGTGCCCGAGTTGCATCTCGACCCCACCGAACGGCTGCTGGTCACCGGCCCCAATGGAGCAGGCAAGAGCACCTTGCTGCGCGTCCTGGCCGGCGAACTGCGGCCGGACGCCGGAACAGTGAAGGTTTCCGGCCGGGTGGGGCACCTGCGGCAGGAGGAGGTGCCGTGGCCGCCCGAGCTGACCGTGCTGGCGGCGTTCGCCCACGGCCGTCCCGGCGACCGGGACGAACACGCCGACCGACTGCTGTCGCTCGGACTTTTCGAGCCCCGCCAACTCGGTTTGCGAATCGGTGAGTTGTCATACGGGCAGCGAAGGCGGATCGAGCTCGCCCGGCTGGTGAGCGAACCGGTGAACCTGCTTCTGCTGGACGAGCCCACCAATCACCTGTCGCCTTCCCTGGTGGAGGAGTTGGAGGAGGCGCTGACCGGTTACGCGGGTGCGCTGGTGCTGGTCACGCACGATCGCCGGATGCGGGCGCGGTTCACCGGTTCCCGGCTGGAACTCGTCGAGGGTGCCGTTGGGAGCAGGCGGTGACGACGGGCTGACCTCACTCGGCCAACTGCTCTGCCAGCCAGTGCAGTTGGCGTCGCACCTGTTCGGCCTCACCCCCCTCGTGTCCGTTGTACGGGTACGGGTGGATCTCCCGCCGCGGATCCGCGCCGCCGCTCAGCTCCCCGTACCGGTTGAAGGCGGCGTACGCCCCGCTCGGCGGACAGACCGTGTCGCGCAGGCCCGTGCCGAAGTGGGCGGGTGCATGGGCACGGCGGGCGAAGGAAGCGCCTTCCACGTAGGAAAGCGTTCGGTAGGCGGTTTCTTCGCTGCCGCGGTGAACGGAGAGGTAGGCGGCGATCTCGCCGTAAGGCCCCGCGTCGGTGAGGTCCAGGGCACGCCGGATGCCGCACAGCAGGGGTGCCGTGACGAGGACGGCGGCCAGGTCGGGGACCAGGCCCGCGACGGCCAGGGCGAGTCCGCCGCCCTGGCTGTTCCCGGCGGCGACCGTGCGGGCGGGGTCCACGCCCGGCAGCGCCCGGACCGCCGTCACCGCGCGCACCGCGTCCGTGATCAGCCGGCGGTAGTGGTAGTCCCGCGGGGAGAGCAGGCCCCGGACGGCCGGGCCGGGGCCGCCGGGCGCGCCGGCGTGCGGGTCGGGGGTGGCGCCCCCGTTGCCGTACTGGTCGCCCTGGCCGCGGTTGTCCATCAGCAGGTGGGCACAACCGGCGTTCACCCAGGTCAGGCGCTCGTGGGGGAGACCGCGGCCGCGCCCGTAGCCGGCGTACTCGACGACCGCGGGAAGCGGTTCCCGCGCGCCGGAGGGAAGGCTGAACCAGGCCCGCACCGGGTCTCCCGCGAAACCCCGGAACGTCACGTCCCAGGTCTGTGTCAGACGCAGACCGGTTTCGACGGGATCCACCGACACAAGGGGCTCATGCTGCGCGGCCTCCTTCAGCGTCTCGCTCCAGAACGCGTCGAAGTCGGCGGGTTCGTCGGGCTCGGGTCGGTGGCGTTCCAGTTCGGGCAGCGGCAGGTCGAACGCGGGCACAGGGGCACCTCGCAGGGGTTGTGGGCGATCGATCGTTGCGTAGCTCGTACAGAAATTTGCGGAGGACGGTAGCACCCGACTCTCCGGTTGTACCCCGCCCGTGAGGGATTCCAACGCCCTCAGACGTCCCACCAGTCCGGTGTGCAGCACCCATTGACAGCGCTTTCCGTAACCCCTTACGTTGCCGCAGAGTTACCGGTAAGGGCACGAAAGTTTCGAGATCACGCGCTGCGAGTCGAGCGTTTCGAACACGCCCCGGGAGGCCCGAGCATGAGCACCTCCACCACATCGGCCCCACCTCCAGGAACCCAGGACCCTCCGCCCGAGACCCGGCACGGTCCCACACCGCTGACCGCGCGCCGCGGCTGGCGGCGGGCAGTGCGACGGGACTGGCAGCTGTACTCGCTGGCCGTGCTGCCGCTGCTGTTCTTCCTGGTCTTCCGCTATCTGCCGATGATCGGCAACGTGATCGCCTTCCGCCGCTACGAACCGGGCGGTTCGATCCTGGGGGAGCAGTGGGTGGGGCTGCGCTATGTGCGGATGTTCCTGACCGACCCGACCTTCTGGCAGGTCTTCCGCAACACGCTGTGGCTCGGCGGGCTGACGCTGGTGTTCTGCTTTCCCATCCCGATCGTCCTGGCCCTGCTGCTCAACGAGGTGCGCCGGCGTTCTCTGAAACGGTTCGTGCAATCGATTTCGTATCTTCCGCACTTCCTGTCGGTCGTGATCGTCGCGGGTATCACGATGCAGATGCTGGCCACGGACGGCCCGGTCAACCATGTGCTGGGCTGGTTCGGTCACGACCCGGTGCGGTTCATCCAGGAACCCGGCTGGTTCCGCACGATCTACGTGGGCTCGGAGATCTGGCAGACGGCCGGCTGGGGCACGATCCTCTACCTCGCGGCCCTCACCACGATCGACGAGGACCTCTACGAGGCCGCCCGCATCGACGGCGCGAACCGCTGGCGGCAGATCTGGCACGTCACCCTGCCCGGAATCCGGCCCACCATGATCACGTTGCTGATCCTCAACATCGGCACGTTCATGGTGGTCGGCTTCGAGAAGGTCCTGCTGCTGTACAACCCGCTGACCTATCCGACGGCCGACGTGGTCTCCACGTACCTCTACCGCGCCGGCGTCGAGTCCAACAGCTTCAGCTACGCCGCCGCCATCGGCCTGTTCGAAGCGATCATCGGCCTGGTGCTGATCACCAGCGCGAACCAGGTGTCGCGACGCACGGTGGGGACGAGCCTGTGGTGAGCCTCCTGCCCCCCCGAACCCCGCGTCCGCGCACCTCCGTGAACCAGCCCACGCGCGGTTACCGCGTTTTCCAGGGCGTCAACGGGGTGGTCCTCACCCTCGTCGTGCTCGTGACGCTCTATCCCTTCGTCAACATCATCGCCCGCTCGTTCAGCGGCGAACGGCAGATCCGCGCCGGTGAAGTGAGTCTGTGGCCCAAGGGGTTCAACCTCACCACGTACAGAATCGTCTTCCAGGACTCGATTTTCTGGCGAAACTACGGAAACACCGTGCTCTACACGGTCGTCTCCACCGTCGTCGCCATGGTCCTGACGACGTGTTACGCCTATGTCCTGTCGAAACGAAATCTCAAGGGCCGTGGCTTTCTCGTCGGCGTCGCCGTGTTCACCATGTTCTTCACCGGCGGGCTGATCCCCAACTACGTCCTGGTCACCAGCATGGGCCTGAAGAACTCGGTCTGGGCGATCGCCCTGCCGAACGCGATCAGCGTCTTCAATCTGCTGGTGATGAAGGCATTCTTCGAGAGCCTGCCGACCGAACTGGAGGAGGCCGCGGAGATCGACGGGCTGAGCACCTACGGCGTGCTGCTCAGGATCGTGCTGCCGCTGTCCAAAGCCGTCATCGCGACGATGGTGCTCTTCTACTCCGTGTCGTTCTGGAACTCCTGGTTCTCGGCGTTCCTATACCTGGACCGGACGGAACTCATGCCGGCCACCGTCTATCTGCGCAATCTCATCTCAGGCGCCACCACGGGCGGCAACGCCGGTGCCGGCACGGAGCAGCTCAGCCAGGTCGGGGCGAACATCCAGGCGGTCACGATCGTGCTGACGTCGCTGCCGATCCTCTGCGTGTATCCGTTCGTCCAGCGTTTCTTCGTCTCGGGCGTGATGCTCGGCGCGGTCAAGGGATGAGCCGCATACCCAGCACCCCGGTCTCCGTCGAAGGCCTGCAACAACGGTTCTGATCAGCCGTCGTACCAGGAGGTTCTGAGTGATGAATGGCAAACAGTTGTCCCGGCGTCAGATCATGGCCGCGGCAGGGTTCATCGGCCTTGCCACCCTCACCGGCTGTGGCAGCGGCGAGGACGGAGAGGATTCAAAGGACCTCTCCAAGAAACAGAACGGCGCGATGAAGGAGTATCGGGCCGGTCAGCAGTTCAAGGCGTCGAAACCGCTGTCCTTCTCGATTCTGCACAACAACAACCCGAACTACCCCATGAAGAACAGCTGGCTGTTCTGGAAGGAACTCACCAAGCGCACCGGTATCACCCTGAAACCGATCGCTGTCCCGCTCAGTGACTATGAGAAGAAACGCAGCGTGCTGATCGGTGCGGGCGACGCCCCGTTCCTGATCCCCAAGACGTACCATCCGTCCGAGGCCGCCTTCGTCTCGTCGGGCGCGATCCTCCCGGTCAGCGAGTACGTGCATCTGATGCCCAACTTCCAGGACAAGGTCAGAAAATGGAAGCTGGAGCCCGAGCTCGACTCCATTCGTCAGTCCGACGGCAAGTACTACCTCCTTCCCGGCCTGCACGAGAGGGTCAGGTCCGGCTATTCGCTGTCCTTGCGCACGGACGTCCTCGACAGGCTCGGTCTGAGCCTGCCCACCACCTGGGACCAGGTGTACGACGTCTTCAAGGCGATCAAGGCCGAATACCCGGACCGATACCCCTTCTCCGACCGTTGGAGCACCAACACCCCTTTCCCGGCAGCCGCCTTGCTCAGCTACCTCGGCCAGGCGCACGGAGTGAAGGGTGGCTGGACCTACGACAACATCAGTTTTGACTCGAAGGCGGGGGAGTTCGTCTTCACCGGCGCCACGGACGGCTACCGCCAGGTGGTCGAGTACCTGAGAAAGCTGATCGCCGAGAAACTGATGGACCCGGAGAGTTTCACGCAGCCCGATGACGACGCCGTGCAGAAACTGCTGGGTGAGAAATCCTTCGCCATCAGCGCCAACCCGCAGGAGCTGGTCCAGAACTACCGCTACAACCTGGAGAAACAGGTCAAGGGAGCGAAGATCGAGATGGTGCCGGTGCCACTCGGCCCGGCCGGCCCGGTGGTGATGGGCGGCGCCCGGCTGGAGAACGGCGTCATGATCTCCAGCAAAGCCCTCAAGAGCGACACGTTCGTGGCGATGATGCAGTTCGTCGACTGGCTGTGGTACTCCGACGAGGGCCAGCGTTTCTCCAAGTGGGGCGTCCAGGGCGTCACTTACACACAGGCCGGCAGCCAGTACAGGCTCGAGCCCGGCATCTCGTTCATGGGCGCGAACCCGGACGCCCCGAAGGACCTCCAGAAGGACTACGGCTTCTACAACGGCGTCTTCGCCTACGGTGGCAGCTGGGAGCTCGTCTCCTCGTCCTTCGGCCCGGACGAGAAGAAGTTCCAGGACGCCATGGCCCAGTACAGACAACTGCCCATCGATCCGGCCCACCCGCTGCAGTCCGTGGAGCAGGAACAGGCCTCACTCTGGGACACCCCGCTCAGGGACCACGTCACCCAGAACATGCTCAAGTTCGCCCTCGGCAAGCGCCCGCTGTCCGAATGGGACGACTACGTCACCGAGTTGAAGGCCAAGAACATGGATCAGCTTGTCGGTCTGCACAACAAGGCACGCGAGCGTTTCGCGAAGGAGAAGGGGTGATCAGCGTTCCCGCCGAAGCGGCGGGCCGGCTCTCCGACGCCTGGCGGTTCTGCGTCGGCACGGGGCGAGTTGAACTCGCCCTGCGCCGCGACTACCAGGACTCCCTCGCCCTGCTCCAGCGGGACATCGGTTTCCGATACATCCGTGGTCATGGCCTGCTCAGCGACGGCATGGGCGTGTACCGCCCGTACGACCACGAGGGCGCCCGCCACGTCCACCATTGCTTCACCTACGTCGACCAGGTAGTCGACGCGTATCTGGCGGCCGGCATCCGCCCTTTCCTGGAACTCGGCTTCATGCCCGAGGCGTTGGCCGTCGGAACACAGACGGTCTTCTGGTGGCGGGGCAATGTCACCCCGCCCCGCTCGTACCGTGAATGGGCCGACCTGGTCCGGGCGACCCTGGCCCATCTCGTCGACCGCTACGGCCTCGACGAGGTCCGCACCTGGCCCATCGAGGTGTGGAACGAACCCAACCTGTCCGACTTCTGGCAGGACGCGGACGAAAAGGCGTACCACCGGCTGTACGAGGTCACCGCGCGCACCGTGAAGGAGGTGGACGCCGCTCTCCAGGTCGGGGGCCCCGCGATCACTCCGGGCGCCGACGAGTGGCTGGACCGGTTCGCCGAGTTCGCGGAAGGCCGGGACGTGCCCGTCGACTTCGTGTCGAAGCACGCCTACACCTCCGGCCCCGCGGACCAGGTACCGTTCGGTGTCCACCAGACGCTGGCCCCGGCATCCTCTCTGCTCGACCAGTTCGCCACCCCCCGCGAACGCCTCAAGGGCACCCAACTGGCCGGACTCCCGGTCCACATCACGGAGTTCAATTCCTCCTACTGTCCGAACAACCCGATCCACGACACCGCATTCCATGCCGCTTACCTGGCGCCGGTTCTCGCACACGGCGGCGACTTCGCCGACTCCTTCTCCTACTGGACGTTCAGTGACGTGTTCGAGGAGGCCGGTGTCCCCACGGCCCTCTTCCACGGCGGCTTCGGACTGCTCACCCACCGGCAGGTGAGGAAACCGACCTACCACCTGTACGCGTTCATGGCCCGGATGGGGCCCGACCTGCTGGCGCGGGGCGACGACCACCTCGTCACCCGCCACCCCGACGGCCGGGTCACGGTTTTGGCCTGGGCGCCCGTCGACCCGACCGGCGAGACCCCCGGACCCGACCGGCACGTACTGCGTCTTTCCCTCCCGGTCGCGGCGCGAGAAGTCTTCGTCCGCCGGTCCACCGTCGACGAGGAGCACGGGAACGCCTACACCGCCTGGCGGCACATGGGCAGCCCCCGCTCGCCAAAGCCGGGGCAGCTGGACGTTCTGCACGAAGCCGCCGAGCCCGCCCGCAGCCATCGGAGGCTGCCCGCGCAGGAGGGGCGCGCCGAGCTGGACCTCAGCCTGGCCCGCCACGAGATCACTCTGGTCGAGCTCGCCCCGGTCGTCGACGAGACCCCGCCCTGGTGGGACGAACGGCGGCTCCTCGGCGGGCCGGCGACATGATTCCGTTGACCGCTTCGAGACCGCTTCCCTCCCGTTCGGGCACCGGGCCCCTCTCCCGCGCCGCCGCCCTGGTGCACACCCTGCTCACCGTCGAGGCCCTGTTCCTCGCGGCGACCGCTCCGGGCCTGGCCGGCCTGTTCTTCCTGGGCCGCGACCCGGCCAACCTGCCCCTCGCCGCCGGGTGCCTGCTGCCGCTCGGCCCGGCCGTCTCCGCAGCGTTGTACGCCCTGCACCATCGCAGCCGTGACCTCACCGACCTGCACCCGGCCCGCGTCTACACCCGCGGCTGGCGGCTCAACGCCCTGCCCGCGCTGAAGCTCTGGGCGCCCCTGCTGGCCTGGCTGACCGTGATCGCGTTCAGCCTCACCCACTTCGCCGCCACCGGGCTGCCCGGTTGGTGGGCGGTGCTTCTCGGGGGCATCGGCGTGGCGTCCCTGCTCTGGGGCGCGCACGCCGTCGTCCTCACCTCCTTGTTCACGTTCCGCGCCCGCGACAGTGCCCGGCTGGCCGCGTACTTCCTGTTCCGGCGGGGGCGCGTCACACTCGCCGCGGCCTCACTGCTCGTCCTGACCGGCGGCCTGACCGCCCTGTTCACGGAGGCCCTGCCCGTCCTGCTGGCCGCACCGCTGCTGCTCTCGCTGGTGCAGTCGAGCCGCCCGGTGATCGTCGAGACCCAGGAGGACTTCACCGCATGACCGCCCCCGACCCCGGTGACAACAGCCGGCTCCCGCGCACCGGCAAGATCCCGTACGGCGGCGACTACAACCCCGAGCAGTGGCCGCGGCAGGTCTGGGAAGAGGACCACCGCCTGTTCACGCAGTCCGGCGTCGACACCCTCACCGTCGGCGTCTTCAGCTGGTCACTCACCCAACCGGCCGAGAACACATACGACTTCACGACCCTCGACGGCATCCTCGAGCGTGCCGCCGCCGAGGGCCGACACGTCTGCCTCGCCACCGGAACCGCCGCTCTGCCGCCCTGGCTCGCGAAGAAACACCCCGACGTCAACCGCACCGACTTCGAAGGCCGACGACACCGCTACGGCCAACGGCACAACTTCTGCCCCAGCTCGCCCGCTTACCGCCGACTGGCCACGGCCGTGGCCGACCGCCTCGCCGAACGCTACGCGGGACACCCGGCGTTGCTGGCCTGGCACATCAACAACGAGTACGGCGGCGTCTGTTACTGCAATCTGTGCGCCGAGGGCTTCCGTGACTGGCTGCGCGCCCGGCACGGCACCCTCGACGCACTCAACGACGCCTGGTGGACCACCTTCTGGTCGCACCGCTACACCGACTGGGACGAGATCGAGCCGCCGAGCGCCCTCACCGAGCACTGGCGCGGCCCCGACCACACCGCCTTCCAGGGCATCACCCTCGACTACCAGCGCTTCATGACCGACGCCCTGCTCGGCTGCTTCACCGCGGAGAAGGAAGCCATCCGCACCCACGACCCCGACACGCCCGTCACCACCAACTTCATGGGCGCCTACCGCCCACTCGACTACCACCGTTGGGCACCCCATCTCGACTTCGCCTCCTGGGACAACTACCCGCCCCTCGACGCCCCGCCCTCACAACCGGCCCTCGCCCACGACCTGATGCGCGGCCTCAAGGACGGCGCCCCGTTCTGGCTGATGGAGCAGACCCCTTCCACAACCGCCTGCCGCGACGTCAACCCGCTGCACCGCCCCGGCGAACTCCGCCTCGCCACCTGGCAGGCCGTCGCCCACGGCGCGGACGCCGCCCTCTACTTCCAGCTGCGTGCCTCTCGCGGCGCCTGCGAGAAGTACCACGGCGCCGTGATCGGCCACGCCGGCCGGGACGACACCCGGGTGTTCCGCGAAGTCGCCGACCTGGGACGGGAGCTGGAGCTGCTGGGCGACGCCACGCTCGGCGCCCGCACCCCCGCCCGCACGGCCCTCCTCTTCGACTGGGACAGCTGGTGGGCCCTGGAGATCTCCGACGGCCCGTCCCGCCTCGTCCGCTACGCCGACGTGGTCCACGCCTACTACCGGGCCGCACGCGAGGCGGGCGCCGACGTGGACGTCGTCCCGGTCACCGCCGACCTCGCCGCCTACGATGTCGTCCTCGCCCCTGTCCTCCACCTGGTCAAGGGCGACCTGCCCGCCCGCCTGGAGGAACTGGCCCGACGCGGTGGAACCGTTCTCGCCACCTTTCTCACCGCCCGCTGCGACCAACACGACCGCGCCTTCCTCACCGATGTCCCCGGCCCCCTGGCACCCCTGCTCGGCATTCGCGTCGACGAGTGGGACGCACGTCCCGCAGACGTGGTGCAGCCCGTCCACGTCGGGGAGTTCACCACCGCCTCCCGCCTGGTCTTCGAGATCGTGCGGCCGCGCGGCGCCGAACCCGTCGCCACCTACGGCGCCGACTTCTACGCGGGCACCCCCGCCGTGACCCGCCACCGCTTCGGCGCCGGAGAGGCCTGGTACGTGGCGACCGCCCTCGACCAGCCCGGAGTCGACCTCGTCGTCCGCCGCGTGCTGGCCCGCCACGACCTCGTCGGCCCCTACGCCGACCACCGCACCGTCGAGACCGCCACCCGCGTCGCCCCCGACGGTACCCGCCTGCTGTTCCTCCTCAACCACGCCCCGGAAACGGCCCGCCTCACCGCCCGCGCGACCGCCACCGACCTCCTCACCGGCAAGCGCTCCGAGCAGGGCGCGCCCCTGACCCTCGACCCGCTCGGCGTCGCGATCCTGCGTCTTCAGCAACCGGTTCAGTAAATGGTCCGCCCCCGCGCGTCCGGCACCCCCGACTTGCGCAGGAAGTAACTGTTGATCTGGTCCCGCCACTCACGGGCGCTGCGCACCTGCTCCTCGTACCGCTCCGCCACCCGCGCATGCCACGCCGGGTCCACCAGGTCCGCGAGGCCCGCCCACACCCGGCGGGCCTCCTCGGCCTCCTCGGCCCCCTCGAAATGACTGTCGTAGATGTGCTGGATCACGGTCCTGCCATCGGCGAGCACATGCCCGTAGGGGACATGGTGGAAGAACAGCAGCAGCTCGTCCGGACAGGTCGCGGCCGACTCGTACACCTCGGCCCACGGCTTGCCGTACTGCGCCGCGTAACCGGTTCCGGTCGCCGCGCTGCGGTCGACGCCGATGCCGTCGCGGTCGGCGAAGTGGTACGTCCCCCACGGGCTGTACTCGTAGCCGTCCACGCTCGGCCCGTAGTGGTGCCCCGGCTGCACCATGAACCCCACACCGAGCGGGGCGGTGTACTTCTCGTACGTCCGCCACGAGCCGTCCAGTAGCGCGTGCAGCCCGCCGACCAGCCGTTCGGGGGCGGACGGGAAGGTCAGGCCGATCCACTCGTCCAGGACGCCGTGGGGGTCGCGGCCGGGCTGCCAGGCCAGCCTGCCGAAGGTGTAGAGGTTCGCCTGGGCCAGCGGATGCCCGGTCCAGAACGGGTCGTCGCCCACATTGGACACGGCGACCAGACCGCGGACCGAATCGCCCACGCTCGCCCCGCCGTCGCCGTGTGGCCCGAACCGCAGCACCTCGCTCCACATCGGCCCGAGCCAGCACACGTGCCGCTGCTGCCCGGTGTACTCCTGGGTGGCCTGCAGCTCCACCGCCAGCCGGGTGCGCGGCATCGCCCCGAGCACCGGCGACACCGGCTCGCGCACCTGGAAGTCCAGCGGTCCGTGTTTGACCTGGAGCACCGCGTTGTCGGCGAACTCCCCGTCCAGCGGGGCGAAATGGTCGTACGCGGCCCGTGCCCGATCCGTCGTACGGTCCCGCCAGTCCTGCCGGTGGTCGTAGACGAACGCACGCCAGTGGACAGTGCCGCCGTACGGTTCGAGCGCGGCGGCCAGCAGGTTCGCGCCGTCGGCATGACTGCGCCCGTACGTGAACGGGCCCGGCTGGCCCTCCGAGTCGGCCTTCACCACGAACCCGCCGAAGTCCGGGATCGCCGAGTACACCCCGCGCACGGCCTCCGCCCACCACTCGCGCACCGCCCCCTCGAACGGGTCCGCGGTGGACAGCCTGCCGAGCACGACGGGCGCGGCGAAGGTCACCGACAGGTGCGTCCGGATCCCGTACGGCCGCAACGCCCCTGCGATCCGGGCGACTTGGTCGATCCGGTCGGTGAGAAGGTGCGCCTCGGTCTCGTGCACGTTGACGTTGTTGACCGAGACGGCGTTGACCCCGCAGGCCGCCAGCAGCCTGCCGTACGCCCGTACGCGATCCCACTCCCCACGGGCCCCTCCGTCCCGCCAGAACAGCGAGCCGCCCGCGTACCCGCGCTCCACCTGGCCCATGACCGGGTGCACGGCCACATTGTCCCAGTGGTCCAGCATCCGCAGCGCCGACGCAGGGCGGTGCACTTCGCGTGCCCGGGCGCCCCGGAAGGCGTCCTCGCCGAGCCTTACGACATGGAACAGGCCGTACAGCAGCCCGCGTTGGCCGACCGCCGTGACCGTGACCGTCTCGTCGGCACGCTCGTAGGCGAACCCCTCGTCACCGAGATCCCCGATTGTCCCGAGGACACCCGCATCAGCTGCTGTCGGCCGCGCCAGGCGCAGCACCAGGTCGTACGGGTCACCCGACGCGTCATCCGCTGCGTTCCGTACGACCTCGCCGCCGAACTGCCCACACGCGTACGCCACTTCACCGTGCACGGTGTCCACCAGCGGCCCCGCGCCCTGGACCAGTGTCCGCCGGGACCCCAGCGGTCGGAACGCCTCCGGTGGCAGCCAGGCGGGGTCGATTCCGACGGGCAGGACGGGCACGGTCAGTGGCATGGTCCCTCCGAGGCGCTGCGGGCCGGCGATGGGGATGGGCGGTGCGGGCCGGGCGACGCGGCCTGCCTAGGCGATGGCCGCGCCGGTGCCACGCGCGGCACCGATGAGGTCGGTGAGCGCGGCGTCGTCGTAGACGGAAATGTCGACGTAAGCGCCTTCGGGGAGATCGAAGTCCTCGACCTCGTAGTCCAGCACCGCCGTGGTCCCGGGCGGGCTGAAGGTGCCCAGGTTGTGGGTGGTGCCGCCGGACGTGTAGCTGACCTTGACGTAGTACGTGTCACCGTCGTTCGCGGTGTCGTACAGCCAGAGCTTCTCGTCGTTCGGGTGGAACTCCACCTTGCCGACGAACGCCCCCGAGTTGATCATTTCCATCTTGACGGCGTAGCCGCCCGCGTCCTGCGCGAACGTCGTGTTGTCGAACGGGTCGGTGAGGTTGCCGCCGCTGCACGGGCAGGTGTCGGTGTCGTAGTAGTAGGCGTGGAACTGCGGGTTCGGACTGTACGCCTGTGCCGGCGCCGCCGTAGCGAACAAGGCCCCCGCCCCGAGAGCCGCGCCGGCGAGCAGCCCCGTGAACCGTCCGATGATGCCCATGACCGCTTCCCCCTCCATGACCGACCGCCCGGCGCTCGCGGGCCGCCCGGTCATTCTGGAACACGGGTGACGCCCGGTACAGCCGGTGATCGCTGACAGTTACCAGATCATGACAACAACTCGACATCCCGACAGGTGCACTTCGGACAACGTCCCGGACATTGTTGTCCTCGTGGTTGCGCAGGAGTCGGTAGTGGGTCAAGTGGACGGTGATGTCAAGGAGGCTGATTGCGCCAGGCGGGGTTCGTGTCATGCATTTTTCCGGCCAGGTGCCCGCAGGCACTTCATATGTCCGGGAGGTCTCAACTCGGAAAAGACCGGTGGTCAACCTTGCATTCGATCTTGCTCCGTCGGCAAGAAGTGGACTATACCTGTCGGCGATTCATCGTCGACACAGCCGTCACGGTCGTTACCGTCGACGCCGTTGAACCACGCGATCCGCACGACCCTGCTTGACCTGACCGCGGTGCCGGGAAGGATCCGGTGCACCGCCTGAGTCCTGGAGAAGGCGAGGACTTGAGCATGGGATCCCACTCCGAGAACAGCGGCTCCGACTACAAAGGCTCCGACTGTAAAGGCTCCGACTGCAATGGCTCCGAGATCAACGTCTCTGAGATCAACGGCTCCGCGGGTGTAGGCCGCCGAGACCTGATCAAGAGGTCGGCGGCCCTCGGCCTGTTCTCCGTCCCCACGATGAGCTTTCTGTCCGCCTGCGCCAGCAGCGGCGGCGGTGGCGAGGAGAAGGCGAAGGCCGGAAAGAAGACCACGAAGAACCCTCTCGCGGTCAACGAAACCGCCCCGATGGAATTCGTCCTGTTCGACGGCGGTTTCGGCAAGGCCTACGCCGAGGACGCGGTCAAGATCTACGAGAAGAACTTCCCCGGCGCGAAGGTGAGGTTCTCGGCCATACAGAAGATCCAGTCGACGCTCCAGCCCCGTTTCAACCAGGGCACCCCGCCCGATCTGATCGACAATTCCGGCGCCGAGCAGATGGACATGGGCGTCCTGGTCGGCAAGAACCAGCTCGCCGACCTCACCCCGCTCCTCGACGCCGCCTCCTACGACGACCCGAACAAGAAGGTCCGCGACACCCTGCGACCCGGCATCGTCGAGATGGGCCAGTTCGACGGCGCCCCGGTCTGGATCATGTACTACGCCTACACCGTGTACGGCGTCTGGTACTCGCAGAAGGCCCTGGACTCGCTCGACGCCACGTACCCCGAGACCTGGGACCAGATGCTCACGGTCTGCGAGAAGGCCAAGAAGAAGGGCATGGCCGGCTGGACGTATGCGGGCAAATACCCGTACTACCTCCCCTTCTCGCTGTACCCGATGATCGGCAAGGTGGGCGGCCGCGAAGTCCTCGACGCCATCGACAACCTGGAGCCGAACGCCTGGAAACACCCTGCGGTGAAGGCGTGTTTCGACGCTTACTACGAGCTCTACAAGAAGGGATACATCCTCCAGGGCACCCCCGGCCTGGACCACACCCAGTCGCAGACCGCGTGGGCCAAGGGCAAGGCCCTTTTCATCCCCAACGGCTCCTGGGTGGAGAACGAGTCGGCGGACGTCATCCCGAAGGACTTCGATCTGGCCGTTTCCGCGCCCACCGGCATCGACTCCTCCGACAAGATGCCGTTCGGCACCATCTGGGCCTCCGGCGGAGAGCCGTTCGTCGTGCCGGTCAAGGCGAAGAACTCAGCGGGCGGCATGGAACAACTGCGCATCATGCTCAGCGAGGCGTCGGCCAAGAACTTCACCGCCAAGGTCAAGTCACTGACCGCGTACAACGGCGGCACCGACGGAATAACGCTCACGCCGGGTCTCAAGTCGGGTGTCGCGGCACTGGAGAAGGCCGGGGACAACGTGGTGAATCCGCGGCTGCAGGACTGGTATGTCCAGTTGCAGAAGGAGAAGATCGGCGTGTCCGGTCTCGGCGAGATGATGGCCGGCCGGCTCACCCCCGCCGAGGCGATCAAGAAGATCCAGGGATACGCCGACGCGACCGCCAAGGACACGACGGTCAAGCATTACAAGCACCAGTGACGGCGAGAATCACGGCAAAGCATCCATAAAAGCACCGGAGTGGCGATGCAGCACGGCAAGTACCGGTTCATCGTGGGGTTCCTGGCGCTGCCCCTGGGACTGTACGCGCTCTTCGTGGTGTGGCCGTTCATCCAGTCCATCTACTACTCGTTCACGGACTGGACCGGCCTGAGCCCCGAATTCAAGATGGTCGGCCTGGACAATTACCGGAGGATGCTGGACGACGAGATCTTCTGGAAGTCCTTGCAGCACAGTCTGCAGTTCGCGATCGTGCTGCCGGTGGTGACGATCGGTCTGGCGCTGTTCTTCGCCTTCATGATCAATGTCGGCGGCCGCAGAAGGAAGGGCGGCCCGGTGATCTCCGGTGTCCGCGGCTCCTCCTTCTATAAGATCGTTTACTTTTTTCCGCAGGTGTTGTCGATCGCCATCGTGGCGCTGCTGTTCGCCTTCGCGTACAACCCGGACAGCGGTGCGATCAACTCGTTTCTGCGCGGGATCGGACTGGACGGCGTCCAGCCTCTCTGGCTGGGCGATCCTGACCTCGCGCTGTGGTGTGTGATGGCGGTGCTCGTCTGGTCCACGGTCGGTTTCTTCGTGGTCCTGTTCTCGGCGGGCATGGCCTCCATCCCGGCGGACCTGTACGAGGCCGCGCTGCTGGACGGCGCGAGCCGGGCCGCGATGTTCTTCCGGATCACCCTGCCGCTGCTCTGGGACACGGTGCAGTCGGGCTGGGTCTACATGGGCATCCTCGCGCTCGGCGCCGAGTCGTTCGCGGTCGTGCAGATCATGACGACCGGGCCCGGCGGCCCCGACTACTCGACCACCGTCATGGTCCTGTACGTGTACCAGAAGGCGTTCCGGGACGGTCAGGCCGCCTACGCCACCACCATCGGCGTCGCCTTGCTCATCGTGACGCTGGCCTTCGCCGCGGTCGTGATGCGGCTGGGGCGGCGCGAGCGGCTGGAGTACTGAAGTGAAGACGACACAAACCCCCGCGTCCCGGCCGGCCGAGTCGGGCTCCGGCGTTTGGGTCACGAAGGTCGACCCCGCCTTCGGGAAACCGCCCGCGGAGAAGAAAACGGAGGGAAAGGTCCTCAACGTCTTCTCCCACGGCATCCTGGTCCTCTGGGCGATCATGGTCGTGCTGCCGTTGCTGTGGGCGGTGATGACCTCCTTCAAGGACGACAGCTCCATCTTCGGCTCGCCCTGGTCGCTGCCGGACAAGCTGCACTTCGACAACTGGTCGCGGGCCTGGACCGAGGCCAACATGAGCGACTACTTCCTCAACACCGTGCTGGTGGTGGGCGGTTCACTCATCGGAACCCTGGTCCTCGGCTCCATGGCGGCCTACGTCCTCGCGCGCTTCGACTTCCCCGGGAACCGTTTCATCTACTACCTCTTCATCGGCGGCATGAGCTTCCCGATCATGCTGGCCCTGGTCCCGCTGTTCTACGTCGTGAACAACATGGGCCTGCTGAACTCCCTCCACGGCCTGATCCTCGTCTACATCGCCTACTCGCTGCCGTTCACGGTGTTCTTCCTGACGGCGTTCTTCCGCACCCTGCCGACGTCGGTGGCGGAGGCGGCCTTCGTGGACGGCGCCTCGCACAGCCGTACGTTCTTCCAGATCATGCTGCCCATGGCCAAGCCCGGCCTGATCAGCGTCGGCATCTTCAACTTCCTGGGCCAGTGGAACCAGTACATGCTGCCCACGGTCCTCAACACCGACCCCGACAAGCACGTCCTCACCCAGGGACTGGTCCAACTGGCAGTCAGCCAGGGCTACAAGGGCGACTGGTCGGGCCTCTTCGCGGGGCTGGTGATGGCGATGCTGCCGGTGCTGGCCGCGTACGTCGTCTTCCAGCGGCAGGTGGTGCAGGGGCTGACCGCGGGGGCGCTGAAGTAGTCGCGGGGCCTGAGCACGGGCGCCGTCTCCCGCCGTCCACATGTTCCTCGGGCCTGCGCGGACATCCCTGTCACGGGACTGCCGCGCAGGCCCGCCTCCGTTCCCCGCGCCGTCCAAGCGACCACGCCGTCAGCGCCGGCCACGCCGTACACGCCGTTTGATGCTGCCCGCCGCATCGGCGCAGGGCGCCGCCGCTGTGGAACATGCGGCAACCGACCACGCCTTGATCACCCGACCCCGCCCGCCACGCCCCGCACCCGCTCCCACACGCCGCGCGACCCCCCATCCGCCACCCTCCGTGTCCCTCCGCAAGCACACGGATACTGTTCAACCTCTTGACGGGAGGCGACCCGAACAGCTCAGCTTAGAGTTCACTAGTTGGACATAGACGGGGTCTCATCGAAGCGGCCCCGTGCGCAGGAGGTCGTCGTGGAGACTCCGGGGTCGCAGTCGTCGCTGCACCGAGCCAACCTGGAGCGAGTCGTACGCGCCGTGCGTCTGGCCGGGTCCCTCACGCAGGCGGAGATCGCCCGGACGACCGGTCTGTCCGCCGCGACCGTCTCCAACATCGTGCGCGAGTTGAAGGAAGGCGGCACCGTCGAGGTGACGCCCACCTCGGCCGGCGGACGCAGGGCCCGCAGTGTCAGTCTGAGCGGCGACGCGGGCATCGTCATCGGGGTCGATTTCGGCCATACCCACCTGCGCGTCGCCGTGGGCAACCTGGCCCACCAGGTCCTCGCCGAGGAGTCCGAGCCGCTGGATGTGGACGCCTCCTCGACCCAGGGCTTCGACCGGGCGGAACAGCTGGTCACCCGGCTGATCGAGGCTACCGGGGTGGACCGCACGAAGGTCGCGGGAGTCGGTCTCGGCGTGCCCGGGCCGATCGATCTGGAGTCCGGCACACTCGGTTCCTCCGCCATCCTGCCCGGCTGGATCGGCACCAGGCCCGCCGAGGAGATGCGCGGCCGACTCGGGGTCCCGGTGCACGTGGACAACGACGCCAACCTGGGCGCCCTCGGCGAGATGGTCTGGGGCAGCGGCAGAGGCGTACGTGATCTTGCTTACATCAAGGTCGCGAGCGGTGTCGGCGCCGGTCTGGTGATCGACGGGAAGATCTACCGGGGCCCCGGCGGAACCGCGGGGGAAATCGGACATATTACTCTGGATGAATCCGGCCCGGTCTGCCGCTGCGGAAACCGGGGCTGCCTGGAGACCTTCGCGGCCGCGCGTTATGTGCTGCCGCTGCTCCAGTCCAGTCATGGCACGGACCTGACGATGGAAGGCGTCGTGCGGCTGGCCAGGGACGGAGACCCGGGCTGCCGTCGGGTGATCGCCGACGTCGGCCGGCACATCGGCAGTGGAGTCGCCAATCTCTGCAACCTGTTGAACCCGAGCCGGGTGGTCCTGGGCGGTGATCTCGCCGAGGCCGGTGAGCTGGTGCTCGGACCGATAAGAGAGTCCGTCGGCCGCTATGCGATCCCGAGTGCGGCGCGTCAACTCTCCGTTCTCCCTGGGGCACTTGGCGGCCGTGCGGAGGTGCTCGGAGCGCTCGCTCTCGCCTTGAGCGAGATGGGCGATTCCACCCTTTTGGACAGCACCCTGCACGCGGCGGCACCTGCCTTCACTTAGAGAACGAATGACGCCGTTGCCATCTCGTTAAGTATTTACTTCTTGACGTCGCACGTGTGGCCGAGTTGACTTCCAGCCACCTCGGCCGCAGCGTTGCGGCCCTGTCAGGGAGGCACACCCCACATGAACGCAACGATGCGTAGAGTCGTGATCGGCGCCACCGCCGTGTCCATGGCACTGTCGATTGCCGCGTGCGGCAAGGCGGGCGACAACAAGGACAGCGGCTCCGGCAGCAGCAGCTCGGGCGACAAGTCCATCGGCCTGCTGCTCCCCGACAGCGTCACGGCGCGGTACGAGAAGTTCGACAAGCCGTACTTCGACGCCAAGGTCAAGGCGCTCTGCGCCGACTGCAAGCTCGAGTACGCGAACGCCGCGGCCGACCCGGCCAAGCAGGCCCAGCAGGTCAGCAACATGGTCACCAAGGGCGTGAAGGTCATCGTGATCTCCGCCCAGGACTCCGCCGCGATCAAGTCCTCGATCCAGTCCGCCGTGGCCAAGGGCGTCAAGGTCGTCGCGTACGACCGCCTCGCCCAGGGCCCGGTCAGCGCCTACGTCTCCTTCGACAACGAGAAGGTCGGCGAGCTCCAGGGCCAGGCCCTGCTCGACGCCCTCGGCGCCAAGGCGACCCCCAAGGCGAAGGTCGTCATGATCAACGGTGACGACGCCGACCCGAACGCCGCCCAGTTCAAGGCGGGCGCGCACAAGGTCCTCGACGGCAAGGTCGACATCGCCTACGAGCAGTCCGGCCTCTGGAAGGACACGGTCGCCGCCCAGAAGATGGCCGCGGCCATCACCCAGCTCGGCGCCAAGAACATCGCGGGCGTCTACTCCGCCAACGACGGCATGGCCGGTGGCATCGCCAACACCCTCAAGGGTGCGAAGATCAGCAACATCCCGCTGACCGGTCAGGACGCCGAACTCGCCGCCATCCAGCGGATCGTGGCCGGCACCCAGTCCGCCACGATCATGAAGACCTACAAGGTCGAGGCCGAGACCGCCGCCCAGATCGCGGTCAACCTGCTGGAGGGCAAGGACATCAAGTCCCTGGCCCCGACCACGCTGACCAGCGGCTCCGGCGACAAGGTGCCCTCGCAACTGCTGACCCCGGTGTCGGTCACCAAGGCCAACATCAAGGACACCGTGATCAAGGACGGCTTCTACACCGCCGCGGACATCTGCACCGCCGAGTACGCCGCCGCCTGCAAGGCCGCCGGCATCCAGTAGGCGCCCGGTCCCGAGGGCCCTTGCGAGCCGCCCGCGAAGGCGGGCCTCAGCAGCGGCCCTCGGGTCCCGCCGACCGCCCCGGCGGTCCCGCGAGACCCCTCCGACGCCCGTCCCACCTTCACACCCCGCTGCCGGGACGGGCGTCGGACGGAACCGTTGCCAAGCGCAGCGGATTCGCGCATGTTCATCTTGTAAACCTCGTGCGGTGACGCCGCGTTTCCACGCGGCGTCACCCACATCCCTCCGCGCCTTGTCTTTGCGCGCGGCATCCCCGCCGGTCAGGCGGCGAAGGAGATGGTTCACGTGTCCGCTACGCCCGTGCTGGCGTTGCGCGGAGTCTCCAAGCGATTCGGTGCGGTGCAGGCACTCACCGACGTCGAACTGGAGGTCCACGCCGGAGAAGTGGTCGCCCTGGTGGGCGACAACGGCGCAGGAAAGTCCACCCTGGTCAAGACGATCGCGGGTGTTCACCCCATCGATGAGGGCGTCATCGAGTGGGAGGGCAAGCCCGTCAGCATCAACAAGCCGCACGACGCCCAGGGACTGGGCGTCGCGACCGTCTACCAGGACCTCGCCCTGTGCGACAACCTCGACGTGGTCGGCAACCTCTACCTCGGGCGCGAACTGCTGCACCGCGGCGTCATCGACGAGGTGACGATGGAGAAGAACGCCCGGGAGCTGCTGTCCACGCTCTCCATCCGCATCCCGAGCGTGCGCATCCCGATCGCGAGCCTCTCCGGCGGTCAGCGCCAGGTCGTCGCCATCGCCCGCGCGTTGATCGGCGACCCGAAGGTCGTCATCCTCGACGAGCCCACCGCCGCCCTCGGCGTCGAGCAGACCGCCCAGGTCCTCGACCTCGTCGAGCGGCTGCGCGAGCGCGACCTCGGCGTCATCCTCATCAGCCACAACATGGCCGACGTCAAGGCGGTCGCGGACACCGTCGCCGTCCTGCGCCTGGGCAAGAACAACGGCTCCTTCTCCGTGAAGGACACCAGCCACGAAGAGATCATCGCCGCGATCACGGGTGCCACGGACAACGCCGTGACCCGTCGTGCGGGGCGTCGCACCGCGGAGGCGGCAAAGTGAGCGACACGTCGAAGACCGAGCCCGAGAAGGCCGCGAAGGCGGAGAAGACCGACACCGCGCCGAAGGTCGCCAAGACCGACGGCGTCGTCGAGGACCAGAGCACGGTCGCCCCCGCCGACGACCCGACCGCCGCGCCGGTCACCGTCGTCGACCCGCGTCTGCTGGTCCGTGAAGAGGGCCTCAAGGGCTACCTCACCGAGTTCAAGCGGAAGGTCAAGGGCGGCGAGCTGGGCCAGATCCCGGTCGTCCTCGGCCTGATCATCATCTGGACCATCTTCCAGCTGAAGAACGACCGCTTCCTCAGCGCCGACAACCTCTCCAACATCAGCTACTTCCTGTCGGCCACCGGCATGCTCGCCATCGGCCTGGTGTTCGTGCTGCTGCTCGGCGAGATCGACCTGTCGGTCGGTTCCGTCAGCGGTCTGGCGTCCGCGCTGTTCGCCGTGTTCGTGACCGACCACAGCATGAACCCATGGCTGTCGCTGGTCCTGACGATCATCACCGGCATCGGCATCGGCGCCCTGCACGGATGGTTCTTCGCGAAGATCGGCGTACCGGCCTTCGTGGTGACCCTGGCCGGCTTCCTCGGCTGGAACGGTCTGATGCTGTGGCTGCTCGGCTCCAGCGGCACGATCAACCTGCCGTCGGACTCCGGCCCGATCCACCTGCTCGGCCAGAACTCCTTCTTCATGGACCAGGCCATCATCGGCGCCTACATCCTGGCCGGACTCGCCGTCGTGCTGTCCCTGGTGGGCAACTTCGGTGAGCAGCGTCGCCGCCGGGCCGCGGGCGTGCCGTTCCGCGCGACCGGCGAGATCCTGCTGCGCGTCGGCGCCCTCGCCGTCGCCGCGTTCGCGTCCGCCGCCGTGCTGAACAACGCCTCGGGTGTCTCCAACTCCCTGGTGATCTTCCTGGCGGCGCTGGTGATCGTGGACTTCGTGCTGCGTCGTACGACGTACGGCCGCAAGGTGTTCGCGGTCGGCGGCGGCATCGAGGCCGCCCGCCGTGCCGGTATCAACGTGCCGATGATCCGGATCACCGTGTTCGCCATCTCCGGCGGCTTCGCGGCGGTCGGCGGCATGTTCTTCGCCGGCCAGACCGCGGGCGCGTCGCTGAGCGCCGGCGGCGGCAACACCCTGATGCTCGCCATCGCGGCGGCCGTCATCGGTGGCACCAGCCTCTTCGGCGGCCGTGGCACCGTCTGGTCCGCCCTCCTGGGCATGCTGGTCATCCAGTCCATCCAGACCGGACTCGACCTGCTGAACATGAACACCTCGATCCAGTACATGATCACCGGTGGTGTGCTGCTCGGTGCGGTCGTCATCGACTCCGTCTCCCGCCGGAGCCAGAAGGCCGCCGGCCGCGGCTAGTTCGCCCGTTGACCGAGGTGCCCGGCATCCCCGCGGATGCCGGGCACAGTCATGTCATAGGAAGGCCCCCTCCTGGGTACAGCCGTTCGCGTGACCTATGACGCACGGGCCGGAGTCCGTCGGCCCGGACGGAACATTAGACTCGACAAGCCCGGCAACAGCTCGATCGGCTTTTACTGCAAGGAGGCACGGGTGCCGCTGCTGACCCGCATCAGGGGACCGCGCGATCTTGACCGGCTCAGCCCGGAGGAGCTGAACCGGCTGGCGGAGGAGATCCGGACCTTCCTCGTCGACGCCGTGTCCAAGACCGGCGGTCACCTCGGTCCCAACCTCGGCGTGGTCGAGCTCACCATCGCCCTGCACCGCGTCTTCGAGTCCCCCAAGGACAAGGTGCTGTGGGACACGGGCCACCAGTCCTATGTGCACAAACTGCTCACGGGCCGACAGGACTTCTCCCGGCTGAAGATGAAGGGCGGCCTGTCCGGCTACCCCTCGCAGGGCGAGTCCGAGCACGACGTCATCGAGAACAGTCACGCCTCCACCGTCCTCGGCTGGGCCGACGGCCTCGCGAAGGCCAACCAGATCCTCGACCGCGACGACCATGTGGTCGCCGTCATCGGCGACGGGGCGCTCACCGGCGGCATGGCCTGGGAGGCGCTGAACAACATCGCCGACGGCGACCGCCCGCTGGTGATCGTCGTCAACGACAACGAGCGCTCCTACGCGCCGACCATCGGCGGCCTCGCCAACCACCTCGCCACCCTGCGCACGACGGACGGCTACGAGCGCTTCCTCGCCCGCACCAGGGAGGTGCTGGAGCGCACCCCCGTCGTCGGCAGGCCCCTCTACGAGACCCTGCACGGCGCCAAGAAGGGCCTGAAGGACTTCATCGCCCCCCAGGGCATGTTCGAGGACCTCGGCCTGAAGTACGTCGGCCCGATCGACGGCCACGACATCGAGGCCCTGGAGTCCGCGCTGGCCCGCGCCAAACGCTTCGGCGGCCCGGTGATCGTGCACTGTCTCACCGAGAAGGGCCGCGGCTACCAGCCCGCCCTCCAGGACGAGGCCGACCGCTTCCACGGCATCGGCCCCATCCACCCCGACACCGGTCTGCCGGTGAAGGTCTCGGGCGCCGACTGGACGTCCGTCTTCGGCGACGAGATGGTCGAGCTCGGCAAGGAGCGCGAGGACATCGTCGCGATCACGGCGGCGATGCTGCAGCCGGTCGGCCTGAAGAAGTTCGCGGACACCTTCCCGAACCGCATCTACGACGTCGGCATCGCGGAACAGCACGCCGCCGTCTCCGCCGCCGGCCTCGCCACCGGCGGACTGCATCCGGTCTTCGCGGTGTACGCCACGTTCCTCAACCGTGCCTTCGACCAGGTCCTGATGGACGTCGCCCTCCACAAGTGCGGGGTGACGTTCGTCCTGGACCGGGCCGGTGTCACCGGCACCGACGGCGCCTCCCACAACGGCATGTGGGACATGTCGATCCTCCAGGTCGTCCCCGGCCTCAGGCTCGCCGCCCCGCGCGACGCCGACCAGGTCCGCGCCCAACTGCGCGAGGCCGTCGCGGTCGAGGACGCGCCGACCGTCGTCCGCTTCTCCAAGGGCGCCGTCGGCCCCGCCGTACCCGCCGTGGGACGCGTCGGCGGCATGGACGTGCTGCGCGAGAGCGGCACCGGCACTCCGGACGTGCTGCTGGTCTCCGTGGGCGCGCTCGCCCCGATGTGCCTGGAGATCGCGACCCTCCTCGACCGGCAGGGCATCACCACCACCGTCGTCGACCCGCGCTGGGTCAAGCCCGTCGACGAGGCCCTCGCGCCCCTCGCCGAGCGCCACCGTGTGGTCGTCACCGTCGAGGACAACTCCCGCGTCGGCGGCGTCGGTTCGGCGATCGCCCAGGCCCTGCGCGACGCGGGCGTCGACGTGCCGCTGCGCGACTTCGGCATCCCGCCCCGCTTCCTCGACCACGCCTCCCGTGCCGAGGTGATGACGGAGATCGGGCTCACCGCCCCCGACATCGCCCGCCAGGTCACCGGCCTGGTCTCCCGGCTCGACGGCAAGTACGGCAGCGCCGCCGCCGAGGTCGACTCGGTCGAGCCCGCCCGCGACTGACCCGCCGGCCGCTTGCGAACGGGCCGGTTCCACCACCGCGAAGGGTGGTGGAACCGGCCCATTTGCGTGAATCCACTCGCGCCGGGGCATACGTACCACGCCCCCTCTCGATCATGTCGAGGACGACACAGCGTGGGAGGTCCCCGTGAGCAGCACCCTCTTCCGGACGAAGAAGGTCGAGCAGTCCATCCTCGATACCGAGGAACCCGAGCACGCGCTCAAGAAATCCTTGTCCGCGCTCGATCTGACCGTCTTCGGCGTCGGTGTCATCATCGGCACCGGCATCTTCGTCCTCACCGGCACCGTCGCCAAGAACAACGCCGGTCCCGCCGTCGCCCTGGCCTTCGTCGCGGCCGGGGTCGCCTGCGCGCTCGCCGCGCTCTGCTACGCCGAGTTCGCCTCCACCGTCCCGGTGGCGGGCTCCGCTTACACCTTCTCGTACGCCTCCCTCGGGGAACTGCCCGCCTGGACCATCGGCTGGGACCTGGTCCTGGAGTTCGCGCTCGGCACGGCGGTGGTCGCCGTCGGCTGGTCCGGCTACATCGCCTCGCTGCTGGACAACGCGGGCTGGCACCTGCCGGCGGCGCTGAGCGGAAGAGAGGGAGCCCACGGCTTCGGCTTCGACATCCTCGCCGCCGCCCTCGTCCTGGTGCTCACCGCCATCCTCGTGGTCGGCACGAAGCTCTCCGCGCGGGTCACCTCCGTAGTGGTCGCCATCAAGGTGACCGTCGTCCTGACCGTGATCGTCGCCGGCGCGTTCTTCATCCACGGCGACAACTACCACCCGTTCATCCCCAAGGCGGAGAAGGTCCCGGCCGGCGACAGCCTGCAGTCCCCGCTCATCCAGCTGATGTTCGGCTGGGCGCCCTCCAACTTCGGCGTGATGGGCATCTTCACCGCCGCCTCCGTCGTCTTCTTCGCCTTCATCGGCTTCGACGTCGTCGCCACCGCCGCCGAGGAGACCAGGAACCCGCAGCGCGACATGCCCCGCGGCATCCTCGGCTCCCTCGTCATCTGCACGATCCTGTACGTCGCGGTGTCGATCGTCGTCACCGGGATGGAGCACTACACCAAGCTGTCCGTGAGCGCCCCGCTCGCCGACGCCTTCAAGGCCACCGGCCACCCCTGGTTCGCCGGCTTCATCAGCTTCGGCGCCGCCGTCGGCCTGACGACGGTCTGCATGATCCTGCTCCTCGGCCAGACCCGGGTCTTCTTCGCGATGAGCCGCGACGGACTGCTGCCGCGCTTCTTCTCCCACGTCCACCCGCGGTTCAGGACCCCGCACCGGCCGACCATCCTGCTCGGCGTGCTCATCGCGATCCTGGCCGGCTTCACCAGCCTCAGCGAACTCGCCGAACTGGTCAACATCGGCACCCTGTTCGCCTTCGTGGTCGTCGCGATCGGCGTGATCATCCTGCGCAGGTCCCGCCCCGACCTGCACCGCGCCTTCCGCACCCCGTGGGTGCCCGTCATCCCGATCCTGTCGGTGTGCGCCTCACTGTGGCTGATGCTCAACCTGCCCGCCGAGACCTGGCTGCGGTTCGGGATCTGGATGGTCGTCGGATTCTTCGTGTACTTCCTCTACGGCCGCTCCCACAGCCGACTCGGACGCCGCGAGGAGACATCCGTGGGCGAGGTCAGCGGACCCGGCCGCGACGACACCGTGTGACGGCTTCGCAGCCGGCCCCGCACCGCCCGCCGGGGCCGGCGCCGTACCGCTTCAGCCCCGCTACCGCTTCAGCCCCGGACCGAGCGCGGGCCGGTGACGTCCGCGCCCAGTTCCGTCACCCGGCGGCGCAGCTCACGGTCGGCCGTGACGACCAGGCGGGAGCGCCCGGCGGCCTCGGCGACCAGCTCGACGATACGGTCGTCCCCGCTGCCGGACGCCGCCTCCACCCGTACGCCGGGCACCGGCTCCACTCCGCGGGCCGCGCCCTCGACGACGAGGACGATCTCCTCGAGCCCGGAGTGCCCCGGCAGCCCGTCGGCGGCCAGCCGGTCGCGCAGCCGCTCGGCCGCGCCCCGCCGGTCCCGCCACCACCCGTCGGGCACCGACCCGACGACGTTCGCCGCGTCGACGATCACGAGCAGCCGGGCGCCGTCGTCCGGGGAGCCGTCCAGGGAACCGTCCATCCCTTGATCTTTGCAGGAATCCCGGACTTCAGGCCGGGCGGGAATGCCATCCTCGGCCCCAAGGCGCGCAGCGCCGGAGTTCTCTGCGCACGACGGAGGCGGCGGACGGCCCCGCCGGCCGGACCCGACTCAGGGCCCGCCTCGAAGCGGCTGGGAAGCCCGGCGCATGACGACCGACGCATGACAGAGGGGCTCCGCCACACGGGCGGAGGCCCTCTGTCACATCCGTACGAAGGTTACGCCGGAACCGACGCGACGCCCGGCGCCAGGAACTTCTTGCCGTTCACGCGCTCGGAGACACCCTCGCGGTCCAGGTACGGCGTGATGCCGCCCAGGTGGAAGGGCCAGCCGGCGCCCGTGATCAGGCACAGGTCGATGTCCTGCGCCTCGGCGACGACGCCCTCGTCGAGCATGAGCCCGATCTCCTGCGCCACCGCGTCCAGGACACGCGCCCGCACCTGCTCCTCGGTCAGGGCGTTGTCGCCCTGCTTCAGGAGCGCGGCGACCTCGGGGTCCAGCTCGGGCTTGCCGCTGTCGTAGACGTAGAAACCGCGCTTGCCCGCCTTGACGACGGCCGCGAGGTTCGGGGAGACCGTGAAGCGGTCCGGGAACGCCCGGTTGAGCGTCTCCGAGACATGCAGACCGATCGCCGGACCGACCAGCTCCAGCAGGACCAGCGGCGACATCGGCAGGCCGAGCGGTTCCACCGCCTTTTCCGCCACCTCGACCGAGGTGCCCTCGTCGATGACGTTCTGCACCTCGCCCATGAAACGGGTCAGAATGCGGTTCACGACGAACGCCGGGGCGTCCTTCACCAGGACCGCGGTCTTCTTCAGCTTCTTGGCGACGGCGAACGCGGTGGCCAGCGAGGCGTCGTCGGTCGCCTCGCCCCGCACGATCTCCAGCAGCGGCAGGATCGCGACCGGGTTGAAGAAGTGGAAGCCCACGACCCGCTCGGGGTTCTTCAGCTTCGACGCCATCTCGGAGACCGACAGCGAGGAGGTGTTGGTGGCGAGGATCGCATGCGCCGGGGCGACCGCCTCGACCTCCGCGAACACCTGCTGCTTGACGCCGATCTCCTCGAAGACGGCCTCGATGATGAAGTCCGCGTCCGCGAAGCCCTCGGCCTTGTCCAGGACACCCGAGACCAGCGCCTTGAGGCGGTTGGCCTTGTCCTGGTTGATCCGGCCCTTGCCGAGCAGCTTGTCGATCTCGGCGTGGACGTAGCCCACACCCTTGTCGACGCGCTCCTGGTCGATGTCGGTCAGCACGACCGGCACCTCCAGGCGGCGCAGGAACAGCAGCGCGAGCTGCGAGGCCATCAGGCCCGCGCCGACGACGCCGACCTTGGTGACCGGGCGGGCCAGGTTCTTGTCCGGGGCGCCCGCCGGGCGCTTGCCGCGCTTCTGCACCAGGTTGAACGCGTAGATGCCGGAGCGCAGTTCGCCGCCCATGATCAGGTCGGCGAGCGCGACGTCCTCGGCGTCGTAGCCCTGCTGCAGGTCGCCGTTCTTCGCGGCGGCGATGATGTCCAGCGCGCGGTACGCGGCCGGGGCCGCCCCGTGCACCTTGGAGTCGGCGACGAACCGGCCGCGCGCGACGGCCTGGTCCCAGGCCTCACCGCGGTCGATCACCGGACGCTCGACCTCGACGTCGCCGTTGAGGACGTTCGCCGTCCAGATCAGCGACTGCTCCAGGAAGTCCGCACCCTCGAAGAGGGCGTCGGCGATGCCGAGGTCGAAGACCTGCTGCCCCTTCAGCTGCTTGTTCTGGTTGAGGCTGTTCTCGATGATCACCGAGACGGCCTTGTCGGCGCCGATCAGGTTCGGCAGCAGCGTGCAGCCGCCCCAGCCGGGGACCAGGCCGAGGAAGACCTCGGGCAGGGAGAACGCGGGAAGCGCCTTCGAGACAGTGCGGTACTCGCAGTGCAGACCGACCTCGACGCCGCCGCCCATCGCCGCGCCGTTGTAGTACGCGAAGGTCGGGACCGAGAGGCCCGCCAGCCGCTTGAAGACCTCGTGCCCGCCCTTGCCGATGGCGAGCGCGTCCTTGTGCTCCTTGAGGAGCTCGACGCCCTTGAGGTCCGCGCCGACCGCGAAGATGAACGGCTTGCCGGTGACGCCGGCGCCGACGATCTCGCCCGCCTTCGCCTCCTGCTCGACCTGGTCGATCGCGACGTCGAGGTTCGCGAGGGACTGCGGCCCGAAGGTGGTCGGCTTGGTGTGGTCGAAACCGTTGTCCAGCGTGATCAGGGCGAAGCGCCCCGCGCCGAACGGCAGGTCCAGGTGGCGTACGTGCGCCTGGGTGACGACCTCGTCCGGGAACAACTCGGCCGCTCGCTTCAGGAGTTCGGTGGTGCTCACTTGTCGCCTCCGTCGAAGTGCGGGTTCTCCCAGATGACCGTCGCGCCCATGCCGAAGCCGACGCACATGGTCGTCAGGCCGTAGCGGACCTGCGGCTGCTCCTCGAACTGGCGGGCCAGCTGCGTCATCAGACGGACGCCGGAGGAGGCCAGCGGGTGGCCGAAGGCGATCGCGCCGCCGTACTGGTTGACGCGCTCGTCGTCGTCGGCGATGCCGTAGTGGTCGAGGAAGGCCAGGACCTGGACGGCGAAGGCCTCGTTGATCTCGAACAGACCGATGTCGGAGATGGACAGACCCGCCTGCGCGAGGGCCTTCTCCGTGGCCGGGATCGGGCCGTAGCCCATGACCTCCGGCTCGACGCCGGCGAAGGAGTACGCGACGAGGCGCATCTTGACCGGCAGGTTGTTCTCGCGCGCGAAGTCCTCGGACGCGATGAGGGAGGCGGTGGCGCCGTCGTTCAGACCGGCCGCGTTGCCCGCGGTGACCCGGCCGTGGACACGGAACGGGGTCTTGAGGCCGGAAAGGTTCTCCAGCGTCGTTCCCGGACGCATCGGCTCGTCGGCGGTGACCAGACCCCAGCCCGTCTCACCGGCCTCAGGGTTGGTGCGGCGCACCGAGATCGGCACCAGGTCGGCCTGGATCTTGCCGTTGGCGTACGCCTTGGCGGCCTTCTCCTGCGAGCGCACGGCGTACTCGTCGGCGCGCTGCTTGGTGATGTGCGGGTAGCGGTCGTGCAGGTTCTCCGCGGTCATGCCCATGAACAGGGCGGACTCGTCGACCAGCTTCTCGCTGACGAACCGCGGGTTCGGGTCCACGCCCTCGCCCATCGGGTGACGGCCCATGTGCTCGACACCGCCGGCGATGGCGATGTCGTACGCGCCGAAGGCGACGGAGCCGGCGACCGTGGTGACGGCGGTCAGGGCGCCCGCGCACATCCGGTCGATGGAGTAACCCGGCACGGACTGCGGCAGACCGGCGAGGATGCCGGCCGTGCGGCCGATGGTCAGGCCCTGGTCACCGATCTGCGTGGTCGCGGCGATGGCGACCTCGTCGATCTTCTTGGGGTCGAGACCGGGGTTGCGGCGCAGCAGCTCCCGGATCGCCTTCACGACGAGGTCGTCGGCGCGGGTCTCGTGGTAGATGCCCTTCGGGCCCGCCTTGCCGAACGGGGTACGGACGCCGTCGACGAAGACGACGTCCCTGACGGTACGAGGCACGATGGCTCTCCTCCAGGTGCGGGATGGCACTGCTGCGACACGCAAGCGCTGAGCGCGCGCTCAGAACCCATGCTACTTATGGGTAACGTAGCTGCCCAGTCCGGGAGGGCCAAGCGGCGAAGGTCACACCCGGGACGCGTCGGCGATCACCCCGCCGGCCCTCTGCGATCACCCCGCGATCACGGCCGCCCCTTCAGCCTCGCGGCGGCGCCGTCGACCCCCGTGGCGTCAGCACCGGCGTCGGCACCGGATGGGATCCCGGACCCGTCCCCGTGATCACCCCGAACAGGGTCCGCGCCGCCTCCGCGCCGAATCCGTGCACGTCATGGCTCATCGCGGAGAGCGTCGGATGGGTGAGCCGGCACAGCTGTGAGTCGTCCCAGGCGAGCAGGGAGACGTCGCCCGGCACCCCGAGCCCCATCTCGGCGGCCACCGCCAGTCCGGCCACCGCCATGATGTCGTTGTCGTAGACGATGGCCGTGGGCCGGTCCGGCGGGGTGGCGGTCAGCAAGGACCGGGTCGCCCGTGCTCCCGCCTCGCCGGAGTAGTCCGTGGCGACCTGCCACGCCCCGGCCAGCCCCAGACTCCGCGCCGCCGCGTCGAAGGCCGCCGTCCGCATCATCGTGTGCCCGAGCGAGGCCGCGCCCCCGACCCGGGCGATCCGCCGGTGTCCGAGCGCCGCGAGATACCGCACCGCCTCCGTCACCGCCGTCGCGTCGTCGGTCCACACGGACGTCAGGCTCCCGGTCAGCGAGGGATGCCCGACCGCCACCACCGGTATCCCGAGCCGCTCGGCCGCCGTCACCCGGGGATCGTCGGCCCGGAAGTCCACCAGGATCGACCCGCCGATCTGCCGGCCCCGCCACCACGACTCCTGCAGCCCCACCTCCTCCTCGACGGTGCGCACCAGCCGCAGCAGCAGCGAGCAGGAATGCTCGGTCAGCACGCTCTCCACCCCGGAGACGAACTCCATGTAGAACGGCTCAAGGCCCAGCATCCGCGCCGGCCGGCAGATCGCGAGCCCCACCACGTCCACCCGCGAACTCGACAGCGACCGGGCCGTGAGGTTCGGTTCCCAGCCGAGCTCCCGCGCCGCCGCGAAGATCCGGTCCCGGGTCGCCTCCGACAGCCCCGGCTTGCGGTTGAAGGCCAGCGACACGGCCCCCTTGGACACACCGGCGCGCGCGGCGACGTCCTTGATGGTGACGCGAGGCGACGAGGACGCTGTCATCGAGCGGGCTCCTGGCAGTACAGCGCGGCCCGGGCGGCGGCGACGTCCGGAGTCTCCCAGCCCGCGACATGGATGGTCACCCGCTCCCCGGGAAGCAACGTCACGAGCCCCCGGTCGGCCCGCGCCCCCGGCTCCAGCCGATCGGCCTGCAACAGCAGATCCCGTACGAGGGTGTGGGCCGCGACCGTGACAGCCCCCGGCGTCACGCTCACCTCGAACTCCGGCGTCGGATAGGGGATTTCACGGTCCGGCACCGGAAAACGCACGGCCCGCAGCCCGTCCGGGTCCGCGTCCGCCACGAGGAACTCCTTCGCCCCGGCCGGCTCCAGCTCCGCCGGCACCCGCACCTCGCCCACCGCCCGCGCGCCGACCTCCAGTTCCACCCGCGCAGCCGCGACCACCTCACCCGCCACGGACATCCGCCGCAACGACAACGCGCCCGTCCACCGCTCTGCGCACTGGTTGACGGCGGCCAACACCAGGCCTTCGCCCTGCACTTGAAAGGTGAGCAACCGGTCCGCGTACAGCCGCCGCAACTCGTGGTACAGCGGTTTCTCCCGCCCGTCCCCGTCGATCGCCGCCCAGGACGTCACCGGCCAGCAGTCGTTGAGCTGCCAGAGAATCGTGCCCGCGCACACCGGCCAGTGCGACCGCCAGTGCTCGATCCCCGTTGCCACCGCCCGCGCCTGGTTGACCTGCGTGAGGTAGTGCCACCGGTCGAAGTCCCCCTCCGGCACGGCGAAATGGCGGGCGAGCCCGCGCTCCAGCTTGCCGTTTCCGTCCTCCGCCTTCTGATGGTGCAGCATGCCGGGGGAGTCCGCCGCGAGCTCCTCGCCCGGCAGCGCCCGCCGCAGCGTCGCATGGGCGGGCGGCGCCTGCCAGCCGAACTCGGCGACGAACCGCGGCACTTCACTGCGGTACTCGGCGTAGTCCGCCCGGTTCCACACCTCCCACGAGTGGTGCGTCCCGTGCGCCGGGTCGTTCGGATGGCGCCCCCACGAACCCGACCAGGGACTCCCCGCCGTGTACGGCCGCGTCGGATCCAGCTCGCCCACGACGCGGGGGAGTACCCCCAGGTAGTACCCCTCACCCCAGGAGTCCGAGCCGAGCCGCTCCTGCCACCCCCAGTCCCTGAACCCCCACAGGTTCTCGTTGTTCCCGTTCCACAGCACCAGCGACGGATGCGGCATCAGCCGCACGACGTTCTCGCGGGCCTCCGCCTCCACCTCGCCCCGCAGCGGCTGCTCCTCGGGGTAGGCCGCGCACGCGAACGGAAAGTCCTGCCACACCAGCAGGCCCAGCTCGTCGCAGGCGTCGTAGAAGTCCTCGCTCTCATAGATCCCGCCGCCCCACACCCGGACCAGGTCGACACCCGCGTCGGCCGCCTGCCGCAACCGCTTGCGGTATCGCTCCCGGGTCACCCGCGAGGGAAACACGTCGTCCGGGATCCAGTTGACGCCGCGCGCGAAAAGCCGTTCCCCGTTGACGACCAGCGTGAAACCGGTTCCGTGCCTGTCCTCGGAGGTGTCCAGCTCGACGCTGCGGAACCCCACGCGCCGCCGCCAGACGTCGAGCGGGGCGTTTCCGTGATGCAACGTCAACTCGACTTCGTACAACGGTTGTTCGCCGTAGCCTCGCGGCCACCAGAGCGCCGCTCGCGGCACCTCCACCCGTACGACACCGCTCGTACCCGTCATCTCGGCCCGCGCCCGCGCTCCTCCCACCCGGGCCTGAAGGGTGAGTCGGGCCTCCACCCGGGTGCGCTCCACGTCCACATGCAACTCGACCACCCCGACGCCGTGTTCGACGCTCACCAGCGGCCGGACCCGGGCCAGCCGGGCCGTCGACCAGCGCTCCACCCGTACCGGCCGCCAGATCCCGGCCGTCACCAGCGTGGGCCCCCAGTCCCAGCCGAACGAGCAGGCCATCTTGCGCACGTACTGGTACGGCTCGGAGTAGGCGGCGGGACGATCACCGACCTTGCCGCGCACGGCCTCCGCCTCGCCGTAGGCCGAGACGAAACGGACGGACAGCGGCCCGGCGAGCCCGGTCACGTCGAAGCGGTACGAACGGTGCATGTTCCTTACGCGGCCCAGGAGTCGACCGCCCAGCGTGATCTCCGCGGCCGTGTCGAGCCCGTCGAAGACCAGGTCGGTCTGCTCATGCCCGGACGGCACGGCCGGCAGCTCCGTCCCGTACGTCCACTCGCGCCGCCCCACCCACGCGACCTCGCTCTCGGCCACGCCGAGGAACGGGTCCGGGATCACCCCGGCGGCGAGCAGATCGGTGTGCACACAGCCCGGTACCACGGCCGGGAGCGCCCGCCCCTCGTGCCGCAGCTGCCATCCGTCGTGGAGCGGTGAGGCCTCCAGCATGCGCACTCCCTAAACCGGTCAAGCCCATAACTGAGCGCCATCTCTTCATCGTTGGCGGGAATCGGACTTTACCGGTTGAGAAAGCGCTGTCAGAGTGCCGAATCAGCCAACCCGCTCGTGTTCGACCAACCCGCAAGTGCTCGTCCGTCCCGCGAACATCCCGAGAACGGAAGTGATGCACGTGAACCGTCGTACAGCCCAGGTCCTCGCCACGGTCGCGGGAGCAGCCCTGCTGCTCCCGGGCTGCACCGGCACCTCAGGCAGCACGAAGGGTGCGGACGCGAAGGCGCCCGACGACCCGTCGCAGGTCAGCGGAGACATCACGGTCCTCACCGTGCGGACCGACCTGGTGCAGGACGGCACGATGAAAAAGTACGCCGCCGAGTTCAACAAGACCTATCCCAAGGTCAAGGTGAAGTTCCAGGCGCTCACCAACTACGAGGCCGAGATCAAGATCCGGATGAACACGGACGACTACGGCGACGTCCTGCTGATCCCCGCGATCATCAAGAAGAACGACTACCCGAAGTTCTTCGCCTCCCTCGGCACCACCGCCGAACGCAGCAAGAAATACCGTTTCACCGATTTCACCGCCGTCGACGGCAAGGTCTACGGCCAGAGCCCGGTCGGTGTGATGCCCGGCTTCGTCTACAACAAGCGGGTCTGGAAGGAGGCCGGGGTCACCGAATGGCCCACCACCCCGGCGGAGTTCCTCACCGACCTGAAGGCGATCAAGGCCAAGACCGACGCGATCCCCTACTACACCAACTTCGCCGCGCAGTGGCCGCTGACCTCGTGGACGTACGTCGACGGCGCGGTCCACTGCGATCCGCGGGCGACCACGAAACTCGCCGAGGGCGACCCCTGGGCCGAAGGCTCCGACCTGCGCGTCGGCGACACCCTGCTGTACGACATCGTGAAGCAGGGTCTCGCCGAGAAGGACCCCACGACCAGCAACTGGGAGGAGTCCAAGCCCCGCACGGCCAAGGGCGAGATCGCCACCCAGTGGCTCGGCACCTGGGCGATCATCCAGTTCCAGGACGCCGCGAAGAAGGCCGGCGTGAACCCGGACGACATCGGTTTCATGCCGTTTCCCGCCCAGACGGGCGGCGCGTTCTGCGCGACCGTCGGCCCCGACTACAACCAGGCCGTCAACGTCCACTCCCCGCACAAGGAGGCGGCCCGCGCCTGGATCGACTGGTTCACCGACAAGTCCGGCTACGACAAGGACAACCTGGCGATCTCCCCGCTCAAGGACGCGGCCATGCCCGAGGTGCTGAAGCCGTACGAGGCGGCGGGCGTCAAGCTCATCGAACTGGACGACACGGCGGGCGCCAAGGTCAAGCTGATCGACGACGAGTCCGAGGTCGGCATCTACAAGCCCGACTACCGCCAGGACCTGGTAGACCTCGCCCGCGGCGCCAGGAAGGGCAGCCTGGACGACTTCCTCGGCGGCCTCGGCAAGAAGTGGACCGGGACGCAAGCGAACGTGGACCACTGATGACGCACGCGCACACGCACACCCCCGAGCCCGGCACCCAGAAGGCGACCTTCGAGGCGACGGCGCCGGCCTCGAAGCGCGCCGCCTTCGCCCCCGCTCCCGCCCCGCGCCGGGCCCGCGCCTGGCGGCTGCTGACCCCCTGGCTGTTCCTGCTGGCCCCGCTCGCGCTGCTGATCACCTTCACCTACGCGCCGATCGCCAACATGGTCGCCTACAGCTTCACCGACTGGGACGGCGTGAGCCCCGAACTGCACTACACGGGCGCCGAGAACTACACGGAGATCTTCACCAGGGAGGACCTCTTCCAGGTCTTCTGGGTGAGCGGCTACTACCTGGCCGCCTCGGTGATCCAGATCGTCGCCGCGCTCTACTTCGCGACCATCCTGAGTTTCAACATCCGTTTCCGGAACTTCTTCAAGGGCGTGCTCTTCTTCCCGTCCCTGGTCAACGGCGTGGCCATCGGTTTCGTCTTCCTCTACTTCTTCCAGGACCGCGGCACCCTCGACACCGTCCTCTCCCTCTTCGGCCATCACACCGACCACGCCTGGCTGGGGACCCCGACCTCGGCGAACGTCTCCCTCGCCGGCGTCTCGATCTGGCGCTACCTCGGCATGAACTTCGTCCTGTTCCTCGGGGCGATCCAGTCCATCCCGGGGGAGCTGTACGAGGCGGCCGAACTGGACGGCGCCGGGCGCCGGCACCAGTTCCGCTACATCATCCTGCCCGGCATCAAGCCGGTGCTGACCCTGACGGTGATCCTCTCCGTCTCCGGCTCGCTCTCCGCCTTCGAGATCCCGTACATCATGACCGGCGGGGCGACCGGCACCGAGACCTTCGTGATCCAGACCGTGAAACTGGCCTTCCAGTTCAACAAGACGGGGCTCGCCTCGGCGGCGGCCGTCGTGCTGCTGCTGATCATCCTGCTGGTGACCTGGGTGCAGCGCCGTCTCGTCCCCGACGACAGGGTGGACCTCGTATGACGCGCCGAGCCGTTGCCCGCGCCCTCGTGTACCTGTCGCTGATCGCCGCGACGCTGGTCGTCCTGCTCCCGCTGGGCGTCGTCCTGCTGACGTCCCTGAAGACCGAGAAGGAGACGGCGAACGGCGGCGGGGCGCTCACACTCCCGCACGACCTGCTCAACTTCCACAACTACGTGACGGCGTTCCAGGACGGCGGGATGCTCACGGCGTTCGGAAACACCGCCTTCATCCTTGTCGTCTCCGTCGGCGGAACGGTCCTCATCGGCTCGATGACGGCCTACGCGATCGACCGGTTCACCTTCCGTTTCCGGAAACTGGTGATCGCCCTGTTTCTGGTCGCCGCGCTGGTCCCCGGGGTGACCACCCAGGTGGCCACCTTCCAGATCGTCCACAGCCTCGGCATGTTCGACACCCGGTGGGCGCCGATCGCCCTCTACATGGGCACGGACATCGTCTCGATCTACATTTTCCTGCAGTTCGTGCGGTCGATCCCGATCTCCCTGGACGAGGCCGCCCGCCTCGACGGCGCCAACGCCTTCACGATCTACCGAAAGATCATCTTTCCACTGCTGAAACCGGCGATCGCGACTGTCGTGATCGTGAAGGGGATAGCCGTCTACAACGACTTCTACATCCCCTTCCTCTACATGCCCTCACAGGATCTTGGCGTGATCTCGACGTCCCTGTTCCGCTTCAAGGGCCCCTACGCCGCCCACTGGGAAACGATCTCGGCAGGAGCGGTCCTGGTCATGCTGCCGACACTGATCGTCTTCCTGGCCCTCCAGAAATACATCTACAACGGTTTCATGAGAGGAGCGACGAGGTAACCGCTTGCGAAACGGCCCCCGCGGCCGCCGTACGACACAAGGTTCCACGGCGGCCGGGACACGGCCTAGACGTCCTGGCCATCCTGGCCGGCCAGCCCGGCGACCAGGACAGGCGTAACCTGCTCCACCTGCCAGGGTCGCGCCCCGTACGAGGCAAGTGCTTTCGCAACCGTTTCCTGGTCCAGCGCCTTCGGCGGCTCCCAGCACACCCGTCGCACCGCGTCGGGGGCCACGAGGTTCTCCTGGGGCATGTTCAGCTCCTCGGCCAACGCCGAGACGGCCGCTCGCGCCGCACTGAGCCGCGCGGCCGCCGCCGGATCCTTGTCGGCCCAGGCCCGCGGCGGGGGAGGCCCCGCCACCGGCTGCCCCGGCTGGGGCAGCTGGGACTCGCTCAGCTCCTTCGCCCGGTCGACCGCGGCCTGCCACTGCTCCAGCTGCCGCCGCCCCATCCGGTGCCCGTACCCGTTCAGCGCGGCCAGCGCGTGCACGTTCGCCGGAAGGGCGAGCGCGGCCTCCACGATGGCCGCGTCCGACAGCACCTTGCCCGGCGACACGTCCCGCCGCTGCGCGATCTTGTCCCGCGTCTGCCACAGCTCGCGCACGACTCCCAGCTGCCGTCGCCGGCGCACCTTGTGCATGCCCGACGTACGACGCCACGGGTCCTTGCGGGGCTCGGGCGGCGGGGCGGACGCGATCGCGTCGAACTCCTGGCGGGCCCACTCCAGCTTGCCCTGCCGGTCCAGCTCCTTCTCCAGCGCGTCGCGCAGGTCGACCAGGAGCTCGACATCGAGGGCCGCGTAGCGCAGCCACGGCTCGGGCAGCGGCCTCGTGGACCAGTCCACCGCGGAGTGGCCCTTCTCGAGGACGAAGCCCAGTACGCCCTCCACCATCGCGCCGAGGCCGACCCGCGGGAACCCGGCGAGCCGTCCGGCCAGCTCGGTGTCGAACAGCCGCGTCGGCACCATGCCTATCTCGCGCAGACACGGCAGGTCCTGGGTGGCCGCGTGCAGGACCCACTCGACGTCGGAGAGGGCGTCGCCGAGCGCGGACAGGTCGGGGCAGGCCACGGGGTCGATCAGCGCACTGCCGGCGCCCTCGCGACGCAGCTGCACCAGATAGGCGCGCTGGCCGTAGCGGTAGCCGGAAGCCCGCTCGGCGTCCACGGCGACGGGGCCGGAGCCGGCGGCGAGGGCGGCGATCACCTCGGCGAGGGAGGCTTCGTCGGCGATCACGGGAGGGATGCCCTCGCGTGGTTCGAGCAACGGTGTCGGCGCCCCGGAATCAGTAGATCCGCCGTCGTCCGGAGGGGCGCCTCCGGTGGTTCGCAGTGAACTGGCTGCTGCGGTTTCTTGGGCGTCGGTCACCTGTCAAGGGTATCTGTGTATGGACGGCGTCCGCCGACGGAACGTTCCGTCGGCGGACGCGAAAGGGTCGTAAACCAGTCAGGTCGGTGAATGATCGGGGTGACGGGGGCCTGCTCGTGGGGCTTGCGGTATTGCCGGTCGGTCAGTGGATGATGCCGGTCCGCAGGGCCACCGCGACCATGCCGGCGCGGTCGCCCGTGCCGAGCTTGCGGGCGATGCGGGCCAGGTGGCTCTTGACGGTCAGCGCCGACAGGCCCATCGAGACGCCGATCGCCTTGTTCGACTGGCCCTCCGCGACCAGCCGCAGCACCTCGACCTCACGGCCGGAGAGCTCGCGGTAGCCACCCGGGTGACTCGGGGCACCCGGGGGGCGGCGGTGCAGGCGGGCGGCCGAGCCGAGGGGGGCGGCACCGGGTCGGTTGGGGAGACCGAGGTTGGTGCGGGTACCGGTGACGACATAGCCCTTGACGCCGCCCGCGAGGGCGTTGCGCACGGCGCCGATGTCGTCGGCGGCGGAGAGGGCCAGCCCGTTGGGCCAGCCCGCGGCGCGGGTCTCCGACAGAAGGGTGAGGCCGGAGCCGTCGGGCAGGTGGACGTCGGCGACGCAGATGTCGCGGGGGTTGCCGATGCGGGGACGAGCCTCCGCGATGGACGAGGCCTCGATGACGTCGCGCACACCGAGCGCCCAGAGATGACGGGTGACGGTGGAGCGGACGCGCGGGTCGGCCACGACCACCATGGCGGTGGGCTTGTTCGGGCGGTAGGCGACCAGGCTTGCGGGCTGCTCGAGGAGAACGGACACCAGGCCTCCTGGATGGGGGACGGGGGGCCGGCTCGTGGGGCTTGTGGGGAGGAAGCCGGGACGAACCGTGCTTTCAAGGTCACAGTCGTCTTCGGCAGCGAACCCGGGGTCCTTTAGAGAATGATCACGATCTAGTGAGTAACAATCTGTGCGACTCGGACATGCGATCGATCATCCGAAGATCGAGTCGGTTTAAGTGGGCCTCTTACGGGACCGAAAATGGCCGTATCGACAAAGAGATGGTCAACGTGAGTGTGGCCCCCTGCGCTGCGGCAGCGTCACCACCGACGCATCCCCCGGTCCGGCCGGCGGCAGCCCCGCGACCTGCGCCAGCAAGTCGCACCAGGACGCCAGGTGCGCCGCCGTGTCCGGCACCCCGCCCACGCCCTCGCGCGGCGTCCAGGAGGCCCGGATCTCGATCTGTGAGGCCGCCGGGCGTTCCGCCAGCCCGCCGAAGTAGTGCGAGCTCGCGCGCGTGACGGTCCCGCTCGGCTCCCCGTACGTCAGCCCGCGCGCCTGGAGCGCGCCGGTCAGCCACGACCAGCACACCTCCGGCAGCAGCGGATCGGCGGCCATCTCGGGTTCCAGCTCGGCCCGGATGAGGGTCACCAGCCGGAACGTTCCCCGCCAGGCGTCGTGCCCCGCCGGGTCGTGCAGCAGCACCAGCCGGCCGTCGGCCAGATCCTGCTCACCGTCCACGACCGCCGCCTCCAGCGCGTACGCGAACGGGGCGAGCCGCTTGGGAGCCGGTGTCGGCTCGACCTCGATCTGCGGCCGCAGTCGCGTCGCCCTCAGCGCGTCGACGGCGGCCCGGAAAGGCAACGGAGCCGACGTGCTCCCATCCCGGTCCCCCTCGTTCGCGTCATCCATCCCGCCAGCGCCGTCCGACAGTCGTCCCTGAGCCGCAGCCATGCGGGGAAGATTAAGGGGAACGGGACCTTCGCGCAGGGCAAGACACCCTTGCGCTGCTCGCGGACGGATGCGCGCTGGGCGAACAAACACACGACCCACCCTCCTCGAACACACCTGCCGCAGACACCGACGGGACCCGGCCGGGGCGCATCGAGGTGCACCGAGGGCCGGCCAGGGCCCCTGGAGGCGCGGCGGGGGTGTGGATGAGGTGCGGGCGGAGTGCGGGCAGGGGGCCGGGTCGGGGGGGTTGGGGGCGTGCGAGACTTGCCGTCGTGAGCGTGAACGAGAGCCCTGCGGGCCGGCAGCCGACAGCTACGTACGACAGTGCCTTTCTGAAGGCGTGCAGGCGTGAGCCCGTGCCGCACACGCCCGTGTGGTTCATGCGGCAGGCCGGGCGCTCGCTGCCGGAGTACCGCAAGGTCCGCGAGGGCGTCGGGATGCTCGAGTCCTGCATGCGGCCCGACCTGGTCACCGAGATCACCCTCCAGCCGGTGCGCCGGCACAACGTGGACGCGGCGATCTACTTCAGCGACATCGTCGTCCCGCTCAAGGCGATCGGCGTCGACCTCGACATCAAGCCCGGCGTCGGCCCGGTCGTCGAGAAGCCGATCCGTACCCGCGCCGACCTCGCCCAGCTGCGCGACCTCACCCCCGAGGACGTCTCCTACGTCACCGAGGCCATCGGCCAGCTGACCGCCGAGCTCGGCGCCACCCCGCTGATCGGCTTCGCGGGGGCGCCCTTCACCCTGGCGAGCTACCTCGTCGAGGGCGGCCCGTCGCGCACGTACGAGAACGCCAAGGCGATGATGTACGGCGACCCGGAGCTCTGGGCCGACCTGCTGGACCGCCTCGCGGAGATCACCGCCGCCTTCCTGAAGGTGCAGATCGAGGCGGGCGCGAGCGCCGTCCAGCTCTTCGACTCCTGGGCCGGCGCGCTCGCCCCGGCCGACTACCGCCGTTCGGTGCTGCCCGCCTCCGCGAAGGTCTTCCGCGCCGTCGAGGGCTACGGCGTCCCGCGCATCCACTTCGGCGTGGGCACCGGCGAGCTGCTGAAGCTCATGGGCGAGGCCGGCGCGGACGTCGTCGGCGTCGACTGGCGCGTCTCGCTCGACGAGGCCGTCCGCCGGATCGGCCCCGGCAAGGCACTGCAGGGCAACCTCGACCCGACGGTGCTGTTCGCCGGCGCCGAGGCCGTCGAGACCAAGACCCGAGAGGTCCTCGACGCGGCCGCCGGCCTGGAGGGCCACGTCTTCAACCTCGGCCACGGCGTCATGCCGTCCACCGACCCGGACGCCCTGACCCGCCTGGTCGACTACGTCCACACGCAGACCGTCCGGTAACCGGTCTCACCATGTGTGCCGGGGCCGGGCCCGTCTGCCGAACAGCAGACCGCGCGGCTCCGGCGGCGGAGGCGTGCCCGGCTTGAGCGGCCAGGCCATCAGCATGCCCGCGAGGAAACCCACGACATGCGCCGCGTACGCCACGGTGCCCGCGCCCAAGACGCCCTCGCCCGAGGAGTACACCGCCTGCAGCACGAACCAGAAACCCAGTACCAGCCAGGCGGGCAGGCGCAACGGCAGAAACACCAGGAACGGGACGAGCACCCACACCCTGGCCTTCGGATACAGCACCAGATAGGCGCCCAGCACCCCCGCGATCGCCCCCGACGCGCCGATCAACGGATCGGTCGAGTCGGCGTTGAGGACGGCGAAGCCGTAGGACGCCGCGTAGCCGCAGGCGACGTAGAAGAGCGCGAAGCGGACGTGCCCCATGCGGTCCTCGATGTTGTTTCCGAAGATCAGCAGAAACAGCATGTTGCCCAGCAGGTGCAGCCAGCCGCCGTGCAGGAACATCGCGGTGAGGACGCTCAGCGCCGGCGACTTGTCGTAGCCCGGCGGCCCCAGCTGACATCTCACGCCCATGGTCTCGCCGGTGGGGACGAGCTGCGGCAGCTGATGGTGGATCAACTCGCGTGGCACAGCCGCGTAGTGCTCCAGGAAGGCGTGCAGATGGCACGTTTGGGCCAGGCTGCTGTCGCCCGCCACGGAGCCCGACAGGCCGGGCATGAACCAGAAGACGAAGACGTTCACCGCGATCAGCGCGTACGTCACCACGGGGGTGCGGCGCACGGGGTTCACGTCATGGACGGGGATGACCACAAGGAAGTACTGCCCCCGATCCGTTCGACGAACCGGTGAACGCGGGTCCCCACGGGTGCGTATGAACCGGCAACCGCTCGCGGCACGAGGAAGGCGGGCCGCGGGGACGACGTGAGGAACAGGCGAATGAACGACCGAGTTACTCCCACGATGCACGCCACGCCCGACGGCGAGGCGGAGATCTCCCTGGTGATCCGGCTGCCCTGGGAGGACGTGGCGCGGCTCGGCCAGGAGGCCGGGCGGCTCGCTTCACAGATGCAGCGGCCGGTGACGTTGGACGAGGCTGTCAGCAACCGGTTGCGGACGCGGCCGGCGGTCGCGGCGCACGCGAAGCCGGCGGAACAGCCCGCCGCCGCGGCGGTCTCTGCGCTGCCGCGACTGACCGGAACCGCTTAAGGGGCGTTGCGGGGCAGGCGCGTGAGGGCGGGTGCGTGGGGACCGGTCGCGCAGTTCCCCGCGCACCCTGGGCCAGTTGCCCTGACGCCCGCCTAGAAGCTCCGTACTTTTGCCGACGCCTTTCTCGCCGCCACCAGGACGGGATCCCATACCGGTGAGAACGGCGGCGCGTACCCCAGGTCCAGGGCCGTCATCTGTTCCACCGTCATTGCGGCCGTCAGGGCCACCGCCGCGATGTCGACCCGCTTGCCCGCGCCCTCCCTTCCGACGATCTGGACGCCCAGCAGACGGCCCGTCCGTCGCTCGGCGAGCATCTTGACCGTCATGGGGGAGGCGCCGGGGTAGTAACCGGCGCGGCTGGTGGACTCGATGGTGACGGTCTCAAACTGGAGGCCGACCCTGCGCGCGTCCTTCTCGCGCAGACCCGTGCGGGCGATCTCCAGGTCGCAGACCTTGCTGACGGCCGTGCCGACCACGCCCGGAAACGTTGCGTAACCGCCTCCGACGTTGGTTCCGATGACCTGGCCGTGCTTGTTGGCATGCGTGCCGAGGGCGATGTGGCGTTCCTGGCCGGAGACCAGGTCGAGCACCTCCACGCAGTCGCCGCCGGCCCAGATCGACCCGTCGGCGAGGGGGCCGCGCACCCGCATCGCGAGGTCGGTGAGCAGCCCGCCGTGCGCGCCGAGAGGCAGCCCGGCGGCCTTCGCGAGAGCGGTCTCCGGGCGGACGCCGATGCCCAGCACCACCACGTCCGCCGGGTACTCGTCGTCCTCGGTCACCACCGCCCGCACCCGCCCGTCCCCGGCCGTGCGCAGTTCGGTTACCTCGGCGTCGTTCACCATGGTGATGCCCATGCCCTCCATGGCCCGGTGCACCAGCCGGCCCATGTCCGGGTCCAGGGTCGACATCGGCTCGCTGCCCCGGTTGACGACCGTCACCTCGTAGCCGCGGTTGATGAGCGCCTCGGCCATCTCCACGCCGATGTACCCGGCTCCCACGACCACGGCCCGCTTCCCGCGCGCGCGTGCCAGCGTGTCGAGCAGCGCCTGCCCGTCGTCGAGCGTCTGCACCCCGTGCACGCCCGGCGCGTCCACCCCCGGCATGTCCGGCCGGATCGGGCGGGCCCCGGTCGCGATGACGAGCTTGTCGTACGACGTCCAGGACCGCGCCCCGGAATCGACGTCACGCGCGCGTACCCGTCGTCCGGCCACGTCGATCTCGGTGACCTCGGTGCGCAGCCGCAGGTCGATCCCGCGCGCGCGGTGCTCCTCGGGCGTGCGGGCGATCAGATCGTCCCGTTCGGTGACGTCACCGCCCACCCAGTAGGGGATCCCGCACGCCGAGAAGGACGTGAAGTGGCCGCGCTCGAAGGCGACGATCTCCAGCTCCTCGGGCCCCTTCAACCGGCGGGCCTGGGACGCCGCGGACATGCCCGCGGCGTCACCGCCGATCACGACCAGTCGCTCGATGCTCATACGAACACGCTACGGGGGGCTCGCAGTTCAGTCCTGCTCGGGCTCGCCCGCCCGCGCCGCCCGCCGCCGCGGTCGTACCAGCCGCAGCCACGCCAGCAGGAGCAGCGCGGCCACCGCGAGGAAGGGCAGCACCGCGCCGAACGCGACGGCGATCCAGCGCAGCACCGTCACGAAGGCGTCCCAGCCGCCGGCCAGCGCGTCCACGAACCCCGGATCGTCGTCCTCGGCGGCCGGAGCGGCCGGCTTCCGGGACAGGGTCAGGGTGACGGTCGCCAGGTTCGTGCGGTCCTTCAGGGAGGCCTGCTCGGCGAGCAGCGCCTCCAGGTCGGCCTCCCGGCTGCTCAACTCGCCCTCCAGGGTGACCACGTCACTCAGCTTGGTTGCCCGGTCCATCAGCTCGCGGACCCGGGCGACGCTGGCGCGCTGCGAGGCGATGCGGCTGTCGACGTCGACGACCTGGTCGGTGACGTCCTGGGCCTTGGCCGTGCGCTCCAGGAGCTTGCCCGCGCCCTGTAGGGCGGCGAGGACGTCGTCGTACTTCTCGACGGGCACCCGCAGCACCACCCGGGTCCGCTCGGCGCCGTCCTGGTCCCGGACGGTCGCCTCGTCGCCGACGTAGCCGCCCGCGTTCTCGGTGGTCGCGCGGGCCTCGTCGAGAGCCTTCGGCACGTCTTTGACCTGCACGGTCAGGGAGGCCGTGCGGATGATGCGGTTCGCCGTAAGCTTCGGCGCGGCGGTGGCCTTCGAGGCGCCCGCGCCCTCCTTGGCGTCCTGGGCGGCCGCGTTCCCGGAGGCCGCGGCCCCGGCGCCGGCCTCTCCGACGGCGGCCTTGTCGGCCTTGGCGCCCGCGCCCGAGTCGTCCGCGGCGCTGCATCCGGTGAGCGCGAGCGCTCCGGCCAGCAGGAGCCCGGGCAGGACGTGGGCGGGTCGTACGGAACGTCGTCCCGAGCGTCGTATGGATCGGCGTGTGCTCATGTGGGTGTGCCCCCCGAGGGTCGTGGCGACTGACGCTCCTTCGACGCCCGGGTGGGTCCAGACGTTGGCGGGGATCGGTTCCGAAGAGGTCACGGTCGGGACGCGGGGAGGACACCCGCGCGCGGCGGGAGCGTCAGTGGGGCCCGCGCCGCTGGCGCACCTGGTCTGAGAGAGTGGGGACATGAGCGCAACGGGTACGGGCATGGGGCAGCACGTCGTCGTCATCGGCGCCGGAATCGCCGGGCTGGCCGCAGCCCACCGACTGCTGGCGCACGGCGCGCGGGTGACCGTGCTGGAGGCGTCCGACCGGGTGGGCGGCAAGCTGCTGCCCGGCGAGATCGCGGGCGTGCGCGTGGACTTCGGCGCCGAGTCGATGCTGGCCCGCCGACCCGAGGCGGTCGCCCTCGCGCGCGAGGTGGACCTCGACGACCGCCTGCGGCCGCCGGCCACCGCCACGGCCTCGATCTGGACCCGCGGAGCCCTGCGCCCCATGCCCAAAGGCCACGTCATGGGCGTCCCCGGCACCGCGGACGCCCTCTCCGGCGTGCTGTCCGAGGAGGGCCTCGCCCGTATCGAGCGCGACGCCGACCTGCCCCGCACGGAGGTCGGCGAGGACGTGGCGGTGGGGGAGTACGTGGCGGCCCGCCTGGGCCGCGAGGTCGTCGACCGCCTCATCGAACCCCTCCTGGGCGGGGTGTACGCCGGAGACGCCTACCGGATCTCGATGCGCTCGGCCGTCCCGCAGCTCTTCCAGGCGGCGCGCACCCACACGTCGTTGACGCAGGCCGTCCGAGAGATCCAGGCCAAGGCGGCGGCCGCCCGGCAGACCGGGCCCGTGTTCATGGGTATCGAGGGCGGCGTGGGCTCCCTGCCGCTCGCGGTCGCCGAGTCCGTCCGGGCACGCGGCGCCGAGATCCACACGCGCGTGCCGGTGACCGGACTGCGCCGGGAGCCCGCGGGCGGCTGGCAGGTCACCGCGGGGGAGCGGGTGCTGCGCGCCGACGCCGTGGTGGTCGCCGTCCCCGCACCGGCCGCCGCCGCACTGCTGGCCGCCGAGTCCCCCGAGGCCGCCGCCGAACTGCGCACGGTGGAGTACGCCTCCATGGCCCTGGTCACCCTCGCCTACCGGCGCACCGAGGCCGCCCTGCCCGACGGCAGCGGCTTCCTCGTCCCGCCCGTCGACGGCCGCACCATCAAGGCCTCCACCTTCGCCTCCCAGAAGTGGGCCTGGATCGCCGACCAGGACCCCGACACGGTCGTGCTGCGCACCTCCGTGGGGCGGTACGGCGAGACGGCGATCCTCCAGAAGGACGACGCCGAACTCGTCGACGTCTCCCGGCACGACCTGCGCGAGGCCACCGGCCTGGAGGCGACGCCCCTCGAAACCCGCGTCACCCGTTGGACGGACGGCCTGCCCCAGTACCCGGTCGGCCACCACGCGCGCGTGGCCCGCATCCGCGAGCACGTCGCGAAACTTGCCGGCCTCGCCGTGTGCGGCGCGCAGTACGACGGCGTCGGCATCCCGGCCTGCATCGCGAGCGCGTACGCCGCGGTGGACCAGCTCCGCGGCGACCTGAGCGCCGTCCGGGAGCTCACGGCCAACCCGGTGCAAAGTCTGCACGGCGGAGCGGGAGAATGAGAACCATGAGTGACGACGCCCCCACCACCGAGGCCGGCAGGATCCCCAACAAGGGCAAGCTGGCCAAGGACCTCAACGAGGTCATCCGCTACACCCTGTGGTCCGTCTTCAAGCTGAAGGACGTGCTCCCCGAGGACCGCGCGGGCTACGCCGACGAGGTCCAGGAGCTGTTCGACCAGCTCGCCGCCAAGGACGTGACGATCCGCGGCACGTACGACGTGTCCGGTCTGCGCGCCGACGCCGACGTCATGATCTGGTGGCACGCCGAGACCGCCGACCAGCTCCAGGAGGCGTACAACCTCTTCCGTCGCACGAGGCTCGGCCGCGCCCTGCAGCCGGTCTGGTCGAACATGGCGCTGCACCGCCCCGCCGAGTTCAACCGCTCGCACATCCCGGCGTTCCTCGCCGACGAGACGCCCCGCGACTACGTGAGCGTCTACCCCTTCGTGCGCTCCTACGACTGGTATCTGCTGCCCGACGAGGACCGGCGCCGCATGCTCGCCGACCACGGCAAGATGGCCCGCGGCTACCCGGACGTCCGCGCCAACACGGTCGCCTCGTTCTCGCTCGGCGACTACGAGTGGATCCTGGCCTTCGAGGCCGACGAGCTGTACCGCATCGTCGACCTCATGCGGCACCTGCGCGCCTCCGAGGCCCGTATGCACGTCCGCGAGGAGGTCCCGTTCTACACGGGCCGCCGCAAGTCGGTGGCCGAACTGGTCGCAGGGCTCGCCTGATCAGCTCCTGGGCCGGTCGGCCTGCTCCTTGGACGGGGCCGCCGGTCGCGGTGCCGGGTGCGGTGCGCAGGCCGCGCGCCGCACCGGGAGCCGGCCCTGGAGGAGATAGGCGTCCAGGTAGCCGTTGACGCAGGCGTTCGGCCCGCCCGCGATGCCGTGGGTGCCGGAGTCCCGCTCGGTCACCAGCACCGAGCCCGTCAGCCGCCGGTGCATCTCCAGAGCGCCGGCGTACGGCGCGGCGGCATCCCGCTCGGCGGCCAGGATCAGCGTCGGCGGCAGCTCACCCGGACCGGTCCGCACGTCGAGCGGCCGCTGCCGGGGCACCGGCCAGAACGCACACGGCAGGTTCGCCCACACGTTGTCCCACGTCTCGAACGGCGCGACGCGCGCGAGCCGCGTGTTGTCGCGGTCCCACATCTTCCAGTCCGTCGGCCACGAGGCGTCGTTGCACTCCACGGCCGTGTACACGGCATTGGCGTTCTCCGCCTCCGCGGCGGCCTCCCGCACCGGCCCGGCCTGCGCGATCAGCTGCCGCGGATCGCCCTTCAGGTACTCCGACAGGGCCTGCGCCCGGGCCGGCCAGTAGTCGTCGTAGTACCCGGCCTGCAAGAACGCGCCCTGCAGCTGGCCCGGCCCCACCGTTCCACCCGCCGGCTCCGCGGCCAGTCGGGCCCGGGCCCGCTCGTAGCCGGCCAGCACCGCCTGCGCCGTTTTGCCCAGGCCGTACACGTCGTCGTGCTCGGCGATCCACTCCCGGAAGTCCGTCCAGCGGCTCTCGAAGGCCGCCGACTGGTCGAGGTTGTTGCGGTACCAGATCTGCGCCGGGTCCGGGTTCACGGCCGCGTCGAACACCATCCGCCTCACATGCGAGGGGAACAGGGTCGCGTAGAGCGCCCCGAAGTACGTGCCGTACGACGCCCCCATGAACGTCAGCCGTTCCTCGCCCAGCGCGGCGCGCAGCACGTCGAGGTCACGGGCGTTGTTGAGCGAGTTGTAGTGCCGCAGGGCGCTGCCCGCCCGCTTCCCACAGCCCTGCGCGTAGGCCTTCGCCTGCGCGATGCGCTCCCGCTTGTACGACTCCGAGGGATGCACCGGGGCTGGGGAGGGGCCCTTGAAGAAACGTTTGGGATCCTGGCAGGACAGGGGCGCCGAACGGCCGACTCCGCGCGGGTCGTAGCCGACGAGGTCGTAGGCCGCCCCGATCCGCTTCCACTCCGGCAGCAGCCCGATCAGCGGGAAGTACAGCCCGGAGCCGCCGGGACCGCCCGGGTTGAAGACCAGCGCGCCCTGCCGGGGCACCCGGAGCTTGTTGTTGTGCGGGTCCCGCTGCGTGGCCCGCACCCGGCTGACGGTCAGTTTGATCTGCCTGCCGCCTGGGCGGGCGTAGTCCAGCGGGACGACGACCGTGCCGCACTGCATGCTGCCGGGCAGGTCCTGAGCGTCGGAGCAGTTCCCGAAGTCGACGCCCTTCGCCGCGGCCCGCGAGGCGGCGAGCGCGACGCCCGTAGCGATGCCGGGGGCGGCGGCGACGGGCAGGCCGGGGACGTTCGGAACGCCGGCCGCCGGGACGGCGGAGAGTGCGGTCAGCAGCAGGGCTGCTGCGGCCGAGTGGAGGGCGGCGGCTCTCATCGGGTGTCCCTTCGGTGCACGGCGGCGACAAAAGGGATGTTTGGTTCGGTCGTGGGGGAAGGCAAGCACCACCGGCGGGTGTCGGCACCAATGCCCCTTGTGCGCACCCTGGTGGTCGAGCGCGCCCGGTCTCAGTCCCGCCCGAACTGCTCGCGATGCGCGAACGCCGCCCGCAGATCCGGCTCACCGACCGCGCGGATCCCGCGCACGGCGACCGAGGTCAGATACGTACGGTCGTCCCCCGCGCTCCCCGCGCGCCGGGCCAGCGCGCCCAGCAGCCGCTGCCCGGCCGGGGAGGCCCAGCGCGAGTACGGGTGCACCTCGACCCGCGCTATGGCCAGACAGCTCAGGGTGAGGGCGAGGGGCAGCGCGAACCAGAGTGCGACGAGGGTGCGGGGCATGTCGGGGGTCGCGGGGACCAGCAGCGCGGTCGCGCCCAGCCCGAGGGCGACCGCGGCGGCGAACCGCACCTGCCGTACCCCGGCCGCGACCGTCGTACGGACCCCGTCGGGCACCGCCAGGCCGGCGCTGACGAGCCGGTCGGCGAGCCCGCGCACCGCGTCTGCGGCCGACGCGGCGGCCCGCGCCGGCGCGATACGGGACTGCCCCTGCGGGCCGATGGCTCCGATGACCGACCGTTCCATGTCGTCACGCCCGCGCGGGTCCACGACGGTCGCCCAGCCCGTGTGTGCGAGCAGCAGCCGCTGCTGCCGTGCCATGGAGACCATGGCGAGGTCGGCGACCCGGCCGGGGCCGCCGGACAGGAAGGCCGCCTCGTAGAGCGTCAGGTCATGTCCGAGGCCGGCGTTCTCGTCGACGGTCGCCGCCCGGACGGCGGCCAGGCACAGGCGTGTGCACGCCGCGCCCGCGACGGCCCATGCCAGCAGCAGGAGAAGCACCCAGACCATGCCGTGTTTCTATGCCAGATACCCCGGGAAACGCCATGCCTTGTTCACTATCCGGACCGAGCGTGGCGGGTATGTGACGTTCCGCTTGCCTTCGTCCGGACCCCAAGGTCGCCGGTGGGTTCAGGAACCGGGCGGCGGGCTGGCCGCGGCCGGCGGCAGCGTGTACGTGGGAAACGGCGACGGCGCGGCCGGTACGGCCCACCCCGGATCGGTCGTGGGGCCGGGCGGGCCGGATGAGGTGGTGAGCGGCGGTGTGCTGCCGGTGGCCATGTCCCGGGCGAGGGCGTCGAAGTCGACGTACCCGGTGGCCTCAAGGATCTTGATGTGGTCCAGCACGGTGGTATTGGCGTCGTCGGCGAGGTCGCGCACCAGAGAGTTGCGGGTACTGGCCCGCACCTGGGCGACGACGGAGAAAACCCGGCCGTGCGCGAGGCGCAGGAGGTTGGCGAACTTCCAGTCGTACTGCTCGCCCTGCGCCGCGTCGAGTTCGCGCAGCCAGCCCTTCTGCTGTTCGTCGGGCTCGTTCGGCAATGCGAGGCCCAGTCGGGAGGCGACGGAGCGTACCCGCTCGTCCAGGAAGGTGTGCCCTTCGACGAGGTGTCGGCCCGCCGTCCGCACGGCCTCGGTCGTGCCCTTCGTCTGCGCCTGCCGGCCGGCGGGCAGCTCCCACAGCCCGGCCAACCGGACCTTGGCGACGAACTCCCGGTCCAGCGCGGACAGCGGCCCGTACTGCGTGGACACGCTCTGCGCGTTCAGCACGTCCACTCCCGTGCCCGAGCGGTCGGTGTACGACCAGATCGGGAAGACCAGCGCCGCGAGGGTCGCCGCCAGGCCCGTGAGGATGAGCCCGGTACCACTGAAGATGCCTCTGCCCTTGATCGGGGGTCGCGGGCGCATGGTGCCTCCTGCTTGCGGCACTGCACGCTAGTGCGCTTCGGTTGCGGGGACTGGCATATTACTTCGCCGGTTCCGTCAACTGCCGTACAGGGGCGAATAATTGCATCACGGACATATCGGGTGAAGCGGGAGAGTGAAATGAGGTGGCAAAGCGGTAGAAACGGGCGGTAAGCGGTCGGGATATGCGGCGAGGGCGTCGAAGGTCTCGAGCGCTGTGGGCGGTGTTAACCCCGGCACATCCGTCACCGTCGGATCAACGACCGCCCCACCCGTCCCATCCGAGCCAGCCGTGACGTCGGTCGTGGTGCCGGTCCCGAGCGGTCCAGCCACCAGCGGCGCAGCTCGCGGCGGGACCGGCCCTCCGCCAGCGGTCCGCCCAGCAGCAGTTCCTCGGCGAAGTCGAGGGCGTCCTGCCGGTAGCCGCCGCGCATCGGATGCCCTTGGGCGTACGCGAGGAACGCGGTTCGGTAACCGTTTGCGAGGATGAGCGGCAACTCGGGGGCCACCTTCGCCACGACGTCCGCCCGCTTCGCCGCCAGCGCCCTGGCCTGTACACCGAGCCGAACCCGGTCGAAGCCCTCGGGCACCGGCGTCCCGGCCACGAGCGCGGACAGCAGAGCCGTCTGGGCGAGGCCGAGGCGCTGGCGGGCAGCCGTCGCCTCGTCGTCGGAGGCGGTCGGTGCCGTCTCCCTGGTGGGCGACGAGGATTCGTCCGCCGTCGTGGCGCGCTTCGCCCCGCCCGACCAGACCCGCGCGAAGGCGCTCTCCTGCGCACGGCGCTCCTGCGCCCCGCGCTCGACGGCCTTCCGGATCGCGTCCAATTCCCGCTCCAGCTCGGCCGGTTCGGGGAAGTTCTCGTCCCGCTCCAGCAGTACACCCGGCGGCGACACCCGGGACGCCAGGTCGGTCAGGATGTCGAGGACCGGCCGGGGCACCGGGTGGGCGTGGCTGTCGTGCCAGACGCCGTCCCGTACGAAGCCGCCCGCGACATGGACGTAGGCGATGGCCTCCAGGGGCAGTTCGGCGAGCGCCTTGGCGGGGTCCTCGCCACGGTTGACGTGATTGGTGTGCAGGTTGGCGACGTCGATGAGCAGCCGCACGCCCGTGCGGTCGGCCAGCTCGTACAGGAACTGCCCCTCGGTCATCTCCTCGCCCGGCCATGAGACGAGCGCGGCGATGTTCTCGACGGCGAGCGGCACGGGCAGCGCGTCCTGCGCGATGCGCACGTTCTCGCACAGCACGTCGAGGGCGTCGCGGGTGCGCGGCACGGGCAGCAGATGCCCGGCCTCCAGCCGCGGGGACGCCGTCAGGGGCCCGCCCGCACGGACGAACGCGATGTGTTCGGTGACCAGCGGCGACCCCAGCGCCTCGGCCCGCTCGGCGAGGGCCGCGAGCCGCCCCTCGTCGGGCCGCTCCGCGTCACCGAGCCCGAGCGAGACACCGTGCGGGATCACGGTGACCCCGCGCTCGCGCAGCCGCAGCAGGGAGTCGGGCAGATGGCCGGGACACACGTTCTCGGCGACGGTCTCCACCCAGTCGATGCCCGGCATCCGCTCCACGGCGTCCGCGATCTCCGGCCGCCAGCCGATCCCCGTCCCCAGTCGCATCATGGCCCCCGCCTCCTCGACCCGCCCCTGCCGGTGACGGAGGTATGACCCTGCCCCCGACCACCGAACCACGCCTTGCCCACCTTCAGAGGAATTCTTGAGCTTTCTCGGCCGGGAACGGTTCGACAGCCGGAGCTTCGCCCAGCTGGGACAGTTCATCGCGTACAAGGCCCCAGGCCTGGACGCAAACACCGCTTTCGCAACCAGTGATGCCCGTTGTACAAGCCCGGCGCTTTGGCACGGGACAGTTGACAGCAACATGTGAGGTTCGGCCGGGGAACGGTTCAGCGAAGAGCAGGGTGCTCCGCCACGACCGTGCAGCTGCCCGGTGCGATCTCGGTGAAGCCGGCGTCCCGGACCAACGGCAGTCCGCTCGCCGTCAGCTCTCGCCACCGTGCCGGTTCTGCGGTTCGTACGGCGAGTGCGAAACCCGTCTGCCGCCAGGCGTCCCGCTCCTCCTCGGACAGTTCCCACCAGGCGAGCTGGGCCCCGTGCCCGGCCTGCGCCATCGCCTTGCCCGCGGACATGTCGAGCTCCGGGTTAAGCCAGATCACCGGGGCCGTCGCGGCGGCGTCGACCGGCGGCTCCGGGTCGTCGAGGTCGGTCCCGGAGACCTGGAGCTTCGCCAGCTCCTTCGGCCAGCCGTCCAGGGGCACCGGCGGAAACACCCGCACCTCGGCCGTCTTGCCGGTGACGGTGATCCCGGGCAGCGCCTCGGCCCGCCGCCACTCGGCCCCCCGGGCCCGCCGCACGACCTTCCGGATCCGGGCGTCCTGCCAGTTCCGCACGGCCTGCGCCCACTCCCCGTCCCCGACCGCCCGATCATCACTCAGCATGACGAGCACGGCCCGGGCAGCGGTCTCGAGGGCGTCGGTGCGGGCAGGGGGCGCGCCCTTCTCTATCCGCACGACAAGGGGCAGGACGAACTGGGGGGCCTGATCACGGGGGTTGGACTCGGTCTGAAAGGGACTCTCACTCACAGGCGCAGGCTACTTGACCCACCCGCACCCTCCGTACGACAGGATGCCCCTCATGGATCGCGCCCTACGCCTGACCAACGCGGGCCGCCGCTACGGCCTCCGCGGCCCCTGGATCCTCCGGGAGGTGAACCTCCACCTGCCCCCCGCCACCCTCACCCGCATCGAGGGCCCCAACGGCACCGGAAAGTCCACCCTTCTCCGTCTCCTCGCCCGCATCGACGCCCCGACAGAAGGCAAGGTCGCCGGCCGCCCCCGCACCGCCTACGTCCCCGAACGCTTCCCCTCCGCCCTCCCCTTCACCGCCCTCGCCTACCTCACCCACCTCGGCACGATCCAAGGCCTCCCCCGCCCCACGGCGGAGCGAACCGCAGGCGACTGGCTCGACCGCTTCGGCGCCACCGCCCACGCCCGCACCCCGATGGCCCAGCTCTCGAAGGGCAGCAGCCAGAAGGTCGCCGTCGTGCAAGCCCTCCTCGCCGAAGCGGAGTTGCTGATCCTGGACGAGGCCTGGACCGGCCTGGACACGGACGCGCGAGCCGAACTGGAGAGAGCGGTGGCCGAGCGCACAGCCGCAGGCGCAGCCGTCGTCTTCGTCGACCACGACCCCCGCCGTCTCATCGGTACGACGGACGCCGTGTACACCGTCCGCGACGGCACCCTTCACCGCCGTACCGACGCAGCCCCGCCTGCCGCCCCCGAGGGCCCGCACACGACGATCGAGGTGGAGGGCCCCGCACCCCTGCCGCCGGAGGCGGTCCGCCTCGCCACGGCGACGGAGGAGACGACCCCGCGAACCCACCGCCTCACCGTCCCCGCCTCCCGCTCCGACGTCGTGCTCCGTGCCCTCCTGAGCGGCCGCCCGCCGTACCACGTGGTGAGCGTGCGCCCGTCCGACTCCGAAGGCCGCCGATGACCGCACTGCTGCGCTACCAGACCGCCCTGCTCCTGCGCTCCCAGCGCTGGCTGCCGCCGTTCCTGCTGTACGTCGTCTTCCTGGGCATCAGTGTGCAGGGCGGCCAGCCCCTGCTGGACTCGCTCGGCTGGACGTCCGCCGTGCTGCTGCCGGTCGCCGCCTGGCTGGTGCGGATCTGCGTCACGGGCGAGCCCCCGGCCGCCCGGACGGTCGTCGCGGCCGCCGTCGGTCCCGCGCGGGCGCACCTCGCCGCGATCCTGACCGCCCTGGGCGCGGCCGCGCTGCTCGGTACGGTCGCCACGGCGGCGGTCGTGCTCATCAGCGACCCGGTCAGCGCCGACCACCAGCACCGCATCCCCGTCCCCGAGGCCACCGCGGCGGGCTTCCTTGCCGCTCTGACCTGCGCCCTGCTCGGCACCGCCGTCGGCGCGCTCACCGTCTGGCCCGTGCTGCGTTCCACCGGCCGGGCCGTCCCGGCGCTGCTGCTCGCGGCCCTGCTGGCACTGGTGGTGAGCGGCTCCCCGGCGCACGCGGCGGTCACCGGCCTGGTCACGAGCTCGCACACAGCGGCGGTCAGCCCACCGCTGCTCCCCCTTGCCGCCGCGGCCGTCCTCGCCGCCGCGGCGGCCGCCGCGGCCTGCGCGCTCACCTCCCGCAGATCACCCTGAACACGCAGACCGCTGAGCCTCCTGCCTCCCCCGCTCTCGGCTTCGCTCGAGCGGGGACCCCCATGCACACCGGGCACGACGTGATCCCCTTGTACGACTCCGGGTACGAGGCCCTACGACCGCTCCCGCGCCGAGCCGATCAGCTCCGACACCTTCACGAACCGGTAGCCCCGGCGGCGCAGCTCCGGCACGATCGTGCGCACCGCCCGCTCGGTCGTCGGCGCGGCGCTGCGGGTGCAGTGCATGACGACGACGGAGCCCGGCTTCACGCCCTCCAGCACCTGCCGGGCCACCGCGTCCGCGTCCGTCGCGAACGCGTCCCCGCTCACCACGTCCCACTGCACCGCGGTCACGCCCGTGCCGCTCACCGCGCGCAGCGCCCGCTGGTCGTAGCAGCCGCCGGGGAAACGGAAGTAGGGCATCGCGTTGGGCACCCCGGCCTTGCGGAACGCCGCGTACGCCCGTTCCACGTCCGCCCGCATCCGGTCCGCGGGGACGGTCGGCAGGCCGTAGCAGTCATCGGTGAACGCGTAGTGGCTGTAGGAGTGGTTGGCGAGCTCGAACTGCGGATCGCGGCCGATCGAGCGGGCCTGGTCCGGGTACTCCTCGGCCCAGCGGCCGGTCATGAAGACGGTGGCCGGCACCTTCAGCGCGCGCAGCGCCGCGATCAGCCCGGGGTTGTCGAAGTGCTCGCCGGACGCCGCTCTGGCCCCCTCGTCGGCGGTCATGTCGGCGTCGAAGGTGAGGGCGACGGTCTTGTCGGCGGTGCGGGGGGCGTTGCGGAAGACGGGGGTGAGACCGGCCGGGCCGGGGGCCAGTGTGGGGGGCCGGGAGGGAGCGGCGGTCTTGCCGGGGGCGGCAGGGGTGCGGGGGTCGGGGGAGGCCGTGGTGGCGGTGGGGGAGGTGTGGGCGGGGGCGGCCGGGCGGGCGGCAGGCGGTTCCTGGGCGGCGGTGCCGCAGGCGGCGAGGCTGCCGAGGGTGGTGCCGAGGACGCAGAGGGCGGCGAAGCGACGTGCCGGAGTGATCATCGTATGAATGTAGGAGGAGTGTGCCGCGGGCTGTGCGGATATATGACCGCGTCTGCGATGGCATCACCCGGCCGGGCTCTCGCGTGCTCAGCCGGACGAGAACGGCGGGCGTGGCGGCGCGAGGTTCGCCGGAGCCGAAGACACCCGTTACTCGTCTTTACTCGTCGACGGCTTTCGGGGGAGGCGGCGGGGCAGGGGGCAGGGGCTGTTGCTGCTGGGGAGGTTGTGGGAGCGGTTGCTGGGCCTTTTCCAGGAAACGCAGCAGCTCCACCGGGAACGGCAGGACGAGCGTGGAGTTCTTCTCGGCGGCCACCGCCACGACCGTCTGGAGCAACCGCAGCTGGAGCGCGGCGGGCTGGTCGGACATCTCCTTCGCCGCCTCGGCGAGTTTCTTCGACGCCTGGAGCTCGGCGTCCGCGTTGATGATCCGCGCCCGTCGCTCACGGTCGGCCTCGGCCTGGCGGGCCATCGAGCGCTTCATGGTGTCCGGCAGGGACACGTCCTTGATCTCGACGCGGTCGATCTGCACGCCCCACCCGATGGCCGGGCTGTCGATCATCAGTTCCAGGCCCTCGTTGAGCTTCTCCCGGTTCGACAGCAGGTCGTCCAGCTCGCTCTTGCCGATGATCGACCGCAGTGAGGTCTGCGCCATCTGCGAGACGGCGAAGCGGTAGTCCTCGACGTTGATGATCGCGGCCGCCGCGTCCATCACCCGGAAGTAGACGACCGCGTCGACCCGCACGGTCACGTTGTCGCGGGTGATGCCCTCCTGGGCGGGAATGGGCATCGTCACGATCTGCATGTTGACCTTGCGCAGCCGGTCCACGGCCGGGACGATCAGTGTGAACCCCGGCGGTCGGACATCGCCGCGCAGCCGGCCGAGCCGCAGGACCACCCCGCGCTCGTACTGCTTGACGACCCGGGCGGCCGCCCCCAGGTACACAAGGCCCCCGGCGGCGACCACCGCGGCCGCGCCCAGCAACTCCTCGAGCATGACGACCTCCTCAGCAAGAGGTCAGTAACAGTCGTTCTGTCTGCTTCTGTAACGATATGCCCGGCGTCCGGTCCGGGGCCACGCGGTGGGCTCCGGGCCGGACGGCGAGCGCGGGGCGCTGTGAGCCGCTTCGGGCGCTAGCCGGTCGTGACCGGTTCCGTCACCTTTACCGGTTCCGTGACCTTCACCGGCTCCGTGCCGACCGCGCTGTGACGCTCGGCCCAGGTCTCCAGGGCCGTACGGCAGGCGTGGTCGAGGTGGTGCAGGCCGGAGAGGTCCAGCTCGACGGGGCGGTCCTGCGGGAGGGACTCCAGGCTGTCGAGGATCTTCGGCAGACGCAGGAACGTCGCGTTGCCCGACAGATACGCCTGGACGGGTCCTGCGCCCTTGTCGACGACCTCCAGCCGCAGGTGCGAGGCCTCCCACGCGGTCTTGGCGACGGCCAGCGAGAGACCGATGAGGACGCCCTCGAACATGCTGACCGCGACGATCGACACGGCCGTGACGACCAGGATCAGCGCCTCGCCGCGGTGCTCGCGCCACAGCCCCACGATCGCCCGCACGGGCACGAGCTTGGCGCCCGCGTGCACGAGGATGCCGGCCAGCGCCGGGATGGGTATGTACGCCAGCACGTCCGGCAGCAGGGCCGCGAACAGCAGCAGCCACAGCCCGTGCAGCACGCGGGACGCCTTCGTCCGCGCGCCCGCCTGCACGTTGGCCGCGCTGCGCACGATCACCGCGGTCATGGGCAGCGCCCCGAGCACTCCGCACAGGGCGTTGCCCGCGCCCTGCGCCATCAGCTCCTTGTCGTACTCGGTGCGCGGGCCGTCGTGCAGCCGATCCACCGCCGCCGCGCTGAACAGCGACTCGGCGGACGCGATCAGGGTGAACGCGACGATCGTGCCGAGCAGACCGACCGCTGCCAGATCGCCGAAGGCGGACAGGGGCGGCGGCTGGATGGAACCGAGCAGGCCCTGTACCTCGACGGTGGCCACGGGCAGGTTCAGCAGCAGCGCGGCGAGCGTCGCCAGACCCACCGCGGCGAGCGGACCGGGCACCGTCCGGACCTTTGCCGGCAATCGCTTCCACAACACCAGTACTGCGATGGTGCCGGCGCCGAGCGCGAGCGAGGCCGACGCGTCGGCGTTGCCGACCGCGTCCACGAGCGCCTCGGGCAGCCCGGCGATCTTCTCCAGGCCGGACTCCGGCGCCTTGGCGCCGACCACCGAGTACAGCTGACCGGCTATCAGCACCAGGCCGATTCCGGCCAGCATGCCCTCGACGACCGAGACCGAGATGGCCCGGAAGTAGCGCCCCAGCTTCAGGGCGCCCATGGCGATCTGCAGAGCGCCGGTCGCGAGGACGATCACTCCGAGGGCGGGCAGGCCGAACTCCTGCACCGCCTCGAAGACCAGCACGGTCAGACCGGCCGCCGGACCGGACACCTGCAGGCTGCTGCCCCGCATCAGCCCGGTGACGAGGCCGCCGACGATGCCGGTGACGAGCCCGAGCTCGGCCGGCACGCCGGAGGCCACGGCCACGCCCACGCACAGCGGGAGCGCCACCAGGAACACGACGAGTGAAGCGGCGAAGTCCTGCTTGAGGTGGGGGAACCTGGATATTCGCTGGGGGGTTTCGTTGGTCATCGCGGCGCTCACAGGGCCTCGAAGCCGTCGGTGTCCACGCGGTGTTCGCGTACGGCACCGGTGTGCACCTCGTAGTACCAGCCGCGCACCCGCAGTCGGCCGTCGGCCAGCCGCTTCTCCACGCACGGGTAGGAGCGCAGCCGCAGCAGCTGGGCGAGCACATGGTGCTGCACCGCCCGCATGACCGTCGGGTCGTCGGGGTCGGTGGAACCCGGCTCGTCCGCGGCGTGCGCGAGCCAGTCGCGGACGGCGGGGACGCCGTCGAGGTCGTCGCCGCGCACCAGCGCGCCGACGGCGCCGCAGTGCGAGTGGCCGCAGACCACGACGTCCTGGACGCCGAGGACCTCCACGGCGTACTCGATGGTGGCCGCCTCGCCGGTGGGGCGGTCGGAGACGTACGGGGGCACGATGTTGCCCGCGGTGCGCAGCTCGAAGAGCTCGCCGGGGCGGGCGCCCGTGATCAGGGCGGGAACGACCCGCGAATCGGAGCAGGTGATGAAGAGCACCTGCGGGGACTGGCCCTCGGCGAGCTTGGCGAACTCCTCAGGGCGCTGTCCGAACGTACGGGCGTTGTCGATGAGGGGCTGCATGACGTGGTGACTCCTCCTGGCGCGCCGTGGGGGCGCGTCGGATGTGCAGGACACAGGACAGGTGGGGGATCTGCTGCTGCGCTCTGCTCTCTCAGCAGCGGAAGACCTGAAGTGCCGCCGGAGAGTGGGCCGTCGAGGATCTCGACGAGCGGTGATAGGAGTCGCCGGGCCGGGCCGGCTGATGCTCGGCCGCGGGATCCTGCGCCAGCAGCGCGCGCTCGGGCTCCTGGGGGGCCGACGCGGCGGAGGCGGAGGTTGCGGCACGGTGACGTTCGCGGGTGCGCAGGGGGTCGGCGGGGCCGCCGGTGGGGGTCTCCCCGCTCGAGGCCGTTCGAGAGTGGGGGAGGTCGCAGTCGCGCAGCGTGGCGATCTCGTCGCGCTTCGCCTTGGCGGAGAGTTTGATTCCGGGCTGGGTCTTGGCCTCGACCTGACGCACCGTGTGCGCGTGTGCGAAGGATGACGTGGGAGCGAAGAAGGGGAGGGCGAGCAGAACGGCGGCGAGGACCGCGATCACGGCTCGGGCCGTCGTGCCTCGGAACATGCGCCTCCCTCCCAACGATTCGCTCTTCCAGTCCAGGCCAACGATTGGTCAACGACTGGTCAAGAAACACGTTAACCCTGCGAAGTTGTTTGCAGGGTTAACTGGGCGTTTCGAGATGAGGTGCGCCTCAAAAGCGAGGGGTGAGTGGCGCGAACCGACTCTTGACCTGACGATCAAGATCGACTAGTGGGTCTCTACGAGTCGCCCCGCGTCGCGGGCCAGCGCGGTGAGCCGGGAGATCGCGCGGAAGTACTTCTTGCGGTACCCGCCGTTCAGCATCTCCTCGCTGAACAGCCGGTCGAAGGGCAGTCCGGAGGCCAGGACCGGGACCTCGCGGTCGTAGAGCCGGTCGGCCAGGACCACGAGCCTGAGGGCCGTCGACTGGTCGGGCACCGGCTGCACGTCCGTGAGGCAGACCGCCTTCAGGCCATCCGTGAGCGCGCCGTAACGGCTCGGGTGGACCTTGGCGAGGTGCTCCAGCAGGTGCGGGAAGTCGTCGAGCGAGGAGCCCTCGGTGGCGTACGCCGCCTTCGTCACCTGTTCGTCGGAGTACGGCGCCGGCGCCTTGGACAGCCCGCGGTGGCGGTAGTCCTCGCCGTCGATGCGCAGCGCCCGGAAGTGCGCCGACAGGCCCTGGATCTCGCGCAGGAAGTCGGCGGCCGCGAACCGGCCCTCGCCGAGCTTGCCGGGCAGGGTGTTGGAGGTGGCGGCGAGCGCGACGCCCGCGTCGACCAGCTTCCCGAGCAGCGTGGAGACGAGAACGGTGTCGCCGGGGTCGTCCAGCTCGAACTCGTCGATGCACAGCAGCCGGTGCCCGGAGAGCGTGCGCACCGTCTGCTGGAAGCCGAGGGCGCCGACGAGGTTGGTGAGCTCGACGAAGGTGCCGAACGCCTTGAGGGCCGGCGCGGCGGGGGTGGCGTGCCACAGGGACGCCAGGAGGTGCGTCTTGCCGACGCCGTAGCCGCCGTCGAGGTAGACGCCGCGTGGGCCGGCGGGCACTTTGGCCGCCTTCGCCCTGCCGAAGCCGAACAACCCCCGTTTGGCCGTACCCGTGGCGTGCGCCCCGCCGAGTCCGGCCGCGAAGCCCTCCAGGACGCCGACCGCCTCGGTCTGGCTGGGCTGGTTCGGATCCGGGATGTACGTGCTGAAACGGACCGAGTCGAAGCGCGGCGGCGGCACCATCTCGGCGACCAGCCGGTCCGCGGGGACGTGCGGCTGACGGGTGCAGAGGGAGGCCGGGACCGCGTCGGCTATCGGGCCGATGCCGGGGGCGAGGGAAGAGGACGACACGGTTCCCCATGCTACGGGGCGTGCCAGACTGCCTGGCATGCGACGGCTGTTCCCTGTGACCGACCAGACAGCGACGACAGACTCCGGCGGGATGCCGCCCGGGGCTCCCGGCGAGCCCGGGACCGCCGGGGCGGGCGGCCACCCGGCGGCGGACCGCGAGTGGAGCCTCGACGAGCTCGCCGACGCCTACACCTACCCCGAGCCCGGCCCCGGGGAGCCGCGGCCCTGGCTGCGCGCCAACATGGTGTCCACGCTCGACGGCGCCGCCCAGCACGATGGGCGCTCGCAGCCCATCTCCACCGCCACCGACATGCGGATCTTCGGCACGCTGCGGGGGCTCGCGGACGTGGTGGTCGTCGGCGCGGAAACGGTACGCCTGGAGGGCTACCGGCCCGCACGCGCGCGTGCCGAGTTCGCGGGGCGGCGCGAGGCGGCCGGGCAGGGGCCCGCCCCGGCCGTCGCGGTGGTCACCGCCAGCCTCGACCTGGACTTCTCGCTCCCGCTCTTCACCTCGCCACTGGTGCCGACCCTGCTTCTGACGGGCGCCGCGGCGGCCCCCGACCGGGTCGCGGCCGCGCAGCGGGCGGGCACGCAGGTGGTGATCGCCGGTGACGGTATGGGTGTGGACCCGGCCCGGGCCGTGGAGGCCCTCGCCGGACTCGGGCACACCCGGCTGCTGACGGAGGGCGGGCCCCGGTTGCTGGGGCAGTTCGTCGCCTCCGGGGTTCTCGACGAACTCTGCCTGACCGTCTCCCCGATGCTCACCGTCGGCGACGCGCAGCGGATCGCGGGCGGGCCGTCGGTCGCGGTTCCGCAGCGGTTCGTACTGGCATCGCTCCTGGAGGAGGAGGGGTTCCTGTTCGCCAGGTATCGAAAGCCGTGATGCCGGAAACGCGTCAGATCATCACCGATGGTCCTGAAATCAGCGGAATCAGCCGTTCCGTTTAGCTTCCGAAGGGCACACTGAATCTCGCAGTCCCCGTGCGAGCACGGGGAAGGATGGTTTCCGCAGGGTCGCGAACGGCCCACGGAGGAGAGAGGGCCACGGAGGTCCTCGAAGGAGAATGGGGCGCTGGTGTTCACAAGCGTTTTGATGATCGAGAAGGCCCTGACGTCCGCCGACGTGGAGTTCGTCAGCACCTTGCACGGGGACGAGCCGGTCTCCTTCCACGTCCTGCTCCAGCCGCGGGGCGACCAGGCGGACCGCTTGCTGCGGGCCATCGACGACGTGGCCCTCGGCGAGCTGGACGAGGCGGCGCGCGAGCGCGAGACGCCGGAGGGGGAGGCGGCGAAGGGGTTCGGCGAGCGGGCGCTCGCGGTGTCCCTGCAGGCGTTGCACGCGGCCGGCAACGAGGCGGTGGGCCGCCTGGTCGAGGACCATCCGCTGGACGCGCTGAAGTCCCTGGTCGGGGAGGTGGGGGCGGACGAGGTGATCGTCCTGACCGATCCCCACTACGTGGAGGAGTTCTTCCACCGGGACTGGGCGTCCCGGGCTCGGCACCGGGTGGGGGTGCCGGTGCTGAAACTCTTCTCACACAGCAAGGCGTAGGCAGCAAACCCCTACGACGCCCTCCTCCGCCTTGCAGGTGGACGCACCATTCCCCGCTCACCTGCGTCGATCAGGCACCGCTGCTTTCCTGCGACCTGATCCGCCGGACCGGCCCTGAGTCGGCCGGGACGGCCCTTGCGGAATAGGGTGGGGGCGCACTCTTCGCCGTAACGCACCCTGGGAGACAACTCATGGCACCCGGCCTTCCTACCGCCATGGACCGACCGCACTTCATCGGCATCGGCGGGGCCGGGATGTCGGGGATCGCGAAGATCCTGGCTCAGCGCGGGGCGAAGGTGGCCGGCAGCGACGCCAAGGAGTCCGGGACCGCCGCGGCGCTGCGGGCGCTCGGCGCGACCGTGCACATCGGGCATGCCGCCGAGCACCTCGCCGACGACGCGAGCTGTGTCGTCGTGTCGTCGGCGATCCGCGCGGACAACCCGGAGCTGGCCCGTGCGGCCGAGCTGGGCATCCCGGTGGTCCACCGCTCGGACGCGCTCGCCCGGCTGATGGACGGGCTGCGTCCGATCGCCGTCGCCGGCACGCACGGCAAGACGACCACCACGTCCATGCTGGCGGTGTCGCTGTCCGAGCTGGGGCTGAACCCGTCGTACGCGATCGGCGGCGACCTGGACGCGCCCGGCTCCAACGCGCTGCACGGCGAGGGCGAGATCTTCGTCGCCGAGGCGGACGAATCGGACCGCAGCTTCCACAAGTACGCCCCCGAGGTCGCCATCGTCCTCAACGTCGAGCTCGACCACCACGCGAACTACGCCTCGATGGAGGAGATCTACGAGTCCTTCGAGACCTTCGCCGGGAAGATCGTCCCCGGCGGCACCCTGGTGATCACCGCCGACCACGAGGGCGCCCGGGAACTGACGCGGCGCGTCGAGGGTGTACGGGTGGTGACGTACGGGGAGTCCGAGGACGCCGACGTGCGGGTCCTGTCCGTCGTCCCGCAGGGGTTGAAGAGCGAGGTGAGCGTCCTGCTGGACGGCGAGGAGCTCACCTTCACGGTCTCGGTGCCCGGCCGGCACTACGCGCACAACGCCGTCGCCGCGCTGGCCGCGGGCGTCGCCCTGGGCGTCCCCGCCACCGAACTCGCCCCCGCCCTGGCCGCGTACACCGGCGTCAAGCGGCGGCTGCAGCTCAAGGGCGAGGCGGCGGGCGTCCAGGTCATCGACTCCTACGCCCACCACCCGACCGAGATGACGGCCGACCTGGAGGCGATGCGAGCGGCGGTCGGCGAGGCCCGTATCCTCGTCGTCTTCCAGCCGCACCTGTTCTCCAGGACGCAGGAGCTCGGCAAGGAGATGGGCCAGGCCCTGGCGCTGGCGGACGCCTGCGTCGTCCTCGACATCTACCCCGCCCGCGAGGACCCGATCCCGGGCGTGACCAGCGCGCTGATCATCGACGCGGCCCGGGCGGCGGGCGCGGACGTCACCGCCGTGCACGACAAGGACGAGGCGCCCGCCGTGATCGCGGGAATGGCGAAGGCCGGTGATCTCGTTCTCACCATGGGCGCGGGCGACGTGACGGACCTGGGCCCGCGCATTCTGGACCGTCTGTGAAGCTGAGGGGCTGAGCTCATGTCGTACGACGTCGAAAAGCCGGACGAGCAGTGGCGGGCGGAGCTGACCCCGGCGGAGTACGCCGTGCTGCGGCAGGCCGCGACGGAGCCCGCGTTCACCGGTGAGTACACCGACACGAAGACGACGGGCGTCTACTCCTGTCGGGCCTGCGGCGCCGAACTGTTCACCTCGGAGACCAAGTTCGAGTCGCACTGTGGCTGGCCGTCCTTCTTCGACCCGAAGGACACCGACGCGGTGGAGCTGATCGAGGACCGCACGCACGGGATGGTGCGCACCGAGGTGCGGTGCGCCCGGTGCGGATCCCACCTCGGGCATGTGTTCGCCGGGGAGGGGTATCCGACCCCGACCGACCAGCGGTACTGCATCAACAGCATCTCGCTGCGGCTGGCGGCGGACGAGAGCTGACCAGGGGCTGACCGGCGCGGCTCACAGGTGCTTGCGCTGCACCAGCGCCGACAGCACCAGCATGCCCGGCAGCAGGGGCAGCCAGACCGTGAGCATCCGGTAGCCGAGGACCGTCGCCGTGGCCAGGCTCAGCGGGGTGCCGTAGCCGGCCAGGGTGAGGACGAGGGCTGCGTCGACCGGGCCGATCCCGCCCGGCGCGGGGACGGCCCCCGCCGCGGTGCTCGCCGCGAGGTGCACGAAGAGCAGCTGCGGCCAGGAGAGAGGGACGCCCAGCGCCGTCCCCACGGAGGCCACCACACTCGCCTGGATGAGCGGCGCCGCGAGCGCTCCGCCCCACAGGGGCAGGAAACGGGAGGGGCGGGTGTGCAGCCGGCGGACGTCGGTCAGGCCCGTACGCACGAAGTCCAGGGCCGGACGGCGCAGCGGCCGTACGAGAGCGAGCAGCACCGCGGCCGCCGTGGGGGCCAGCAACAGGCCCACGGCGGCCAGGAGCAACGTCCTGCCCTGCGGCAGGAGTCGGGCAGCGGGTACGGCCTCGGGCGCGGCGAGCAGGAACACCAGCACCACAGGCGTCTTCGCCACGGCCCTGACCAGGGAGTACAGGCCGATCGAGGCGCTGGCGCGGGGAAGCGGGACGCCCTGGCGCTGCAGAAAGCGGAGGGTGACCGCGTGCGCGCCTATGCTCGCGGGCAGCACATGGTTCGCGGCGCCCGCGGCGATCTGGGACGCCACCAGCAGGCCGGGCGGCAACCGGTCCAGGACCGCGCCCTGGCGGACACAGGCCGCGGCGACCGCGCCCAGGTAGGTGAAGAGGAGCCCGGCCAGCAGCCACCCGGGGTCGGCGGTGGCCAGGCGGGTGGTGCCGTCGCGCACGGCGTGCCAGTCGACCGCCGCCCACACCGCGAGGAGCAGCAGCGGGAGCAGGCTGAGGGCGCGGCGGGTGGCGGTGGAGGTCAGGGGGCGGGGGCGGTCGTCCGCGACGGGGAGCGGGGGCGGGGTCGAGGGATCGTCGAGGGGCAGCAGGGACACGGCGCACGTCGTCCTTCCGCGTCGTGACCGCGCGCGGCGGCTTGACGGATCGGGGTTGGGCCTGTCTGGGGAGGGGGACGGGGGTGTCGTTCCCCTCCGGTGTGACGGTGCGGTGTCCGGAAGCCGACGGAGTGCGGGCCGAGGGCGACCGCGGTGCGGTGAGGCGGGGGAGGCGCGGTGAGGCTGTGGGATTTCTGCCCGAACCCCCACGAGTTCATCCCGGCTCTCCCCCGAGGTTCACCCGGCCCGCAGCACCGCCGACCCTTCCCACCCGCCCCCGGCCCTCGCCGCGGGCGCGGCGGTCGCCGGTTGCCGGAACCGCTTACGACGGCTTGCCGCTCAGAGGCCGGGGCGCTGCCTGCGCAGGGCTGCCGGGCCGTCGCTCGTCGGCCGATCCGCGTCCGGTGCCCTCGGCAGGGTCATCGTGAACACCGTCGCCCCCGGCGCGTCACCCAGCTCCAGCGAGCCGCCATGGGCCCGCACCAGGGAGCGGGCGACCGACAGGCCGAGGCCGCTGCCGCCGCGGTCGCGGCTGCGGGCCTTGTCGACGCGGTAGAAACGGTCGAAAACGCGTCCACGGTCGCCGGCCGGAATGCCCGGGCCCTTGTCGGTCACATGGACCCCTGCCGTCTCCGGAGCGAGAGTCACCTCGACGCAGACCGGGGTCCCGGCCGGGGTGTGCACGGCCGCGTTGGTGAGGAGGTTGTCCAGGACCTGGCGGATGCGGTGCGGGTCCATCCGCAGCGGTACGGCCGCCGGGCCCGGGGACACCGTCAGCGGATGCCCGGGGTGGCTCGCGCGGAACGCGTCGGTCGCCTGCTCGACCAGCTCGACCAGGTCCGCGTTCTCCATCCGCAGGGGCGTCTCCACCTCGGCCGCGTCCAGGCGGGCCAGCAGCAGGAGGTCGTCGAGGAGGAAGCCCATCCGGGCCGCCTCGGCGCGCAGCCGGGCCAGGTGCTTGTCCCGCTCCTCGGGCGCGTTGGCGGCCGCGTACTGGAAAAGGTCTGCGTAACCGCGTACCGACATCAGCGGCGTGCGCAGCTCGTGCGAGGCGTCGGCGACGAAACGACGCAGCCGCTGTTCCGCCTCCGCGCGCACGGCGAGCGAGCCGTCGATGTGCTCCAGCATCGTGTTGAAGGCCGTGCGCAGCTCCTCCACCTCGGGGCCGCCGCCCGGTGAGTCCGCCCGCAGGGGGAGGCGGGACGCCGACTCGGTGAGGTCGTGCGAGGCGATGCCGTGCGCGGTGTGCGCCATGTCGCTCAGCGGTTTCAGGCCGCGCCGCAGCAGCGCCCGGCCGAACACCACCAGGGCCAGCAGCGCCAGGCCGAAGGTGACGACCTGGATCGTGATCAACTGCCGGACGGTGTCCTCGAGGTCGTCCATCGGCGCGCCGCTGATCAGCACCACGCCGGGCTCCACCTCGCAGGCGCGCAGCCGGTACTCGCCCTTGCCCGTGAGGTGCACGGTGCGCACCAGCTCGGTCTCGGCGACGGTCTGCGCCTTGGCCAGGGCGGTGAGGTCGTCGACGTCCTCGGGCACGTCACCGGGGTCCTCGGGCTTGCGCAGCACCGGCTCGCCGTCCCGCACGTCGTACACGGCGTAGTACCAGCCCCAGTACTTCTTCCCGGTCAGCGAGCCGGAGTCCACGATGCTCTTGGACTGCGCGACCTGGGCGATCGCGAGCTGATCGTTGAGCTGGGCCGACAGATAGTCCCGCATATAGGTCGTCATGGCCGTGCCGACCACCGCGAACACCACCAGCGACAGTGCGCCGAGCCCCAGCGCCAGCCGGGTGCCGAGCCGCAGTCTGCGGTACGACTGCCAGAGTCGGCCGATCACTCGGCCGCCTGCCGGATCACGTATCCGAAACCGCGTACCGTCTGGATCAGCGGGTCGTCGCCCGTCGCGTCGAGCTTGCGGCGCAGTCGGCTGACGACCAGCTCGACGACGTTGGAGCGGCCGCCGAAACCGTATTCCCAGACATGATCGAGGATCTGCGCCTTGGTGAGCACGGTCGGGGACTTGCGCATCAGGTAGCGCAGCACCTCGTACTCGGTCGGGGTGAGCGTCAGCAACTTTCCGCCGCGGCGGACCTCCCGGGTGTCCTCGTCCATCGTGAGATCCGACACCCGCAGCACGGAACGCTGGAAACCGGGGCCGGTGCTGCGCCGCAGCACGGTCCGCAGCCGGGCCATCAGCTCCTCCACGGCAAACGGTTTCACCAGGTAGTCGTCGCCGCCCCGGGTCAGCCCCGCGACCCGGTCGGCGACCCCGTCGCGGGCCGTGAGAAAGACGACCGGCACCATCGTCCCGGTGTTCCGCAGACGGTCGAGCACGCCGAAACCGTCGATGTCGGGCAGCATCAGGTCGAGCACCACGATGTCGGGATGGAAGTCGGCGGCGCGGCGCAGCGCCTCCTCACCCGAGTTCGCGGTGACCGCGTCCCAGCCCTCGTAGCGGGCGACCGTCGCCACGAGATCGGCGATCGGCGGGTCGTCGTCCACGACGAGGAGGCGTACTTTTTCCACCTCCACATAGTGCGCCACCCACCCCCCGGCGCCAGACCCGCGTCCCACTCACACCCCGATCGATAAGATCTTGAAAGTTGTACGACAGGAAAACGACAGCGAAGCACGGACAAGCTCTGTGTTCTGAGGACCCGATCTAGGAGTTTCCGTCCGTGACGACTGTCCAATCGCCTCCCGTCCCCCCCACGGCGATACGTCCCAAAGTAGTGGCCCGCACGAGCCTGTACGCCGTGCTGGCCGCGAACGCGGCCGTCGTGACCCTCTTCGCCGTCCAGGCCGGCTTCGCCTCCAACGCGCTGGTCGTGATCGGCCGTTTCGCCGGCCTGTACGGCGCCCTGCTGATGGCGTTCCAGCTGCTACTGGTGGCCCGACTGCCCTGGCTGGACCGCCGCATCGGCATGGACCGGCTGACGAACTGGCACCGCTGGACCGGCTTCGGCCTGCTGTGGACGCTGGTCGGGCATGTGGTGTTCATCACCTTCGGCTATGCCCAGTCCTCCTCGATGAACCCGGTGAGCCAGCTGGTGAACCTCGCGGAAACCGTCGAAGGCGTTTTCCGCGCGGTGGTCGCCCTGGTGCTGATCCTGGTCATCGGCGGCGTCTCCGCCCGCTGGGCCCGCCGTCGCCTCGCCTACGAGACCTGGCACTTCATCCACCTGTACACCTACGTCGCCGTGGTGCTGGCCTTCACCCACCAGGTCGCGGTCGGCACCACGTTCACCGCGTCCTCCGCCGCCACGGCGTACTGGTACACCGTGTGGACCGTCGCCCTCGGCTCGGTGTTCCTGGGCCGGCTGGCCCTGCCGCTGTGGCGCAACTGGCGCCACCAACTGCGCGTCGAGGCGGTCGTCCCCGAGGCCGACAACGTCGTGAGCGTGTACATGACCGGTCGGGATCTGGACCGGCTGCCCGCCCGGGCCGGCCAGTTCTTCCTGTGGCGGTTCGTGACCAAGGACCGCTGGTGGCAGGCGAACCCCTTCTCCCTGTCGGCCGCCCCCGACGGCACCCGGCTGCGGCTGACCGCGAAGGCGGCCGGCGACGGCTCCGCGGGCCTGCGCCACATCAAGCCCGGCACCCGGGTCTTCGCCGAGGGCCCCTACGGCGCCTTCACCGCGATGCACCGCACCCGTCCGGAGTCCCTGCTCATCGCCGGCGGCGTCGGCGTCACCCCGATCCGGGCGCTGCTGGAGGAGATCCACGGGCACGCCGTGGTCATCTACCGGGTGACCGGCGAGCGCGACGCCGTCCTCTACGACGAGCTGCGCGACCTCGCCGTCGCCAAGGGCGCCGAACTGCACCTGGTCACCGGGCCGTCGGTGCCCGACCGGCTGGCGCCGCGCGAACTCGCCGCCCTCGTGCCGGACATCGCCGAACGGGACGTCTTCCTGTGCGGGCCGCCGCCGATGATGAACGCGGTCCTCGGCACCCTGCGCGAGCTCGACGTGCCCAAGACGCAGATCCATTTCGAGCGCTTCAGCCTGGCGGGATGAGAGAGACGACGTGAAGCGAGCAATACCTGTCCTGGTCCTGTCCGTTGCGGGCCTGATCCCGGTCTGGCGCTACGAGCCGTCGACCGGTACGACGTCCACCACCGAGGCCGCCTCGACGCCCTCCGTGTCCTCCTCCACCTCCTCCTCGGGCTCGACCACCATCACCGGCACGACCGTCACCACGGAGAAGGGCGACGTCCAGGTCCAGGTGACCTACGAGGGCGGCCGGATCACGGCTGTGAAGATGCTGAAGCAGCCGAACCATCCGCAGACGACGGCGGCGGTGCCGAAGCTGATCGCGGAAACGCTGACGGCACAGAGCGCGAACATCGACACCGTTTCCGGCGCGACCATCACGAGTGATGGTTACCGGGAGTCCCTCCAGGCCGCGATCGACGCGAAGGGCGCCTGACGTGCACCGCGTCGAACACGTCATGGGGTTTCCGGTCTCACTGCGGGTCGACGACACCGTCGTCCCCGACGAGGCCGGGAACGCCGTGTTCGCCTGGCTGCGCGAGGTCGACGCCCGGTTCAGCCCGTTCAAGGCCGACAGCGAGGTGTCCCGGTACGACCGGGGCGAGCTGTCGGCCGACGAGCTGAGCGCCGACCTGGTGGAGGTCCTCGATATCTGCGAACGGTATCGGGTGGCCACCGGCGGCGCCTTCGACGTACGGCTGCCCGGCCGCGGCCTCGACCCCTGCGCCGTCGTCAAGGGCTGGTCCGTGCAGCGGGCGGCCGCCCTGCTGACCGGCGCCGGGCTCGGCCGGTTCTGCCTCAACGCCGGGGGCGACGTGGTCGTGTCGGGCGGGCCGTGGCGGGTCGGCGTACGGCACCCCGAGATCGCCGACAAACTGTGCACCGTCCTCGACCTCACCGACGCGGCCGTCGCGACCTCCGCGCGCTACGAGCGCGGCGACCACATCCTCGACGGCCGCACCGGTCGCCCCGCCGCCGGCCTCGACAGCCTCACCGTCGTGGCCCCGACCCTGACCGAGGCCGACTCCGTCGCCACGGCCGCCTTCGCCATGGGCGCGGAGGGCGTCGAGTGGGCGGCGGAGCGCGACGGCTGCGAGGTGTACGCCGTACTGCCCGGCGGGCGTGTGCTGCGCACGGCCGGATTCCCGACGGCGGGCGCGGCGGCCGCGTGAGCGTCGAGGCGGGGGCGCTGGGAGCGGCCGTCTGGCTCCTCGGATGGGGCGCGGCGGTCCTCGCGTGGACATCGGGACGAGGAAACCGACCACAACCGGACCAACGGCGGTGCCGCTGACCGGTCTCGACGGGTCCAGGGCGAACGGATGGGCTGGCCGTCGGTTACCGGCGGCCAGCCCGTCTGCGTGTACGGCCACTGGAGGCCGTCTGGTCGGCCGCCACCGCCACCAGCCAGGTCGAGCCGTCCTGGTTCTTCGTACCCGACCCCCCGTCGTCCCGGCCCCCGTCGAGCTGTTGCTGTTCGACGGGGGCCGGGACGTTTCCTGGCCGTTCGCCCGAACCGCTCAGCACCTCACCGGAGTTGGCGCCCGGACCGCCCCTCGTGCCGTTGGGCCGCCGGTCGCCGCCCATGCCTCCCATGCCGACTCGACGGCATCAGGCAAGCGCCCGGTACGTCCAACGGGTCGGCGGCGGACTGCTGATCTGGTAGTCGGTCTAGACTCTCCCCGCAACGGCCCGAACTCGCGTGGTCGAGAGCGGGCAGAAAATGCCAGACCCGAAGGGTATTCGGCGCTTTGATACGGATAGATTCAGTCACCAAGCGATACCCGGACGGCACGGTGGCGGTCGACCGGCTCTCCCTCGACATACCGGACCGTTCGATCACCGTGCTCGTCGGCCCCTCGGGCTGCGGCAAGACGACCACCCTGCGGATGATCAACCGGATGGTCGAACCCAGCGAGGGCACGATCCTCATCGACGGCGTCGACAGCCGTCAGCAACCGGTCAACACCCTGCGCCGGTCCATGGGTTACGTCATCCAGAACGCCGGTCTCTTCCAGCACCGCACGATCGTCGACAACATCGCCACGGTGCCCCGGATGCTCGGCTGGAGCAAGGACAAGGCCCGCGCCAGGGCCCGCGAACTGATGGAACGGGTGGGGCTCGACGCCTCGTTCGCCAAGCGCTACCCCTACCAGCTCTCCGGCGGCCAGCAGCAGCGCGTCGGCGTGGCACGGGCGCTCGCCGCCGACCCGCCGGTGCTGCTCATGGACGAGCCGTTCTCCGCCGTCGACCCCGTCGTCCGCAAGGGGCTGCAGGATGAACTCCTGCGCATCCAGGCCGAGTTGGGCAAGACCATCGTCTTCGTCACGCATGACATCGACGAGGCCGTCAAGCTCGGCACGATGGTCGCCGTGCTGCGCACCGGGGGTCGGCTCGCCCAGTTCGCGCCGCCCGCCGAGCTGCTGTCCGACCCCGCGGACGCGTTCGTCGAGGACTTCCTCGGAGCCGACCGCGGCATCCGGCGTCTGTCGTTCTTCTCCTCCGAGGGCCTGGAGCTGCTCACCGCGCCGATCGTCGCGATCGACGCCACCGCCGAGCAGATCGCCGCCCGCAGCACGGCCGACACCCCCTACCTCCTCGTCACCGGAGTGGACGGGCGTCCGCTCGGCTGGAGCGAGCCCGCCGGACTGGCGGCCGGAAAGATCGACGCCGGCCGACTGCTGCCGTACGGGCGGCCGTTCGTCGCCGGACGGGACTCGCTGCGCGCCGCGCTCGACTGTGCCGTCCTGTCGCCCACCGGCTGGGCCCTCGCCGTGGACGCCGAGGGCCGGGCCGCCGGAGTCGTCTCGCAGGCGACCATCGGCGAGGCCATCCGCGGCGCCCACGCGGCAGGGCGCGAGGAGCGGCGGACCACCACGGAGACAGTCCAGAAAGTTATCCGGTGAACCGCTTCTTCGACATTCCGAGCGACCTCCAGCACGACTGGTTCGGCCTCATCGGGCTGCATCTGCGCGAGGCCCTGCTGCCGGTGCTCGGCGGGCTGCTCCTCGCGCTCCCGCTGGCCCAGCTGTGCGTGCGGCTGCGCTGGCTGTACCCGCCCGTCCTCTGGGTGACGACCGTGCTCTACGCCATCCCGTCCCTGGCCTTCTTCGTCGTCCTCATCGACTACACGGGGCAGACCGAACTGACGGTGATGATCCCGCTCACGATCTACACCCTGGTCGTACTCGTCCCGGCGATCGTCGACGGCGTCCGCTCGGTGCCGCAGGAGACCCTCGCCGCCGCCACCGCCATGGGCTTCGGGCCCGTACGCCGTTACGTCCAGGTCCAGTTGCCGATCGCGGTGCCCGCCATCATCGCCGGTCTGCGGGTGGCGACCGTGTCGAGCATCAGCCTCGTCAGCGTCGGCATGCTGATCGGCAACCAGGGCGCGCTCGGCAACCTGCTGCACGACGCGCAGATCTACAACCGGCCGGAACTCGCCTGGAACTCCGTGATCACCAGCGCCGCCCTGGCGGTCCTCGCGGACGCCCTGCTGGTCGTGGTGCGCGTCCTGCTCACCCCCTGGATGCCGAGCGGTGTGCGCGCCGGAAAGGCCAAGACCACCGGCGTCCGGCCCGATCCGGCCGTGCCCGCCCTTAAGGACGCAGCCCGGTGAACGTACTCAATTTCGTAAACGCCTTCTTCGGCGACAGCGCGCACTGGCACGGCTACGACGGAATCCCCACCCGCCTGTGGGAACACATCCAGTACTCCGTCGAAGCCCTTGCCCTCGCCGCCGTGATAGGGCTGCCGATCGGCCTGGTGACCGGTCACTACGGACGCGGCGGAAACATCCTTTCCCTCGTCGCCACGGCCGGTCGCGCGCTGCCCACCTTCGGCCTGCTGGTGGTGACGACCATCGTCCTCGGGTTCGGCATGCTGCCCGTGATGATCCCGCTGGTCGTCCTCGCCGTGCCGCCGATCCTGGTCACCACCTACGAGGCGGTGCGCTCCGTCGATCCGTCCCCCGTGGACGCCGCGCGAGGCATGGGCATGCGCGAGTCCGACGTCCTGCTGCGCGTCGAACTGCCCGTGGCGCTCCCGCTGATCCTCGGCGGCCTGCGCTCGGCGGCCATCCAGATCGTCTCCACGGCCACCATTGCCGCGTACGTCAGCCTCGGCGGCCTCGGCCGCTACATCGTCGACGGCCTCTACCAGCACGACTACGAGAAGGTCGTGGGCGGCGCCACCCTGGTCGCCGGCCTGGCACTCGTGACCCTCGCGGTGTTCTGGGCGGCGACCAGGACGGCGGTCTCCCCGGGGGTGCGCAGAAGCAACTAGGGCGATTTTCGAAAGTAGCGTCGTCTGCCCGAAGGGCAGACGGGACTTTCGAAACACGCCCTAGGACAGGTCCTGGCTCGAAGAGGGTGGCCGTACGGCGATCGCGTCGACCTCGAACAGCATGCCGGGCAGCGCGAGCGAGGCGACTCCGCTGAGGGTCTGCGCAGGCAGGCGCTCGCCGAACCGGGCGTGCAGCGCCTTGCCCAGTGCCTCCAGCTTGCCGGGGTCGTGGTCGACGACGAACGTACCCAGCCGTACGACGTGCTGGAGCCCGAGACCCATCCAGGCCAGGGCCGACTCCAGCCGGTCGAAGGCCAGTTCCACCTGGGCGGCGAAGTCGCCGCGCACGGGGGCGCCGGACGCGTCCGACGCGTACTGCCCCGCGAGGAAGACGAGTTCACCGGGCGCCGACACGGCATGGCTGTAGCCGAAGGGCGTCGGGTCGTGCAGCGCGGGCGGGTTGGTGATCGTACGGTCGTCGTGACTGTCGTCATGGCTCATGACCGGGACAACTCCGCTGCGGGGCAAGGCCATTCCCGCGCGCCGGAGTTCTTCGCCCGGCCCCGTCAGCCTTCCGAACGGGCCAGCGCCTGTTCCAGTACGACGAGGAGGGCGTCGCGCACCGAGCCCCGCTCACGCGCGTCGAAGACCAGCAGCGGGACGCCGTCCGACACGTCGAGGGCCCAGCGGACCTCCTCCAGCGTGTGCGCGACGTGACCGTCGAAAGCGTTTACCGCCACGGCGAAGGGGATCTGCTTGTGTTCGAAGTAGTCGACGGCGGCGTAGCAGTCGTCGAGACGGCGGGTGTCGACGATGACCAGACCGCCGACCGCGCCCTCCACGATGTCGTCCCACATGAAGCCGAACCGTTCCTGTCCGGGCGTGCCGAACAGGTACAGCTTCAGGGTCGGGTCGATGGTGATGCAGCCGAAGTCCATCGCGACCGTGGTGGTGGTCTTGCGCGGGGTGTGGCTGAGGTCGTCCACGCCCGCCGCGACCTCGGTGATGGCCGCCTCGGTGGTCAGCGGCTCGATCTCGGAGATCGAGCCGACGGCGGTGGTCTTGCCCACGCCGAAGCCGCCCGCGATCACCAGTTTCACCGGCAGCGGGGGTCGTACGGCATCCCGGCCGGCCGAGGTGCGGACCAGCGGTTCAGTCGGTGTCACGGAGTACCCCCCGGGAGTCGGGGATGGCCCGCAGGCCATCGATAACCCTGCGCAGAACGGATGCGTCGTGGGTGACGCCGGAGTCGGGCACGTGCACCGACAGCTGCCCCGCCGCCCGCAGGTCCTCGGCGAGGACCCGCACCACGTTCAGGTGCAGCCGCAGCCGGGCCGCGATTTCCGCGATGGACTGCGGAACTCGGCAGGCGGCGACGATGTCGTGCTGTTCGAAGGAGAGCCGGTCGAGGGTGTCGAGCCCGTCGGTGGTGGCCACCAGTTGGGTCTCCACGGGCATCGTCCGGCTGGACGACGCCTCGCCCGCGCCCGCCACCCGGCCGGCGGTGACCAGGAAGGGCCGGACGGCGGACGCGGGGCCGACGGGCGCGACGCCGTCCTCGCCGGCCTCGCGCGGTGTGCGGCCGTCCGCCATCGGTGTTCGCTTTCTCTACGGTGGCACGCGCGTCAACGCGTACGCGTGGCGCCGACGCTGTTCTTCAGTTCCAGGACGAGCTGCGGACTGAGCGCGGTGCCGGCGCGGTTGGCGAACACCGTCATCTCGTAGGCGATGTTGCCCAGCTTGGCCTCCTTGTCGGTGACCACGCCGAGGACGGCGCCGCTGCCGATCGCGGAGACCAGGACATGGCCGCCCTCCAGATCGATGATGACCTTGTTCAGGCCGCCCAGACCGTAGTTGCCGGAGGCGCCCGCGGCCAGGCTGGTGATGCCCGAGACGATCGCCGCCAGCCGTTCGGAGTCGGCGTGCTCGCGCAGCTCCGACACGGCGATCAGCAGCCCGTCGGAGGACACCGCGATGGCGTCCACGACTCCCGCGGTCTCGGTGGCGAAACGGTTGAGCAGCCAGGTGAAGTCGGCTGCGGCGGCCCGCAGATCGGTCGGCTTGGCGTCTCCGGCGGGAGTCTCACCTGTCGACGTGCTCACTGCTCGGCTCCTTCCGGAAGGTGGTTCTGGTGGTGCGTGGTGTCCCGGCCGCTGATCGGGTCAGTGATCGGTTCGGTCCGGTCAGGCGCGTCGGACGGCTCTGTCCGGTCGGTCCGGTCGGGCGAGACGTCGGGACGGTGGTCGTGCCGGCGGTCGTTCCGGCGAGCGATCGGGTCTTCGGTGGGGGGGGAGGGCGGAGGCGTCTGCGTGGGTGGTGCCGGTGCGGGTGTCCGGATGGTTTTCGACGGGGCGCGGGTACTCACCCGTGTCCCCACCGGTGTCGCGGTGCGCGCGGGCCACGGCCGCCTCGAACTCATCCAGCGCGTCGCGCACGGCGTCCGCGTCGGCCGGGCGGGCGGCTCGCCGCGCGGCCTGCTGCGCGGCGGCGTCGACGGTCGTCCGCAGCGTGGCGCCGCGCACCCGCCGCCGCAGGGGACGGGAGCCGTCGCCACCGACGGCGGGTCCGTCGATCCCGGTGCCGGCACCGGTGCCGGAAGGCTGGGCGTCGGCCGTGCGGGCGTGGGGCTCGGTTGCCCCTTCCGCTTGCGCCCGGGGGTGGGACGTCGGCTCCGCCTCGCGGGGCGCCGGGATTCCCGGGCCGGTCCGGTGGGTGTGGAAACCGGTCTCAGTCGGGTGGATGCGCGGCGCAGGGTCGGCTGAGTCTTCGGGGCCGGGTGTGTGGGCGCGGGCCGCGGACGTGCCGGACTCGGCCGGACGGCCAGGGACACCGTGCTCGGCCGTACGGCCGACAGCGGGCCCCACCGCATGGCCGGAGGCGTCGGCCTCGGCCACCGGATCGTAGGCACCGAGGTCAGCCGTACGGTGGGAGGCACCGGCCCCGGCCGTTCGATGAGAGGCACCGGTCACGGACGCAGGCGCCGAAGCACCGGCCCCGGTTCCGACCGTCTCGTGCGTCGCGGCTCCGACCCCGGCTGTCTCCCGGGATGCGGCCCCGGTGTCGGCCGTCGGGGTGCGCGGGGTTGCGGCAGCGGTTGCCGGGGTTTCCGGCTCGTGCTCGGCGGGGGCCGGGTCGCGGCGCGGCACCCGGCGGGGGAGCGTGATCGGGTCGTCCTCATCGGTGGCCCAGGACGGGACCGAGGAGGACGGGGAGGGGCCGGCTGCGGGGGCCGATGGAGTGGCGAGGGCGGCCAAGGCCCGGGAAACAGGCGGTTCCGCGGGGCCGGGCCGCCCCACCGAACCCAGTTCGCTCATCGTCAGGAGGAGGGTCGCCGGGATCAGCACCTCGGCCGTCACACCGCCGCCGGGAGTGCGGGACAGGGTGACGTCGACGTCCCAGCGGCGTGCCAGTGCGCCGACCACGAACAGGCCGAGCACCTTCGTCGGGACGAGGTCGAGGCGTTCGCGGCGTACCAGGCGGGCGTTCTCCTCGGCGAGACGCTCGGCGCTCATGCCCAGGCCGTGGTCGGCGACGGTGATCGACGCGCCGTCGTCGTGGGAGCCGACCACCACCTCGACGGGGCTGCCCTCGGGGGAGAACGACACGGCGTTCTCAAGGAGTTCGGCGATCATCAGCGTCAGGTCGCCGATGATGTCGGGCTCCACCATGGCCTCGGTCGCGGCCCGCAGCCGTACCCGCTGGAAACCCTCGATCTGGCCCAGCGCGGCACGTACGACGTTGGTGAGCTCGGTCGGACCGGCGTCCAGGACGGTCTCGCGGATGCCGGCCAGCAGCATCAGGCTGTCGGCGTTGCGGCGCAGCCGGACGGCGATGTGGTCGATGGAGTAGAGGCGTGCCAGCAGCGCGGGGTCGGTCTCACCACGCTCCACCGCATCGATCAAGGCAAGCTGACGAGTAGTCAGGTTACTGACGCGCCGGCCGACGTTGCCGAACATCTCGGCGACATTGCGCCGGCTGAGCACCTGGCGCTCCAGCAGCGCGGCCGCGGTGGTCTGCACGTTGTTGAAGGCCTCGGCGAGTTCACCGATCTCGTCGTCCGCGGTGACCGGCAGCTCCCGCAATCGCGGGGAACCGGTTTCCTCGGCGTCGTCGTCGGCGACCCGGGCGAGCTCGCGGCCCGCGACGTCGGCGACCTCCTGAGCGGCCCCCGTCAGCGCCAGCACCGGACGGACCACGGAGCGGCGGACCAGGATCGAGAAGGCGATCCACAGGGCGAAGCAGATCAGCGCCAGGCTCAGCAGCAGACCCGCGCGCCACTGGGCGTTGGAGGAGGTGTCGTCGGCCCGGTCGGCGATCTGGTCGATGAGCGACGAGGTGATCTTCAGCCGGGTCTTGGCCTGCGCGCTGTAGTCGGGGTAGGACGCGAGGGCCGCTTTGAACGCCGCCCGGATCTCGCCCTGCGACTCGGCCTGCAACGCGCTGGGGTCCACGGCCAGTTCGGCGTAGTGCTGGCCGATCGAGGCCTGCGAGGCGTTGTGCTCGATGCCGCCGAACTCGTCGGACTGCGCCTGGGTGGCGAACCGGTCGAACCGCTCGGCCTGGTAGGTGAACAGCTGGTAGGAGCCGACCGCGCCGGTGAACTCGATGAGCGCGTTGCTGTCGCCGGTCCGCGCGGAGAACACGCCGGTCTCGTAGGCGCCGTGCGCGGCGTCGGCGCGCAGCAGCGAGTCGAGAAGGTTGCCGGTGAAGGTGGTCGCGAGGGCGGAGTTGCGGTCCAGGCCCAGGCCGTCGATGAGGCCGTCTGCCGCACCCGAGTACGCGGGGTCGATGTTGTCGGCGGGCAGATAGCCCTGCTCGATGGTGGCCCGCAGGCCGGTCAGGCCCTGGACCTCCCGCAGTGCCCGCGCCTCGGTGTCCGGCAGCCGGTCGCCGAAGGCGTCGACCACCTTCTGCACCTGCGCGTCCACGGCGAGCTGCGCCTGCCGGTAGCCGTCGGTGGAGGGCGTGCCGCCGTCGAAGGATGCCTCGTGCCGTACGGAGAGCAGGATCGCCTGCTGGTGCTCGTTCTGCAGGTCGGCGACGAGCTGGGCGACCTGGGTGCTGTCGCGCACCAGATGGGCGGCGTCCTGCGCGCCGTTGGACTCCTGCACCAGGTCGACGATGAGGTACGTCAGCAGCAGGGCGATCACCGTCAGCGGGATACCGACGAGTACGTTCAACTTGCGCTGGAAGGGCCACCGGTCGGCGAAACCCCGCAGTCCCCGCCGCACGGACGACGACGATGCCGAGGATGCCGACCGGGCGGGCGCGTCCACCTCTTTCGTGGACACCGGGCCTCCTTCAAGGGGGTGTTGCAGGCGTGCAAGGGGGGTGCTGCATGCGTGCCGTCATGCCGCACGCAGTGTCCGTGTCCGAATGTGAACGATACGGAAGCGGCCCCCGCACACCGCTGTGGCCGACGCCGAACTGCTGTGGCCGACGCCAACTTCGGCGACACTACCGCCTCTTCGAACGGTCGAGCGCGTGGCTCTACGTCAAGAATCCATTACGAAGCCGTGTGCAACAGCCTTTCCGGGGCCTCGGGAGGGGTAGACAGGTCTCCCGATCCGTACGCAAGTGATCACGGATCGAAGCCAATCGGTAACCCGGCTGCTCTTGACTGATCAAGAAGCCGGTGGATTGGATCAGGCCAGAGTGTTTGAGTTTTCATCAACCCCCCAGTTCGGAACGGGAACCGTGACTTCCAACGCCCACAGCAGCAGGTCCCTCAGGAACCACCCCGGTGCGGCGGCCGTCGCCCTCGCCGCCATGACGGCCCTGCTGGCGGGATGCTCCTCCTCCGACAACAGCTCCGACAACCCGCTCGCAGGCGACAAGGCGGCCGGCGACACGGTGGTCGTCGGATCCAACAACTTCGCCGAGAGCATCCTGATCGCCGACATCTACGGCGAGGCCCTGAAGGCCAAGGGCATCAAGGTGTCCTACAAGCCCAACATCGGCAGTCGTGAGACCACGTACGGCCTGCTCAAGAACGGTTCCATCACCGTCCTGCCGGAGTACAACGGCTCCCTGCTGGCCTACCTGGACGCGAAGGCCCCGCAGACCTCGCTCGCGACCGTGAACGCCGCGGCGAAGGCCAAGCTCGACTCCAAGCTGACGCTGCTGGAGTCGTCGCCGGCCGAGGACAAGGACTCCGTCACGGTCAACGCGGACACCGCGAAGAAGTACAACCTCACCGCGGCGTCCACCCTCGCCGACCTCAAGGACGTCGCACCCGACCTGGTTCTCGGCGGCTCGCCCGAGTTCCAGACCCGTCAGCAGGGCATGCTCGGTCTGGAGTCGGTGTACGGGCTGAAGTTCAAGTCCTTCAAGGCCCTCGACGCGGGCGGCCCGCTGACCCAGGCCGCGCTGAAGAAGAACACCGTGCAGGCCGCGGATATCTTCACCACGGACCCGACCATCACCAAGGAGAAGTTCGTCGTCCTCCAGGACCCGAAGAACCTCTTCGGATTCGCGAACGTGACGCCGCTGGTCTACAAGAGCGGACTCTCCCAGGAGGGCGTCGACGCGCTCAACGCCGTCTCCGCCAAGCTCGACACGAAGACCCTGCTCGACCTGGACTCCCAGGTGCAGCTGGAGAGCAAGGACCCGCTGGACGTCGCCAAGGCCTGGCTGAAGTCGGCCGGCCTGGGCTGACGTTCCCTCGCCACCCTGTTGAACCGTTGCATCGTTGAACGATTGAGTCGTTGGACACAACAGCAAACGGCGCCCGGGTCGTCCTGAACGGAACCACCCTCACCGTCGGCGAGCTGATCGCGCTCGCCGACGGTGAGGCGGTACCCACGGTGGCCCCCGAGGCGCGCGAACGGGCCGTGCGCTCCTGGCGGACCGCGCGACGGCTCGCCGCCACCGGCCGGCTGTACGGCCGCGGCACCGGCGTCGGCGCCCAGCGACTCGCCGCGGTGTCCGGATCGCCGGAGGCGTACGCCGCACCCGTGCACGCCCTACGGCCCTATCCCGGTGCCGCCCGCGCGGCCGGTGAGATGCGGCGGCTGCTCGGTTGGCCCGACCGGCCGACGCACCACCCGGGCGACCGTGTCCAGAACCCGTTCGGGTTCCGCGCCTTCCCCCAGGCGCACGGCTGTGCCCTGGACGCCTGTGAGCGGCTGCGCGAGATTCTGGAGGTGGAGGTCAACTGCCCCTCGGAGAACCCCCTCATGGATCCCGGAAGCACCGCCGCCTACCACCACGGCGGCTTCTTCGCCGCACCCCTGGGGCTCGCCCTGGACGCCGCCAACCTCGCGCTGTTGCAGACCGCGCAGCTCTCCGCCGCCCGTCTGGCCGCGTTCGGCGACCCCGGGCTCACCGGCCTGCCCGCGTTCCTCGGGGCGGGGCCCGCGAGCAGTTCGGGCACGATGATCCTGGAATACACGGCCAACTCCGCGCTGGCGGAACTGCGTTCCTGCACGACCCCCGCCTCGGCCGGCCACGCAGTCCTCTCGCGGGGCCTGGAGGAGGCCGCCAGCTTCGCCGGACAGGCCGCCCGTCAGACCCTGCGCGCCACGGACGCCTACACCACCGTCCTGGCCTGCGAACTCGTAGCCGCAGTAAGGGCGTTGAGGATGCACCCGCACCCGCCCCCGCATCCTCACGCGCCCTCGATGCCGCCGCCGACGGAGGTCTTCGCAGTGGCTGCGGCCGCCCTGCCCGCCGGCACGGAGGACCGCCCGCTGACCGGCGATGTGACGACAGCGGCCCGACTACTGCCGATCCTCGCCGAGTTGTGAGCGGGAGCGGAACTCAGTAGCCCACGTAGAACGTCGCGTCCTGCTTCTCCGTGGTCGTCGAGATCGGGTCGATGCGCAGCACGTAGTTCGAGTGCCGGATGTAGCGGGTCGGGTAGTTGTACGAGCGGAACGAAGACCACCCGGCGTCCGCCAGGCCGGCCGTACGGTAGAACGTCGCGTCCCCGGCGAACGTCGACGTGCCGTCGTTGACGTCGAGTTGGAGTTGGTAGTTGTAGTGCCGCAGGTAGCGGGTCGGGTAGTTCACCGACTGGAAGGAGACCCCGGAGCTGTCGGCCAGGCCGGGTACCAGCTTCCACAGCGAGTCGGTGTACGGAACGAACGGGTACGTGTCGATGCGGCCGACGTAGTCGGAGTGGCGGACGTAACGGTCGGGGAAGTTGTAGGACTTGAGCCGGTTCCACGTGGGCGCGCCCCACTTGGCGACCAGGTTGTTGTACTGGGTGCTGGTGATCGTCGTGATGCCGCAGTGCTTGGAGTTGAGCGGCTGGGTGTACGTTCTCTGGTCCAGCGCGGTCCAGGTGCCCGCCGAAAGGTCGGTGGACTGCCAGGCGTAGAAGACGCCGTTGGGGGTGTACGTGTCGCCCCAGAGCCACCAGGTGTTGGACGTCAGGGACTTGACCAGGGTCGGCGCCTCGGTTCCGCCGTGTGCGACCCCCGTGTTGAAGACCGTGAAGCTCCCCGGATCGAGGGAGGTGGACCGCGCGCCCACGAGCGTCTGGTCCTTCTTGAAGTAGAGGTAGTTCACGCCGTTCACGCCGACGGCCATGTCACCGTCGATCACGTCGTAGCCGGGGTCGAAGAAGACCTGGGGGGCTGAGGCCGTGACGAAGTCGGTCGTGTAGTTCACCATGATCACGTTGTGGCCGCTGGAGTTGACCGCGGAGTAGATGAGCGCGTACTGCCCCCGGCCCGCGTCCCAGAACGCCTCCGGCGCCCAGCTGTGGGTGTTCATGTCGTGCAGCTTCAGCCGGTGGTAGCCGGTGAAGGTGCGCAGGTCGGTCGAGTTCCACACGTGGACGTACTGGCTGACGTAATTCCAGTCGGTGCCCTTGAGGTCGGTGGCGAGCACCACGAAGGTGCCGTCCTGCTTGCGCAGGATGAACGGGTCGCGCAGCCCACCGGCGCCCTCGGTAGGTGTGACCACGGGGTTGTTCTGGTTCAGCGGCATCCAGCGCAACCCGTCGGTGCTGACGGCGAGATGGAGACCGTAGTCGGTGCCGGCCCCGAGGTCGTTCGCCTCGGTGAAGTAGCCCATCACGTACGCCGAGTCGGCCGCGTGGGCGGCGGGGACGCCCACGGTGAGGGCCAGGGGGACGGAGGCGGCCGCGCCGAGGAAGAGGCGGCGGGACGGGTTGGGGGTCATGTGCGCTCCAGGGGGTGCGGGGGTGCCCTTTGCTGCGGACTGACACCGATCCATCATTCGATATATCGAACCAAGTTCGGCGAGTCGGTCAGAAGGTAGGGGCGCGAGAGGAGCAGGTCAATCACTGGGACAGGCTTGGCGGTTTCCCGCCTTGTTTCTGTGTGCGGCCGATGGAAAATCCGACGATCCCACCGACGGCCAGGTCCTAGGTCGTGTTTCAAAAGTCCCGTCTGCCCGGCGACGCCTGGCACGCCCGCTCGCCGCGTTGTCGGATCGCCCCGATACAACCAGTATCGGGGCGACCCTCCGCCTTGCGATCGCACGCTCCCCCACTCTCGGCCTCGCTCGAGCGGGGGGACCCCCATGACGCCGCCGGGCCTGCCCTTCGGGCAGACGACGCTACTTTCGAAACACGCCCTAGGCGTCGTCCCTGCGCAGGGTCGGCTTGAGCTCCTTGAGGCGGCCGAGCAGGCCGTTCACGAACGAGGGCGACTCGTCCGTGGAGAACTCCTTCGCCAGCTGCACCATCTCGTCGAGGACGACCGCGTCCGGCGTCTCGTCGGCCCAGATCAGCTCGTAGGCGCCGAGACGAAGGATGTTGCGGTCGACGACCGGCATCCGGTCCAGCGTCCAGCCGACCGAGTACTGGGAGATCAGCTCGTCGATGCGCCGCGCGTGCTGCGCGTAGCCCTCCACCAGCTGCATCGTGTACTCGCTCACCGGCGGCTGCCGGGTGTCGGCTCTGGAGAGCCGGACCCAGTCCGCGAGGACGGTCAGGACGTCGGCTCCGCGCTGGTCGCCCTCGAAGAGGATCTGGAAGGCGCGCTTGCGGGCCGTGTTGCGGGCAGCCACGGTTAGCTGTTCACCCGGCCGAGGTAGTCGCTGGTGCGGGTGTCGACCTTGATCTTCTCACCGGTGGTGATGAAGAGCGGGACCTGGATCTGGTGGCCGGTCTCCAGGGTCGCGGGCTTGGTGCCACCGGTGGAGCGGTCGCCCTGCAGGCCCGGCTCGGTCTCCTGGACGACGAGCTCGACGGCGGCCGGCAGCTCGACGAAGAGCACCTCGCCCTCGTGCTGCGCGACGGTGGCGGTGAAGCCCTCGATCAGGAAGTTGGCGGCGTCGCCGACGGCCTTGCGGTCGACCATGAGCTGGTCGTAGGTCTCCATGTCCATGAAGACGAAGTACTCGCCGTCCATGTAGGAGAACTGCATGTCGCGCTTGTCGACAGTGGCCGTCTCGACCTTGACGCCGGCGTTGAACGTCTTGTCGACGACCTTGCCGGAAAGCACGTTCTTGAGCTTGGTGCGCACGAAGGCCGGGCCCTTGCCGGGCTTGACGTGCTGGAACTCGACGACGGACCAGAGCTGGCCGCCTTCGAGCTTGAGCACCAGGCCGTTCTTGAGGTCGTTCGTGGAAGCCACGGTTGCGGAATCTCCTGGACTGACGTGGACGACCCCGGGGCACGCACCTGCCTAGAGGGCGAGCAGCTCCTTGGTCGTGATGGTGAGTAGCTCGGGTCCGCCGTCCGCCTCGGGGCGCACGACGAGCGTGTCATCGATCCGGACACCGCCCCGGCCCGGGAGGTGGACCCCCGGTTCGACGGTGACCGGCACGCAAGCGTCCAGTTTACCCATGGCCGCGGGAGTCAACTGCGGGTCCTCTTCGTTTTCGAGTCCGACGCCGTGCCCGATGATCGCCGGGAGGCCCTCGGAGTACCCCGCGGAGTCCAGCACCTGGCGTGCCGCGCGGTCCACGTCACGGTAGGCGGCGCCGGGCGTCAGGGCCTCGCGTCCGGCCCGCTGAGCGGCGAAGACGAGGTCGTACAGCTCTACCTGCCAGTCCGCCGGGGACGTGCCGATCACGAAGGTTCGGCCGATCTCACAGCGGTAGCCGCGGTAGGCCGCGCCCAGGCAGACGGTGAGGAAGTCGCCCTCCTCGACGCGTCGGTCGGACGGCCGGTGTCCTCGCCGGCCGGAATTCGGTCCGGTGGCGACGGACGTGGCGAAGGCGGGGCCGTCGGCGCCGTGGTCGACGAGGCGCCGCTCCAGTTCGAGGGCGAGATGCCGTTCCGTCCGCCCGACCAGGATGGACTCCAGCAGCTCCCCAAGGGCCTGGTCGGCGATCTCGGCGCCGATGCGGAGACAGGAGATCTCCTCCTCGTCCTTCACGACGCGGAGCTGTTCCACCGCGCCGCCCAGGTCCGCCAGGCGCAGGCGCGGGGCGACCGAGCGGAGTTCCCGGTGCCGGGCCACCGTGAGGTGGTGTTCCTCGACCGCGAGGGAGTCTCCGCCCTGGGCCATGAGGAGGTCGGCGGCGGCGACCGCCGGATCGCCTCCGGCGTGGGAGAGGGAGTGGACCCGCAGGGCGTCGTCCGGTCGCCCCTCGCCCGGACGGTCGTCGAGCGGGCCGACGCACACGAGGAGGTCCTCGCGTCTGCCCAGCAACAGGACGGCGCCGTGCGGGGCCGCGCCCGCGAGGTATCTCACGTTGGCGGGGCGAGAGACCAGCGCTGCCACGCTGCCGGCCGCGTTGCAGCGCTCCCGTAGGCGGGATCGGCGAACCTCGTGCACCTCTGACATGAGACGAGCGTAGGAGGGGTGGCCGGATTGTGCTGGTTGGAGAAGCGTTCGGGGGACGCCGTTACCACTTCGGGGGGCTGGCGATGGCGCGGGCCAGTACGTCGTTCAGGACCCGTGCCGTTGTGGGGACGTCCAGTTGGGAGTTGTCGATGATGGGGAGGCCCGAGCCGTACCAGCCGGCCATGCGGCCGTGGATGCGGGCGACCTCCTCGTCGGTGAGGCGGCGGTTGCCGGAGCGTTCGGCGTTGCGTTCCAGGACGACTTCCAGGCCGGGGAGGAGGACGACGGGCAGGAGGCCCGGGCCCACATGCCGTTTCCAGCCACCCAGGCCCACGGCCGGGCGATCGGGGAAGATCGCGTCGTCCAGGATGCACGAGATGCCGTTGGCGAGGAAGTTGCGCGCGGCGAAGCCGCAGGTGCGGCGGGCGAGGCGGTACTGGGCCTCGGAGTGGTCGTTCCATCCGGACTGCGGGTCGGCGAAGCCCGAGCGGACCCATTCGCGTACGTCGTCGAGGCTGACGTGGGCGGTGGGCACCCGGCGGTGGTCGGCCCAGTACTTGGCGACGCTGGTCTTGCCGGCGCCCGCGGGACCGATCAGCAGGACCGCGAGCGTCGTGGCCGTCGGGTCCGGGACCGTCGGGGCGGGCGGCGCGCTGGGCATGGCGACGGGGCCGCCGGGCGGCAGTGGGACGTGCCCCGTCGCGTCGACGCCCTGCGGAACGGGGGCGTGCTGCGGGGCGGGGGGAGGCGGCACGGGCGGCACCGGCGGCTGGGGCGCGGGCGGGACCGGGCCCGAGGGGGCGCCGAGGTATCCGGGCTGCGGCTGGGGGGCGCTGCCGGGCTGGTGCGGGCCCGGGTGTCCCGCGCCCGGCGACCAGCCGGGGGCCGGACCGTGCCCCGGCTGGTGGGGCGGCGGCAGCGGAGAACCCACTGCGTGCTGCATCCGGTGCCACTCCGTCTCGTACAGGCAATGGGCGCTGGTTGTGGGGGTGCGGACCCCTCTTCGCCACTGAACGGTACCGCCCCCGGCCGTCGATTGGTGAACGGCCGGGGGCGGTCCGAAGTGCCCGGTGTGGAAGGCGAATCGGGCGGAAGGGGAGCGGGCGGACTTACTCGGCCATCCTGCGGTCCGCCTGGCTCGTCCCGCGGTCCTACTCGCCCACCTCGCCGTACGCGGCGAGCAGGACGGCCGGGTCCGGGCCTTCCAGCACGGTGGGCTTGGCCAGACCGTCCAGGACGATGAAGCGCAGCAGGTCGCCGCGGGACTTCTTGTCGACCTTCATCGTCTCCAGCAGCTTGGGCCACTGGTCGTACCGGTAGTGCAGCGGCAGGCCCACCGACTCCAGAACCGTGCGGTGGCGGTCGGCCGTGGCGTCGTCCAACCGGCCCGCAAGGCGGCCCAGTTCGGCGGCGAAGTGCATGCCCACAGACACGGCCGCGCCATGCCGCCACTTGTAGCGCTCGTTCTTCTCGATGGCGTGCGCGAGGGTGTGACCGTAGTTGAGGATCTCCCGCAGCCCCGACTCCTTCAGGTCGGACGACACCACGTCCGCCTTGACCCTGATGGAGCGCTCGATCAGCTCGGCGGTGTGCGGGCCCGCCGGGGTGCGGGCGGACTCGGGGTCGGACTCGATCAGGTCCAGGATCACCGGGTCGGCGATGAAACCGGCCTTGATGATCTCCGCCAGACCCGACACGTAGTCGTTGACCGGGAGGGAGTCCAGCGCCGCCAGGTCGCACAGCACGCCGGCCGGCGGGTGGAAGGAACCGACGAGGTTCTTGCCCTCGGCGGTGTTGATGCCGGTCTTGCCGCCGACGGCCGCGTCGACCATGGCCAGCACGGTGGTCGGCACGGCGATCCAGCGCACGCCGCGCAGCCAGGTCGCCGCGACGAACCCCGCGAGGTCGGTGGTCGCACCGCCGCCCACGCCCACCACGACGTCCGTGCGCGTGAACCCGGACTGGCCCAGCGCCTTCCAGCAGTAGGCGGCGACCTCCGCGGTCTTGGCCTCCTCCGCGTTGGGCACCTGGATGGCGACGGCCTCGAAGCCCTGCCCGGCCAGGTCGGCGCGGAGCGCGTCCCCGGTCTCCGCCAGCGCCTCGGGATGGATCACCGCGACCCGCTTGACGCGGTCACCGATCAGCCCGCCGAGCTCCCCCAACAGCTGACGGCCGACCAGAACCTCGTAGGGTTCGGATCCCGCGCTGCCGCCGACCCGGATCCGCGTCACGGACTCGCTGCTCATGCTTCCTTCAACTCCAAAGCGTCCAGGGCTGCTTGGGCGACCTCTTCAGGCGTGCGACCGTCCGTCGCGACCACCGCCGTGGCAACACCCTCGTACAGGTGACGGCGGGCCTCCATCAGCTCCCGCCACTGCTTGCGCGGGTTGACGGCGAGCAGCGGGCGGGCCGCGTTGAGGCCGGTGCGCTTGACGGCTTCCTCGACGTCCATCGCGAGGTAGACCACGCGCTGCCCGGCCAGCAGGCCGCGCGTGTCGGCGTCCAGGATCGAGCCGCCGCCGAGCGCGAGGATGCCGTCGTGCTCGGCGAGCGCGCGGTGCACTGCCTGCTTCTCGATGGCGCGGAAGGCCTCCTCGCCTTCGTCGACGAAGATCTCCGCGATGCTGCGGCCCTGCTCGGCGACGATGTCGTCGTCGGTGTCCCGGTAGCCGGCGCCCAGCCGTTCGGCCAGCAGCTGTCCGACGGTGGACTTGCCGACGCCCATCGGCCCGACCAGGACGACCAGCGGCCCGCTCATCGGATGTGCAGGTGGTCGAGGTACGACCGGACGTTGCGGCGGGTCTCGGGCACCGAGTCGCCGCCGAACTTCTCGGCCACCGCGTCCGCCAGGACGAGGGCGACCATCGCCTCGGCCACGATCCCGGCCGCCGGCACCGCGCACACGTCCGAGCGCTGGTGGTGCGCCTGCGTCGCCTCACCCGTGACCACGTCCACCGTGCGCAGCGCCCGCGGCACGGTCGCGATCGGCTTCATCGCCGCCCGCACCCGCAGCACCTCACCCGTGGTCAGACCGCCCTCGGTGCCGCCGGAGCGGCCGGTGGAGCGGCGGATGCCCTCGGGCGTGGTGACGATCTCGTCGTGCGCCTTCGAACCCGGCACGCGCGCGAGGCCGAAGCCGTCGCCGACCTCGACGCCCTTGATCGCCTGGATGCCCATCAGGGCCGCGGCCAGCCTGGCGTCCAGGCGGCGGTCCCAGTGCACGTGCGAGCCCAGCCCGACCGGGACGTCGTAGGCCAGCACCTCGACGACGCCGCCGAGGGTGTCGCCGTCCTTGTGGGCCTGGTCGATCTCCGCGACCATCGCCTTCGACGCGTCCGCGTCCAGGCAGCGCACCGGGTCGGCGTCCAGCTTCTCGACGTCGGCCGGGGTCGGCACGACGCCGTAGGGCGCCTTGGCCGCGGCCAGCTCCACGACGTGGGAGACGATCTCGATGCCGGCCGTCTCCTTCAGGTACGACCGGGCCACCGCGCCGAGCGCGACCCGGGCGGCCGTCTCCCGCGCGGAGGCGCGTTCCAGGATCGGCCGGGCCTCGTCGAAGCCGTACTTCTGCATCCCGGCGAGGTCCGCGTGGCCGGGCCGCGGGCGGGTCAGCGGGGCGTTGCGGGCGAGGCCCGCGAGGATCTCCGGGTCGACCGGGTCGGCCGCCATGACCTGCTCCCACTTCGGCCACTCGGTGTTGCCCACCATGACCGCCACCGGGGAACCCAGGGTGAGACCGTGCCGGACGCCGCCGAGGAAGGTGACCTCGTCGCGCTCGAACTTCATCCGCGCGCCACGCCCGTAGCCGAGCCGCCGTCGCACCAGGTGGTCGGCCACCATGTCCGTGGTGATCGGCACGCCGGCGGGAAGTCCCTCCAGCGTGGCGACAAGTGCGGGACCGTGGGACTCCCCCGCGGTCAGCCAACGCAGCCTGCTCAACGATGCTCCTCAAGTCTCGCGCCCCGTTATGCCGTGCCGCACGCGCGTCCTTGCGTACGTCGTCGGCGTGACCGGGTGCGCGGCCCGGGCCCGCCACCTCCGATCCTCCCACGTCCGGGCCCCGGACACGGTCGCCGGTCCATCCAGCGGACGGAGCGGCGGACGGGCGGGTCAGCGATCGTGCGATGCCCGACGTGCGGCGAGAGCGTGTTCGCCCGCCTTGCGCATGGCCTCCACGGGAGCCGGGGCGCGGCCGGTCATCTGCTCCACCTGGAACACCGCCTGGTGCACGAGCAGGTCGAGGCCGCTGACGACGGCGCCGCCGAACATGGACCACCGGGCGGCCAGTTCCGTCGGCCAGGGGTCGTAGAGCACGTCGAAGAGGGTGGCGGGGCGCTCCGGCACCGAGACGGCGAGGGCGTCCGTGGCACCGGCCGGGGTGGTCGCGACGACCAGCGGGAAGTGCAGGGCGTCGGCGGCGTCCGCCCAGTCGGCGATCCGGACCCCGACGTCGAGCCGCTCGCCCCACTGCCGCATCTCTGCGGCGCGGGCCGGCTTGCGGACGTAGGCGACGATCTCGCCGGTGCAGACCCGGGCCAGGGCCGCCAGCGCGGAGGACGCGGTGGCGCCGGCGCCGAGGATCGCGGCCGAGTCGACCTGTTCGACGCCGTGCTCGCGCAGGGCGGCGACCATGCCGGGGATGTCGGTGTTGTCGCCGACACGGCGGCCGTCCTCGGTGAACACCAGGGTGTTGACCGCGTCGACGGAGGCCGCCGTCTCGCTGATCTCGTCGAGCAACGGGATGACCGCACGCTTCAGCGGCATGGTCAGCGACAGCCCGGCCCACTCGGCGCCGAGCCCGTCGACGAAAGCGGGCAGGGCCGCCTCGTCGACCTCGAAGCGGTCGTACGTCCAGCCGGTGAGCTCCAGCGCCTCGTACGCGGCGCGGTGCAGCGCCGGGGAGAGGGAGTGGGCGATCGGGCTGCCGAGTACCGCGGCCCGGCGGGCGTCAGTTGCCCGTGCTGGCATCGAACTTGTCCTTGAGTTTCTGGAATTCCGCGAAGGTCTTGGCGAATTCGGTGTTGCTCTCACCGTCGGTGGCCACGAAATAGATCCAGCCGTCGACGGTCGGATTCAGCGTGGCCTTCAGCGCGTCGTCGCCGGGATTGCCGATCGGACCGGGCGGCAGACCCTTGTTGGTGTAGGTGTTGTAGGGGTCCTTGTTGCTGTTGATCTCGGACGCGCTGATATGGATCTTGCTCTCGCCCTTCAGGTAATTGAAGGTCGAGTCGAACTGGAGCAGTCGGTTGGTCTGGTCGTTCGTGGGCTTGAGCCGGTTGTAGACGACCTCCGCCATCTTGCGGTAGTCCTCGTGCGTCTTGCCCTCGGCCTGGACGAGACTGGCGACCGTGATGACCTGCAGCGGACTCTCCAGCTTGAGCGCCTTGGCCTTGGCGTCGAGGTTGTAGCCGCCGTACACCTCATTGGCGTGGGCGACCATCGCCTTCAGGATGGCCTCCGGCTTCATGCCCTTGGCCGCGGGATAGGTACCCGGGAAAAGGAAGCCTTCCAGCGGGTCCTTGATGTTGCTGTTGTCGTTCGCCCAGCTGGGCAGCCCGAGCTTCTTGTACTGGGTTTCCGCCACCTTCCGGGTGGCTCCGGAGGCAAGACCGAGCTTTGTGTCGATGCTCTTGTAAACGCCCACGTTCCGCTGGCCCGGCGCGACCACCACATTGGCCTGGCTCTTCGGATCGAGCATCATCGCGACGGCGCTTTTCGCGGACATCTCCTTCTTGAGGATGTACGCGCCCGCCTGGATGCTGTCCGCCTGGGGATTGCTCGTGAACGCGGAGACGAACGCGTCCACGCTCTTGACGACGCCGGCTTCCTTCAGCAGTCGGCCGATGGCCGCTCCGCCGGATCCCCTGGGAACCTCGACGCTCACACTCTGGGCGGTGCCGGCGCCCGTGTAGTCCGGAGCCGCGCCGTAACGATTCTTGTAGTAGTGGTAGCCGAAGTAGCCGACGCCGCCGATGCCACCGGCGAACACCAATACGACGACCAGGCAGGCGCAGCCGTTGCGGCTCTTCTTGCTCTTCGCCCCCTTGGCGCCCTTGCCGCCTCGGCCCCGGCGATTCCCGCGGCCCTCGGGCTCGTCGTCGTCCTCGTCGTCCTCGGCACCGCCCCCTGCGAAGAAGGCGTGCTCGCCCTGGTCGGGGCCGGGATCCCAGTCGGGGTTCTGGTCGGGCTCCGGTTCCGGCTCCGTCTGGGCCGGTTCGGGCTCGGGGCGTCGCCGGGCGGGCGGCTCCGGCGGCGGATACGCGTCCGGAGTGCCGTAGAAGTCGGGCTGCTCCGCGCCGTAGGCCGCGGCCTGCTGGCCGTAGGGGTCACCGGGGTCGGCCGCGTACGGGACATGGGCATGCGTGCCCGTGCCGTCCCAGCCGCCCTCCTGATAACCCTCTTGGTAGCCCTGCTGGTTCTGATGGTTCTGGTGGTTCTGGTGGTTCTGGTGGTTCTGGTGGGCGTACTGCTGCGGGCCCTGTTCGGCGTACTGCTGCTGGTCGTAGCCCTGGTACTGCGGGTCGTACTGCTGCTGGTCGTACTGCTGCGCCTGTCCTTGGCCCCAGTCGCCGTACTCCTGCTGCGGCTGCTGCGGGTAGTGGTGCTGCTGCTGGCCGCCGTAGACAGGCTGATGACCCACGTGGGCCTGCTGCCCTTCCCATCCGCCGTCCCCGTACAACGGGTCCTCCGGATGCCACGGTTCGGAGCCTGGGCCCCGGCCATACTCAGTCATCGATCCCCTAGAGCCGCGAGGCGGCGATCACGCGGCTTTTGCAGGCCCGTCACCGTTCCGCCTCTCTCTGTGCGGCAGCTGTTCGAACACCGCCGCATCGCGCGGAACGTTACCGTATCGCGATCAGATGACCACTTCGACGCCCTCGCCCGGTGCTTTACCTGACACCCGTTCGGATTCCAGCGCCTGCTGAAGGATGATCACAGCGGCTGCCTGGTCGATCACCGACCGGCCTTTCTTCGACTTCACCCCTGAGGCGCGCAGTCCCTGACTGGCCGTCACCGTCGTCATCCGCTCGTCGACGAGCCGGACCGGGACGGGGGCGATGCCCTTGGCCAGCTCCTGGGCGAAGCCGCGAACCTTTACCGCGGCCGGGCCCTCGCCCCCCTTGAGGGAGCGAGGGAGACCGACGACGACCTCGATCGGCTCGTACTCCTCGACCAGCTGTCCGAGGCGGCGGTGAGCCGCCGGGAGGTCCCGGCCGGGGACCGTCTCGACCGGGGTGGCGAGGATCCCGTCGGGGTCGCACGAGGCGACCCCGATCCGGGCGTCCCCGACGTCGATCGCGAGTCGACGGCCCTTCCGCATCGGATGGCTCACTTGGACGTTTCCACCACGAGCCGCTCGACGGCGTCGACGGCCTCGCCGATCGCGGCCGGGTTCTGGCCGCCGCCCTGGGCGACGTCCGGCTTGCCGCCACCGCCCCCGCCGAGCGTCCCCGCGGCCGTACGGACCAGCTCGCCGGCCTTGAGGCCGCGCTCGCGGGCGGCCTCGTTGGTGGCGATGACCGTCAGCGGCTTGCCGTTGTTGACCGTGAACAGGGCGACCACGGCGGCGCGTCCGCCCTGGATCCGGCCGCGCACGTCGAGGACCAGCTTGCGCAGGTCGTCCGGGGTCGTGCCGTCCGGCACCTGACCGGTGACGACGGCGACACCGCGCACGTCCTTGGCCGACTCGACGAGACCGGCGGCGGCCTGGAGCACCTTCTCCGCACGGAACTTCTCGATCTCCTTCTCGGCGTCCTTCAGCTTGCCGAGCATGGCGGAGACCTTCTCCGGGAGCTCCTCCGGACGGCCCTTGATCAGCTCCTGGAGCTGGGCGACGACCGTGTGCTCGCGGGCCAGGAAGTTGTAGGCGTCGACGCCTACAAGGGCCTCGATCCGGCGCACACCCGAGCCGATCGACGACTCGCCGAGCAGCTTCACCAGGCCCAGCTGGGAGGTGTTGTGCACATGGGTGCCACCGCACAGCTCCTTGGAGAAGTCGCCGATGGTCACGACGCGGACCCGCTCGCCGTACTTCTCGCCGAACTCGGCGATGGCACCCTGCTTCTTGGCCTCGTCGATGCCCATGATGTCGGCGCGCACGTCGAGGTCACGGGCGAGCACCTCGTTGATCTGCTGCTCGACGTCGGTCATCACGGCCGTGGGGACGGCGGACGGGGAGCCGAAGTCGAAGCGGAACCGGCCGGGCTGGTTCTCGGAACCGGCCTGGGCGGCCGTCGGGCCGAGGGCGTCGCGCAGCGCCTGGTGGGTGAGGTGGGTGGCCGAGTGGGCGCGGGCGATGGCCGTACGACGACGGTTGTCGATGGCGGCGTGGGCCTTGGCGCCGACCGTCACCTCGCCGAACTGGACCACGCCCTTGTGGACGTAGACGCCCGGAACCGGCTTCTGGCAGTCGCGGATCTCGATGACGGCGCCGGTGTCGACCTTGATCCGGCCGGTGTCGCCGATCTGGCCGCCGCCCTCGGCGTAGAACGGGGTTCGATCCAGGACGATCTCGACCTCGTCGCCCTCGGTGGCGGCCGGGGAGGAGGCGCCGTCGACGAGGATGCCGACGATCGTGGACTCGCCCTCGGTGTCGGAGTAGCCGATGAACTCGGTCTCGCCGGCCTGGTCGGCGATCTCGCGGTAGGCGCCGGCGCCGGCGTGACCGGTCTTCTTGGCCTGGGCGTCGGCCTTGGCGCGCTCCCGCTGTTCCTTCATCAGACGGCGGAAGCCGTCCTCGTCCACGGAGAGGCCCTGTTCGGCGGCCATCTCCAGGGTGAGGTCGATCGGGAAGCCCCAGGTGTCGTGGAGCAGGAACGCCTTGTCGCCGGCGAGGACCGTGCCGCCGGACTGCTTGGTCTCGGTGACGGCCGTGTCGAGGATGTTGGTGCCGGCCTTCAGCGTCTTGAGGAAGGCGTTCTCCTCGGCGAGGGCGACCTTCTCGATGCGCTCGCGGTCGGTGACGAGCTCCGGGTACTGCTGTCCCATCATCTCGATGACCGTGTCGATGAGGTCCTTGACGACCGGACCCGTGGCGCCGAGCAGGCGCATGTTGCGGATGGCGCGGCGCATGATGCGGCGCAGCACGTAACCGCGGCCCTCGTTGCCGGGGGTCACGCCGTCGCCGATGAGCATCACCGAGGTGCGCATGTGGTCGGTGACCACGCGCAGGGAGACGTCCGAGTCGTGGGCGTCGCCGTACTGGACGCCGGTCAGCTCGGTGGCCTTCTTGATGACGGCCATGGAGGTGTCGATCTCGTACATGTTCTGCACGCCCTGCAGAATCATGGCGAGGCGCTCCATGCCGAGGCCCGTGTCGATGTTCTTGCTCGGCAGGTCGCCGAGGATCTCGAAGTTGTCCTTGCCGATGCCCTCGCCGCGCTCGTACTGCATGAAGACGAGGTTCCAGATCTCCACGTACCGCTCGTCGTTGACGGCGGGGCCGCCCTCGACGCCGAACTCGGGGCCACGGTCGTAGTTGATCTCGGAACACGGTCCGCAGGGGCCGGGGACGCCCATGGACCAGTAGTTGTCCTTCATGCCGAGGCGCTGGATGCGCTCCTTGGGCACGCCGACGACCTCGTGCCAGATGCGCTCGGCCTCGTCGTCGTCCTTGTAGACGGTGATCCAGAGCTTCTCCGGCTCCAGGCCGTAACCGCCCTTGTCCTGGGGCGTGGTGAGCAGCTCCCAGGCGTAGCTGATGGCGCCTTCCTTGAAGTAGTCGCCGAAGGAGAAGTTGCCGCACATCTGGAAGAAAGTGCCGTGGCGGGTGGTCTTGCCGACCTCTTCGATGTCGGGCGTGCGCACGCACTTCTGCACGCTGGTGGCGCGCGCGAAGGGCGGCTTGACCTCACCCAGGAAGTAGGGCTTGAAGGGCACCATGCCGGCCGGGACGAGGAGCAGAGTCGGGTCGTCCGCGATGAGCGACGCCGAAGGGACGACGGTGTGCCCGCGCTCCTCGAAGAAGCTCAGCCAGCGGCGGCGAATCTCGGCCGACTCCATCAGTGGTCCTCATTCCGGTTGTACGAGTACGTCGTGTTCTCGATGTACTTGGCGTTCTTCGGTGTGCTGCTGTTCTCGATGGCGGCGTACCGCCTGGGTGCGGGGAGTTCGGGGTCCTCGTGGATCCCCAGCGCCTCCCCCAGCTCGGCCTCCCGCTGGGCCATGTTGTCGCGGACGTCGAGGGCGAAGCCCACCGCGCGGTCCTTCAGGCGCGCTCCCGTCTCGAGCGCCTTGTTGGCCGCGGTCGCGGCGAGGCTCTCGGGGGTCAGCTGCCTCAGCTTGCGGTTGACCTTGGTGGTGGCCCAGACACCGGCGGCTACGCCCGTGGTGAACCAGAAGGTACGGCGGAACATGGCTGGCTCTCAGTCCCTCTTTCCACGGGCGTTCCGCTTCTCCCGCCGGGAGACCGTGCGGCCCGCGATCACGGTACGCCGGGGCTTGCCGGCGGGCGCGGCTTCCTTGCGGCCGCCGAGGGCCCGGCGCACCCCGTACCCGAAGGCGGCGACCTTGACCAGGGGGCCGCCGAAGGTGGAGGCGACGGTCGTCGAGAGCGCGGAGGCATTCGACGTGACTTCCTGGACGTCGGTGGCGATCGCGTCGACCCGGTCGATCTGGGTCTGCGCGGAGCGCACCGCCGCGGAGGCGTCGGCCAGCAGCGGGACGGCCTGTTCGGTCACGTCCGCGACCAGCCGGGTGGTCGCCCTGAGCGTCTGGGCCAGCCTTGCCAGCGCGACGGCGAGGAAGGAGACCAGGATCGCCCAGAAGACGGCCACCAGGATTCCGGCCACCTCACCACCGGACACCGTGCACCTGCTTCCCGCTCTTCGGCGAAATCGATTGGGTTCCGAGCCTATCGCGCCGTCGCTGCCGTTCCGTACCGGATTAGGGGTGTGCGAAGGCCCGCCGCCCCGCCTGCCGGGGAGGCAGGGAGACGACGGGCCTGGGCGCAGAAGTCCTACGACCGCAGCACGATCCGGGAAAGGATCAGCGGGCGTAGTACTCGACGACGAGCTGCTCGTCGCAGATCACCGGGATCTCCTTGCGGTTCGGCTCACGGTCCAGGCGGAACGCCAGGGAGCGGAGGTTCACCTGGAGGTAGCGCGGGGTCTCGCCGTCGGGGGCGAAGCCGCCCTCACGGGCGATCGCGAAGAGGGTCTTCTCGCGGCTGCGCTCGCGGACCATCACGACGTCGTCGGGACGGACGCGGAAGGACGGCTTGTCGACCTTCTGGCCGTTGACCTCGATGTGGCCGTGGACGACCATCTGGCGGGCCTGGTAGATCGTGCGGGCGATGCCCGAACGCAGGACCAGCGCGTCGAGGCGGCGCTCGAGCTCGATGATCAGGGCCTCACCGGTCTTGCCCTGGACCTTGGAGGCACGCTCGTAGGCGCGGACGAGCTGACGCTCGGACACGTCGTACTGCGCGCGCAGACGCTGCTTCTCGAGCAGACGGACCTTGTAGTCCGAGTTCTGCTTGCGGCCACGGCCGTGCTCGCCCGGCGGGTAGGGGCGGGCCTCGAAGTACTTGACGGCCTTCGGGGTCAGCGCGATGCCGAGGGCACGCGACTTCTTGACCTTGGGGCGGGACTGATTCGCCACTGTCTGTGTCTCTTTCCTAGTTTTCCGGCTTGTCAGAGTTGAGGGAGGTCGCATCCGCAGCCGGGGAAACCCGCCGGGTCCGCTCGGAACCTGCCGGGCAGCCGCTCCCCTGGTCTGGGCACATACGTGCAGCACGCGAGTGGCCCACCGACCGTTCCCGGAACTTCGGGTGGTGGTGGGCTGCCCGCGACACCGTTCAACGGTGCGCGACGCTCCTGGAGCCGATCCGATCCCAGAAGGACCGGGGCTCCGGCTGACTGTCCCGTTCTGACTGCACGGGACGCAGCACTTCGGGCGAGTCTACAGGGTGCTCACGACCCCTTGCGACCGAGGTGCTGTCTGGTCCACTCGACCGCGTCCGCGTAGCGGGCCTCGGCGCCGTGCCGGGTGGGCGCGTAGTACTCCCGGCCGTGGATCGCGTCCGGGGCGTACTGCTGGGCGGCGATGCCCTCCGGCAGGTCGTGCGGATACACGTACCCCTGCGCGTGCCCCAGCTTGGCCGCGCCCTTGTAGTGCCCGTCACGCAGATGCGGCGGGACCGGTCCCGCCAGTCCCTTGCGTACGTCCTCCAGGGCGGCGCCGATCGCTGTCGTCGCGGCGTTGGACTTGGGAGCCAGGGCCAGGGCGATGGTGGCGTGACTGAGGGTGAGGGCGGCCTCGGGGAAGCCGATCATGGCGACGGCCTGGGCGGCGGCGACCGCGATCGGCAGCGCGCCCGGATCGGCGAGGCCGATGTCCTCGCTGGCGGAGATCATCAGGCGGCGGGCGATGAAGCGGGGGTCCTCGCCGGCCTCGATCATGCGGGCCAGGTAGTGCAGGGCGGCGTCGACGTCCGAGCCCCGGATGGACTTGATCAGCGCACTGGCGACGTCGTAGTGCTGGTCGCCGTCGCGGTCGTACTTCACGGCCGCGCGGTCGACCGTCTGCTCCAGGGTCTGCAGGCTGATCTCGGTCTCGTCCTGGTCGAGGGCGGCGCCGGCGGCGGCCTCCAGCGCGGTCAGGGCGCGGCGGGCGTCGCCGCCGGCGATGCGCAGGAGATGGGCCTTGGTGTCCTCGGGGAGGGTGACGGCGCCCTTGAGGCCGCGGTCGTCGGCCAGTGCGCGCTTGACGAGATCGCGGAGGTCGTCGTCGGTGAGGGGTTCGAGGGTCAGCAGCAGGGAGCGGGACAGGAGCGGGGAGATGACCGAGAAGTACGGGTTCTCCGTCGTCGCCGCGATCAGCGTCACCCAGCGGTTCTCGACGGCCGGGAGGAGGGAGTCCTGCTGGGCCTTGCTGAAGCGGTGGATCTCGTCGAGGAAGAGGACGGTCTCCTTGCCGTAGCCGCCGATGGCGCGGCGGGCGCCGTCGATGACCGAGCGGACCTCCTTGACGCCCGCGGTGATGGCCGACAGCTCCACGAACCGCTTGTTGGTGGCCTTGGAGACGACGTACGCCAGAGTCGTCTTCCCCGTGCCGGGCGGTCCCCAGAGGATCACGGACGACGGGCCCGCCGGGCCCTTGGCGCCGTCGCCGACCAGGCGGCGCAGGGGTGAGCCCGGCTTCAGCAGGTGCTGCTGGCCCACCACCTCGTCGAGCGTGCGCGGACGCATCCGGACCGCCAGGGGGCTCCCTGCGGGGTCCTTCTCCTGGCGGTCTTCTGCTGCGGCGGTGAACAGGTCGGGCTCCACACATCGGAGCCTACGTCAGGGGTCCGACAGTCCTGTCCGGGGCCGGGTCCGGGGCCGGTCCGCGGCCGGGCTCAGGCCCAGAGGTCGGTGCCCCAGCGGGTCAGGATCAGCATGGCGATGATGCCGACATGAGTGGCCGGCAGGACCCAGGTGAACTCGCCGAAGAACCGCTTCAGCCAGCCCGGTGCGGGCAGCAGGCCGTTGCGCACGTTGAACGAGGTGACGTACCAGAACATGGTGATCGTCGCGACCCAGGCCAGTGAGCACCACAGGCACAGGGCGTTGATCTCGTACAGGGACTGGTACTGCAGCCAGGTGCAGAAGGACACGCCGAAGAGCGTGCCGAAGTTGAAGGTCAGCCAGTACCAGCGGGGGAAGCTCGCCCGGGCCAGCAGGCTCATGCCGACACAGATGACGATGCCGTAGGCGACGAGGCCGAGCATCGGGTTGGGGAAGCCGAAGACGGCGGCCTGCTTGCTCTCCATGACGCTGCCGCAGGACACGATCGGGTTGATGCTGCAGCTGGGGGTGAACGTCTTGCCGTCCACCTTGCCTTCGAGGATCTTGAACTTGTCGATCGTGATGACCCACGCGGCGAGCAGACCGGCCGCGCCGGTGATCAGCAGCAGGATCGCGAACGCACGGCTGCCGCCCACCGTCCGGGGCTCGGTCGCGGCGACGCGCTCGGGCTCGGACTCCGTGGAGACGTCTTTGACTGTCGTCTTGCTCATCACGCCGATCCGTCACTTGAGAGTTGGACCATCTTCGGGCAGAGGCCATTGTGCCGCACGGGGCCGTGTGTCCACCGTTCAGTGGGCATAAGGAAGTACGCGCGGGCGCCTCCGGGCGTTCGGTTTCGGCCGATGGGCGAGCCGGGGCAGCACACCCGAGCGAAGGGTGCCGGACCGGACGATCCGGCACCCTCGTGGGGCCCTAACCGAGCCTCGACTCCAGTTCCGCCACGATCTCGTTCACGCCGACCGCCGCCTGCTCACCGGTCTCCATGTCCTTGAGCTGGACGACTCCCTCGGCGAGGTCGCGTTCACCGGCGACGATCGCGTAGCGCGCCCCGCTGCGGTTGGCGTTCTTCATGGCGCCCTTGAGCCCCTTGCCGCCGTAGGAGAAGTCGGCCGCGATGCCGACCTTGCGGAGCTCGGTGACCTTGGCGAACAGGACCCGGCGGGCCTCCTCGCCCAGCGGCACCGCGAACACGCTGGTCGTGGAGGGGAGTTCGAGCTCGACGCCCTCCGCCTCCAGGGCGAGGACCGTGCGGTCGACGCCCAGTGCCCAGCCCACCGACGGCAGTGCGGGGCCGCCGAGCATCTCGGAGAGGCCGTCGTAGCGGCCGCCGCCGCCCACCGCGGACTGGGAGCCCAGCCCGTCGTGGACGAACTCGAACGTCGTACGCGTGTAGTAGTCCAGGCCGCGGACCAGCTTCGGGTCGTCCTCGAAGGCGACGCCCGCCGCCGTGATCAGCTCGCGGACCTCCTCGTGGTACGCCTTGCAGGCGTCGCAGAGGTAGTCGCGCAGCAGCGGGGCTTCCCTGAGCTGCTTCTGGACCGACTCGCGCTTGTCGTCCAGGACGCGCAGCGGGTTGATCTCCGCGCGGCGCAGGGTGTCCTCGTCCAGGTCCAGGCCGCGCAGGAAGTCCTGCAGCGCGGCGCGGTACACCGGACGGCACTCCTTGTCGCCCAGGCTGTTCAGCAGGATGCGGAAGTCGCGCAGCCCCAGGGAGCGGTACGCCTGGTCCGCGAGGATGATCAGCTCGGCGTCCAGCGCCGGGTCCTCCGCGCCGATCGCCTCGGCGCCGACCTGGGAGAAGTGGCGGTAACGGCCCTTCTGGGGGCGCTCGTAGCGGTAGTACGAGCCGGAGTACCAGAGCTTGACCGGGAGGTTGCCGGCCTTGTGCAGGTTGGCCTCCAGCGCCGCGCGCAGCACGGAGGCGGTTCCCTCGGGGCGCAGGGCCAGCTTGTCGCCGCCCTTGGTCTCGAAGGCGTACATCTCCTTGGTCACGATGTCGGTGGACTCACCGACACCACGCGCGAACAGCTCGACGCTCTCGAAGCCGGGCGTCTCGATGTAGCCGTACCCGGAGTTGCGCAGTGGCGCGGCGATCGCCTCGCGGACGGCCAGGTACTTGGCCGAGTCGGGGGGCAGAAGGTCGTACGTGCCCTTGGGGGCCTGAAAGGTGCTCACGGAAGTCTCTCGTCACATTCCTCGTCGGGGAGGAGCCGAAGGGCCCTCTCCCTGGCCGGCGGCCGCCACCTGCCGCAGATACTGGTTGGTGGCGCGCTCCTGGCCGATGGTCGTCTGGGGGCCGTGGCCGGACAGCACCACGGTCGAGTCGTCGAGCGGCAGGCACACGCGGGCCAGCGAGTCGAGCATCTCGGCCATGTCGCCGCCGGGCATGTCGGTGCGTCCGATGGAGCCGGCGAACAGCAGATCCCCGGAGAAGAAGACCGACGGGATCTCGGTTGTCTCGGGCATCCGGAAGGTCACCGACCCCTTGGTATGGCCCGGCGCGTGCGCGACGGAGAACTCCAGACCCGCCAGGTCCAGCCGCACGCCGTCGGTCAACTCCCGGACGTCGTCCGGCTCCCCGACGGTCAGCTCGCCCATCAGCGGCATCCCGAGGGACCGGCCGAGCGCCTTCTCGGGGTCGCTCATCATGAACCGGTCCTCGGGGTGGATCCAGGCCGGTATGTCATGCGCGCCGCACACCGGGACGACCGAGGCCACATGGTCGATGTGGCCGTGGGTGAGGACGACGGCGACGGGCTTGAGCCGATGCTTCCTGAGCGCTTCCTCGACTCCGGGGGCCGCCTGGTGGCCCGGGTCGATGATCACGCACTCCTCACCGGCGGCGGGGGCGACGAGATAACAGTTCGTCCCCCAGGCCCCGGCGGGGAACCCGGCAATGAGCACGATCGTCCTTCGTTTGTGTCGATACGCGTGGGCTTCTGACGGCTGCGCCAGTGGTCAGAGCCTACCGGCGCTGCCGTTTCCTCAGCGAACCCATATACGGTACGGGGCACACGCAGGCGGTCGGCTCACAAGACGCACGCGCCCCAGTCGACGTACGAGACGCACGAGGAGAGAACGCGGTGGTCACCCAGGAACAGCGGAAGCGTCAGCTCGCCCGGGAGAAGTTCTTGCGGCAGCAGCAGCGGCGCACCTCCGCCCGGCGCAAGGCGCGCATGCGCAACTCGGTGATCGCGTCGGTGCTCGGCGTGATCATCATCGGCAGCCTGGCGCTGTACACGACCGGCGTCCTGAAGGACGACGACAAGACGAACGCGAGCTCCGAGACCACGCCCTCCGCGTCGCCCAGCGCCGCGAAGGACCCGTGCGAGAAGCCGGCCGCGGGCTCGATCAAGACGCAGACCTGGAAGAAGGAGCCGGCGGTCACGATCGACACGTCGGCGAAGTACACGATGACGCTCGCGACGACCTGCGGTGACATCGGCATAGCGCTGAAGGCCAAGGCCGCGCCGCACACGGTGAACTCGTTCGACTTCCTCGCCGGCAAGGGCTACTTCGACCACACCAAGTGCCACCGGCTCACCACCAAAGGCATCTACGTGCTGCAGTGCGGCGACCCGACGGGCCAGGGCAGCGGCGGCCCCGGCTACACCATTCCGGACGAGAACCTGAAGGACGCCAGCCTCAAGAGCAACACCTACCCCGCGGGCACGATCGCGATGGCCAACACCGGGCAGCCGCACACCGGCGGCAGCCAGTTCTTCCTCGTCTACCAGGACAGTCAGCTGCCGCCCAGCTACACGCCGTTCGGTACGGTGTCGGCCGACGGCATGAAGGTTCTGCGGAAGATCGCCGCCGCGGGCGAGAACACGGGCGGCGGTGACGGGGCCCCGAACGCGACGGTCGTGATCAACAAGGCGACGGTCACGAAAACCTGACGACGAACTGACGACAACCCGACGACAACCCGACGACTAAGGCGCGGTCAACTGCGCAATTTCGGTCGCGCTGGATGCGGACAGGCGGCCCGCCGGTCGCCTATGTTGGCCGTGACGAAACTGTGGACGATGCCCAGGGGCGCTGAAGCCCCTCGGAGGCATCATGTGGAGGAGGCGCTGTGAGCAGCGACCCGTGGGGCCGCGTCGACGAGACGGGCACCGTGTACGTGCGTACGGCCGACGGCGAGCAGGTGGTCGGTTCCTGGCAGGCAGGCTCCCCCGAGGAAGCCCTGGCCTACTTCGAGCGCAAGTACGAGGGCCTGGTTGTCGAGATCGGCCTCCTCGAGAAGCGAGTGCAGACCACGGATCTGTCGGCGAAGGACGCGCAGGTCGCCATCGACCACATCCGCGAGCAGGTGGACGCGCACCACGCGGTCGGCGATCTCCAGGCCCTGCGGGACCGGCTGGACAAGCTGGTGGCGACCGTCGAGTCGCGGCGCGAGGAGCGCAAGCAGCAGCGCGCGAAGCAGTCCGACGAGGCCCGCAAGGCCAAGGAGGACCTGGTCATCGAGGCGGAGCAGCTCGCGCAGTCCGACCAGTGGCGGGCCGCCGGTGAGCGGCTGCGCTCCCTGGTGGACACCTGGAAGGGTCTGCCGCGGCTGGACCGCAAGTCGGACGACGAGTTGTGGCACCGGTTCTCGCACGCGCGTTCGGCGTTCTCCAAGCGCCGCAAGGCGCACTTCGCGCAGTTGGACGCGCAGCGCGAGGACGCCCGCCGGATCAAGGAGCGACTGGTCTCCGAGGCCGAGGGGCTGTCCGGTTCGACGGACTGGGGTCCGACGGCCGCGCGCTACCGCGAGCTGATGGCGGAGTGGAAGGCGGCGGGCCGCGCCCAGCGCGAGCACGAAGACGACCTGTGGAACCGCTTCCGCGGCGCCCAGGACGTCTTCTTCGCCGCCCGCAGCTCGGTCTTCGCCGAGCGGGACGCGGAGCAGACGGAGAACCTGAAGCTCAAGGAGGAGCTGGCCGAGGAGGCCGAGAAGCTCCTGCCGATCGGTGACCTGAAGGCGACGCGGGCCGCGTTCCGCTCGATCAACGAACGCTGGGAGGCCATCGGCCACGTCCCGCGTGACGCACGGCCGAAGGTCGAGGGCCGGATGCACGCGGTGGAGCGGGCGATCCAGGAGTCCGAGGAGGCCGAGTGGCGCCGGACGAACCCGGAGGCACGCGCGCGTGCCGAGGGTCTGACCGGTCAGCTCCAGGCCGCCGTGGACAAGCTGCGGACGCAGATCGAGCAGGCTCGCGCCCAGGGCAACTCGGCGAAGGCCGACAAGCTGGAGCGGGAGCTGGAGGGTCGCCAGGCGCTGCTGGACCAGGCGCTGAAGGGCCTGCACGAGTTCGGCGGCTAGCACCTCGGCCGAGTTCACTTCGACGCGAAACGGCCCGGCGGTGGGAGACCACCGCCGGGCCGTTTCGCGTCGCCTTCTCCTGGGATGCTCCCGGGCTCGCGTCAGGGCCTGCGTGCCGACGTCACCCGGTACACGTCGTAGACGCCCTCGACCCCGCGGACGGCCTTCAGGACATGCCCCAGGTGCTTGGGGTCGCCCATCTCGAACGTGAAGCGGGAGGTGGCCACCCGGTCACGGGAGGTCTGGACGGCCGCGGACAGGATGTTGACGTGCTGGTCGGACAGGACCCGCGTGACGTCCGACAGCAGACGGGAGCGGTCCAGAGCCTCGACCTGGATGGCGACCAGGAAAACCGAGGACTGCGTCGGCGCCCACTCGACGTCGAGGATCCGTTCCGGCTCGCGGGACAGTGACTCCACGTTGACGCAGTCGCTGCGATGAACCGATACGCCACTACCGCGTGTGACGAATCCGATGATCGGGTCGCCGGGCACGGGCGTACAACACCGGGCCAGCTTGACCCACACGTCGTCGACGCCCTTGACGACCACACCCGGGTCCTGGTTGCTGCGCCGCTTGCGGCCACGGGTACGGGACGGCGGAACCGCCTCGTCGATCTCCTCGGTAGCCGCCTCCTCGCCGCCGAGGGCCTGCACCAGCTTCTGCACGACGTTCTGCGCGGCCACATGGCCCTCGCCGATCGCCGCGTACAGCGAGGAGATGTCCGGGTAGCGCATCTCGTGGGCCAGCGTGACCAGCGAGTCCCCGGTGAGGATGCGCTGGATCGGCAGGTTCTGCTTGCGCATCGCGCGCGCGATGGCGTCCTTGCCCTGCTCGATGGCCTCGTCGCGGCGCTCCTTGGAGAACCAGGCCCGGATCTTGTTGCGGGCGCGCGGCGACTTCACGAAGTTCAGCCAGTCCCGGGACGGCCCGGCCCCCGCCGCCTTGGAGGTGAAGACCTCCACCAGGTCGCCGTTGTCCAGGGTCGACTCCAGCGGCACGAGGCGGCCGTTGACCCGGGCTCCTATGGTGCGGTGGCCCACCTCGGTGTGCACCGCGTAGGAGAAGTCCACGGGCGTGGCACCGGCCGGCAGCGCTATCACGTCACCCTTCGGGGTGAAGACGAAGACCTCGTTGCGTGACAGGTCGAAGCGCAGGGACTCCAGGAACTCGCCGGGGTCCTCCGTCTCCTTCTGCCAGTCCAGGAGCTGGCGCAGCCACGCCATGTCGTTGAGGTGGTCGTCCTTGCCGGTGGTCCGCGGCTGGTCCGAGCGCACCTTGGAGGCGCCGGCGACGGCCTCCTGCTTGTACTTCCAGTGCGCGGCGATGCCGTACTCGGCGCGGCGGTGCATGTCGAACGTGCGGATCTGGAGTTCGACCGGCTTGCCGTTGGGGCCGATGACCGTCGTGTGCAGCGACTGGTACATGTTGAACTTGGGCATCGCGATGTAGTCCTTGAACCGGCCGGGGACCGGGTTCCATCGCGCGTGCACGGTGCCGAGGGCCGCGTAGCAGTCGCGGACGGTGTCGACGAGGACACGGATGCCCACCAGGTCGTAGATCTCCGCGAAGTCACGGCCGCGGACGATCATCTTCTGGTAGACGCTGTAGTAGTGCTTCGGGCGGCCGGTGACGGTCGCCTTGATGCGGGCGGCGCGCAGGTCGGCCTGGACCTCGTCGGTCACTATGGCCAGATACTCGTCACGCTTCGGTGCCCTCTCGGCCACCAGCCGTACGATCTCGTCGTACATCTTGGGGTAGAGGATCGCGAAGGCGAGGTCCTCCAGTTCCCACTTGATGGTGTTCATGCCGAGGCGGTGGGCGAGCGGCGCGTAGATCTCCAGGGTCTCGCGCGCCTTCTTCTCCTGCTTCTCGCGCTTGAGGTAGCGCATGGTGCGCATGTTGTGCAGGCGGTCGGCGAGCTTGATGACCAGGACGCGCGGGTCCTTGGCCATGGCGACGACCATCTTGCGCACCGTCTCGGCCTGCGCGGCCTCGCCGAACTTGACCTTGTCCAGCTTGGTGACGCCGTCGACGAGCAGCGCTACCTGGTCGCCGAAGTCGCGGCGCAGGTCCTCCAGGCCGTACTCGGTGTCCTCGACGGTGTCGTGCAGCAGGCCCGCCATGAGGGTGGCCGGGTCCATGCCGAGTTCGGCGAGGATCGTGGTGACCGCGAGCGGGTGCGTGATGTACGGGTCGCCGCTCTTGCGCTTCTGACCGCGGTGCCAGCGCTCGGCGACCTGGTAGGACTTCTCGATCTGGCGCAGGGTGGCGGTCTCGATCTTGGGGTCGTTGCTGCGCACTATCCGCAGCAGCGGTTCCAGGACCGGGTTGTAGGGGTTCGCGCGCTGGACGCCGAGCCGGGCGAGGCGGGCGCGGACGCGGTTGGAGGAGCCGGAGCGCGCGGTCGGCTGGGCGGCGGCCGGGCGGCTGACGGGCGTGGCCGAGGGGCGCTCGGCCGGGGCCGGCTTGGGGCGGGGCTGCTCGGCCGGCTTGTCGACGGGCGCGGAACGGTCGTGCTCGACCGGCCCGCGCGCGTCGCTCTTCGCGGGCATGGCCGCGGGCGCCGAGGCGGACTCGGGCTTGGCGGCGGTCAGGTGCTGGGCCTCGTCTGGCAAGAGGACTCCTCGTGCGCGATCCGGGTCCCCGGTCAGGCTCCGGAGCACCCATCGTAGCGATCCTGGGCTCCGGGATCGCCTTCAGGCCGATGTGAGGGCCGTCTACCGGAGAAACGCGTGGGGCTGTCGCCGGCATTCCGGAGGCGGTACTGGGGGCAAGGCCCATTGCTGACTGTTGCGCCGTGGTGGCTGATCGCGCAGTTCCCCGCGCCCCTATGGGGCGCGAAACGGCCGCCCCAGTTGTACTGGGACGGCCGTTTTCATATCGCGCTCAGATCACCAGAAGGGACTCCAGCGGGGCTCCGGCCAGGGCCGGTTCCAGGCGGGTGCGGCCGCCCAGGAAGCTGAGTTCCATCAGAACCGCCAGGCTCGCAACCTCGGCGCCCGCGCGATGGATGAGCTGGATCGACGCCTCGGCGGTGCCGCCGGTGGCGAGCACGTCGTCGACGATCAGGATCCGGTCCTCGGGCGTCAGATCCTCGGCGTGCACCTCGATCTCGGCCGAGCCGTACTCCAGGTCGTAGGCCTGGGCGAGGGTCGCTCCGGGGAGCTTGCCCGCCTTGCGTACGGGGATGAAGCCGAGGCCGGCCCGGACCGCGACCGGGGCGCCCAGGATGAAGCCCCGGGCCTCCAGGCCGACGACCTTGGTGGCGCCGGTGCGCTCGGCGATCTCGGCGAACGCGTCGGTGAGCGCGGTGAACGCAGCCGGGTCCGCCAGGAGCGGGGTGATGTCCTTGAACATCACGCCCGGCTCCGGGTGATCGGCCACATCACGGATGCGGCTGAGCAGCAGGGTCGTGATGTCGGTGACCTCGGTCATCGGCGCTTCCCCGACGGACGGCCCCGGCCCCGGCCACGGGACGCGGGCTGACTGCGCGGGCCGACGACCGCGGGAGCGGCGTCCTCCCGGTCGTCGTCGTAGGCGTCGTCGCCCCGGGCGTCGGCGAGCTGCTCCTCCGCGGTCGCCTGGGCGCGCTTGGCGAGGATCCGCTTCTTCAGCGCCTTGACCTGCGGCTCGCGCTCCTTGAGGTCGGCGACGAGCGGCGTGGCGATGAAGATCGAGGAGTAGGCACCGGCCGCGAGGCCGACGAACAGCGACAGCGAGATGTCGTTGAGCGTGCCCGCTCCGAGGAAGCCGCCGCCGATGAACAGCAGGCCCGCGACCGGCAGCAGCGCCACGACCGTGGTGTTGATGGACCGGACCAGGGTGCCGTTGATCGAGCGGTTGGCGATCTCGCTGTAGGTGAAGCGGGTCTGCTTGGTGAGGTCCTTCGTCTGTTCCTTGAGGGAGTCGAAGACGACGACCGTGTCGTACAGCGAGTAACCGAGGATCGTCAGCAGACCGATCACCGTGCCGGGCGTGACCTCGAAGCCGACGAGGGCGTAGATGCCCACGGTGATGGTGATGTCGTGGATCAGGGCGACGAGCGCCGCGATGGCCATGCGCCACTCGAAGGCGATCGCCAAGTAGATCACGACGAGGACCATGAAGATCGCCAGGCCCTGCCAGGCCTTGTTGGCGATCTGGTCGCCCCAGCTGGGACCGACCAGCTCGGCGGTGATCGTCTCCGGGTCGGCCTTGAAGTCCTTGGCCAGGTCGTTCTTGATCGCGGTGGACTGCTTGATGTCCATGCCGGCGATCTGGATGCGCAGCGTGCCGTTGCCGAGCTTCTGCACGACCGCGTCATGGCCGGACGCCGACTTCGCGTAGTCCTCCGCCTGGGAGACGGAGACGCTGGTCTTCTCGGTGGTGAAGACGGCGCCGCCCTGGAAGTCGATGCCCATGTTCAGGCCGCGCACCGCCAGGCCGAGGATGGCCGTGATGGTGATCAGGATCGAGATGCCGTACCAGAGCTTGCGGTGGCCGATGAAGTCGTAGCTGACCTCGCCACGGTGCAGTCGGGCGCCGAGGTTGCCGAGTTTCGACACGCTCACGCCTCCTTCGTCTCGACGGGGCCGGCGGCAGGACCGGCGGGACGGCGGGTGCGGCGAATCGGCGGCTGGGCGCCGAGGCTCTTCGGGTCGAGCCCGGACCACTTGTGGCCGTTCGCGAAGAACTTGCGGCGGGCGATGAGCGTCATCAGCGGCTTGGTGAAGAAGAAGACCACGACCACGTCGAGGACGGTGGTCAGACCCAGCGTGAACGCGAAGCCCTGGACCTTGCCGACGGTGACGATGAACAGCACGGCGGCGGCGAGGAACGACACGAAGTCGGAGACCAGGATGGTGCGCCGGGCGCGCGGCCAGGCCCGCTCCACGGCGGGACGCAGGGTGCGGCCCTCGCGGATCTCGTCCCGGACGCGTTCGAAGTACACGATGAACGAGTCCGCTGTGATGCCGATGGCGACGATGGCACCACAGACGGCCGGGAGGTTCAGCGCGAAGCCGATCGCCGGGCCGAGCAGGGCCATGAGGACGTAGGTGAGAGCTGCGGAGACCAGCAGCGAGGCGAGCGCGACGAGCGCGAGACCCCGGTAGTACGCCACCAGGTAGATGACGACCAGGGCGAGGCCGATGGCGCCGGCGAGCAGACCGGCGTGCAGCTGGTCACCGCCGAGCGCCGCGGTCACCGTGGTCACGCTCTGCTCCTTGAAGGAGAGCGGAAGCGCGCCGTAGGACAGCATGTTGGCGAGGCCCTGGGCCTCCTGCTGCTGGAAGCTGCCGGAGATCTGGGCCTGGCCGCCGGTGATCGCGTTCTGCACGTACGGGCTGGAGACGACGTCGCCGTCGAGCACGATGGCGAACTCGTTCTGCGGCTGGGTGTTCTTTGCGAGCTGCCCCGTGATGGTGGCGAACTTCTTGGAACCCTTGGACGTGAAGTCCATGGTGACCTGCCAGCCGGAGGCGCCCTGCGTGTCGAAGACGGCCTGGGCCTTCTTGACGTCGGTGCCGTCGACGGCGGCCGGGCCGAGGAGGTACTTGTACCAGACCTTGTCGATCTCACCGCAGGCCACGGTCGAGTCGCCGGGCTTGACGCCTTCGCCGGTCTTGGTGCGGACCGCCTCGTTGGAGCAGTCCAGGGCCGCGTACTTGGCCTGGAGCGCGGCGTCCTGGGGCGTGGTGGCGCCGCCGCTCGCGGGAGCCGACGGGCTGGGGGAGGCGCTCGCCTTGGTGCCGGCGGAGGCCGACGGGGTGGCGTCCGCCTTCAGCGCGTCGGTGACGGCGCGGCCCTGCGAGGTGGCCGTGGCCGACGGGGACGTCGAGGAGGTCGCCTTCTCACCGGTGCCGGAGGCGGTCGCCGAAGGGCTCGCCGACGAGCTCGGCGAAGCGCCTGCCGCGCCGCTCGCGGAGGCGCTCGGGGACGCGCTCGGTGCGGGGGTGGCGGCGGAGCCGGTGGCCTCCTGGGCCAGGACCGGACGGAAGTACAGCTTGGCGGTGGTGCCGACCTGCTGGCGGGCTTCCTCGGAGTTGGTGCCCTTGGGGATGTTCACGATGATGTTGCGGTCGCCCTGGGTCTGCACCTCCGCCTCGGAGACGCCCAGCCCGTTGACACGGCGGTTCATGATCTCGACCGCGGTGTTCATGTTGGCCTTGTTGATCGCGGATCCCGGTTCGGGCTTCGCCTCCAGCGTGATGCTGGTACCGCCGGCAAGGTCGATGCCGAGACGCGGAGTGGTGTTTCCGGAGATGAACATGCCTCCGGTGAGCCCCACGATGGCGATCAGGATCAGGGCCAGCGAGCGCCCTGGCTTGCTCTGGGCGCTCGCGCTCCGGCCCTTCTTAGGTGCTGCCACCTTCTCGTACTCCCTCTCGGGCCGCCTCGCGCCGGGTCAGCGCGGCGGGCGGCCATGACATGGTGTCGGGATCCCCTGGCGAGATGCGCGCGCCCCGGCACGGACGGGTGCGACCCGTGTACGCGCCGGGGACGTGGCTACTTCTTCGCGTCGGAGTCGCCGTCGGTCTTCTTCGGCTCTTCGTCGGCCTCGGCGGCCTTCTCCTCGGCCGCTTCGGGCTCGTCCTTCTTACCGAGGTCGACGGGCTTGTCGTCGGAGGCGGCGGCAGCTTCGTCGGCGGACTCGTCGGTCTCGGTGAGGGAGGAGGCGTCGTCCGGGACGATGTCGGAGTCGGACTTCAGGTCGTGCTCGACGCCGTGGACGATGCGGTTGTACTCGTCGTCGGTCAGGACGGCGCCGATCGCGTTCTTCGCGAAGAGCAGCTCCACGCCCGGTCCCGCATCGAGGAGGATCGTGTCGTCGTTGACCTCCTTGACCGTCGCGTACATGCCCCCGATGGTGCGGACACCACTGCCGGGCTGCAATTCGTTACGCATGTTGGCGGCCTGTTGCTGCTTCTTCTTGGCCGACCGGGTCATCAGGAACATGGCCCCGATGAGCACGATGAACGGGAGGAGGGTCACAGGACTCACGGGACGGAACTTCCTTCAAACGACCGCGATGGTTTGAGCGGCCTGATGGATGGGGGTTGTGTGCTGCCGACAACGGCGGCATCGGCGGAGTCTAAGCGAGTCCGCGTGCATGGAACAACGCTCAGCATCGCACCTGGGTTCCTGACCCGGCCAATGCCCCGCCCGTAACTCTGCGTCTCACGGACCGAACAGGTCCTGTTGTCCACTTCCCTGGGCCGGGGTGCGGGGCGGGGTGAGGCCGAGGTGCGTCCACGCGGCCGGGGTCGCCACCCGCCCGCGCGGTGTACGCGCCAGTAGCCCCTCCCGCACGAGGAACGGTTCGGCGACCTCCTCGACGGTCTCGCGCTCCTCCCCCACCGCGACGGCGAGGGTGGACAGGCCGACCGGGCCGCCGCCGAACAGCTTGAGCAGGGCCTGGAGGACCGCGCGGTCCAGCCGGTCCAGACCGCGGCCGTCCACCTCGTAGACCTTCAGGGCGGCCTCCGCGATCTCGCGGGTGATGATCCCGTCGGCCTTGACCTGCGCGTAGTCGCGGACGCGGCGCAGCAGACGGTTGGCGATCCGGGGGGTGCCGCGGGAGCGGCCGGCGATCTCGGCGGCGCCGTCGGTGTCGATCTCGACGTCGAGGAGGTTCGCGGAGCGGTGGACGACGCGCTCCAGCTCGGCCGGCTCGTAGAACTCCATGTGCGCGGTGAAGCCGAAGCGGTCGCGCAGCGGGGGCGGCAGCAGGCCCGCGCGCGTGGTGGCGCCGACCAGGGTGAAGGGGGGCAGTTCGAGGGGGATGGCGGTGGCGCCGGGGCCCTTGCCGACGATGACGTCGACGCGGAAGTCCTCCATCGCCATGTAGAGCATCTCCTCGGCGGGCCGCGACATGCGGTGGATCTCGTCGAGGAAGAGGACCTCGCCCTCCTGGAGGGAGGAGAGGATCGCGGCAAGGTCGCCGGCGTGCTGGATGGCGGGGCCGGAGGTGATGCGGATCGGGGCGCCCATCTCGGCGGCGATGATCATCGAGAGGGTGGTCTTGCCGAGGCCGGGGGCGCCGGAGAGCAGCACGTGGTCGGCGGTCGCGCCCCGCGCGCGTGCGGCGCGCAGGACCAGGTCGAGCTGTTCGCGGACCTTCTCCTGGCCGATGAACTCGCCCAGGTCCTTGGGGCGCAGGGCGGCCTCGACGGCCTGGTCCTCGCCGTCGGCGACAGAGCCCACCAGCCGGTCCGCGGCGGGGCCGACGAGCCGCTCGGGGGCACTCTCGTCGGTCGTGTCGTCCCAGTTCACTGGTGTTCTCCTAGCGGGCGCGGTTCAGGGTCTGCAGGGCGGCCCTCAGCAGCTGGCCCACCTGGGGCGCGCCGGCGGCGGCCTCGGCCTGCGGGGTCACGGCGGCGACCGCCTCGTCGGCCTCGCGGGTGGCGTACCCGAGGCCGATCAGGGCGGCGTGCAGTTGGTCGCGCCAGCCGCTGGTGACCGGGGCGCCGACCGCGGGGGCGCCCACCGGCGCGCCCAGCCGGTCCTTGAACTCCAGCAGCAGCTTCTGCGCGCCCTTCTTGCCGATACCGGGGACGGCCATGAGCGCCTTCTCGTCCCCCGCGGCCACCGCTCGGCGCAGGGCGTCCGGGGTGTGCACCGCCAGCATGGCCTGGGCCAGCCTGGGGCCGACCCCGCTCGCGGTCTGCAGCAGCTCGAAGACCTGGCGTTCGTCGTCGTCCACGAAGCCGTACAGGGTCAGCGAGTCCTCCCGTACGACGAGGGAGGTGGCGAGCTTGGCCGGCCGGCCGAGCCGGAGGGTGGACAGCGTGTTCGGGGTGCACTGGACGGCCATGCCCACGCCGCCCACCTCGACCACCGCGAGATCGGGAGCGAGTGCGGCGACCGTGCCGCTGACGAAGGCGATCATGCCGTACGGCCTTTCGATGTCATCGGTGCTTTGGCTGCGTGCAGGGCGACGGCCTGCTGGAGTCGGTTCTGCGCGGGGGCGCGCCAGATGTGGCAGATGGCGAGCGCGAGGGCGTCGGCGGCGTCGGCCGGCTTGGGCGGGGCGTCGAGCCGGAGCAGACGCGTGACCATGGTGCCGACCTGTGCCTTGTCCGCGCGCCCGCTGCCGGTGACGGCGGCCTTGACCTCGCTGGGGGTGTGCAGGGCGACGGGGATGCCGCGGCGGGCGGCGCACAGCATGGCGACGGCGCTGGCCTGGGCGGTGCCCATGACCGTGCGCACGTTGTGCTGGCTGAACACGCGCTCCACGGCGACGAATTCGGGCCGGTACTCGTCCAGCCAGCTCTCTATGCCCTGCTCCACGGCGACCAGGCGCTGCCCCAACTCGGCGTCCGCGGGCGTGCGTACGACACCGACGCCGAGCATGGTGAGCGGCCGGCCCGCGACCCCCTCGACGACGCCGACACCGCACCGCGTCAGTCCGGGGTCCACCCCGAGTACGCGCACGCCCCCACCCTTTCGCAGCTGAAGATCTCCGATGGTCGCCAGGCTATCCGCTGGCACTGACAACGACGTCGGGCCGGTAGGACGTGTCCCCACCGGCCCGACGGATCCGCTCAGTTCGCGGCAGCGCTACGCGTCGACCTTCTCCATGACCTCGTCGCTGACGTCGAAGTTGGCGAAGACGTTCTGCACGTCGTCGCTGTCCTCGAGTGCGTCGATCAGCTTGAAGATCTTCTTCGCGCCCTCCTCGTCCAGCTCGACCTGCATGGTCGGGACGAAGTTGGCCTCGGCGGAGTCGTAGTCGACGCCGGCCTCCTGGAGGGCGGTGCGGACCGCGACCATGTCGGTGGCCTCGCTGATGACCTCGAAGGACTCACCGAGGTCGTTGACCTCCTCGGCGCCCGCGTCGAGGACCGCGCCGAGCACGTCGTCCTCGGTCAGCTCGCCCTTGGGGACGATGACGACGCCCTTGCGGTTGAAGAGGTAGGACACCGAGCCCGGGTCGGCCATGGAGCCGCCGTTGCGGGTCATGGCGACGCGGACGTCGGAGGCGGCGCGGTTGCGGTTGTCGGTGAGGCACTCGATGAGCACCGCGACGCCGTTGGGGCCGTAGCCCTCGTACATGATCGTCTCGTAGTCGGCGCCGCCGGCCTCGAGACCGCCGCCGCGCTTGACCGCGGAGTCGATGTTCTTGTTCGGAACCGACTGCTTCTTCGCCTTCTGGATGGCGTCGTAGAGCGTCGGGTTGCCCTCGATGTCGACGCCGCCCATCCGGGCCGCGACCTCGATGTTCTTGATCAGCTTCGCGAAGAGCTTGCCGCGTTTGGCGTCGATCACGGCCTTCTTGTGCTTCGTCGTAGCCCATTTAGAGTGGCCGGACATCTGCCTGTCTCCTTCGCGTAACCCATCGATGAACGAACCCCAGAGATCCTACAAGGACTCCGCCGCCCGGTTCGCGCGCACCATGTCGACGAACAGGGCGTGCACGCGGTGGTCGCCGGTCAGCTCCGGGTGGAACGACGTGGCGAGCGCGTTGCCCTGACGGACCGCGACGATGTGACCGTCGTGCTCGGCGAGCACCTCGGTCCCGGCGCCCACGGACTCGACCCAGGGGGCGCGGATGAAGACGCCCTCCACAGGATCGCCCGTGATGCCGCGCACGTCGAGTGCGGCCTCGAAGGACTCGTTCTGGCGGCCGAAGGCGTTGCGCCGCACGATCATGTCGATGCCGCCGATGGTCTCCTGGCCCGAGCGCGGGTCGAGGATCTTGTCGGCGAGCATGATCATGCCGGCGCAGGTGCCGTAGACGGGCATGCCGTTGCGCACACGCGCGCGTAGCGGCTCCATCACGCCGAAGAGGACGGCCAGCTTGGAGATGGTGGTGGACTCCCCGCCGGGGATGACGAGACCGTCGACCTCGGCGAGTTCCTCGGGGCGCCTGACCGGCCTGGCCACGGCGTCGGCCGCGGCCAGGGCGATGAGGTGCTCCCGTACGTCGCCCTGGAGGGCCAGGACGCCTATGACAGGGGCTTCGTTGCTCATGGGGGCGATTACCAGCCGCGGTTGGCGTAGCGCTCGGCCTCGGGCAGGGTGTCGCAGTTGATGCCGACCATGGCCTCGCCCAGGTTGCGGGAGGCGTCCGCGATGATCTTCGGGTCGTCGTAGAAGGTGGTGGCCTTCACGATGGCGGCGGCGCGCTTGGCCGGGTCGCCGGACTTGAAGATGCCGGAGCCGACGAAGACGCCCTCGGCGCCGAGCTGGCGCATCAGCGCGGCGTCGGCCGGGGTGGCGACGCCTCCGGCGGAGAACAGCACCACCGGGAGCTTGCCGAGCTCGGCGACCTCCTTGACCAGCTCGTAGGGGGCGCGCAGGTCCTTGGCGGCGGCGTACAGCTCGTTGTTGTCGTAGCCGCGCAGGCGGGCGATCTCGTTCTTGATCTGGCGCAGGTGACGGACGGCCTCGACGACGTTGCCGGTGCCGGCCTCGCCCTTGGAGCGGATCATCGCGGCGCCCTCGGCGATGCGGCGCAGGGCCTCGCCCAGGTTGGTGGCGCCACAGACGAAGGGGGTCGTGAAGGCCCACTTGTCGGAGTGGTTGACCTCGTCGGCCGGGGTGAGGACCTCGGACTCGTCGATGTAGTCGACGCCGAGGGACTGCAGCACCTGCGCCTCGACGAAGTGGCCGATGCGGGACTTGGCCATCACCGGGATGGACACGGCCTCGATGATGCCCTCGATCATGTCCGGGTCGGACATCCGGGCCACGCCGCCGTCCTTGCGGATGTCGGCCGGGACCCGCTCCAGCGCCATGACGGCGACGGCGCCCGCGTCCTCGGCGATCTTCGCCTGCTCCGGCGTGACGACGTCCATGATCACGCCGCCCTTGAGCTGCTCGGCCATCCCGCGCTTCACGCGCGCGGTGCCGGTCTCGGGGGTCTGGTTTTCGGAGATCGTGCTGGACACGGGGTGACCTCACTCGTTGAAAAGAGGATTTCTGCACCACCGAGGAAACGCGAATGGACCAGTCCACAGCAAGGGCCAATGAACAGCCGGTGGATCCTTTTCGCTGCTCTCGCCGAACCCGGCGCTCACCTGGCCGGTGTTCTCCCGGTCCCGGTCCTGGTCAGCTCGCGCGCTCGGACAGGGCGGGCGGGGGTTCGTCGTCCATTTCGAAGGCCATCGGGAACGGGGCGTGGCCGGCCAGGCGGAACCAGCGGACCTTGCGGTGTTCGCGCAGGCGGCGGGCCGCGCCCACCGCGTCGTTGTGGAAGCGGCGGGCCATGGGGACCCGGCGGACGGCCTCCGCGAGCTCGCGGGCCGCCGCGTCTCCCCCGGGCGCCTCGCGTACGACGTCCAGTTGCCGCGCGTCCGCGAAGACGGCCCGCAGGGCCTGGCTGAGCTCGCTCTCGGCGACCTCCCGCTGCTCCTCCTCGGCCTGCCGGGCGGCATGCGCGGCCTCGTACAGGACGATCGAGGCGGCCGGGTCCAGGACCTTGGAGGTGGCCAGTTCCTGGGCCACGGACGCCCGGCGCAGCAGTTGCGCGTCCAGCGCGGCGCGGGCTGCATCGATACGAGCGTGCAGCCGGTCCAGCCGCCCCGCCGTCCAGCTCAGGTAGAGGCCGACGGCGACGAGGACGACCAGGGTCCAGATCAGGGTTGCGGTCACGGGCGGCAAGGCTACCGGGGCGTCCTACGGCGCCGGGGCAGCGGTCAGTCCCGCGCCAGCCCGAGCCGGGCCCGCAGGCCGGCTGTTCCCGCCGCTCCCCGGTCGTCGTCGGCCGCCACCGCCGCCGCGCCGGCCGTCACCGTCTCGTACACGGACAGGATGTCCGCGCCGACGGTCGACCAGTCGAAGCGCCGGACATGGGAGCTGCCCCGTTCCCGCAGTTCGGCCCGCCGGGCGGGGTCGCCCAGCAGCCGTACCGCCGCCTCGGCCAGCGCGTCCGCGTCCTCGTTGGGGAACAGCTCGCCCGCCGCCCCCTGGTCGAGGACCTGGGCGAAGGCGTCGAGGTCGGAGGCGAGCACGGGAGCGCCCGCCGACATGGCCTCGACGAGGATGATGCCGAAGCTCTCGCCGCCGGTGTTGGGCGCCACGTACAGATCGACGCTGCGCAGGAACCGTGCCTTGTCCTCGTCGCTGACCATGCCGAGGAACTCCACGCGCGCATGCAGCTCCTCGGGGAGGTCGGCCACCGCCTCCTCCTCGTCGCCGCGGCCCGCGACCAGCAGTCGGGCGGCCGGCCGCTCGGCGAAGATCCGCGGCAGGGCCTTCATCAGCACCGGCAGGCCCTTGCGGGGCTCGTCGATGCGCCCCACGAAGCCGATCGTGTCGCCCTGCCAGGCGGGGTTGGGCTCGGCCCGGGCGAAGAAGTCGACGTCGACGCCGTTGGGGATGACCACGGCGTCCCCGCCGAGGTGCTCCACCAGCGTGCGCCGGGCGTACTCGCTGACCGCGATCCGCGCGCTGATCTTCTCCAGGGCGGCCTGGAGGATCGAGTACGCGGCGATCATGGCGCGCGAGCGCGGGTTGGACGTGTGGAAGGTGGCCACGATCGGCCCCGACGCCGCCCAGCAGGTCAGCAGGCCGAGCGACGGTGAGGTCGGCTCATGGATGTGCACGACGTCGAACCCGCCGTCGTGCAGCCAGCGCCGCACGCGCGCGGCGGACAGGAAGCCGAAGTTGAGCCGGGCCACCGAGCCGTTGTACGGCACCGGGACCGCGCGGCCTGCCGAGACGACGTACGGGGGCAGCGGGGTGTCGTCGTCGGCGGGGGCCAGGACGGACACCTCGTGACCGAGCCGGATGAAGTACTCGGCGAGGTCGCGGATGTGGAACTGGACGCCGCCCGGGACGTCCCAGGAGTACGGGCAGACGATGCCGATTCTCAACGCAGGTCCCCGTCCGACGGGCGGGGTTCCAGGTCCGCGAGCCACAAACGCTGGAGCATGTGCCAGTCCTCCGGGTGGTCGGCGATGCCGGTGGCGAAGGCGTCTGCCAGCGCCTGTGTCATGACAGACGTCTTCTCGGCCCGCGTACCTGTCTCGGGTACCTCGATCGGGGGATGCACGCGCCCCTTCATGACGGGCGAGTCGTCGTACCAGAGGGTGACGGGCAGCAGCAGCGCGCCGGTCTGCTGGGCGAGCAGGGCCGGTCCGGCGGGCATCCGGGTCCGGTCCCCGAAGAAGTCCACCTCGACGCCGGAGGCGGACAGGTCGCGCTCGGCGACCAGGCAGACCAGGCCGCCGTCGCGCAGCCGCCGGGCCAGCGTGCCGAAGGCGGTGCCGCCGGTGTGCGGCAGCACCTCCATGCCGAGGCCCTCCCGGTAGGCGACGAACCGGTCGTACAGCGTCTCCGGCTTGAGGCGTTCGGCGACCGTGGTGAACGGCGTCTCCAACTTGGTGGTGACCCAGGCGCCGGCCAGGTCCCAGTTGCCCATGTGCGGCAGCGCGAGGATGACGCCCCGGTCGGAGGCGATGCCGTCGGTCAGGTAGTGGACGTCCTTGGGGTCGAAGCCGCCACGGACGCGCTCCGCGCTCCAGGCCGGCAGCCGGAAGGACTCCATCCAGTAGCGCAGATAGGAGCGCATGCCCGCGCGCGAGAGCTCGGCGAGGCGCTCCGGGCTCGCGTCCGGCACCACGCGCGCGTAGTTGCTCTCCAGCCGCTGCACGCCCTTGCCGCGCCGCTTCCACGCGACGTCGGCGACGGTGCGCCCGAGACGCACGGCGACGGGCTCGGGGAGCTTCTTGACGGTGCTCCAGCCGAGGCCGTACAGCGCGTCGGTCAGGCGCTCCTGGGCGCTCACTTCGCGGCCTCGCTCCCCTGGGCCTCGTGTCCCTGAACCTCGTGTCCCTGGGCCTCGTGTCCCTGAACCTCGTGTCCCTGGCCCTCCTGCGCCGCGGCGGCCTCCGCCTCGGCCGACTCCCGCCGCACCGTGACCACCCGCTGGATCAGCGTGACCAGGCTGCCCGCGGCGACGATCCACAGCGCGATCGGCAGCAGCGCCTGGATGCCGGGCACGCCGAACGTGTGCAGCCCCGCCAGACCGGCCGCGACCAGGGAGATCACGAGCCGCTCCGCGCGCTCCACGAGCCCGTTGACGGCGACCGGCAGCCCGATCGACTCGCCGCGCGCCTTCGTGTACGACACCACCTGGCCGCTGGTCAGACAGAAGATCGACACGGCGCACAGGACGTTGTCGTCGCCGTTGCCCGCGTACCAGAGCGCGAAGCCGCCGAAGATCGCGCCGTCGGCGACCCGGTCCAGCGTGGAGTCCAGGAAGGCCCCCCAGCGGCTGGTGCGGCCCAGCTGGCGGGCCATGTTGCCGTCGACGAGGTCGGAGAACACGAAGAGCGTGATGACGATCGTGCCCCAGAAGAACTCCCCTCTCGGGAAGAAGACCAGCGCGCCCGCCATCACTCCGGCGGTACCGAGGAGTGTGACCGTGTCCGGGCTCACGCCCCGGCGGATGAGAAACGCGGCGAACGGTGTGAGGACACGCGTGAAGAATGCACGCGCGTACTTGTTCAGCATGGCCTTCCCGAGGGTTCGGTGTGGCCGTGCGGCCCCTGCTGGCCACCGGCTGGCCCATCGTAGCCACGCGCGCGTGTGTGCGACGGTCGGGCACCCGGACCCCCGTGTCACGGACCCCCGCGGCACGGGCCGACGGCATCCGGGTCACGGACGGGTCGCGTCCGCCGTATGGACGCGGGGTGACGGGAGTGGAAAGCTCGAAGGACCGCGGGCGTCGCCGGAGCCGCCATCGCACGCGGGGCCGTGGTGCCCGCGCCCCAGTGACCTCACCGTGCACGGGAGGCAAGGAAATGGGCGACAAGGCGAACGCACACCCCGGAGCCGCCGGCAGGGCTACAGCGGCCGACCACCCCGCGTCCGTACGGAATGTGGTGCTGGTCGGCCACTCCGGATCCGGCAAGACGACCTTGGTGGAGGCTCTCGCGCTCACGGCGGGAGCGGTCAACCGCGCGGGCCGCGTGGAGGACGGCACCGCCGTCTCCGACTACGACGAGATCGAGCACCGGCAGCAGCGCTCGGTGCAGCTCTCCCTGGTGCCCGTCGAATGGGACGGCATCAAGATCAACCTTCTCGACACCCCCGGATACGCCGACTTCGTCGGGGAACTCAGGGCCGGTCTGCGTGCAGCGGACGCGGCCCTCTTCGTCGTCTCGGCGTCGGACGGCGTGGACGGCTCGACCCGCATGGTGTGGGACGAGTGCGCGGCCGTCGGCATGCCCCGCGCGATCGTGGTCACGCACCTGGAGGCCGCCCGCGCGGACTTCGAGGAGATGACCCGCACCTGCGCGGAGGCCTTCGGCGGCGACGATCCGGACGCGGTCCTTCCGCTGTATCTGCCGCTGCGCGGACCCGAGGGCCCGGACGGGCACGCCTCCGTGACCGGGCTGACCGGGCTGCTGTCCCAGAAACTGTTCGACTACTCCTCCGGCGAACGCAAGGAGGCCGAGCCGGGCGAGGACCAGCTGCCGGACCTCGAGGAGGCCCGCAACCGGCTGATCGAGGGGATCATCGCCGAGAGCGAGGACGAGACCCTCATGGACCGCTACCTCGGCGGCGAGCAGATCGACGTCAGGACGCTCATCGAGGACCTGGAGCGGGCCGTCGCACGCGGCACGTTCTTTCCCGTCCTGGCGGCCGCCCCCGCCGCCGACGGCGCCCGCCAGGGTCTCGGCACCGTCGAGCTGCTGGAGCTGGTCACCAGGGGCTTCCCGACGCCCCTGGAGCGCGAGGCGCCGCGCGTGACGACCGTCGACGGCGCCCCGCGCGAGCTGAAGCGCTGCGATCCGGACGGTCCGCTGGTCGCGGAGGTCGTGAAGACCTCCTCCGACCCCTACGTCGGCCGCGTCTCCCTCGTGCGCGTCTTCTCCGGCACCCTGCACCCCGACGAGACCGTCCACGTCTCCGGGCACGGCCTGGCCGACCGCGGGCACGAGGACCACGACGTGGACGAACGCATCGGCGCGCTGTCCGCGCCGTTCGGAAAGCAGCAGCGGGTCCTGACGCACGCCATCGCGGGCGACCTCGCGTGCGTGGCGAAACTCGGCCGCGCGGAGACCGGCGACACGCTCTCCGCCAAGGACGACCCACTCCTCATGGAGCCCTGGCAGATGCCCGACCCGCTGCTTCCGCTCGCCATCCAGGCGCACAGCAAGGCCGACGAGGACAAGCTCTCGCAGGGTCTGGGCCGGCTGGTCGCGGAGGACCCGACGATGCGCCTGGAGCAGAACCAGCACACCCACCAGGTGGTCCTGTGGTGCCTCGGCGAGGCCCACTCGGACGTCGCCCTGGAGCGACTGCGCTCCCGCTACGGCGTCCAGGTCGACGTCGTCCCGCACAAGGTCTCCCTGCGGGAGACGTTCGCGGCGAAGTCCGCCGGGCGCGGACGGCATGTGAAGCAGTCCGGCGGGCACGGCCAGTACGCGATCTGCGAGATCGAGGTGGAACCGCTGCCGGGCGGCTCGGGCATCGAGTTCGTGGACAAGGTCGTCGGCGGCGCGGTGCCGCGCCAGTTCATCCCGTCCGTCGAGAAGGGCGTACGGGCCCAGGCTGCGAAGGGGCTGGCGGCCGGGCATCCGCTGGTCGACGTCCGGATCACGCTGCTCGACGGCAAGGCGCACTCGGTGGACTCCTCCGACGCCGCGTTCCAGACGGCCGGCGCGCTCGCCCTGCGGGAGGCGGCCGCCGACGCCCGGATCCATCTCCTCGAGCCGGTGGCCGAGGTGACCGTCCTGGTCGGTGACGCCTACGTGGGCGCCGTGATGAGCGACCTGTCGGGGCGGCGCGGCCGGGTGCTGGGCACGGAACAGACCAGCGGCGGGCGCACGCTCGTACGGGCCGAGGTCCCCGAGATCGAGATCGGCCGGTACGCCGTCGATCTGCGTTCCCTCTCGCACGGCACGGCCCGCTTCCACCGCGCCTATGCCCGGCACGAGCCGATGCCGCCGCAGGTGGCCGAGAAGCTCCGCCAACAGGCTCAGGACAGCTGACGGTTGGGGCTGGTCCCCACTCAAGTGACGCGTGTGGAAGATGATCCTCCGCATCGGCGGGCGGCTTCGGTCGTCCGCCGACGCATGTCAGTGGCTGGGGCTACCCTGATGACCTGATCAACAGGTGTGCGGAGCACGGAAGTCGGGAAAGCCGCAGGAGCGGGACGGCGGCGAGTGGGGGCGGGAATGACCGTGGAGGACTTCTTCGGGCCACAGGTGCCCCGGGCGGGCGGCGCGGGCGGTGCCCCGACGTTCGCACTGGCTTCGGCGGCCTACCGGGACACCCCGATGGAGGAGATCAAGAAGGCCGACAACGAGTGGCACCAGTCGACGGTCAAGGACGGCCGGAAGTGGGCGAAGATCTTCCGCCCCAACTTCGGTGAGGCGTACTCGCAGGCGGTCATCGACCGCATGCTGGGCGTCGGCCGCGCGCCGCTCATCCAGTCCTTCGGCAGCGAGCCCCAGGTCGTCGTCGAGCACTGTCTCGCGGCCAACCGCATCCGCCGGGAGCGGGACACCAAGCTGACCGCCCTGATGCTGCTGTGCGGCGTGCTCTTCCTGCCCGGCCTGCTGGTCTGGCTGCTCGTCTTCCAGCTCCGCGCCACCATGGGCAAGACGGACAACAAGCGGATATCCGGCCTCGGCACCGGCCTGCTGGTCGCCGTCGGCGCCCTCGCCGTGATCTTCCTGGTCCGGATGCCGTTCACCGGCTTGGCCGGGTGGTACGCGCGCGGGTGCATCGTGGCCCCCGTGGCCGGCTGGTTCCTGGCCAAGCGGGTCTGCGAGAGCACCGCGAAGGACCTGCGCGAGGCCTGGGACGGCCTGCTCTCCGGCGGCACCGTCGGGGCGAAGGTCCCCGAGGCCGTGCCGACCAGTCCCGACCAGGCCGCGGCCGAGCAGCTGCGTCAGTCCCTGGCCAGGCTCAGCGCCGAGCAGCAGTCCAACTCGGTCTTCTACGCCGGTCCCAAGGGCATCCTCGGCATGGGCACCCGCTGGGGCTCCTGGCACCTCGCGGAGGAGTTGGCGCCGCTCGACCCCGTCAAGGGCATCCACGAGTTCCGCAGCTGGACCGTGGTCCGGGCGATCCACGACGAGCTGAGTGTGCTGCACCGGCAGAGCCTGAAGACCGGCGGCTTCCCGGAGCCTCAGGTACGGCACTGGATCGTCACGCATGTGGGCGAGGGCGCCAAGGAGGTGTCCAGGCCCGAGGGGACCGACGTCGAGGCCTACCAGGTCAAGCCCAGGGCCGTGGAGGACATCTGCAACAACCAGCAGTTCGACAGCGGCGACCGCCACTACCTGGGCGTGCAGTGGCCGCACCTGTGGAACGGCAATCTGATCCTGACCCTGATGATCACCGTGACGGTGCTCAAGGAGACCCTGCGCATCGAGGTCACCGGGCATGCCCTGGGGCCGGTCAACGGACTGTTCAGCGCCAAGCCGACGGCGCCCACCAAGGAGGTCGCCAAGACCGTCCGCTTCTGGGAGACCCGGAAGGTCAAGCTGCCGCTGGTCACCACCGACGAGGTCGTCCGGCTCGCCGCGCGCGCCACGATCAGCTGGTATCCGCCGGTGCTGAAGTGGCTCGGCGGCTCGATAGGCCTGCCCGAGCCCTTCGGCCTGCGGCACGCCTGGGCGGACCAGCCCTGGAGGCACCGCTTCATGGCCGACGACGCGCTGCGCGCCGCCACGCCGGTGCTGCGCGCGGTGCACAGGGCGACGCTGAGGGTGCTCCGCGAGCATGACGTCGACGTGGACAAGTTCAGCTCGCGGGCGGCGGCCCTGAGCGGGGCGGTCCAGGAGGTGTCTCCGAAGAAGGCGGACACCTACGACGCGTAGGCCTCCGGCGGTTGGGCCGCTTTTTGCGCGGGTGGGATGGGTGACCGGCCCTGGGGGCTGTGCCCCCAGACCCCCCTACGGCCCTTAAAGGGGCCTCGTCCTCAAGCGCCGGACGGGCTGCTGAGTTGGCCTCGGCCGCAAAGGCACCGCCGTCAGGAAGCCGTCGGCCAGGCTTCTGCCAGCATCTTCCTTGTGTCCGCGAGGAGTTGGGGCAGCACGCGGGTGTGACCGACCACCGGCATGAAGTTCGTGTCGCCGCCCCAGCGGGGCACGATGTGCTGGTGGAGGTGAGCGGCGATGCCGGCGCCCGCGACGGTCCCCTGGTTCATGCCGATGTTGAAACCGTGCGCGCCGGACGCGGTGCGCAGGGCCGTCATCGCCTGTTTGGTCAGCTCGGCGAGCTCCGCGGTCTCGGGCACCGTCAGATCGGTGTAGTCGGCCACGTGCCGGTAGGGGACGGTCATCAGGTGGCCGCCGTTGTACGGGTAGAGGTTCAGCACCGCGTACACATGCTCACCGCGCCGGACGATCAGCCCGTCCTCGTCGGACTTCGCCGGGATCGAGCAGAACGGGCAGCCGTCCTCGGCCCCCGGGCCGGTCGGCTTGTTCTCGCCCTGGATGTATGCCATCCGGTGGGGCGTCCACAGGCGCTGGAACGCGTCCTGCGTCCCCACTCCGATCTGCTGCTCCGGCTCACTCGTCATGCAAGGCAGCATATGGCTTCGCCCGTTCGCGGCGTGTCGCCGGGGCTGCGTGCAAGAGCGCCTCGGCCAAGCTTGGCCGATGGACGACGACAACCCGACGGCACGCTGGGAGCGGCGGGCAGGGCCTCCGCTCGCGGTCGCCTCCCTGCTCTTTCTGGCCTCGTACGCCGTGCGGGTTCTGGATGAGGGCCTGCCCGGGCCGGTGCTCGATCTGTGTCTGGCCGTCCTGTACGGGTGCTGGGCGCTGTTCATCGTGGATTACGCGGTGCGCTGGCGGCTGAGCGGCGAGGGGCCGGGCTTCGTCCGCCGGCACTGGCTGGACTCGCTGGTGGTCGTGCTGCCTCTGCTGCGGCCCGTGCGCATCGTGCGGGTCTACGACGCCATGCAGGACCGTCGCGCGGCGGAACCCCGGCTGTCCCTTCAGGGACGGGTGATGCTGTACGCAAGCATGGCGTCCACACTGCTCGGTGTGTCCGCCGCCCTGGCCGTGTACCACTACGAGCACCACGCCCCGGACGCGTCGATCCGCACGTTCGGCGACGCGCTGTGGTGGGCGGCCTCCACACTGGCGACCGTGGGTTACGGCGACGTCGTTCCCGTCACCTTGATGGGACGGCTGGTCGCGGTGGTCCTGATGGGCTGCGGTCTGGCCCTGCTGGGTGCGGTGGCCGGGTCGTTCTCGTCGTATCTGATGCGGCGCTTCGCGCGTTCCGGGGACGACGTGGGGCCCCTGGGCGGCTGACGTCACCCGGGGCCCCACACGCGTACACGTCAGACCTGCGTCCGCTCCTCGACGACCTTCGCGATCTTCGCGATGGCCTCGTCGAAGGGGATGCCGTTCTCCTGCGAGCCGTCGCGGTAGCGGAAGGACACCGAACCGGCCGACATGTCCTCGTCGCCCGCGATGACCATGAAGGGCACCTTCTGCTTCTGGGCGTTGCGGATCTTCTTCTGCATACGGTCGGAGGAGGAGTCGACCTCCACCCGCAGCCCCTGCTTCTTCGCGGCCGCGGCGAACTTCTCCAGGTACTCCACGTGCCCGTCGCCGATCGGGATGCCGATCGCCTGGACCGGGGCCAGCCATGCCGGGAAGGCGCCCGCGTAGTGCTCCAGGAGGACCGCGAAGAACCGCTCGATGGAGCCGAACAGGGCGCGGTGGATCATGACCGGCTGCTGCTTGGAGCCGTCCGCGGCCGTGTACTCGAGTTGGAACCGCTTGGGCTGCTGAAAGTCGACCTGGATGGTGGACATCTGCCAGGAGCGGCCGATGGCGTCCTTGGCCTGCACGGAGATCTTCGGGCCGTAGTACGCGGCACCGCCGGGATCGGGAACCAGCGGGAGGCCCTGCTTCTCGGCTGCCTGCCGCAGCGCGTCGGTCGCCTCCTCCCACTCCGCGTCCTCGCCGATGAACTTCGGGGAGTCGTCGCGGGTGGACAGCTCCAGCTCGAAGTCGTCCAGGCCGTAGTCGCGCAGCAGATCCAGCACGAAGGTGAGCAGCGAGTCCAGCTCGCCCGGCATCTGCTCCTTGGTGCAGTAGATGTGCGAGTCGTCCTGCGTGAAGCCTCGGGCGCGGGTCAGGCCGTGCACGACGCCCGACTTCTCGTAGCGGTAAACCGTGCCGAACTCGAAGAGCCGCAGCGGCAGCTCGCGGTAGGAGCGGCCGCGTGCCTTGAAGATCAGGTTGTGCATGGGACAGTTCATCGCCTTGAGGCGGTAGTTCTGCCCATCGAACTCCAGCGGCGGGAACATCGCGTCCGCGTAGTTCGGCAGGTGCCCCGAGGTCACGAAGAGGTTTTCCTTCGAGATGTGCGGGGTGTTGACGAACTCGTAGTCCGCGTCCTCGTGGCGTCGGCGCGAGTAGGTCTCCATCTCGCGCCGGATGATGCCGCCCTTGGGGTGGAAGACGGCCAGGCCGGATCCCAGCTCCTCCGGGATGGAGAAGAGGTCCAGCTCGGCGCCGAGCTTGCGGTGGTCGCGCTTCTCGGCCTCGATGAGGAAGTCGAGGTACGCCTTCAGCTCGTCCTTGGTCGGCCAGGCGGTGCCGTAGATGCGCTGGAGCTGCGGGTTCTTCTCGCTCCCACGCCAATACGCGGCGGCCGAGCGCATCAGCTTGAACGCCGGGATGTTGCGGGTGGTGGGCAGGTGCGGACCGCGGCAGAGGTCCTTCCAGCACAGCTCGCCGGTCTTGGCGTCGAGGTTGTCGTAGATCGTCAGCTCGCCGGCGCCGACCTCGGCGTCAGCGCCCTCGGCGGCCTGCGCGGCGTTGCCCTTGAGGCCGATGAGCTCCAGCTTGTAGGGCTCGTCGGCCAATTCCTCTCGGGCTGCGTCGTCAGAGGTGACCCGACGCGCGAACCTCTGCCCGCGCTTCTGGATCTCCTGCATCTTCTTCTCGACGGCCTTGAGGTCCTCGGGCGTGAACGGCTTCTCGACGTCGAAGTCGTAGTAGAAGCCGTCCTTGACCGGCGGGCCGATGCCCAGCTTGGCCTCGGGGAAGAGCTCCTGCACGGCCTGGGCCATCACATGCGCGGTGGAGTGGCGCAGGATGTTGAGCCCGTCGGCGGAGGAGATCTCGACGCCCTCGACCTCCTCGCCGTCGGCGAGCACGTACGACAGGTCCCTGAGCTCGCCGGCCACGCGCGCGGCGATGATCGAGCGCTCGCCGGCGAAGAGGTCGGCGGCCGTGGTGCCCGTCGTCACCGTGCGCTCTTCCCGCTCGGAATCGCGTTGGATGATCACACGGACGTCTGACACCGGTCTCTCCTGACTGAAGGTGGGTGCGGCGCCATACCGTGAGCGCGCGCAATAGGGGATCGTACCGACCCGCACCCGCCGACCGCTAAACGGTTACCCTCAGTCCTCGCCCCCGCACGCCTCCTCGAAAAAGTCCAGGTTCTCCTGCAAGGACTTCATCAGCCGGTCGCGCTCGGCCTCCTCCACCTGCACGGGGACGACTCCGCTCGCGCCGGTGAGCCTGCGGAACCCGCCCCTGCTCTCCAGCCGGCCCTGCACCCGTACCGGCAGTCCGACCAGGTGGGCCTGTCCGGCGATGCGGTAGTCCTCCTCGTCGAGGGTGAGGCGGACGTGCGGGATCTCGGCGCCGGCCAGCACCCGCAGCCGGATGCTGCCCTCGCCGCGCGGTCCCGACCTGCGCATCCGGACCACGGTGCCGGTGACCCGCACGGGCACGGAGGGCTCCTCGCGCAGATAGCGGGCGCCGGCCTCGCGCAGCACGGGCAGGTCGCCGGGCGAGAACTCGACCGGCTCGTCATTCGCGGCGCAGTCCTCGGGGACTCCGGCGGCGGGCGACCACTCGACGGCGATCCGGGCGCCCTCGGCGCCCCGCACGAGGGCGATGAGCGCCTCGGTGAGCTCGCGGCTGGCGCCGGCCTCCACGGCGCCGTCGAAGGCGTCCATGCCACCGGTGGCCCGTTGGTAGTCGATGGCCTCGCGGACGGCGTACAGGGCCTGGTGGAGGCGGACGGCGAGCGGGCGGGCGCCCGCGACGGGCGCGAAGGCCGTCAGGCTGCGTCCACCGGCCGCGGAGCCGACGAGGACGCTCTCCAGGGTGGCGAGGGCCGCGCGCCGGTGTCGGGCGCCGTAGTAGCCCGCACGCGCGCGGGTGGCGAGCGCGCCGGCGAGCAGCAGCTGGCGGGCCGCCCCGCGCAGTTCCTCCTCGACGGTCCAGGAGGCGGCCCCGGCGGGTCCGCTCGGCGCGTCCCGCCACCAGCGGATCTCGTCGCTCGGCACGGCGAGCCCGACGAGCACCTCGCGCGCGGAGGGCGTGCCGCTGCGGGAGAGCGCGAGGAGCGCCTCGCCGAGCAGGTCGTCGCTGTCGGGGAAGGCGCGGCTCTCGGGCACGAGCAGGCTGGTCCCGCCGCCGCCCGGGCCGGGCGGGGTCCAGCGGCCGTAGCGTCCGGCGGCGCCGCCGCGCCGCTGCCACCCGTGCCGGCGCAGCAGGGCGCCCAGGACGGCCGGGTCGACCTCGCCGGGCTGCGGGGACTGGTCCCAGTGGGGCTCGGGGTGCGGTCGTACGGGCCGAAGTGGCTCGTCGAGGGGGCGGTGGATCATGGTCTGCCTCCCGTCCCGGCCCGCGTCATGATCTCGCACAGCGCCCGGTCGTCGAAGATGCGTGTGGTCGGTATCCGCACGGTGGTCCGGGTCCGGCCGGTGATCGGGTGGCCGGCGAGATTGACCCAGTAGCAGCAGTGCCGCAGGTCGAGTCGGTCGTGGCTGGCGCGCAGCCAGTCGTCCTGGGATCTGGGCACGAGCATCACGACGAGGATCTTGTGCACCGAGACCGGGCTGCGGGCGAGCTTGCGCAGGTGGTCGTTGTCGAGGGTGAAGGAGAAGAAGCGGCCCGGCGGGTTGGGCCGCACCTGGTAGGTGGCCTTGAGCTGCACCTTGATGGTGACCTCGTCGTCGACGGTGTGGCCGGGCGCGCTGTGGCTGACATGCCAGTCGATGCCGTTGTCCGGGAACGGCTGGGACAGCGAGCACCCCGCGGCCGCCGCGACCGCGTGCAGATAGCCCACCTGCAGTGTCTCCATGCAGGCGGTGGTGGCGAGGGTGCCGCGATGAAGCCCCGCGTGTTCGGGCAGCAGCCCGCCCCGCTCGGGCTGCGCTATCGCCATGACCAACAGCCTTCCACGCAAAGCCAGTCCCCGTGACGGGCCGCTGAACTGCAAAGACCCGTACCCGTGTTGTGTCCTTCCGGCGTACGGCGCAAACAGCCCGGGTATCACCAAACAGGCAGAAGACGGTGCGTCAGCTGCCGTGGGTGAACGAGGGGTTGGGTAGGTATGACGTACTGGTACGAGGGGCCGCTGGCCGCATTTGACACGGAGACGACGGGCGTCGACGTGGAGACCGACCGGATCGTGTCGGCCGCCCTCGTCGTCCAGGACGCGCCGGGGGTGCGGCCGCGGGTGAGCCGCTGGCTGGTGAACCCGGGCGTGCCGGTGCCGGCCGGGGCGACGGAGGTACACGGGCTGACGGACGAACATCTGCAGCGCAACGGCCGATGGCCGTCGCCGGTGATGTTCGAGATAGCCGAGCTGCTCGCGGAACAGGCCGCCGCGGCACGCCCGTTGGTGGTGATGAACGCGCCGTTCGACCTGACGCTGCTCGACCGTGAGCTGCGCAGGCACCGCGCCTCGGCGCTGGAGCACTGGCTGGAGGCGGCGCCGCTGCGGGTGCTGGACCCCCGGGTCCTGGACAAGCACCTGGACCGCTACCGCAAGGGTCGGCGCACGCTCACCGACCTGTGCGCGCACTACGGCGTGACGCTGTCCGAGGCGCACGACGCGGCGGCGGACGCGCTGGCCGCGCTGGAGGTCGTCCGGGCGCTCGGCCGACGGTTCGCGACGCGTCTGGAGCGGCTGACCCCGGCCGATCTGCACGCCCTGCAGACGGCCTGGCACGCGGCTCAGGCGCGGGGGCTCCAGGCCTGGTTCGCGCGCAGCGGCACTCCGGAGACGGTGGACACCTCGTGGCCCCTGCGCCCGGAACTGCCGGCGGCGGCCTGAGGCGTGCGCCGACACGAAAAAGCCGGTCCGCGTGGAACGGACCGGCTTCTCCCGGTGGGCGATACTGGGTTCGAACCAGTGACCTCTTCGGTGTGAACGAAGCGCTCTCCCACTGAGCTAATCGCCCGGGAACGCACTGAACCATACAGGCCCCCCCGCGCTTCCTTCAAACCGCTTGCAGGTGGGCCATGAGGCCGCGCCGTCCGGACCGCATCATCAACCGGTGGTTCAGGCGGAACACCGGCCGTCCGGGGACGGCGAACCGGCGCAGCAGCGGCTTGTTCACCTGGACCACCTGGTCGTAGCGGGCGAGGGTGCCGGAGCCGTGGGCGGTGAGGGTCCAGCGCGCCCAGCCGTCGAGGTCGCCCGCCATCGCGATCTCCAGCACGCCGGCGGCCGGATCGCGCCGCACCTCACGTGCGGTGAAGGTCAGGTCGTACGGGAGGAGGGAGCGGATGCGGACGACACCGCTCGTGTCGTCGACCCGGTTCACCTCGCGTACCTGGGGCCACCAGCGCGGGTAGTCCTCGGCCTGCTCCAGGGTGTCGTACACGCGGGCGGTGGGTGCGGGCAGGTCCCACAGGGTGCGGAAGCGGTACCGGGTCCAGTCCATGGGCCGAGTGTGCCCGCACGGGCGTCCGGGCGGCGGCATTTGAGTACGTTCTGAGTATGTGCGCCCATGTCGTCGCACGTGACGCGGACCACACTCCGGAACATGACGCATTTTCCGCCCCCGGCCGAGGAGCTACGCCTCCTCGACACCGAGCTACAGCAACTGGACGCCCGTCGGGCCCAGTTGCTGGCCCGCCGCGCCTGGCTGGTCGCCGCCCTTCAGCAGGCGGTACGGCAGGCCCCGCCGGTGTGGCCGAGCCGGCCGACGCCGACGCCTTCGGCGCCGTCCCCTCGTCCCGAGGCGACCGCGCCCGGCGTGCAGAACGTCCTTCTCCTGCTCGGTGGCCTCCTGCTCACCATCGCGGCGATGGTGTTCACGCTGGTCAGCTGGGGTCATCTGGGCATCGTCGGCCGGTCCCTGGTGCTGGGCGCGGTCACGCTGGCGGTGCTCGGGGCGCCGGTGGCGCTGCTGCGGCGGGGGCTGCGGTCGACGGCCGAGTCGGTCGCCGGTCTCGGTCTCGCGCTGACGGTGCTGGACGCGTACGCCTTGTACGAGGTGGCGTTCACGGCGGCGGACGGTACGACGTACGCGGCGGCCGTGTCGACGGCGTTGGCGGTGTTGTGGGCCGCGTACGGCACGGCGCTCGCCGCGCTGCCGGGCTCGGCCACGGTACGGCTCCCCCGCCCGGCCGCCCTTGCGGTCGCTCAACTCCCGTTGCTGCTCTGGACGATCGCCGTCGGCGGCGGGGCGTACACGGTCACGGCCGCGGTGCTGTCGACGGCGGCGTTCGACGCGGCGGTCGCGCTGCGGGCGGCCGACCGGCCGGTGCGGCTCGTCGCCGTGGTGTGCGCGTTCGGCACGGGCGGCTGGGGTGTGCTGGCGGCCGACCTGCTCTCCGTGAGCGCGGCCGGTCCGGGCGCCGCCGCCCGTGCGGCGGCGCTCCTCGCCCTCGCGGCGGCGATCGCCCTGGGCGCGGCCCGGTTCCGCCCGGAGCTCGCGACGGGGACGGCCGCGGCCGGCGCCCTGTGCATGGTCGTCGGCATCGGCGGCGTCCTGCGGGTCCTGGTGCCCGGCGACTGGGCGGTACCGGCGTATCTGGCGTGCGGGGTCGCCCTGTTGGCCGCCGTGCGGGGTCAGGAGGCGGCGCGCCGGGGTGTCGTCTGGGCGTCCGGCGCCGTCCAGGCGGGTGCGGTGCTGTGGGCGGTGCCGGCCGTCGGTGTCACGCTGCTGGGTCCGGCGGCATGGCTCCGGCATCCGTGGTCCGGGGTTCCGGCCGACGCCCGCGCGGCGGCGACGATGGACGCCTTCTGGCCGCCGTACGCCGTCACGGCTCCCCTGATCCTCGTCGCCGTGGCGGCGGTGCTGGCGACGACGGTGCGAAACGAGGAGTGGCGCCCGCAGGCGCTGACCGCCGCGCTGACATTGACCTGGGCCGGGGTCCTCGTCACCCCGACGGCACTGCAACTCCCCTACACGGTCGGCCTGTTGGTGCAGGGGCTGGCAACGGTGGCGCTCCTGGTGCCGGTGTCGCGGGCGGCCACCGGGCTCGCCCTGGCCACCTCCCTCGGCCTCGCCTTCCTCTCCATGGCCACCGAACCGGCCACCCTGACCGTTCTCGCCGCGCTGACCGTGGTGTGCGCGGTGGCGGCCCTGCGTGAGCGCCTGGCACCGGTGTCGGCGGCCGCCGCTCTCGGCTACGCCACGGCCCTGGCCTGCGCCATCGGTGCCTCTGCCGGCTGGCGACCGGAGCACATCGCGCTTGTGGTGCTGGTGGTTCCGGTGGCGGCGGCCCTGGTCGCACCCCGGGTCGGCGACCCCGCGACGACGATCGCGGTGGAGGCGACCGGGGCCGCGGCGGGTCTGGTCGCCATCGGCCTGGCGGTCTTCGACCTGCCGCTGCTCGCCCTGGTGCTGTCCCTGTGCGCGGTGATCGCCGCGGGCACGGCGCTGCGCCCCGATCGCCGCACTGTCGGCTACGCGGCCGTCGCCCTCTTCGTGCTGGCCGCGTGGGTGCGCCTGGCGGACTGGCGCGTCGGGGTCCCGGAGGCGTACACCCTGCCGGTGACGGTGCCGGCGCTGCTCGTCGGAGCCCTGCGCCGGCGCCGGGACCCGGCCGCATCGTCCTGGACGGCGTACGGTCCCGGGCTCACCGCCACGCTCCTGCCGAGCCTCGCCGCGGCCTGGGGCGACCCCGAGTGGATCCGCCCCCTGCTGCTGGGCACGGCCGCACTGCTGCTCACCCTGGTGGGAGCCCGGCGCCGGCTACAGGCGCCGCTCGTGCTCGGCGGCTCGGTGCTCACCCTGGACACGCTGCACGAGCTCGCCCCGTATCTCGTCCAGGTGACCGACGCGCTCCCCCGCTGGGTGCCTCCCGCTCTCGCCGGACTGCTGCTGCTCGCACTCGGGGCGACGTACGAGCAGCGGCTGCGGAACGTCCGCAAGGCACGGGAGGTCCTGGGGAGGATGAAGTGACGGACGGCTACGGCATCTTGTCGCCGAGGAGGGCGAGGTTCTCGATGGCGGCGAGGCCGTAGAGCGCGGTGTCGTTGCTGGACACCCAGGCGGCCTCGCTGCCCGCGACCAGGGTGGCGGGGCCGCTCAGTTTCTCCGTCTTCCACGGCGAGGACTCCGTGTAGCCGTCGGAGCTGTAGAACTTCGTCCACGCCCGCTTGGCGAGCGTCGCGTCGCCGGTCTGGACGGCGGCGTACGCGTCGAGGCGCGAGTGGCCCTGGAAGAGCAGCAGGGTGCCGAAGTTGGTGCCGTAGCGGGCCGCCTGTTCCGCCTTGGTGGCGTTGAAGTAGCGGCAGTAGTCGAGGTAGGCCTCCTTGAACTTCGGCATGTCGACCAGGTGGATGAGCTCGGCGCACAGCTCGTTGAGGCCGAAGACGGCGGACAGGTGCGAGACGCCGACGACAGGGGCGGAAGCCACCGCGAACCTGCCGGTGTCCAGGTCGTACAGGCCACTGCCCTGTACGAAACCGTTGGGCTGGGCGCCGATGGTCTCCATGGTGGACAGGACGCGGGCCTTGGCCTTCTCCCACTTGGGGCCCTTGCGCTCCCACTCGGTCAGCCACGCCGACACCAGACCGCTCCAGTCGGTGCCGAAGCCGATCGACAGGGCGTGCCGGTCGGGTGTGTAGGGCTCGGTGCGGATCTTGCGCAGCGGGTCCAGGGCGAGGAACGTCTCGTCGGAGTCGACGTTGGCGTGCATGAGGTCGCCGACCCGCTCGTCGCCGGTGAGGAAGTAGTAGTAGCGGCGGTAGGTGGTGTTGGCGATGCGCTGCTGCTTGGCGCTGTCGGCGTAGTGCTGGACGCCGTGCCGGGTGCCCAGGCCCGCCCACTGGCCGAGGTGGTAGACGTCGACCTCGCCGGTGTGCCGGGTCATCGCCTCGGCGAAGCGGAAGATGTCCGCGCGGCCGGAGCGCAGGTACGCGAACCAGAGCCAGAGGTCCGGGGACAGCTCGGAGTTGTCCCAGGCGTAGCCGCCGATGTCGTAGCGCCACTGGTGCCGGACGGTGTCGTAGGTGTGCATGATGTCGCCGTAGTCCCAGAAGCCGTACCAGCGGCGCTGCTCCACCTGGTCCTTGTAGTAGGTGAAGAGGAAGTCGAGGTGGTCCTCGATCTTGGCCTTGGCCGGGGTGGAGCGGTCGGGCTCGGAGTACAGGCCGGGGCCGAAGACCTTGGCCTTGATGAGCTGCCCCGGCGGGGCGGCGAGCTGCGGCAGCACCCGGACGGCCTCGACCTGTTCGGCGAGCTTTTCCGGGGCGGGCGTCGACTCGTTGGCCCAGAAGAGGAGTTCGGAGGTACGGGCGATCCCGTAGGGGGTGCCGAAGCCGGGCTCGTAGTCCTCGTAGGTGATGTTGAGGCCTTCGAGCTGCTCGGGGAAGGTGTCCTGGCCCATGCCGTCGTGGTAGAAGCGCAGGTCCATGGGCTGTGCCTCGGGCGACCAGAGCCAGAGGGTGACCTCGGCCTCGTCGGTGTGGGCGTCACGGATGTCGAGCTGGCTCGGGTGCTTCTCCCAGAAGTCCCGCAGGCCGAAGGAGAATCCGCCGCTGACCCCGCCGACGTAGCCGAAGCCCGACGCCCGCTTGCCGCCGCCCGCGCCGATCCAGCCGTAGCCCTTCTTGGTGCGCTTGCGCAGGGTGAAGCCGTCGGCGGAGAGCTGGGAGAGGGTGTAGTCGCCCCACTCGGGGATGTGCTGGAGGCGGGTGGTGACCCGCTGGTCCCAGGTGGCCGGGTCGGGCAGCTTCTGGCCGGCGTACTGGGCGGCCTGCACCGCCGCGCCGGGGTCGCGGCGCAGTCCTGTGATGCCCTTGACGGCCTCGCGCAGCAGGCCGGTGCCCTCGCCGCCGATGCGGATGTGACGGTCGTAGGACTCGTCGCGCATCGGGACGGTGAAGCGGACGCCGAGGCCCCGGATGAAGTCGCCGCTCGCCTTGCCGGGCTCCTGCTTTCCGTCGTACGTGATGGTGTGCACCATGCGGAAGGAGTCGGCGCCCGCGTAGAAGTACAGGCGGATGGAGAACGGGAGCCAGCTGCGGCTGCCCTTGCGGTGCTTGCCGTCGATGCGGACGACCGCGCGGACCGGGCCCGACTGCTCGACGCTCACCCCGTCGATGGCGCCCTCGAAGCGCTCGGTCTTGACGGTGCCCTGGTCCTCGTCCTCGATCTCGGGCTGGCGGATCAGGACCAGACGGCCGTTCTTGGCGATCTCGGTGGAGCCACGGGTGACGGACTTGATGAGGGTCGCCCCGGACTTGCCGATCTTCGCGGTGATGACCCCCGTCGACACGTCGATGGTGCCGCCGCTCCTGTCGACGGTGACCTTCTTGGCGGGCGTGGCCGGCGCACCGGCGGCGAGGGTGAGCTTGCCGGAGCCCGAACCGACCGCGTGGGCCGTCCACTTGAGGGAGCCGTCCGGCCAGTACGCGAGCGGCCAGGACTGTACGGGGACGTCACGGCCGTCGGCGTCGGTCAGCGCGAAGGACTGGTCCTCCTGGTAGGCGCCCATGGGCCAGGGCACGCCGAGCGTGGAGCCGGGGGCGGCGCCGAGGCCGCCGTCCTCCAGCCAGTCCAGGGTCACCGGATCGGCGTCCGCCGCCGCGTCTCTCGGCGCGGCCTCGGCGTCCTTCGCCCCTAGCGCCCAGCTGAACTGTGCGGCGGCGCCGGCGACGGCCGCCGCCTTGAGGAGGGACCTGCGGGGGATGGGAGACATGAGATGCAGCCTTTCCTTCCGTGCGGGATGCAGGGGGGTGGTCAGGGGCATGACAGAGGGAGGTGCGGCGCTCGGGGCGCCGACCTGGTGTGCGGGCGTCGCCCGTCAGCGGCGCCGGTGGCGCTCCTCCACGGCGACCGCCGCAGCGGCGACGGCACCGAGGACCGGGACCGCCAGCGGCGCGACGAACCAGGCGGAACACGCCACCACCGCCAGTCCGCCGACGAGCAGGAAGGACCCGGCGGGGTCGAGCACGGTACGGCGGCCGGCCTGCCCGAGCAGGGCGCGCCAGGAGTCGCCCGGGGTCCAGACCGCCGCCGCGCGCAGCCCGGCCACCATGAGGCCGATCAGCGCGAACACCCCGACGGCCCCGACGAACGGCCCGCCGGGAAGCCCGGCCCGCGCGGCCCGGATGTCCACCCAGACCGCGGCCAGCGCCGCCCACCCGACGATCCCCGCCATCCAGCCGCCGCGCACGGCGGCCCGGAGGTCGGCGACGAACTCCCGCCAGCCGCCGTCCTCATGGGTCGTACGGCGCCGCAGATGCCGTGCGCCGGCGGCGAAGGCCGCGGGGTAGGTGACGACCCCGAGGCAGGCCACGGCGATCCACACGCCGGTGAGCAGGCACTCGGCGAAGAGCGCGAAGCGCTCGCCGAACACGGACTCCCTGCGCGCCGAGCGTGCCTTCACGCGTGCTTGCGCCATGGTGACCGCCTCAGCCCTTCAGTCCGGAGGTCGCCATACCGTCGATGAGATAGCGCTGGAAGGCCATGAAGAAGGCGATGACCGGCACCAGCGCCACCAGCGACATCGCGATCATGCTGCCGTAGTTGGAGATGCCCTCCTGGTCGCGGAACATCATCAGGCCGAGCGACACGGTGTACTTGGACGGGGTGTTGAGGTAGATCAACGGCCCCATGAAGTCGTTCCACGCGTTGATGAAGGTGAAGATGGCGCTGGTGATGATGGCGGGGCGGGACAGCGGAAGCACGATGGACCAGTAGGTCCTCAGATGCCCGCAGCCGTCGAGCTTGGCGGCCTCGTCCAGCTCGCGCGGCAGCCCGCGCATGAACTGCACCATCAGAAAGACGAAGAACGCCTCCGTGGCCAGGAACTTCCCCGCGACGAGCGGCACGAGCGTGTCGATGTAGCCGAGGTTGCGGAACAGCACGTACTGCGGGATGAGCAGCACGTGGTACGGCAGCAGCAGTGTGCCGATCATCAACGTGAACAGCAGGTTCCGCCCGGCGAAGCGGATCTTGGCGAAGGCGTACGCCGTCAGCGAGCTGGAGAGCACCACACCGATCACGGCCAGGACCGCGTACATCAGCGAGTTGGTGAAGAAGCTGGTGATGGAGAGGCCGGAGATGCCGTCGGCGAGCCCGGAGAAGTTCGCCCAGACCGGTTTGGTGGGCAGCAGGTCGAGGCTGGCGATGATGTCCTTGCTCGGCTTGAACGAGGCGCCGAGCACCCAGATCACCGGATAGAGGACGACCGCGAGCACAAGGAGCGCGCCCACGTGCCAGGCGAGGGATCCGATGCGCCGCCGCTCGTGCGCGGGGCGCGTGACGGGGCTGGTGGCACTGCTCACTTGGCGGCCTCCTCGTAGTGCACCCACTTCTTCTGCGACCAGAACAAGACCGCCGTGACGAGCGCCACCGCGACCACCAACGTCCAGGCCATCGCGGAGGCGAAGCCCATCTGGGCCTCCTTGAAGCCCTTCTGGTAGAGGTAACAGGTGTAGACGAGCGTGGCGTCGGCGGGCCCGCACCGGGTGTCGGAGACGACGTACGCCGAGCCGAACACCTGGAACGCGTGGATGGACTCCAGCAGCACGTTGAAGAAGAGGACAGGGGAAATCATCGGCAGCGTGATGTTCCAGAACCGCCGAAACGGACCGGCCCCGTCCATCTCGGCTGCCTCGTACAGCTCCTGCGGGACCTGCTTGAGGCCGGCCAGGAAGATGACCATGGGCGCGCCGAACTGCCAGATGCTCAGCGCCACCAGGGCGTACAGGACGTAGTCCGGGTTGCCGATCCAGCCGCCGACGTTGAGCCCGAAGATCTTCTGCGTACGGTCCACGACGGCGTCGTCGGAGAACAGCGCCCGCCACACGAAGCCCACGGAGACGCTGGCGCCGATGAGCGACGGCATGTAGAACGCGGCCCGGTACAGGGCCTGTCCCCGCCGCTTCTGTGCCAGCAGCAGCGCCACTCCGAGCGCGAGGAGCAGCTTCAGCGGGGTGGCCACGACGACGTACTTCAGCGTGACCTCGACCGACTTCTGCCAGCGCGGGTCCTGGAACATCGTCGTGAAGTTGTCGAGCCCCACCCACTTGGGCGGCGTGAACAGGTTGTAGCTGGTGAACGCGTAGTAGAGCGACGCGATCATCGGCCCCGCCGTGAGCAGCAGGAACCCCGCGATCCACGGCGACATGAACAGGTAGCCGGCGAGGTTCTCGCGGCGCCGCCCGCGCCGCCCGGCGGCAGGAGCGGCGGACCGCTTCTTCGCCGGGCGCGCGGGCGCTTCCTTGACGAGCGTCATGGTGGTACGTCCCCTCAGCCCGCGAACGCGGCCTTGGCCTCGCTGAACAGCGCCTTCGCGGCGTCGGCCGGCTTGGTCTTGCCCTGGGTGACCTCACCGCCGAGCCGCAGGAAGGCCGCCTCGATGACGTCCGCGCCGGACGGATGCGGGGTGATCTTGCCGAGGACTCCCGCCTTGGCGACTTCGTCCTCGTAGGCCGCGACGCCCTTGTTGTTGGGGTCGGTCGGCTTGAAGGCGTCGTACTGCTCGGTGGTGGCGAGGATGCCCCGGTCGTAGCCCATGATCTTGCCGACCTCGGGGTCGTGGACCATGAAGTCGATGAACTGGGCGACTTCCTTGGGGTGCTTGGTCCCGGAGAAGGCACTGAGCATCAGCGAGCCGAGGTACTGGCCGGTGTGCTTGCCGTCCATGGTGGGGATCGGCGCGAGGCCGTAGTCCGAATCGCCCTCGCCCTGGTAGCGGATGGAGAAGTTGTCCCAGGTGAACTCGGACGCGGCGAGGCCCGCCGACAGACCGGACTTCGGCTTGACCTGCTCGATCTTCTTCGGATCGGCGACCAGCCCGGACTTCACACGCTTGTAGCCGTCCTCCCACCACTGCGTCAGATCGGCCTCGGTGAAGCCGAGATCGGTGTCGGTGTAGAAGGCCTTGCCGTTCTGCCGCAGGTACAGGTCGTAGAGGTACATGATGGCGCAGTAGCCGGTGTCACCGGCGATCTTCGCCTTGTCCTGGATCGTCTGCAGCGCGGCGAAGTACTCGTCCCAGGTCCAGCCGAACTTCGCCTCCACGCCGGCCTTCTTGAAGGCCTTGAGGTCGATGACGAGCGACATGGTGTTGGCGCCGACGGGTATGCCGATCTGCTTGCCGTCGACCTGACCGTTCGCCAGAACGCCGTTGCGGAAGTTATCCAGGCTCAGATTCCCCGCGTCCGCCTGCGACTTGAGATCCATCAGAACGCCGCGCTTGTCGTACTTGCGCAGAAAGCCGACCGCATTCTGGAAAACATCCGGCGGATTCCCGCCGGAGGCCTGGGTCTGGAACTTCTCCCAGAACGCCTCGTAGTCGGTGAATTCGGGCTTGATCTTGATCTTCGGGTACTTCTTCTCGAAGAGCGCGATCGTCTTCTTGATGGCGATGGTGCGCGGCTCGCCACCCCACCACGCGTAACGGATCGTCACCGTCCCGTCCGCGGAAGTCCCGCTGTCCCCCCCGCACCCCGTGGTCGCGGCCAGGCCCAGAGTGGCCGCCGTCGCCCCCGCGGCCTTCAGGATCGTTCGCCTCTCAACATTCCTGCTGGTTCCCACAGTCGGGCCCTCCCCGCAGCGTCGTTGCCGCTTGCATGAATCGTTTCAAGAAAGCGCTTGCTGGCACAAGGTACGAGGGGGTTGAGAGAGCGTCAATGATTCGGACAGGAATTTCTTGCGCGAGGGCCCCGCGGAGCGCGGGGGGAGACCGGAGGCTGCGGCTCTTCCGGAGGGACGAACTCGCAGGTGGGGGGCTTCTGTTCGGCGATCCGAACCAGTGATCACCCGTCAGGGGGACGAAGCGGCAGGCCCAAATCCGCCTGGCGGGTTGGGGGTTGCGGGGGTGGTGAGGTGGATGTTGTGAGTCAGGAAAGAAGTTGACGGTGTGAAGGCGGGGGGCGGTGGGGCACGATGGGGCGAGGCGGGAATGCCCCGCGGCGGGTGAGGAAGAGGTGCGCGACGAGGTAACGACGAGGGCTCGCAAGGGGCGCGAAGGGGGTGATCGGGGGCGCAATGACTGCGTACCGTTGCCCCGCCGTTGCCGCTCGCCGTCGGCCGCGACATCGCCAACCGCCCTCGCAGTCGCCGAAGGGGGCGCGGTGACCGGGTCGGTAGCTGCATCAGAGGCGGTATCGGCAGCGTCGGCGTCGGTAGCAGCGTCGGCACCGGCACGAGCGGACGCCGGAAGGGTGCTGTGGCGCGAACGACGGCGGCCCGTCTGCACTCTCGCAGACGGGCCGCCGGTCCGGGTGGGCGATACTGGGTTCGAACCAGTGACCTCTTCGGTGTGAACGAAGCGCTCTCCCACTGAGCTAATCGCCCGGACGCAGGAAGAACATTACCCCATGTCAGGGGGTGGCCGTGACCACGACCGACCGGCCTTCAGGCTCGCGCCGAAGATCGCCGGAGGCCCGGCCGAAGGTCAACCGAAGATCACTGGTCCGCGGTCTTCCGAAGATCACTGGTCCTTGATCTTCCAGGGCATCTCCAGACCGAACTTCCACAGGTAGACACCCATGAGCACGCCGATGATCACCAGACCGACGACGGTGAGGATGATGTTGCGGCGCCGCACCTTCGGGTCGAGGGCTCGCTGTGCCGCCTCGGTGACTTTGCGCTTGGTCCAGCGCAGTACCAGCTGGGCCCAGACGAACTCGGTCGCCCAGATCGCCATGCCACCGAAGATCACGACCCAGCCGGGACCGGGCAGCGGCAGCATGACGATGCCGGCGGCCACCACGGCGAGGCCGATCACGAAGACGCCGACCTGCCAGCTCAGATGCAGCATGCGGCGCGCCTTGACGAACTCGGGCGCCCGGGAGCCGAGCCCCTGAGTGTGCGACCCCTCCGCCGTCCCGTCCGGCTTCGCCCCGTCCAGTGCCACGACCGCCTCACCCGGCTCGTTACTCCCCGTATTCATACACCCAGACCCTACCCGAGAGATTCCGGTCACCGGAATGGTGGTACTTCGCGAACGAGCCCTCGGCCGGAAGAGTTACGTAAAGGCACGCAAAACACGCAGAGGGGTTTACAACGGCACCGTAGGTGGCATGTCGATTTCGCCGACGTGCGAATCCCCGAGCGCACACTGAGCGAAAGGCCCTGGCGCTTATGAACACCACGGTCAGCTGCGAGCTGCACCTGCGCCTCGTTGTGTCGAGCGAGTCCTCCCTGCCTGTCCCCGCAGGCCTGCGGTACGACACGGCCGACCCCTACGCCGTGCACGCCACCTTCCACACCGGAGCCGAGGAGACCGTCGAGTGGGTGTTCGCCCGCGACCTCCTCGCCGAGGGCCTGCACCGGCCCACGGGAACCGGCGACGTCCGTGTCTGGCCGTCGCGCAGCCACGGTCAGGGCGTCGTCTGCATCGCCCTGAGCTCTCCTGAGGGCGAGGCCCTGCTCGAAGCCCCGGCGCGGGCCCTGGAGTCCTTCCTGAAGCGGACGGACGCGGCCGTGCCCCCGGGCACGGAACACCGGCACTTCGATCTCGATCAGGAGCTCTCGCACATCCTGGCGGAAAGCTAGGGCGAGGCTCACACCATGCCGCCCGGCGCCGTCCACTCGGGGAGACGGCTCGGGCCCATACAACCGCATAGGGCATGCGCCGACGCCGCGCCACGGGCTTCCCGTGGGGCGGCGTCGGCGTGCGTGCGGCACGCCCGGACGGCGCTCCCCGCAATCGTGGGGGCTGCCGGAACCCGGTGCTCCGGCCTTCCGTCAGGCGGCGCCCAACCCCTCCGGCACCGGACGGCCACGGGATCCGGGCCGCGATCGGCCGTGGTTCGGCGGCCCGGTGCGGCTACCATCGGCCAGCATCGGCGGGCGCCCGCCCGACCCTCCAGGCCAGGGAGCGAAATGTGCTGATCACCCACGACACCCGGTGTGCGCTCGATGCCGTGGTGGATCTGGTGAACACCGCACCGGAGGACGACACGGCACCGGACGCGCTGCCGGATGTCGCCGCCCTCGAGAATTTCGTACGAACGCACGATTTCAGTGACGTCGGCGTGCTCTCCGAGTTCGACCTGTCGGCGGTGCGCAAGGTCCGCGGGCGGTTCGCCGCGATCTTCTCGGCCTCGGATCCCCGCACTGCCGCCGGTCTGATCAACGAGCTGGTCGCCGCCGCGGGCACCACGCCGCGCCTCACCGATCACGACGGCTACGACTGGCATGTGCACTACTTCGCACCGGGCGCCTCGGTCGCCGACCATCTGGCGGCCGACTGCGGGATGGCGCTGGCGTTCTTCGTGGTGGCCGGGGAGCAGGAGCGGCTGCGGCGCTGCGAGGCCCCGGACTGTCGACGTGCGTTCGTCGACCTCTCCCGCAACCGGTCCCGCCGGTACTGCGACAGTCGAACCTGCGGCAACCGCCTCCATGTGGCCGCCTACCGGGCACGCCGCAAGGAGGCCGCGGGCTGAGGAGTCCCAGGCGCAGGGGCCGTCGAGGCTCCTGGGGGTCCTCCGGGTCGGTCGATGCCGACGCGGCCCCGGCGGGTGACGCCGGGGACCGCGGGTACGGCTCAGAGCAGCAGCAGGTCGTGCAGCGAAGCCATGAGCAGCAGACACCCGATCACCGCTAGGAAGATCATCAGCGGTGGCTGGGAAAGGGCGAAGAGGCACCCGCGCGGCTCGTCCTTGGGCGGCGCGGCGTCGCTCTGTGTCGTGTCCAGCATCTCGCGGGCGATGATGACGCAGGTGACACCCCCTGTGCGATCAACACGCACAGATTGAGCGGGAGTTCGCCGGATTCCGTGACGTCGGTTTCAGGCCGTGATCATTTCCGCGCGCGGTCAGGCCGACTGTGTCGTTTCCACACGAGCCCGCGTCACGGCCGCATCCCCTGGCCGGGGTCTCATCCGGGGCCGCGACGGGTGCGGCCCCGGCTTCTGCGCGTGCCTCATATGCCGTGCTTCTTGAGGATGGCCTCGATGTCGCTGAAGTCGTCGGAACCGCCGGTCGCCCGGGGTGCGGCTGCGGGACGGGACGCCGGGCGGGAGGCCTGGCCCAGCGAGGGCGCCGAGGCGGTGGGGGCCACTGCCTCGGACTGTGCGGAGCGGGCCGCCGCCTTGCGCTCCTTGCGGGTGCCGCCGCGGCGGCGCTCCACGGCACGGGTGGTGGCGAACAGGGCCCAGGCGCCGCCGAGCACGGCGAAGCCCGCCCAGGCCGTGGGGCTGAAGGCGGTGTCGGCGACCCATCCGACGACGCCGGTCATCACCAGGCCCAGCGGCACCAGGGAGTAGGCCGCGATGCGGGCGGCCGACAGGAAGCGCTTGCGGTAGGCCGTGACGACCGCGATGCCCAGGCCGGCCGCGGCGACGGCGGAACAGACTGTCTCGGCGATCATCCGGTCCTCCAGGCGTGGCTCACTCGGGCAAGATTCAGAGCGACTCGGCGCCATGCCGGCAGGCCGACGCTTCGTCCCTTCCATCCTGCACCTGCGCACCGCTCGCGGGCCACGCTCCGGCCGGACATCAGGGACATCTCCGGGTCGGCTCCTCCGCAGGTGCCGCACATCCTCCTCCGTCGGGGTTCCCCATGGGACGCTGCCCGGGGGCGAGCGGGTCTGCGTGGGCAGCGAGCGGGTCCGTGTGAAGTGCGGCGGTGATCCGGATTGGGGCGGTCGGGCCGGGGCTGGGAGACTGGCGTCATGAGCGACTCGTCCCCGACCTCCTCCCCCACCCGTGCCGTCGTCCTCGACGTCTGGTGCGAGCTGCAGTGCCCGGACTGCCGTGGCGCCCTCGACGATCTGCGCGCCCTGCGCGAGCGCTACGGCGACCGGCTGGAGCTGCGGTTGCGGCACTTCCCGCTGGAGAAGCACCAGCACGCCTTCGCCGCCGCGCAGGCCGCTGAGGAGGCCCTGGAACAGGGGCAGGGGTGGCCGTACGTCGAGGCCGTGCTGGGCCGGGTGGCGGAGCTGGACCGTGAGGGGGAGCCCTTCCTGGTCGAGGTCGCCGGTGAACTCGGGCTCGACGCCGAGGAGTTCGACACCGCGCTGATCGACGGCCGGCACATCCTGATCGTGGACGCCGACCAGGCCGAGGGCAAGGCGATCGGCGTCACCGGGACCCCGACGTACGTCATCGGCGGTGAGCGTCTCGACGGCGGCAAGCGCCAGGAGGGGCTGCGGGAGCGGATCGAGGAGATCGCCGACCGGCTGCTGGCCGAACAGGCGTGAGGCCGGCTCCGCGCAGGCCGGCTCCGCGCAGACGGGTTCAGAGCAGACGGGTTCAGAGCAGATCGGTTCAGAGCAGGTTCTTGTACATCGAGTAGCTCACCGGCACATAGCCCAGCGACTCGTACAGCCGCTCGGCCGGGGTGTTGTCGGCGAAGACGTTGAGACCCAGGAGCCGCTTGCCGGCCGCTATCGCCTGGGCCTCGGCCAGCAGCATCAGGGAACGCCCGTGGCCCCGGCCACGGAAGGCCGCGTCGGCCTCGACGTCGAACACGAACGCCCTGTCGTCGGCGAGCGACACCCAGAGGGTGCCGACCCGGGTGCCCTCGTGCTCCAGAACGCTGAACAGCATGTTCTCCGTCGCCAGACCTTGCGGCAGCAGTAGTTCATGATCCCGTCGCGACTTGGCCCACGCCTCGTCCTCGGGCACCCCGCGCTCCTGCCAGTCCCGGGCGTACTCCGCGAGGCCGCGCTCGAACCAGGCGCCGTACTCGGATTCCGTCATCGGCCTCGCCCGGCTGCCCTCGGGCAGCCCGGGGGCGGTGGCGCCGAGGGGCTTCTCCATGCCGCGGTTGCGATGAACGTAGCCGAGCGCCGTCGCCAGGCGCAGCGCGGCCTGCGCGTCGGCGGGCACCCTGACGTCGATCCGCTTGCAGCCCCAGCCGCGGGCCACCTCCTCGGCGGCCAGCGCGGCCACCGTGCCCCGGCCGCGCCCGCGGTCCGGTTCCTCGATGTGCAGGTCTTCGATCCGGGCGACGCCGGGCCCGAAGCCCGGGGACGTCAGGACGCGGAGCGCCCCGACGGGACGGCTGTTCACACACACCCGGTAGTGGCGTGACAGTGCCCCGTCGGCGGTGCGCTGAAGCGGCTCGGTCGGCCGCAGAGTCGTGGTCATCAGGGGCTTTCTACCCGCCGTGGAGCGAAACGTCAGCCTGATTTCCGGGGTCTTGCTGATTCGACGCCGTGGACCCCCTGGCCTCTACGGGTCGAGGTCGTCCCCGGCCCGCTCGGCGAAGATCCGCATCGCCTTGGCGGTCACCGGCCCCGGCGTGCCCGGCAGTTCGCGGTCGTCGACGCGGTGGACGGCCTGGACGTCGCGCAGGGTGGAGGTGAGGAACACCTCGTCCGCCCGCTCCAGGACGTCCAGCGGAAGGTCGGTCTCCTTGGCGCCGGTCCACTCGACGGTCAGCTCACGGGTGATGCCCGCGAGGCAGCCCGAGGCGAGCGGCGGGGTGTGGATCTCGCCGTCCAGGACGACGAAGACATTGGACCCGGTGCCCTCGCAGAGCCGTCCGACCGTGTTGGCGAACAGCGCCTCGGTGGCGCCGTGCTGGTGGGCACGGGCCAGGGCGACGACGTTCTCGGCGTACGAGGTCGTCTTCAGGCCGGTGAGCGCGCCGCGTTCGTTGCGGGTCCAGGGCACCGTGACCACCGCCGTGGAGTCGGCGCGCCGCACGGTCTCGCCGAGGGCGACGACGAGGGTGGGCCCGTGGTCGCCGCGGTCGGAGCCGAGGGGGCCGTGGCCTCCGGTGTAGGTGATGCGCAGCCGGCCCAGCGGCATCGGGTTGGCCTCCAGGACGGCGGCGCAGGCGCGACGGACCTCGTCGTGGTCGGGGTCGGGCAGGCCGAGGCCGCGTGCGGAGCGGGTCAGCCGGTCGAGGTGGCGGGTGAGCGCGAACGTCGTGCCGTCCACCGCCTTGACCGTCTCGAAGATGCCGTCGCCCACGGTCAGCCCGTGGTCGAAGACGGAGACACGGGCGGACTCGGAGTCCTGCAGCCCGCCGTCGAGCCAGATCTTCACGTAAGCGTCCCTTCACTCACCTCGTACGCTCCCGACGCTACCGCGAGCAGTCGCGACGCCTTCAGCTCGGTCTCCTCCCACTCGGCCTCGGGGTCGGAACCCCAGGTGATGCCGGCGCCGGTGCCGAAGCGCAGCACGGCCGCGCCGTCGGCGGCGCGGTCGATCCAGAAGGTGCGGATGCCGACGGCCAGCTCGCCCGTCCCCTGGTCGGCGTCGACCCAGCCGATGCCGCCGCAGTAGGGGCCGCGGGGGGCCGTCTCCAGGGCGTCGATGATGCCGAGGGCGCTGGACTTGGGGGCGCCGGTGACCGATCCGGGCGGGAAGGCGGCGTCGAGCAGGTGCGGCCAGCCGGCGCCGTCGCGCAGCTCGCCGCGGACCGTGGACACGAGGTGGACCAGGCCCGGATGCTTCTCGACGGTGCACAGGTCGGGAACGCTCACGCTGCCGGTGGCGCAGACGCGCCCGATGTCGTTGCGGACGAGGTCCACGATCATCACGTTCTCGGCGTAGTCCTTGTCGAGGAGGTCCGCCTCGGTGCGCCCGGTGCCCTTGATGGGCCCGGACTCGACGACCCTCCCGGCACGGCGCAGGAAGAGCTCGGGGGAGGCGGTGGCCGTCTCTATGCCGTGGGCAGGCAGCCGAATCGTTCCTGCATATGGTGCCGGGTTGCCCCGGGCCAACAGGGCGGTGAGCGCGTCCACGTCGGCGTCGGCCGCCACGGGAGCGGTCAGGACGCGGCAGAGGTTGGCCTGGTACACCTCACCGGCGGCGATGTGCTCGCGGATGCGGCGCACCCCGGCCGTGTACCCGGCGCGGTCGAGGGAGGACGTCCAGTCACCGGCCGCGGGCCCCCGCCACGCCCCCGGGACCGGAGCGGGCACCGGCTCCTCGCGTACATCGGCGAACCGTGCGCAGGTCAAACGGCCCTCGAAGTCGGCGCAAACGGCCCAGAAACCGGCGGAGTCGAGGGCCGCGGGATCGCTGGTGACGTCAAGGAGGCCGGTGGCCACGCGGCCGCCGAAACGGGCGAGAGGAGGGAGATCGAGCACGTTGTCGAGTCTATGGCGACTCCGTCGGGGCCGGGTCGGGCATGTCCCGCTTGTCCCGCCCGAGCGGCCTGACCAGGTCCGCGAGTGGGCGCAGCGCAGCACGCTGCACAAACGCGTTTTTGTACTGGCCCGGGAATCCGCTAGAGTTCAACACGTCGCCGGGACGCGAGAGCCGACCGAAACGACAAGCGGACGTAGCTCAGTTGGTAGAGCGCAACCTTGCCAAGGTTGAGGTCGCGAGTTCGAGCCTCGTCGTCCGCTCGAAGGAAGAAGGGGTCTTCCAGGTCCCCTACACTCCTGGTGGAGTGGCCGAGAGGCGAGGCAACGGCCTGCAAAGCCGTCTACACGGGTTCAAATCCCGTCTCCACCTCCAAGGACGATTAGCTCAGCGGGAGAGCGCTTCCCTGACACGGAAGAGGTCACTGGTTCAATCCCAGTATCGTCCACTGGATCTTGGCCGGAAGGTCTGAGATCTGCCCCGCGCGATTAGCTCAGCGGGAGAGCGCTTCCCTGACACGGAAGAGGTCACTGGTTCAATCCCAGTATCGCGCACGCAGCACCACCCCCTCCCGGACGATTAGCTCAGCGGGAGAGCGCTTCCCTGACACGGAAGAGGTCACTGGTTCAATCCCAGTATCGTCCACACGCCGAGAGCCCCCGGCCGCCTTCGCGGTCGGGGGCTCTTCCGTGTGCCGGGTCAGCTGGAGAACAGCATGTGGCCGAAGCTCTTGTGCCGGTTGTGGCCGCCGTGGTGACCGCCGTAGTGCCCACCGCCGTGACCGCCGCCGTGCGGGGCGCCCCAGGCGGGCGCGACCGGGGCCGACGGGTACGCCTGCGGGGCGGCCGGGGGCGGCGGCGCCGGCTGGGACCACTGGGCCTCCACCCGGGTCAGCGCCTCCAGCTCGCCGTAGTCGAGGAAGATCCCGCGGCAGTTGCTGCACTGTTCGATCTGGACGCCGTTGCGGTTGTACGTGTGCATCTGAGCGTGACACTTCGGGCACTGCATGGTTCGGCTCAACTCCTCGCCGGTCGGTCCTGTTTCGCGTACCGCCAGGACAGACACTGTCCGGCCGCGGTCGGTTGCACCCTACTTCGCGAAGCCTGTCGCCAACTGCGGGGGTTCACAGCCCATTCGGGCACAGGCGTCGATCAGACACCGCTCCACCTCGTCCAGCGGCCGCCCCTGCGCCACCGACTTGGTGACAGCGCGTGCGGCGGCCTGGACGGTGAGTGCGCGGGCCGGGACGTCGAGGGCGGGCCAGGGGTCGCCCGTCCCGGGGACGGCCGGCCCGGATCCGGCGCGGTACGCGGTCAGGAAGCGGGTCCACTCGTCGGGCGGCAGCAACCCGCAGGCGTACCACGCGGCGGGGCGGGCGAGGTCCCAGGCCGGGACGCCGACGCCGAGGTCGTCGACGTCGATCAGGCGCCAGGGGCCGTCGGGAGCGGGATGGCGGACGAGCTGGCCGAGGTGGAGATCGCCGTGGCAGAGCGTCGTCGCGTCGGGCATGGGGGCCTCGGCGCGGGCCCAGGCGGGCAGCGCACGCCAGGCGTTCAGGACGGGGACGACGGCGGGATGGGATCCGGCGGCCCGCAGCCGGGCCACGGCCTGCGCGGCCTTGACGGGGCCGCGCATCGGAGGGAGGGCGACGGGGGCCGGTGCGCGGTGGAGGCGGGCGAGCAGGGCGCCCGCGGCTTCCCAGGGGGCCGCGTCCGGGTCGTCCGGGTCCACCGGGGCGCCGTACGGCCAGAACGTGACGAGTCTGCCGTGGAGTAGGGCCGGGGTCGGCGCCAGCGGAGGGAGGAGGACGTCGGGGCGGCGGGCCGCCGTGGCGAGGCGGGGGGCGAGGTCGGCCGGCTCGGTGCCGGGGGCGTGCGCCTTCGCGACCGTGCCGGCGTGCCGGACGACGGTGGCGTCGGGACGGTCGGCGAGGGTGGCCGCGCCGCACGGACAGGCCGCGTCGGTTTCGTGAGCCTGCGCTCCGGCTCGGAACGTGAGCTCGGTGAGCAGGGGGTGGGCGGTCACGGGGCTCCCTGGGCGACGGCGTGCGGTCTCCTCGCGAGGGTACGCAGGTGGGACCGTCGGCGATCGCGCGTCCGGGAAAAGCAATGCAGGCGCAGCTCCCCAGCTGCGCCTGCATTATTTGCCGTCCGCCGCACCCCCGTCCCCACGGGGTTTCATGGGTGGATGTCCCCGCCCGGACCGCTCTTCCGGGCCTGGGGTCGCCGCTCAGCGCCCCAGCATCACTCCCACGGACGACGCCTGTGTGGCCACTGTCTCCCAGCCGTCGAAGACGACGAGGAGCAGGACCGCCAGGGGAAGGGCCATCAGCGTCGCCACCAGGGGGTGGCGGCGACCCGTGCGGCGGGGGCGCGTGGTGCGTCCCTGCGTGCGAATCATCGTCCGCGGTGCCGTGTGGGCCATGGTCCCTCTCCTGACCTGATCAGTTGTCGTTGGCAGCGGCGGGTGTCTGACCTCGGGGGACGAGTGCTGCACCCGCCGCTTGACCTCAAATCTAGGCGGGTGGCGGCTGCTGGTCGTCATGCCTTCGTACCGATTGCCGGGCCTCCCGGAGGATGAGCCGTGACCTGCGGAGTACTCCCCTGGGTGGAGACCAGGTCCTAGGTCTCGGGGTCTTCCCGGAAGGGTGCCCGATCACGGAGTGACTTCGCTCACTTCCACCGCCCTTCGCCGTGCCGGCATGGCCCCCCGGCAGCCCGCTCCGCCGACCTTCCCCCCGTAGGTCCGCATCGTGTCACCGGCGTCGGCTCCCCTCTCGGCACGGTCACCCTTCATGGGTTCAACCGGCCTTCTGTCACACGTGGTTGACGCCGCTGAGCAGCCGAAGTGGGCCTGCCGGCAGGCCCCCTGACCGCCTTTCACGTCCCCCGCCGGGGACGGACAATCGGTCGGGACGAGAGGGCGCGGCCTCTGCGCGCCGACGGCCGTGGAAACGTAAGCTGTGCCACGTCAAACGGACCGGGCAGCGGGGATGAACATGGCGATGATGCGCCTGAGGCGCGAGGACCCGCGCGTCGTCGGCTCGTTCAGGCTTCACCGGCGGCTCGGGGCGGGCGGGATGGGCGTCGTCTACCTGGGCTCCGACAAGAAGGGGCAGCGGGTCGCGCTGAAGGTGATCCGGCCCGATCTGGCTGAGGACCAGGAGTTCCGGTCGCGGTTCGCGCGCGAGGTCTCGGCGGCGCGGCGGATCCGGGGCGGGTGCACGGCACGGCTGGTCGCGGCGGATCTGGACGCCGACCGGCCGTGGTTCGCCACGCAGTACGTGCCCGGGCCCTCCCTCCACGACAAGGTCAACGACGAGGGGCCGCTCGGGGCCGCCGAGCTCGCCTCCATCGGGGCCGCGCTGTCGGAGGGCCTCGTCGCCGTGCACGAGGCCGGGGTCGTGCACCGGGACCTGAAGCCCTCCAACATCCTGCTCTCCCCCAAGGGCCCGCGGATCATCGACTTCGGCATCGCCTGGGCGACGGGCGCCTCCACGCTGACGCACGTCGGCACGGCGGTCGGCTCCCCAGGGTTCCTCGCGCCGGAGCAGGTGCGCGGGGCCCTGGTCACCCCGGCCACCGACGTGTTCTCGCTCGGCGCGACGCTCGCGTACGCCTCGACGGCCGACTCGCCCTTCGGGCACGGCAGTTCCGAGGTCATGCTGTACCGCGTGGTGCACGAGGAGCCGCAGCTGCACGGCGTTCCGGACGCGCTGGCCCCGCTGGTGCGGGCCTGTCTGGCGAAGGATCCCGAGGAGCGGCCAAGCACCCTCGATCTCTCCCTGCGGCTCAAGGAGATCGCGACCCGGGAGTCGCAGGGTCTGTCGGACGCGCGGCCGGCGGTGCCGCGGGCCGCCGAGGCGGACCGTCCCACCGGACGGCTCTTTGACCCCGGTCACCCGGAGCGCACGCTGCGCCAGCCGAGCGGGCCGCGCACTCCCCCGCCGCGGAACGGAGTGCCGTCCTCGCGCAGTGCGGTTCCTTCCCGGGGCGGGGCTCCCGCTCGCGGGACCGGCGGCCCGCGCGGTGGCGGCGGTGAGCGCGGCTCGTCGTCACGGTCCGGAGCGCGGCCCGCTCCCGGCTCCCGGCCCACCCGTCCCGGCAGCGGCAGCCGGCCGGTGCCCCGCGGCGGGGCCGGCCGGCAGGGGCCGAGGACCACGGGCACCGGACGGCGGCCCGCCAACCCGCGTCTGCTGCGTCAGCGGCTGTTCGTCTTCGTCGTGGTGACCCTGCTCGTCGCGCTCGGCATCGCCCTCGTCCAGGGCTGCGAGGGACCGGCGCGCGGGCTCGGCGGGGACAACGACGTCGTACGGCAGGAACAGGGCCAGGAACTGGGGCACGAGCAGCAGCATGTCCGCCCGGAGTCGGGGGTCGGCGGTCCGCTGGGGGACTGAGAGCCTGTGGGCTATGTCTGCGGGCGGCCCGTCGCCACCGCGTAGAACGCGACCGCTGCCGCCGCGCCCACGTTGAGGGAGTCGACGCCGTGGGACATCGGGATGCGGACCCATTCGTCGGCGGCGACCAGGGCCTGGGTGGAGAGACCGTCGCCCTCCGCGCCCAGCATGAGGGCGACCCTGTCCATCGTGTGCGGGGCGGCCTCGTCGAGGCTGCGGGCCTTCTCGTCCGGGGTGAGGGCCAAAAGCGCGAAGCCGGCCTCGCGGACCGAGTCCAGGCCCTTGGGCCAGGTGTCCAGCCGGGCGTACGGGACGGAGAAGACCGCGCCCATCGAGACCTTCACACTGCGGCGGTACAGGGGGTCGGCGCAGTCCGGTGAGAGCAGGACGGCGTCCATGCCGAGGGCGGCGGCCGAGCGGAAGATCGCGCCGATGTTGGTGTGGTCGTTGACCGACTCCATGACGACTACCCGGCGGGCGCTCTGCAGGAGTTCGGCGGCGGTGGGCAGCGGTTTGCGCTGCATGGAGGCCAGCGCGCCGCGGTGGACGTGATAGCCGGTGACGCGTTCGGCGAGCTCCGGGCTGACGGCGTACACCGGCGCCGGGAGCTCGTCGATGACGTCACGCATGACGTCGACCCACTTCGCGGAGAGCAGCATCGAGCGCATCTCGTACCCGGCGTCCTTGGCCCGGCGGATGACCTTCTCGCCCTCGGCGATGAACAGGCCCTCGGCGGGCTCGCGCTTGCGGCGCAGCTCGACGTCGGTCAGGCCGGTGTAGTCGCGCAGGCGCGGGTCGTCGGGGTCCTCAACGGTGATGAGATCGGCCACAGGGTGATACTGCCTTGTCCTGGGTGTGGTGCCAACGGCTCGGAACGGTTGTGTTACCCGCGGTTACTCGGATGTCCGGGGGCCGACGGTCACGACCGCGCCGATGACGATGACCGCCGGCGGCTTGACCTCCTGGGCGCGGACCGTCTCCGCGACCGTCGCGAGCGTCGCGTCGACGCGGCGCTGGGCGGCCGTCGTGCCCTCCTGGACCAGGGCGACCGGGGTGTCGGGCGACTTGCCGTGCGCGACGAGCGTCTCGGCGATCTTCCCGATCTTGTCGACGCCCATGAGGATCACCAGGGTGCCCGTGAGCTTCGCCAGGGACGGCCAGTCCACCAGGGAACGCTCGTCGTCGGGGGCGACATGCCCGCTGACCACGGTGAACTCATGGGCGACGCCCCGGTGGGTGACGGGGATGCCGGCCGCGCCCGGCACGGAGATCGAGCTGGAGATGCCGGGCACGACCGTGCAGGCGATCCCGGCCTCGGCGAGGGCCTGGAGCTCCTCCATGCCACGGCCGAAGACATACGGGTCGCCGCCCTTGAGCCGGACGACCGACTTGCCCTGCTTGGCGTGCTCGATCAGCGCGTTGTTGATGGCCTCCTGGGCCATGTAGCGGCCGTAGGGGATCTTCGCCGCGTCGATCACCTCGACGTGCGGCGGGAGTTCGGCGAGCAGGTCGCGCGGGCCGAGCCGGTCGGCGATGACGACGTCCGCCTCGGCGAGCAGTCGGCGGCCGCGGACCGTGATCAGGTCCGGGTCGCCCGGGCCGCCGCCGACCAGGGCGACGCCGGGGGTGCGGGTGCGGTGGTGGGGGGCGACGAGGGTGCCGTCGCGCAGGCCCTCGACGACCGCGTCGCGGATGGCCGCGGTGTGGCGGGGGTCGCGGCCACGGGCGTCGGTGGTGAGGACGGCGACCGTGACGCCCTCGCTGTGTCCGGTCGCCGGAGTCCAGGCGGTGGCCCGGTCGGCGTCGTCCGAGCGGACGCACCAGACGCGGCTTCGCTCCGCTTCGGCGGAGGCCCGGGTGTTCGCCTCCTGGTCGCTGGTGGCGATGAGGGCGTACCAGGCGTCCGCCAAGTCGCCTTCGGCGTAGGGGCGCTTGTGCCAGGTGATCTCCGCCGCGTCGGCCATCGCCTCGACGGAGGGGGTCGCCTGCGGGGATACGAGGTGGATGTCGGCGCCTGCCGCGATCAGTGCGGGGAGGCGGCGCTGGGCCACCTGGCCGCCGCCGAGGACGACGACCCTGCGGCCGGTGAGGCGGAGGCCTACGGGGTAGGCGGGGTGTTCGGCCATGAGGTGCGGCTCCTCGTACGAGCAAGGGCGGGGGGCGCTGCGGCTCTGGAGCGGCCCTGACGTGCGGATTTTAGAGGTGGGCTCAGGGTACGGCGGGGCCGGGGGCCGCGCAGGGGCGCGGACCCGCCGGCGCAGGCCCGCCAACCGCCGCCGGGGCCCCGGCGGGTCCTACTTCTCGGTCACCCCCGCCGAGTCGAACGTCGCCACCTCGTGCATGGCGCGGGCCGTGCTCTGGACCAGGGGCAGGGCCAGCAGGGCGCCGGTGCCCTCGCCGAGGCGGAGGTCGAGGTCGACCAGGGGGCGCAGGCCCAGCTTGTTCAGGGCGGCCACATGGCCGGGCTCGGCGCTGCGGTGGCCGGCGATGCAGGCCGCCAGCACCTCGGGGGCGATGGCGCGCGCGACCAGCGCGGCGGCGCCGGCGCTGACGCCGTCCAGGATCACCGGCGTACGCAGGGACGCGCCGCCGAGGAGGAGGCCGACCATCGCCGCGTGTTCGAAGCCGCCGATCGCGGCCAGGACGCCGATCGGGTCGGCCGGGTCCGGCTGGTGGAAGTCCAGGGCGCGGCGGACGACCTCGGTCTTACGGGCGAGGGTCTCGTCGTTGATTCCGGTGCCGCGGCCGGTGACCTCGGCCGGGTCGGCACCCGTGAAGACCGAGATGAGGGCCGCGGACGCCGTGGTGTTCGCGATGCCCATCTCGCCCGTGAGGAGCGCCTTGTTGCCGGCCGCCACCAGGTCGCGGGCCGTCTCGATGCCGACCTCGATGGCCTGCTTGGCCTCCTCGCGGGTCATCGCGGGGCCGGTGGTCATGTCGGACGTGCCCGCGCGGACCTTGCGGGGCAGCAGGCCGGGGGTCGCCGGGAGGTCGGCGGCCACGCCCACGTCCACGACGCAGACCTCGGCGCCCACCTGGGAGGCGAACGCGTTGCAGACCGCGCCGCCGCCGAGGAAGTTGGCGACCATCTGGGCCGTCACCTCCTGCGGCCAGGGGGTGACCCCCTGGGCGTGCACCCCGTGGTCGCCGGCGAAGATCGCGACGGCCGCGGGCTCCGGGATCGGCGGCGGGCACTGCCGGGACAGGCCGGACAGCTGCGCGGAGATGATCTCCAGCATGCCGAGCGCCCCGGCCGGCTTCGTCATGCGCTTCTGCCGCTCCCAGGCCTCGCCGAGCGCCTTGGCGTCCAGCGGGCGGACACTGGCGACGGTCTCGGCGAGCAGGTCGTGCGGGTCCTCGCCGGGCAGTGCGCGACGGCCGTACGTCTCCTCGTGGACGACCCACGACAGCGGGCGACGCTTCGCCCAGCCCGCCTGCATCAGCTCGGGCTCGTCCGGGAACTCGTCGACGTAGCCGACGCACAGGTAGGCGACCACTTCGAGGTGCTCGGGCAGGCCCAGCGCCCGGACCATCTCCCGCTCGTCGAAGAAGCTGACCCAGCCGACGCCCAGACCCTCGGCGCGGGCGGCGAGCCACAGGTTCTCGACCGCGAGCGCGGAGGAGTACGGCGCCATCTGCGGCTGCGTGTGCCGACCCAGGGTGTGGCGGCCGCCACGGGTCGGGTCGGCGGTGACGACGATGTTCACCGGCGTCTCGAGGATGGCCTCGATCTTGAGTTCCTTGAACTGCTTGGCCCGGCCCTTGGGCAGGGACAGCGCGTACGCGTCGCGCTGACGCGTCGCCAGTTCGTGCATCGCGCGCCGGGTGTCGGCCGAGCGGATCACGACGAAGTCCCAGGGCTGCGAGTGGCCGACCGAGGGCGCGGTGTGGGCGGCCTCCAGGACGCGCAACAGCACCTCGTGCGGGATCGGGTCACTGCGGAAGCCGTTGCGGATGTCCCGGCGCTCCCGCATGACCTTCAGGACGGCCTCGCGCTCGGCGTCGTCGTACGCGGGCGCGGCGGGGCCGGTGGACTCTCGAGCTTCTTCCACTGCAGCGGCCGGGCTCTCTTCCTGGTCGGCGGCCCTGGTGTCCAGGTCCTCCGGGCTCTGTGCGACATCGGGGTCGATGATGGCGGTCGCGCGCTCCGTGTCCGGGGTCGCCGGGGCAAAAGCGTGGTCGGCGCCGCGCGGGGCGGGGACCGTGACGGTGGGGCCCGTGACGGTGGGGGGCACAGCGACCGGTTCGGCGGCCTGTTGCTGTTCCGCGATCGCCTCGGGGGCCGGCGTCATCTCGGGGGCCGGCTGTTCCTGCGTGGGGAACTGCGCGCCCTCGACCGGCACGAACTGACCCAAGGGCTGGCCCGGTTGGGTCGGCTGGTCGGTCGGGGGCTGCTTCTCAGGTTGGACGTCCTGGGGAGCGGCAACCGGCGAGGCGGGAGTCGCGTCCACGGGGAGTCTCTCGACGGGCGGCACCGCCGTCTCCGTCACGGCCTGCTGCTCCGGCTGCGGTTCCGGCTGTGGTTCCGGTTCCGCATCGGTTGCGGCGAGGACGGGCTCGGGCTGGGCAACGGGGGGCGCGGTCTCGGGTGCGGGCTCCGCCGGGGGGGCCGTCCCCGGGGCGACGGCGTCCGGGATGTGGGACACGGGGTCCGTGGTTTGGACGGGCTCGGCGGGAGGCTCGCTGACGGCCTCCGCTTCCGGCTCCGGTCCGGGCTGCGGCTCCGGCGTCGGCTCGGGCGCCACCTGTTGGGCGGCCGGCTCGGCGGGGGCGACGGGCGCGTCGATGAACTGCACGCCCGCGGGGGCGGTGGAGACCTCCGGTCCGGGCGCGGGTGCCTCCGCCTCGGCGGCGGGCGCTTCCGCCACGGGGGCCGCCGGTTCCGCCGTCTCAGGCGTCACGATCGCCACGGGCTCGGAAGCCTGAACGGCTTCGGGCGTGGGCTCGGGGGCGGGATCGGTCTCGGGGGCCACGACCGGGTCGGGAACGGGGGCCTCGGAAACGACCTGCGGTGCGACGACGGCGTCGGCGGCCGGATCCGGCACCGGAATCGGCTCTGCCACGGGCGCCTCCGGGGCCGGCGCGGCGCCGGCGCTCGCATCGGCGGTCGCGTCGGGCTCCTGCGGCTGCGGCTGAGCTGCCTCGGCCTCGGCAGGCATCGCCCCCGCGGCCTCGGCCGCAGCGGCGACGGGCGCCTCCACGGGGTTCGTCACAGCGACCACTACCGGCTCTGCCGCCTCCACCGCTTCGGCCGACTCAGCCACTTCGGCCGTTTCTGCCACCTCGGCCGACTGGGTCACCGCCGCCTCGACCGCGACCGGCTCGACCGCTTCGACCGCCTCGTCCGCGACCGGCTCAGCTGTCTGCGCGGTTTCGGGGGCGACGGCCGGGGCCTCCACGGCCTCCGGTGCCTCCGGTACCGCCTGCGCCGCGTCCACCGGCTGTTCTTCAGCGACAGAGGGGACGGCGGGCTCGTCCGCCGGCGCGACGGGGGCGTCCGGCGTTCGGTCGTCGCCCGAGACGGGGACGTCGGCAGCGCCCTGCCCGGCCTCGACGACCGCACCGACGTCCGCGCCGACGGGAACCTGCTCGGCCTCCGCCATCATCGCGGCTCCGAACACCTGACCGGGGTCGACGACTCCGTACGTCTCGGCGGCGGGCGCGGCCTGGGCGCCGTCGGCGTCGGCGTCGCTCCCCTCCGAGGCGGTCGCGGCGACCGCCTCGATCGCCTCGGTCGCCACGCGGGCCACGACCGCCTGCGCCACGCCCACCGGCTCGGCCTGCTGCGGTTCCGTGACCGCCACTGCCGGAGCAACCGTTTCCGCAGTCCTCACCCCGGGAGCGACCTGGGCCTGGGCGGGCGCCTGGGCCGTGGCCTGGACGGCTCCCCAAGGGGCCGCGCCCTGCGGCATCTCACGCACGGGCGGGACGTCGAGGTACTCGGGACCGGACGCGGCCGGGCCGGGCTGTCGCACCGGCGCGCCCGCGGGGCCGCGATCGGCGAGGGAGCGGACCGGGCTGGCGGAGGCGTCGGGGATCGGCGGGCCGAGGTGCAGGGGGCGGCGCGGGGCCGACTGGGGCGTCGACGGGCCGGGGAGGCGGACGGCGCTGAGGTCGACCGACCCGCTGTCGCGGCCGGAGGTCTCGTGCGGACCCGGCTCGTGCACCGCCTCGACCACCGGCTCAGGGGCCGGCGGCGCCACCTCGTTGCCCCACGCGCTCTGGGCACCCGGCAGCAGCAACAGGTCTTCGTCCTCGGCGGTGCTCTCGGAGAGGTAGGTGTACGCACCGTGCGCGGAGGCGCCCGGCTGCTCCACCATGCCTGCGTTCTCCGGCAGCCCCTCGCCCGGGACCTGGCCGGTGTCGGTCATGCGTACCCCTCGCCCATCGGTTAGTGCTTCTGCGGCCGGCTCACCCGGAGCGGCGCACCGCCCGCCCCGTAGTGAAGAACGAGCGTCCGTGCCCAGCGGCACGTACGACCCGCCCGAAAAAGCGACAAAGCCATTCAGTGGCATTGTCCCGGCCGTCGACGCGTCGCGACAGCTTGATCCGCGACGCTCCGCTGTGGACTGCGCCACGTTGCGCGCCCTCCGGTGCTGCCGTACCACACGCCCCCCAAAAGGGATGTGTTTTCCGGACATTGACCGACGAAGCGCCGGGCGAACGGAAGGGGTACGACGATCGTCCAGCCTACCGCGCGCGGTACGACAACAGGATCACGGGGAGGGCGCAGCGGGTCATGTGCGACGGTCCGGCAGTGCCCACCCGTCGCCCGACCACCACCCCTCAGCGAGGCGCTTCGCGCCGCAGAATTTCTCCGGTGAGCAGGAACGCGACGCTCCGCTCTGTTTCCGTCCAGGCCCGTGTGTCGAGTTCGACCGACTGGACGAGGGCGCATTCGACGCGGTAGCCGTGCTCGGACAGGTCGCGGCCCACGCGTTCGGCCGCGTCGCGGGTCGCCGCATGGGTGACGATGCGCTGCGGGCGGCGGTCGGCGACCGCGGAGACCACGGCCGCTCCCCCGCCGCCGACCCGGACGACGTCCGGCTCTGGCAGGTTCTCCAGGACGTGCGGGGCGGTGCCGTGGACGATCTGCAGTTGGACGCCGTGGCGGCGCGCGGAGGCGTCGGTGCGGCCGCACGCGTCCAGGGCACGGTCGACGGCGATGACGGCGGCGCCCGCCCGCGCCGCCTCGGTCGCGAAGGCGCCGCTGCCGCAGCCGATGTCCCATACGAGGTCACCGACCCGCGGGCCGAGCCGGGCGAGTTGGCCCGCGCGCAGCAGCTCCGCCTCCCCCTCGCCGAGTCCGCCGCCGTACGCCTCGCCCGGCAGGGCCCAGCCGCGCGGGCCGGCGCCCGGGTCGCGGCCGGCGATCCAGCCGCTGTCGCCGGAGACGACCGGTCCGGTGGGGCCGCCGATCACGATGACGACGTTGGGGTCGCGCCAGGTGTGGTCGGCGGCCTTGTCGGAGGTGACGACGCTGACCTGTTCGCGGGTGGTGCCGAGTTCCTCGCAGACCACGAAGGTGCGGTGCACGCCCTCCATGAGCAGGCCGAGCTCGGCGGGGCCGGCGCCCGGGGAGGTGAGGACGGCGACCTTGGTGTGGGCGCGGCACACGTTCACCGCGCGGCGCAGGGTGCGCCGGTGGGCGACGACGACCTGGGCGTCGTCCCAGGGCATGCCGGCCCGGGCGAAGGCGGCGGCGACGGCGGAGACGGCCGGGACGACCTCCACCTCCAGGCCGAACTCGGGTGCGCGCAGGGTGCGTACGACGCCGAAGAAGCCCGGGTCGCCGTCGGCGAGGACGACCGCGGTGCCGCGGTGGCCGGCGATGCGGCGGGCGGCGAGGGCGACGCTGCCGAGCCGGATGCGTTCCGCCGCGGGCGGCACCTCGGGCAGCGCCAGATGGTGGGCGGCGCCGGCCACCAGTGTGGCGGCGCCCAGGGCCGATCGGGCCGCGGCGGTCAGTGGCGAGCCGTCCCAGCCGATCACCGTGACGCGGTCGGCCATCGTCGTCAGTCTCCCCGGGGGTTCACGCTGGTAGCGGGCTCCGTGAGGGTACCTGGTCGGCGGGGCCGGACGGGGGCGCCCGCGCGGGGCCCGGGTTCAGTTCCAGTCGCTGTAGGAGGGGTAGCCGCCGCTCTCCGCGAAGTGCTCGCCGGGTCCCTCCAGGTCCTCCGGAAGCAGGCTCCACACGATGTAGTCGGTGCGCACCTCGGTCCAGGTGCCGTCCTCGGCGCGGGCGCGGGCTATACAGGCGCCGCGCAGCACACCCTCGCTGATGCAGCCGATCTTCTGGGCTACCTGCTGGGAGGCGGTGTTGTCGGCGGCGGTGCGCAGCTCGATGCGCTCGAACTTCTGGTCGGTGAGCAGCCATTGCGCGGTGGCCAGCGCCGCCTCGGAGGCGTAGCCCTCGCCGCGCGCCCAGGGGGCGATGATGTACGACAGCTCGGTGGAGCGGACATGCCAGTTGGTCTTGGCGAGTTGGACTATGCCGACCAGGCGCTGGGTGAGGAACTCGGTGACGGCGAGGTCGAGGCCGCGGCCCGCGCCGCGTTCGGTGGGCGCGTACTCGGTGATCCAACGGCGGGCAGCGGCCTCGCTGTAGGGCTGGGGCACGGCGGTCCACGCCCCCACCTGTTCGTCGTTCATCATGTCGGCCAGGGCGGGCACGTCGTCCTCGTCGAGGGGACGCAGCACCAACCGCTCCGTGCTGATGGAGATGGTGGGGAAGGTGCTCGTCATGAAGCCGCTCCGTAGCCTTCGAAACCGTCAGGGCCCGACCTGCTGGGCCGTCAGGGCCTGCTGAACTGCCCAGCATGCAGCATGTGAGCACCGCACCGCACCACGGGGTCCACCCCGAGTGATGGAGTGGACCCCGTGGGTGCGCAGGTCAGCCGGAGGTGACCGGCAGACCGCCTGCGTGGACGCCTCAGAAGGACGCGATGACCGAGCCTGCGTACTTGTCCGCGATGAACTTCTTGACCTCGGGGGACGTGAGGAGCGCGGCGAGCTTCTTGACGCGCGGGTCGCTCTCGTCGCCCTTCTTCACGGCGAGGAAGTTGCCGTAGGGGTTGTCCTTGGCGGACTCCAGGACGAGGGCGTCCGAGGCGGGCTTGAGGTCGGCCTCGATGGCGTAGTTGCCGTTGATGACGGCCGCGTCCACGTCGTCGAGGGAGCGCGGGGTCTGGGCCGCCTCCAGCTCCTTGAACTTGAGCTTCTTCGGGTTCGCGGTGATGTCCGCGGGCGTCGCGTCGTTGCCCACGCCGTCCTTGAGGGCGATGAGTTTGTTCGCGGCGAGCAGCTTCAGGGCGCGGGCCTCGTTGACGCTGTCGTTCGGGACGGCGATCGTCGCACCGCTCTTGAGGGCGTCGGCGCTCTTGACCTTGTGCGAGTAGAGGCCGAGCGGCTCCAGGTGGACCGTGACGACGGGCACGATGTGGGTGCCGTTCTTCTTGTTGAAATCGTCGAGGTACGGCTGGTTCTGGAAGTAGTTGGCGTCGACCGAGCCGTCCTCCGTCGCCGTGTTCGGCGTGACGTAGTCGGTGAACTCCTTGACCTCCAGGTCGAGGCCCGCCTTCTTCGCCAGGTTGTCCTTGACGAAGTTCAGGATCTCGGCGTGCGGGGTGGGGCTGGCGGCGACGACCAGCGGGCCGCCGGCGTCGGAGGAAGCGGAGGAGGAGTCGGAGCCCTTGTCCGAGCCGCAGGCGCCGAGTCCGAGGGTGAGGGCTCCGGCGGCGAGGACTGCGGTGGTGATCTTGGCGGTGTTACGCACGAAAAGTGCCTTTCCTGAGGTGTTGCGGCCCCGCGTGGGGTGAGCGGGGGGACTGTGGGGCGGGGTGCCTCTTGGGCGCTTATGCGACCTTGCCGACGTCCGTGGCCGCCTTGCCGACGTCCGCGGCCGCGGGCTCCTTCGCCTTCAGCAGGCGGAGCTTGGGCACGGGGCCCGAGCGGCCGCCGCGGCGGTGCAGGGAGCGGGCCGCGTAGTCGCCGGCGAACTGGATGAGGGAGATGACGACGGCGAGGATCGCCACCGTGATCCACATCAGCTCGGTCTCGAAGCGCTGGTAGCCGTAGCGGATGGCGATGTCTCCGAGGCCGCCGGCGCCGACCGTGCCCGCCATGGCGGAGTAGCCGATGAGGGCGACGATCGTGGTGGTGGTGCCGGCGATGAGGGAGGGCAGGGACTCCGGGACGAGGACCTTGCGCACGATCGTCCAGGTGTTGCCGCCCATCGCCTGCACGGCCTCGACGAGCCCGCCGTCCACTTCGCGGACAGCCGTCTCGACGAGGCGCGCGAAGAACGGGATGGCGCCGACGGCGAGCGGCACGATCGCGGCCTCCCGGCCGATGGTCGTCCCGGTGATCGTGCGGGTGAAGTTCATCAGCGCGACCATCAGGATGATGAACGGCAGCGAGCGGGCGACGTTCACGACCTGCCCGAGCACCCTGTTGGCGAGGACGTTCTGCAGCAGGCCGCCCCGGTCGGTCAGGACCAGCAGGACGCCGAGCGGGAGGCCGCCGACGACGGCGATGAGCGTGGACCAGCCGACCATGTAGAGGGTGTCCCAACACGCCTGGGACAGCAGGGGCTGCATCTCCGACCAGGTCACTTGACACCTTCCTTCACCAGCACGGATGCGGGCTCCCGGCCCACGACGTCGATCTGGAGGCCCTGTTCGCGCAGGAAGCCGATCGGCACGACGTTGTCCTCGTAGCGGCCGGGCAGTTCGATGCGCATGCGGCCGACCTGGAGGCCGCCGACGGTGTCGATGGCGGCACCGAGGATCGATATGTCGATGTTGTAGGTGCGTGACAGCTGGGAGACGACGGGCTGAGTGGCGCTCTCGCCATGGAAGGTGACGTCGACGACGGTGCGGTCCTCGCCGGTGGCTTCGCCGCCCACCGGGAAGAGCGCGGCGGCCAGTTCGGATCCGGGGGTGGCGAGCAGTTCGCTGACCGTGCCGGACTCGACGACTCGGCCGTTCTCCATGAGCGCGGCGGAATCGCAGATCGACTTCACCACGTCCATCTCGTGGGTGATGAGCAGGACGGTCAGGCCCAGCCGGCGGTTCAGGTCGCGCAGCAGTTGGAGGATGGAGCGGGTGGTCTCCGGGTCGAGGGCGCTGGTGGCCTCGTCGGAGAGCAGCACCTTCGGGTCGCCGGCGAGGGCGCGGGCGATGCCGACGCGCTGCTTCTGGCCGCCGGAGAGCTGGGCGGGGTAGGACTTGGCCTTGTCGGCGAGACCGACCAGGTCGAGCAGCTCCAGCGCCTTGCGGGAACGTTCCTTCCCTGAGATGCCGAGGATCTCCAGGGGGAGTTCGACGTTGTCCTGCACGGTGCGCGAGGACAGCAGGTTGAAGTGCTGGAAGACCATGCCGATCCGGCTGCGCGCCTGCCGCAGCTCCTTGCCGGCGCGGGGTCCGCGCCCGGCGAGCGCGGTGAGGTCCTGTCCGGCGACGGTGACCGTGCCGGCGGTGGGGCGCTCCAGGAGGTTGATGCAGCGGATCAGCGAGGACTTGCCGGCGCCGGACTGGCCGATGACGCCGTACACCTCGCCTTCACGAACGTGCAGGTCGACGCCGTCGAGGGCGGTGACCTCACGGCCGCGCGAGCGGTAGACCTTGGTGAGGTCCATGGTGGTGATCACGTGGATTTCCGTCACTGTCGAGTGCGCGGACATGGGTGTGCCAGAGCGCACGGATGCAGGCTGTCAGGGACGCGACACGGTTCTCGCTGTGGCGGGGAACCGGGGAGAAACATGTGCGCGGGGCGCGGCTGGTGTCCTGTACGGCGGACATGCGGCGTACGGACGTGCCACGGCGGCTCGCTTCGGGGCGCGAGCTCGGGGGGTGGTGCGGGGGCCCTCTAGAAGGCGCACATTCGACACATACAACGAGCACCGGGCGTCATGGTCGCCTCGGTCGCAAGGGTGCGGCTGCTCGTCGTGGTCATGAGCATCAGTAAACCAGACGTACGGTCCTGACCGAGACCCCGCTGTCCGGATGCTGGACAGCCGTGGACGGTCCGCACGTGAGCGCCTGGCGGGCCGGGCGGACTGTGGTCGACGCCACCGTCGACCGGCGGGCCTCGGGGCCGACCGCGGGGTGTCGATTACGCCGTAATAAGGTCACTGCATGCTTGATGCCCTGACGCTGGTGACCGGCGTCGCCGCGTTGCTGCTCGCCGCCTGGTGCGGCTGGGCCGCCTACCGTGACCAGCCCACGAAGGACTGGCACTTCATCGGGATGGCCGTGGTCTCGGCTCTGGCCACGGTTCAACTGGTGGTCGGGATCGTGCAGTTGGCGCGGGGCCAGAAGCCGGAGCAGGGCACGACGATCTTCGTGGCGTATCTGCTGGGCGCCTTCGCATGTGTGCCGACCGCGGGATTCATGTCGCTGGCCGAGCGGACCCGCTGGGGTTCGGTGACGGTCGCCGCGGGCGGTGTGGTGCTCGCCGTGCTGGAGGTGCGGCTCTATGACATCTGGGGAGGCTGAGATGGCGGCGGTACAGGAGAAGAAGCCGGCCCGGCTCATCGGCGGGCCCGGGATGCTGCTGGTGTGGTTCTACGGCGTGATGGTGGTCGGGGCCGTGTCGCGGTCGGTGTACCAGATCGCGACGGAGTTCGACCGGGCGCCGCTGTCGTACACGCTGTCCGCGGTGGCGGGTCTCGTGTACGGGTTCATCACGTACTCGCTGGTGCGCGGCGGGGAGACCGCGCGCAGGGCGGCGCAGGTGTGCTGCGCCGCCGAACTCGCGGGCGTGCTGATCGTCGGTACCTGGACCGTGATCGAGCCGTCGGCCTTCCACGACGCGACCGTGTGGTCGGACTACGGCATGGGATACGTGTTCATCCCCGTGCTGCTGCCGCTGTCCGCCCTGTACTGGCTGCGGAAATCCCGGACCGCCGCCACCGCCGCCACCGCCGCTACGCGGTAGCCGCGTACTCCCCCGCCTGCTTCTCCAGGACGATCATCAGTACACCGTCCGTGCCCTCGGAGGTGCCGACCGTCTCGTAGCCGACGCGGCGGTAGAGGCGGAGGTTGCCCTCGCTGCGGTGGCCGGTGAAGAGGCGGAACTTCTTGGCGCCGCGCTCCTCGGCGAGCGCCGACTCGGCCGCGCGCAGCAGTCTCGCGCCGATGCCGTGCCCCTGGAGGCGGGGGTGGACGCAGAGCTTGCCGATGGCGGCGGCGCCGTCCTCGGTGAGGCGGCCGCGTACGGAGCCGACCACCTCGTCGCCCAGGCGGGCCACGAAGACGCAGTCGGTGGCGAGTTCCTGCCGGACGGAGTCGAGGCTCTGCACGAGCGGGTCGATGCGGTAGTTGCCGTACAGCGCGGCTTCACTCTGGAAGCACAGGTACTGCAGCCTGAAGATCTGCTCGACATCCTGCTCGGTCGCCCCCGAGATGGTCACGCTCATGCCCATGTGCGCACGCCTCCCGCTCACCTGATCGCCTGTGGTCCTTCACTCCTATCCCCGCACTTCGTGAGCCGCAACCTCCGGCGTCAGCAAACGCCGCAGACATCCCAGACATCTGGAACGTTCCGGGCCGAGACTGCCCTGTGAGATACCCAACTCCCCCGCGATCTCGCGGTAGGTGAGGTCCTCGGGTGAGAGAAGCGCCTGGAGGAGACGGGAGCAGCGGCCGGGGAGCCGGTGCACGGCCTCGCGCAGGGCGCGATGGCGGGCGGCGGTGAGGGCGATCTGCTCGGGACCGCGGGAGGCGTCGTCGGCGGGGTCGCTCTCGTAGGGCTGCTCGCGGCGGGTCGTACGGCGGGTGCGGCGGACCTCGGCGCGGACGGCCCTGCGCAGCCAGCCCTGCGGGTCGGGGGGCGGGCCGTCGGAGGCGAGGTGCTCCAGGAGGCGGAGCCAGACCGCCTGTTCCAGGTCGCCGGGTTCCGTGCCGGTGGCGTGGGCCTCGGCGGAGGCCTCCGCGGCGAGGAGGGGGCGCAGGGCGGTGAGCAGGTCGTGCGTCATATGCCAAACGATGCGGCCGCCCGGGCTGCTGGTTGCCGGGGCGGCCGACTGTCACTCCAACGGGGACTCAGCCGTTGACGAAGTCCGCGCGGGCGAGGACGCCCGTGTCGGCGTTGTCGGTGAAGACGCCGTCGATGCCGGTCGCGAAGTAGGTGCGGAACGCGCCGAAGGGGTCGCCGTATCCGTCCGCGTCCGTGCCCTTGCGGAAGTTCGTGGGCAGGAAGGGGTTCTCGTTGCGCATGGTGTAGGGGTGCAGGATCAGGCCGACCGCGTGGGCGTCCTTCACCAGGGAGGTCGGGGTGGTGAGGTTGCCGGCCGCGTCCTTCGGGATGACGAGGTCGAGGGTGGGGCCGATGCCCTGGGCGTAGCCGGCGATCTCCCTGAGGCCGGCCCGGGTGATCAGGTCGGCGACGGTACGCGGGTCGCCCGTCTCGACGAAGTCCCAGGGGCGGGTGTTCGCCGCCGACAGCAGGACCACGAGGGGGTTGTCGACCAGCTTGTTCAGGCGCTGGATGCTGGTCGGCTCGAAGGACTGCAGGATGACCGGCGAGTTCTTCCTGTCCTTGCCGTACTTGTGCAGCAGCTTGGCGACCCGCTCCTCCAGGCCCAGGCCCAGCTTGCGGAAGTAGGTGGGGTGCTTGGTCTCGGGGTAGATCCAGACCTGCTTGCCGCGCTTACGGCTCTGCTCGTCCTGCCACTTCAGGACCTCCTCGAAGGTGGGGATCTCCCAGCGGCCGTTGTAGAGCGTGTTGTGCGGGCGGTTGGCCGGGATGCGCTCGATCGCGCGCAGGGTCTTCAGCTCCGCAAGGGTGAAGTCCTCGGTGAACCAGCCGGTCGTGGAGACGCCGTCGAGGACCTTGGTGGTCTTGCGGCCGGCGAACTCGGGGTGGTCGGCGACGTCCGTCGTGCCGCCGATCTCCGGCTCGTGCCGGCAGACCAGGTGGCCGTCCTTGGTGGGGACGAGGTCGCCGGCCTCGACGATGTCGGCGCCCAGGTCGAGGGCCAGCTGGTAGGAGCCGAAGGTGTGCTCGGGGCGGTAGCCGCTGGCACCGCGGTGACCGATGATCGTCGGCACGGGCAGGCTCTTCAGGCCCCCGCCATGACCGCTGCCGGTCCGCGCCTCGGTGGCTCTCGCGGTGCCCGACAGGCCGAGGACGCCTCCGGTGGCGCCGAGCACGGCCGCGCCGAGAAGCGCCCGCCGTCCGCTTCCGCTCACGCTCGCCTGCTGGTTCGACTCCTGCGTGTCCTGTGTTCCCATGAGGGGCCTCCTGACCGTCGCCTCGTTCGTGCGGGCCGATCGTAGGGGCGTGGACATGACCGTCGGGAGACCTCGGTCCTAACACGCGGGTGACGGTGGATGGCGTGTGCCGTACGTCAAGCTGACGGACCGTCGGACAGGAGGATCGACGGGAGGAATGGGCGGGGGCCGCCGGGGAAGGCGGTCAGTACCGGCTGCGGTCGTCCCGGTCGCGCAGTGCGTCGAGCGTCCCGGGGGCGGCAAGGCGGTTCGCCATGCGCACCCTGCCACGGGCCTCACGCAGGTCGCGATTCGCCTTCGCCTCGACGCGGGCAGGGTCGGGGCCCGCCGAGAAGCGGCGGCGCTCCCTGCGCACCAGGACCGTCACGGAGGCGGCGAGTACGAGCAACAGCAGTACGGCGAAAGCAACAACGATACCCATGACCCCCGGTTTCACGGCGTTGTTCCCAGCATGCCACCCAGGTGACGGGCGGGCGGCGATTGCGCCGTCCAGGTAAACGTACGTCAACAGTGCGTAAGACCTGGGTGACCCGATGTGCGCCGAAGCCGGGGCCGCGAGTATCGTCCTCACCTGCACAGACTCATACCGTTTTCCCTTGACATCGGAGGGCTCGTTGTCCCGCTTCGCGCTCATCAAGGCAGTGCTCGGACCGGTCATGCGCCTGATGTTCCGCCCTCGGGTCGAGGGCGCGGAGCACATTCCCGGCGACGGCCCCGTCATCCTGGCGGGCAATCACCTCACGTTCATCGACTCGATGATCCTGCCGCTCGTGTGCGACCGGCAGGTCTTCTTCATCGGCAAGGACGAGTACGTCACCGGCAAGTCCTTCAAGGGCCGGCTCATGGCCTGGTTCTTCACCGGCGTCGGCATGATCCCGGTCGACCGGGACGGCGGCCGCGGGGGCGTGGCCGCGCTGATGACCGGGCGGCGGGTGCTGGAGGAGGGGAAGGTCTTCGGGATCTACCCCGAGGGGACGCGGTCGCCCGACGGCCGCCTGTACCGGGGGCGTACCGGTATCGCCCGTCTGACGTTGATGACGGGTGCGCCCGTCGTCCCCTTCGCGATGATCGGCACGGACAAGCTGCAGCCGGGCGGGGCGGGGATGCCCCGGCCCGGCCGGGTCACCGTTCGGTTCGGCGAGGCGATGGAGTTCTCGCGGTACGACGGGATGGACCGCGACCGGTATGTACTGCGCGCCGTGACGGACTCCGTGATGACGGAGGTCATGCGGTTGTCCGGGCAGGAGTACGTGGACATGTACGCGACCAAGGCGAAGGAAGCTGCGTAGCGGCTTTGTCGTCGTGCGGCTGCGGATGCGGGTGGGTCCGCGGGGGCGTGGGGGTCAGTCGTGCGCTTCCGCGCGCCCCTCACGTCCGCTCTCCAACCGTTGCCCGCGCAGCATGAACCACGCTGCCGCCGCCGTCGCGAGCAGCACGATCGCGCCCGCGCCCGCCGCCAGCGTCAGGCCGTCCACGAAGGCCTCACGCGCCGAGGACAGCAGTTCCTGGGCCGTTTGCGCAGGCAGCCGATCCGCCGCTTCCACCGCGCCGCCCAGTGATTCATGGGCGCCCTCCGGTGTGCCCGCCGGGGCGGGGAAACCCCGGTAGACGCCCGTCACGATCGAGCCGAGGACGGCGATGCCCAGGGCCGCGCCCAGTTCGTAGGCCGTTTCGGAGACCGCGGAGGCCGCGCCCGCCTGGTCCTTCGGTACCGAGCTCAGGATGACGTCGGCCGTCACCGTGAAGGAGAAGCCGGCGCCCACGCCGACCACCAGCAGCGCGGCTCCCAGCAGGGGGTAGCCGGTGGACTGGGTGATCGTCGTCAGGGCGGCCAGCGCCAGACCGATCGCCGCGAGGCCGCCGCAGACCACGGCCCGTACCGAGAAGCGGCGGGCCGCGCGGCCCGCGATCAGGCCGGCCGCCACCGCGCCGATCGCGGCGGGCAGTTCGACCAGACCGGCCTCCAGCGGGCGCCTGCCCTGGACGAGTTGCAGATACTGGGAGAGGAAGAACACCAGGCCGGACAGGCCCAGGATGGTCAGCAGGTCGGCCAGGACCGCGCCGCTGAAGCCGCGGTTGCGGAACAGGCGCATGTCCAGCAGGGGCGCCTCAAGGGTCAGCTGGCGGCGGACGAAGCCGTGGAGCGCCGCCGCGCCCAGCAGGCCCGTGCCCACCGAGACCCAGGTGAGGCCGTGGGTCGCGGCCTCCTTGACGGCGTAGACGATGCCGATCATGCCGACCAGGGACAGGACCACGCTCACCAGGTCCCACGGGCCGGGGTTCGGGGTGCGGGACTCGGGGAGCGTCCTGATGCCGACGAGGACCAGGACGACCATCACGGGCAGGTTGATGAGGAAGACCGAGCCCCACCAGAAGTGCTGGAGGAGGAAGCCGCCCACAATGGGGCCGACGGCGGTGCCCGCGGAGGCCGTCGCGCCCCAGATGCCCACGGCCAGGCTGCGTTCGCGCGGGTCGTGGAAGAGGTTGCGGATCAGGGCGAGGGTGGCGGGCATGAGGGTCGCGCCGGCCACGCCGAGCAGCGCGCGGGCCGCGATCATCGTCTCCGGGGTCGTCGCGTAGGCGTTGAGGACCGATATCAGGCCGAAGGCCGTGGCGCCGGCGAGCAGGATGCGCTTGCGGCCGATGCGGTCGCCGAGGCTGCCCATCGAGACGAGCAGGCCGGCGATGACGAAGGAGTAGACGTCGCCGATCCAGAGGAGCTGGGTGCCCGAGGGCTTGAGATCCTCGCTGATGAAGGGGGTCGCGAGACCGAGGACGGTCGCGTCGACGGCCACCAGCAGCACGGCGAGCACGAGGACACAGAGCGCCAGCCAACGGTCCGGACGCTTCACCGCCTCGGTCGTGCTCGCCGGCCGCAGGGTGCTGGTCATGGTTCCTCTCTCTGTTGTGCGGGGTCCTGTGGTGCTGGGTCCTGTGGTGCGGGATGCCGTAGTGCGCCGCCGAGGAGCAGCTCGGCGATCATGTGCTGGAAGTCCTTGGGCGCACCCTTGCCGCTCTGCACCAGCCACGCGCCGGAGGCCAGCAGGCCGAACAGCGCCTCGGTGAGCCAGGCGGGCGTGAGGTCGATGCGGAACTCGCCGTTCAGCTGGCCGCGTCGGAACAGGGCGGAGATACGGTCGTCGATCCGGGTCCAGCCCTGGTTCTGTTCCTCGCCCTCGAACAGCTGGTTCTCGGTGTAGAGGAAGGCGAGCAGACCGGCGGCCGACTCGATCTCGGCCACCAGACGGCGTACGGCGTCGCCGGCCGGGCCCTCGTCCAGCCGGGCCGCGTCCAGGGCGTGGTCGCACTCCGTGATGCCGAGGGCCTCCAGGGCGCGGACCAGGGCGTCGCGCCCGGCGAAGTGCCGGTGCAGCGTGGCGCGGCTGATCCCGGCCGCCTTGGCGACCTCGTCCATCGTCGCGGTGGATTTGCGGGTCAGCAGGGCGGCAGCGCTGCGGAGTACGTGGTCACGGTCGACGGCCATGAGACAACCATAACCCATATGAGACATTCATGTCTCACAACGGGCATGTGTGACTCACCGACATCGGTCGAGCGGGGTTGTCAGTGCCAGGGCAGGCCGCCGCGCCGCTCCCAGTACGTCTGCGGGGTCTCCGCCAGCGCGGACAGCCGGTCGAGCTGGTCGTCGTCGAGGTCCACGACCGCCGCGTGCAGGTTGGAGGCGAGCTGGGTGACCGTCGCGGCGCCGGAGAGGACGACACCGGCCCAGGGCCGGCGCAGGATCAGGGCGAGGGCGACCGCGTCGCAGCCGAGAGACGTCTGACCCGCGACGGTCTTCAGGGCGTCCGGCGCGTACGGCTCCGCGAGGCGGCCGTTGGCCATGCCCTCCTTCACGATCACCGTGAGTCCGGCGTCGTGGGCCTCGGCGAGGGCGGGGCCGGCCGAGGTCTCCAGGGCGTTGTACGTCGACTGGACCGTACGGAAGAGGGGCTCGCCGTCGACCGTCACGGCGAGGGCGGCGCGGATGGCGTCGGCCTGGGCGGGGCCGCTGGTGGAGAAGCCCACGGTGAGGCCCTCGGCGGCGGCTTCGGCGAGCCTGGCGTGAAGCTCCTTGTCGGTGAGGGCCGGGCTGTCCGGGGTCACCGAGTGGATCTGGTAGAGGTCGAGCCGGTCGCCGAGGAGCTCGTCCGTCTCGACGCGCTGACGTTCGTAGGCGGCGAGGCTGTGGTCCTTGACCTCGTGCCGCTCCGCGTCCGTCGTCCAGTCGGCGGTGTAGGTGTAGCCCCACTTGCTGCCTACGACGATGTCGTCGACGTCGGGCCTGACCTTCAGCCAGTCGGCCAGGAACTCCTCGGCGCGGCCGTAGGAGCGGGCCGCGTCGAAGTAGCGGACGCCCTGGGCGTAGGCGGCGTCCAGGAGTTCGTGGGTGCGGGTGCGCAGGGCGTTGACACTGCGGTCGGCGCCGAGGTCCCGGTCGCGTCCGACGTTGATGTAGCCGGGGCGGCCGACGGCGGCGAGACCCAGGCCGATGTGGCAGGTGGGGGTCGTCGCTGAGGCGAGGCGGGCGAAGGGCATCGCGGGCTCCGTTCGGTGGCTCCTTGCGGCTGCCACCAACCTAACCCGCATGCCGCTGACAAAACGTGAGCCCACCCGTGAGGTGCGGCAACGGTCCGTTTCCGCGCCGGGCTCGACGAGCGACTTCGAGCAGGCGGGCGGCCTGCCGGTGCGGTGTCCGCCACCGACTCCCCCCGCCTCCCCGTCACTTCTTGGCGTCCGCCCAGCTGTGCTGCGACGCCACGTCGGCCTTGACCTCGGCGAGCTGGACGGCGACCGCGCTGGGCGCCGTACCGCCGCGGCCGTCGCGGGAGGCGAGGGCGCCCGGGACGTTGAGGACGGTGCGGACCTCGGGGGTCAGGTGGGAGGAGATCTTCGCGAACTGTTCGTCCGTCAGCTCGTCCAGTTCCTTGCCCTCGGCCTCGGCGGCCTTGACGCACTCGCCGGCCACCTCGTGCGCCACGCGGAACGGCACGCCCTGCTTGACCAGCCACTCGGCGATGTCGGTGGCGAGGGAGAACCCGGCCGGGGCAAGCTCCTCCATGCGCTCGCGGTGGACGGTGAGGGTGGCGACCATGCCGGTGAAGGCGGGGAGCAGGACCTCCAGCTGGTCGCAGGAGTCGAAGACCGGCTCCTTGTCCTCCTGGAGGTCGCGGTTGTAGGCGAGCGGGAGGGCCTTGAGGGTGGCCATGAGGCCGGTCAGGTTGCCGATCAGGCGGCCCGACTTGCCGCGCGCCAGCTCCGCGATGTCGGGGTTCTTCTTCTGCGGCATGATCGACGAGCCCGTGGAGAACGCGTCGTGCAGCGTCACGAAGGAGAACTCCTTCGTGTTCCAGATGATGATCTCCTCGGAGATCCGGGAGAGGTTGACCCCGATCATCGCGGTGATGAAGGCGAACTCGGCGACGAAATCGCGCGAGGCCGTGCCGTCGATGGAGTTGCCGACGCTGCCGTGCTCGAAGCCGAGGTCCTTCGCGACCGCCTCCGGATCCAGGCCGAGGCTGCTGCCCGCGAGGGCGCCCGAGCCGTACGGCGAGACGGCCGTGCGCTCGTCCCACTGGCGCAGCCGCTCGGCGTCCCGGGACAGGGACTGCACGTGCGCGAGGACATGGTGGGCGAAGAGCACCGGCTGGGCGTGCTGCAGATGGGTGCGGCCGGGCATCGCCACGTCCGGGTGGGCCTCCGCCAGGCCGATCAGGGCGTCCTGGAGCTCGGCCACGAGGCCGCCGATGATCCGGGCGTGGTCACGCAGGTACATCCGGAAGAGGGTGGCCACCTGGTCGTTGCGGGAGCGGCCCGCGCGCAGCTTGCCGCCGAGGTCGGGGCCGAGGCGCTCCAGGAGGCCACGCTCCAGGGCGGTGTGGACGTCCTCGTCGGCGATGGTGCCCACGAAGGAGCCGTCGGCGACGTCCGCCTCCAGCTGGTCGAGCCCGGCGATCATCCGGGTCAGCTCGTCCTCGGTGAGCAGGCCCGCCTTGTGCAGCACGCGCGCGTGGGCGCGCGAACCGGCGATGTCGTAGGGCGCGAGCCGCCAGTCGAAGTGGACGGACGCGGACAGCTTCGCCAGGGCCTCGGCGGGACCGTCGGCGAAACGGCCGCCCCAGAGCCGTACGTCACCGCTGTTGCTGCTCACTTGCGTTGCTCCTCATCGCCGCACCGAACGTCCTGCATGATTATGCATTGCTCTGCATGATTCGTCAATTCTGGGAGTTCCGGCGAAGTTCGGCAAGGGAATTTGAAGCCGCCTTGAACAACGACAACCGCTTACCCGTACTTCACACCGACGCTGGCGCCGCGTTTGTAAACCCACTCCTGACCCAAGTGAGGCATCCCCATGTCCAGGGCTCTTCCGAAGTACAACAAGCGTCGCGTGGCGATCATCGGCGGCGCCGCCGCTCTGGCCCTGACCGGTGCGGTGGTCGTGAACCAGGCCCTCGCCGGGGAGTCGTCCAACAGCGGCAGCACGACCAACGCCAAGACCCTCGCCAGCCCCGGCACCATCACATGCCCGGACGTGGCCTCCCAGCTGCCCGCGATCCCCGCGACCGCGAAGGCGGAGGTGGACCGCAACCTGGCACTGCTCCAGACGCAGATCAACGAGGCCAACAAGCGGCTCGTCGACACCGTGGGCCAGGGCGGCGCCAACTTCGTGCAGAACGCGATCCTCGGCCCCCTGAAGGACAAGCGGATCTCGACCGTCAACCGCATCGCCACGGCCATCGGCCGCACCGCCGAGAAGCCGCAGGGCCTCGAGGCGCTCGCCCCGTGCGCCCTCAACGCCGGCGGCGGCGCCGGGGCGGGAGCAGGCGCCGGTGCCGGTGCCGGCGGGCAGGCGGGCGCGGGCGGCGCGGCCGCCGGGAACAACGCGGGCGGCAACAACGCGGGCGGCAACAACGCGGGCGGCAAGGCCGCGGGCGGCGCGGCCGGCGGAAACAACGCGGGCGGCAACGCCGCGGGCGGCGCGGCCGGCGTCGGCACCATCAGCTGCCCCGACGTCGCCTCGCAGCTGCCCGCGATCCCCGCGACCGCGAAGGCGGAGGTGGACCGCAACCTGGCACTGCTCCAGACGCAGATCAACGAGGCCAACACCCGGCTCCAGAACACGGTCGGCCAGGGCGGCGCCAACTTCGTGCAGAACGCGATTCTCGGCCCGCTGAAGGACAAGCGCGTGTCCACGATCGACCGCATCGCCATCTCGATCGGCCGCAAGGGCACCAAGCCGCAGGGTCTCGACGCGCTGGCCGCCTGCACGTTGAACAAGTGACGTGACAGGCCCAGCGGCCGCCCCGAGAAGCGCCGGCCGGGGCGGCCGCTGCGGTGTTCCACCGAGGCAATCGCACATCTCCTTAGACAACCAAAAGGATTTCCCGGATAATCGTTAGACATGGGAAAGACCTATGAGCGCATCGACGGGCGGCTCCGTAGGTTCATCGAGGAGCAGCCCCTGTTCTTCACCGCGACCGCGCCCCTGTCCGGCGACGGCACGGTCAACCTCTCCCCCAAGGGCCTCAAGGGCTCGTTCGCCGTACTCGACGAACACACCGTGGCCTACCTCGACTTCGCCGGCTCCAACGCGGAGACCGTCGCGCACCTGAGGGAGAACGGCCGGATCACGCTGATGTGGTGCGCCTTCCAGGGGCCGCCGAACATCGTGCGGGTGCACGGCCGCGGCGAACCCGTCTTCCGCGACGACCCCCGCTTCCGGGAGCTCCTCACGCATTTCGCCGGCATCGACCCGACCCCGCACGGGCTGCGCGCGATCATCGTCGTGCACGCCGAACTGGTCCGGGACACGTGCGGGTTCGCGGTGCCCTTCATGACGTACGACGAGGACCGCGCGCTGCACGCGAAGCGGTTCGCGGCCGACGAAGTCCACCGGCTCGTAGACCTCGGGATCGGGCACCTCGCAGGTGGCGATCAGATACCACCTGCCGCCCCGGCAGATGAGATCGCTCTCGCCGCGCCGGTACTGCACCAGTGTCTTGAGCTGGTCGACATGGCCGGTGTAGCGCAGGTTCTTCAGCCGCCCCTGAACCGTCCAGATCGACACCGTGCGCGCGTCGTGCTGCCACGACAGACACCGGTCGTCGAACGGCTGGGCCGCCTCGGGCCGGAAGGCGATCAGGGTGCCCCAGGCGTACAGGGTCACCTCAAGTACCGACGCCTGCTCGGGCGTCGGCAGCAGCGTAGGGTAGGCCGCCGCCCCCACCGAAATGGAAGACAACGGCCCCCCTCCGAACGGTACGTGCGGCTTTCACCGCATACCGCTCTCCAGTAATGGCGGGACTACTCCATCAGCCCGCAGGGATTGCCAGGTCCTCCAGCTTGAGGCCGTCGTATTCCCCAGCGGGAGGCGATTCCTCCCCGGCGTGAACGCCGAGGCCTCCTCGCCAGAATCAGGATGACCGATCTGCTGCTGTACGCATTCGAGGGCCGGGCGGACCAGCTCAACCCGCTGGGTCCGGTGACCTGACCGGCCGGCAGGGACAGGCCCCGGGGGAGGCGGCGCCGCGCACGGTCGGCCCACTCCGGCCTGCCGGCGTCGCCGCTCCCCTCTAGCGTCTGGATCATGCGCCCTCTCGTCGCCGCCGCTGTCGTCTGTGCGTCGCTTCTGCTGCTCGGTGCGGCTCCGGGCACCGACGCTCACCAGCCGTTGCCCGCGCGGATGGCGGACACCGGCGGCGGCACCCAGTTGATCACCGCCGTGGCCCCGGAGGCGGGCGCCACGGCGGGCACGCTCACCTGGTGGGACCTGCGTCACGGGCGATGGGTGCCGGCCGGTTCCACACCGGCCCGGTTCGGTGCGAAGGGCCTGGTCGAGGGAGCCTCACGCAGACAGGGCACCAACACCACACCCACCGGCCTGTACGGCCTCCCGTTCGCCTTTGGCATCCGTGGGGCGCCGCGCGGGACGTCGTATCCGTACCGTCCCGTGCGGCAGGGCTCCTGGTGGTGTCAGGACAACGACTCCCGTGCCTACAACCGGTGGACCGAGCCCCGGCCGGCCGACTGCCGTGCCGCCGAGTCCGAACACCTCGGCACGTACCGCACCCAGTACGCGTACGCGCTGCTCATCGGGTTCAACTACCGTACGCCGGTGCGGGGCCGCGGAGCCGGAATCTTCCTGCATGTCAACGGCCGTGGCGCGACGGCCGGTTGTGTGTCGGTGCCGGTGGGGGCGATGCGGCAGATGCTGGCCTGGCTCCGGTCGTGGGAGCGGCCGCACATCGCGATCGGCACGGCCGGCGGCCCGACGGCGATCAGCCGGTATTGAGCCACCGCGGGGTGGTTGACGGTGCGCGGTGCCATCAACGGTTGTGCCCGGCCGTACGGTGGCGTCGGTGGTCCCGGTGTCCGCGTGCACGTCCTCCGGGTGATCGGCTGAACACTCCGCGGCTTGCGCCCGTATCTGTGGGCCAAGGGTCAAGTCCCACGGAGGAACCGTGACCACCACGATTGCAGGCGGACGCGCCGCCCGCCGCCAGACGATGCGCCGCATCCGCCCGCGCCGATCCCCGGCCGTCCCGCTGTTGCTCGCCGTATGGGCGGGCGCGGCAGGCGTGCTGTGGCTGTGGTGGGCCAACACGCCGAACATCGCGGACACCAACAGCAAGATCCTCAACGCGGGACGGATCACCGGTCTGCTCGCCGGGTACCTGATGGCGCTCGTCGTGCTGCAGATGGCGCGGGTGCCGGCGCTGGAGCGGCGGGTGGGCTCCGACCGGGTCGCTCGCTGGCACGCGATGAGCGGCCGGTACACGCTCTGTCTGGTCTTCGCGCACGTGTTCCTCATCATGTGGGGGTACGCGCTGCAGGCCGGCAAGTCGCTCGGCGACATCGTCCAGCAGACGATCGACTCCGTGAACCAGCTGCCGGACATGGGCAAGGCCGCCATCGGCACCGGCTTGTTCCTGCTCATCGGCCTGGTGTCGATCGGCCCGGTGCGGCGCAGGATGCCGTACGACACCTGGTACCACATCCACCTGTTGACGTACGGGGCCGTGTTCCTGACGTTCTGGCACCAGATCACCACCGGCAACGACTTCGCGATCGAGCCGACCGCGAAGACCGTCTGGTACGCGCTGTACGGGTCGGTCACCGCGCTGGTCGTCTGGTACCGCGTCATCACCCCGCTCCGGCTGAACCTGCGTCACCGCATGTACGTCGAGGCGGTCATCGAGGAGACGCCCGGCATCGTGTCCGTGCTGATCGGCGGCCGCAAGCTGCACCGCATCGGCGCGGAGGCCGGGCAGTTCTTCCGCTGGCGGTTCCTCGCGCCGGGGATGCGGTTCAGCTCCCACCCGTACTCGCTGTCGGCGAACCCTCGCCCCGAACTGCTGCGGATCACGGTCAAGGCGATCGGCGACCACACCGCGGCGCTGCGCGAGCTGCGGCCCGGCACTAAGGTGTGGGCCGAGGGCCCGTACGGCGCGATGACCGCCTCCCGGCGCAGCCAGGGCAAGGTGCTGCTGGTCGCCGGCGGTGTGGGCATCACCCCGATGCGGACGCTGTTCGAGACGCTGCCGGGCGCGCCCGGTGACATCACCCTTCTCTACCGGGCCAACAGCACCCAGGACCTGGCCCTGTGGGACGAGCTGGCGAAGATCGCCGACGAGCGCGGGGCACGGCTGATGTACGCCGTCAACAGCCCCGACGGGGAGCGCCCCGACATCTCGGCGGAGTCCCTGCAGCGGAAGATCCCCGACATCGACAGCCACGACGTCTTCATGTGCGGACCGAACGGCTTCGCCCAAGGGGTGTTCGAGGCACTGCGCGGCGCCGGGGTCCCCGCCCGCCGTATCCATCACGAGTCGTTCGAGATGTGAGCGACCCGCACTTACGGGAACCTCGCCACCAACGGGAATCAGGAGCTCAGGAAGAGATGAGGAAGAGCCACCCTCTTCGGCGCGTCGTGCTGGCCACCGCCGCCACCGTGTCCGGGATCGTGCTGCTGCTGTCGCTGAAGCCGTCCTCCGACCCGGCCTCCGCGCAGGCGGCGGGCTCGGGCTCGGGCACGGCGCAGGAGGCGGCCCAGGGCGGGGCCGGGGCGCCCGTGACGGGGACGATGACCGGGGACGCCGTCAAGACGCAGTACGGGAACGTGCAGGTCCGCATCACCGTCGTCAACAACAAGATCATGAAGGCGGAGGCCGTCCAGGCGCCCAAGGGGGGCACCAGCGACGAGAAGACCAAGCTGGCGGTTCCCCAGCTGAACGCGGCCGTGGTCGCCAAGCAGAGCCCGAACATCGACACGGTGTCGGGCGCGACCTACACCAGCGAGGGCTACAAGAAGTCCCTGCAGTCGGCGATCGACAAGGCGAACGCGAGCGCGGGCTCCTCCCAGGGTTCCGGTTCTGGTTCCGGTTCCGGCAGCGCGCAGGCCGCCGGCACCTTCACCGGGGACGCGGTCCAGACGCAGTACGGCAACGTGCAGGTCCGCATCACCGTCGCCGGCGGGAAGATCACCAAGGCGGACGCCGTCCAGGCGCCCAAGGGCGGCACCAGCGACCAGAAGACCGCACTGTCCGTCCCCAAGCTCAACCAGGAAGCCGTGGCCGCCGGCAGCGCGGACATCGACTCGGTGTCCAGCGCGACCTACACCAGCGAGGGCTACAAGAAGTCCCTGCAGTCGGCGCTGGACAAGGCGAAGGCGAGCGCGGGATCGGCGTCGGGTTCGGCGGCCGGCTCGGGCTCGGGCTCGGGGTCGTCCGGCTCGGGGTCCGCTTCGGGTGCCGCGCAGGCCAAGACCGTCACCGGCAGCGTCCAGCAGACGCAGTACGGTCCCGTCCAGGTACGGATCACCGTCGTCGGCGGGAAGATCACCAAGGCGGACGCCGTCCAGGCGCCCAAGGGCGGCACCAGCGACCAGAAGACCGCACTGTCCGTCCCCAAGCTCAACCAGGAAGCCGTGGCCGCCGGCAGCGCGGACATCGACTCGGTGTCCGGCGCGACCTACACCAGCGAGGGCTACAAGAAGTCCCTGCAGTCGGCGCTGGACCAGGCCCGGTGACGGACACCGTGGCCGAGTCGGCGCAGGCTCCCGCCGTGGTCCGTCACGCGGAAGAGGTCATGGGGACCGTCTTCTCGTTCGACGTCCGCGGCGGGGAGCCCGGGGCGGTGCAGGCGGCGCTGGAGGAGGCGATCGCCTCGCTGCACCGGGTGAACGAGGTGTTCAGCACCTACCGCGAGGACAGCCAGGTCTCCCGGCTGGTGCGCGGTGAGCTGACCGTCGGGAGTTGCGATCCCGAGGTGGCCGAGGTGCTGGAACTGGGCGCCGAGGCGGAGCGGATCAGCGACGGCTGGTTCAGCATGCGTTACGAGGGCCGGCTCGACCCGACCGGCATCGTGAAGGGCTGGGCCGCCGAGCGTGCGGCCCGGCTGGTCGCGGCGGCGGGCGTGAGCGGGGTGAGCGTCAACGGCGGCGGCGATGTGCAGCTGCTGGGCGTTCCCGGGCCCGAGCGGCCGTGGCGGGTCGGGGTGTCCGATCCGCTAAGGCCGGGCGGACTGGCCGCGGTCGTCTCGGCGGCCGGCGCGGACGAACTGGCGGTGGCCACGTCGGGTACGGCGGAGCGGGGCGCGCATATCGTCGACCCGCGCACGGGGCGCTCCGCGGTGACGGATCTTGTGGCCGTCACGGTGGTGGCACCCAAGCTGACCTGGGCGGACTGCTGGGCCACGGCGGCCTTTGCGATGGGGTCGCGGGAGGCGTTGGGGTGGCTCGAGTCGCTGCCCGACGTGGAGGCGCTGCTCATCACCGCGGGCGACGAGGTCCGGTGCACCGGGGGGTTGGCCGGGCGGCTCGGGTGAGCTGAGGCTGGGCGCAGGCGGGCTCACTCACCGCGTTGGCGGGTGCAGCTGCGCCCACCCGTGCCGCCCGGGGGTACCTCCCAGGGCCTTAAGGCACTGGGGGAGGCAACACGCCCGCAGGATAAGAGCGGTGGCTGGACAGCGCGCCAGGCCGCAACTCCTTAGGGGCGCGGGGAACTGCGCGACCGGCCCCCACTACCCGCACCCTCGAGACTGGCCGGCCGGCGCAGCGCTCAGTGGCCGTTCTGAGCCAGCCGCAGCAAGTGATCCGCCAGCGCCTGGCCGCCGGTCGGCTCCCGGCTGATCAGCAGCAACGTGTCGTCGCCCGCGATCGTGCCGAGGATGTCGTGCAGCTCGGCCTGGTCGATCGCCGAGGCAAGGAACTGGGCCGCCCCCGGCGGGGTACGCAGGACCACGAGGTTGGCGGAGGCCTCCGCGGAGATCAGCAGCTCCTGCGACAGCCGCCGCATCCGCTCCTCCTTCGCCGACTCCCCCAGCGGTGCCCGGGGGGTCCGGAAGCCCCCCTCACTGGGCACCGCGTAGATGAGGTCGCCGTCGGTGTTGCGGATCTTCACCGCGTTCAGCTCGTCCAGGTCCCGCGACAGCGTCGCCTGGGTGACGCTCAACCCGTCGTCGGCCAGCAGCTTCGCCAACTGGCTCTGCGACCGTACCGGTTGCCGGTTGAGGATGTCCACGATCCGGCGGTGACGCGCGGTGCGGGTCTGTGGCACGGCGGGCCCGTTGACCCCGGCCTGCTCATGGTCCTGCGCCTGACTCATCGTCGTCTCATTCTCCGGATCGGTCCCCGTTCACTGCGTCGAGGATGCCGGGCAGGGCCCCGAGGAACGCCTCCACCTCGTCGTCGCCGAGGTTCAGCGGCGGCATCAGCCGGACGACGTCGGGAGCGGGCGCGTTCACCAGGAAGCCGGCCTCCTGAGCCGCCGCGCGCACCTGGGGCGCGAGGGGCTCGGTGAGCACGATACCCAGCAGGAGGCCCGCGCCCCGGACATAATCGATCAACGGGTGGCCCGTACCCTCGATTCCGTCCCGCAACCTCTCGCTCTGCTGCTTGACGTTCTCCAGCAACCCCTCGTTCTCGATGGTGTCGAGGACGGCGAGTCCGGCGGCGCAGGCGACCGGGTTGCCGCCGAAGGTCGTGCCGTGGTGCCCGGGCTGCAGCAGTTCGGCGGCCCGCCCGAAGGCGACGGTCGCGCCCAGCGGCAGCCCGCCGCCGAGGCCCTTCGCCAGCGTCACGACGTCGGGCAGCACACCTTCGTGGGCCTGGTACTCGAACCAGTGCCCGGTCCGGCCGATGCCGGTCTGCACCTCGTCCAGGACCAGCAGTGCGCCGGTCGCGGCGGTGATCGCGCGGGCGGCCTTGAGGTAGCCGACGGGCGGCACGACGACGCCCAGTTCGCCCTGGATGGGCTCGAGGACGACGAGCGCCGTGTCCTCGGTGACCGCGGCGGCCAGCGCCTGCGCGTCGCCGAACGGCACATGGGTGACGTTGCCGGGCAGCGGCAGGAACGGGTCCCGCTTGCCGGGCTGGCCGGTGAGCGCGAGGGCGCCCATGGTGCGGCCGTGGAAGGCGCCCTCGGTGGCGACGACGTGGGTGCGCCCGGTCAGCCGGCCGATCTTGAAGGCGGTCTCGTTGGCCTCGGCACCCGAGTTGCAGAAGAACACCCGGCCGTCCCGGCCGAAGTGCGCCAGGAGCCGTTCGGCGAGCGTGACGGTCGGCTCGGCCATGAAGAAGTTGGAGATGTGGCCGAGGGAGCCGATCTGCCGGCTCACGGCGTCGACGACGGCCGGGTGGGCGTGCCCGAGCGCGTTGACGGCGATGCCTCCGACGAAGTCGAGGTACTCCTTGCCGTCGGCGTCCCACACCTTGGCGCCCGCGCCGCGCACCAGGGGCAGCAGCGGGGTGCCGTAGTTGTTCATGAGCGCGGTCTGCCACCGCGCGGTCAGTTCCTCGTTGCTCATGACGGCTCCCCCTGTGCGTCCGGCTGTGCGTCCGGCTGTGCGTGCGGCTGTGCGTCGGGCTTCTCGTCGGCCACGACCATCGTGCCGATGCCCTCGTCGGTGAAGATCTCCAGCAGGATCGAGTGCTGGACCCGCCCGTCGATGACCCGGGCCGTGTTCACACCGCCGCGCACCGCGTGCAGGCAGCCCTCCATCTTCGGGACCATGCCGGAGCTCAACTCCGGCAGCAGCTTCTCCAGTTGGGAGGCGGTGAGCCGGCTGATCACCTCGTCGGAGTTGGGCCAGTCCTCGTAGAGGCCCTCGACGTCCGTGAGGACCATGAGGGTTTCGGCGCCCAGCGCAGCAGCGAGTGCCGCAGCCGCCGTATCAGCATTGACGTTGTAGACATGTCCGTCGTCCTGGCTACGGGCGATCGAGGAGACGACCGGGATGCGGCCGTCGGCGAGCAGTGCCTCGATGGCGCCCGTGTCGATCGCGGTGATCTCGCCCACCCGCCCGATGTCGACCAACTCGCCGTCGATCTCGGGCCGGTGCTTGGTGGCGGTGATGGTGTGCGCGTCCTCGCCGGTGAGACCCACGGCAAGCGGTCCGTGCTGGTTGAGCAGGCCGACCAGCTCGCGCTGGACCTGCCCGGCCAGCACCATCCGTACGACGTCCATGGCGTCCTCGGTGGTGACGCGCAGGCCGGCCTTGAACTCGCTGACAATGCCGTGCTTGTCGAGGGCGGCGCTGATCTGCGGGCCGCCGCCGTGCACGACGACGACGTTGAGGCCGGCGTGTCGCAGGAAGACGACGTCCTGCGCGAAGGCGGCCTTCAGCTCCTCGTCGATCATGGCGTTGCCGCCGAACTTGATGACGACGGTCTTGCCGTTGTGGCGGGTCAGCCAGGGCAGCGCCTCGATGAGGATCTGGGCCTTGGGGAGCGCGGTGTGCTTCCGCGTGACGTTGCTCATGAGGCGTACGCGCTGTTCTCGTGGACGTATTCGGCGGTGAGGTCGTTGGTCCAGATGGTGGCGGTCTCGGAGCCGGCGGCGAGGTCGGCGACGATGTGCACCTCGCGGTAGCGCATGTCGACCTTCTCGCGGTCCTCGCCGACGCTGCCGTTCTTGCACACCCAGACGCCGTTGATGGCGACGTTGAGCCGGTCCGGCTCGAAGGCGGCCTTCGTGGTGCCGATCGCGGAGAGCACGCGGCCCCAGTTGGGGTCCTCGCCGTGGATGGCGCACTTGAGGAGGTTGTTGCGGGCGATGGAGCGGCCCACCTCCACGGCGTCGTCCTCGCTCGCCGCGCCCACGACCTCGACCTTGATGTCCTTGCCGGCGCCCTCGGCGTCCCGGATCAGCTGCCGGCCGAGATCGTCGCAGACGGTCCGGACGGCCGCAGCGAACTCCTCGTACTCCGGGGTGACTTCGGAGGAGCCGGAGGCGAGCAGCAGCACGGTGTCGTTGGTGGACATGCAGCCGTCGGAGTCGACCCTGTCGAAGGTGACCCTGGTGGCGGCGCGCAGCGCCCGGTCCAGGGTCGCGCTGTCGAGGTCGGCGTCGGTGGTGAGGACGACCAGCATGGTGGCGAGGCCGGGGGCGAGCATGCCCGCGCCCTTGGCCATGCCGCCGACGGTCCAGCCGTCCTGGGTGACGACGGACGTCTTGTGGACGGTGTCGGTGGTCTTGATGGCGATGGCGGCCTTCTCGCCGCCGTGCTCGGAGAGCTGCGCCGCGGCGGTCCCGACTCCCGGGAGCAGCTTGTCCATCGGGAGCAGGACGCCGATGAGGCCGGTGGACGCGACGGCGACCTCGGCCGCGTTGTGCCCCAGCACCTCGGCGACCTCCTCGGCGGTCGCGTGGGTGTCCTGGAAGCCCTTCGACCCCGTGCAGGCGTTGGCGCCGCCGGAGTTGAGGATCACCGCGGACACCTGGCCGCCCTTGAGGACCTGCTCGGACCACAGGACCGGCGCGGCCTTCACACGGTTGGAGGTGAAGACGCCCGCGGCGGACAGACGGGGCCCGGTGTTGACCACGAGGGCCAGGTCCGGGTTGCCGTTCTCCTTGATTCCGGCGGCGATGCCCGCAGCCTGGAATCCCTTGGCTGCCGTGACGCTCACGGTGCGACTCCGATCGTGGAAAGCCCGGTGGTCTCGTCGAGTCCGAGGGCGATGTTCATGCTCTGCAGGGCGCCGCCCGCGGTGCCCTTGGTCAGGTTGTCGATGGCGCTGATCGCGATGATGCGGCCCGCCGCCTCGTCGTGGGCGACCTGTACCTGAACGGCGTTGGAACCGTGGACGGACGCCGTGGCCGGCCACTGGCCCTCGGGAAGCAGGTGGACGAAGGGCTCGTCGGCGAAGGCCTTCTCGTAGGCGGCGCGGACGGACTCGGCGGTGACGCCGGGCTTCGCCTTGGCGGTGCATGTGGCGAGGATCCCGCGGGACATCGGCGCGAGGGTCGGGGTGAAGGAGACCGTGACCGGCTCCCCGGCCGCCGCGCTGAGGTTCTGGATCATCTCGGGGGTGTGCCGGTGGCCGCCGCCCACGCCGTACGGCGACATGGAGCCCATGACCTCGGAGCCCAGCAGGTGCGGCTTGGGCGCCTTGCCGGCGCCGGAGGTGCCGGAGGCGGCGACGATCACGGCCTCCTGCTCGGCCAGCCCCGCCGCGTACGCGGGGAACAGGGCCAGCGAGACGGCCGTGGGGTAGCAACCGGGGACCGCGATGCGCTTGGACCCCTCCAGCGCCGCGCGGCCGCCCGGCAGTTCGGGGAGGCCGTACGGCCAGGTCCCGGCGTGCGCGGAGCCGTAGAACCGCTCCCAGTCGGCCGGGTTCCTCAGTCGGAAGTCGGCGCCCATGTCGACGACGAGCACATCCGGGCCGAGCTGCTCGGCGACCGCGGCGGACTGGCCGTGCGGGAGGGCGAGGAAGACGACGTCGTGTCCGGCGAGGACCTCGGGGGTGGTCTCGTCGAGCACCCGGCCGGCCAGCGGCAGCAGGTGCGGCTGGAGCGCGCCCAGTTTCTGGCCCGCGTTGGAATTGCCGGTCAGGGCGCCGATCTCGATCTCGGGGTGCGCGAGGAGCAGACGCAGCACCTCTCCGCCCGCGTATCCGCTCGCTCCGGCCACCGCCGCACGTACCGCCATGTCCACCCTCCTCTTGGATGGCATGACTATACGTCGCTATGCACGTTTATACAATCTGGTGCGGCGCATAAGATCACGTGCATGGCACTGAGACCCGTCATGGTGAACATCAAGGCTCTTGATCACGCGGCGGTGGGCCGGTTCTGGGCGCAGGCGCTCGGCTGGAGTGCCTACAGCCCCGGCGTGACCACCTACGTCGGACCCTTGGGCGGCCTCGTCTGGCCGGACCCGGTCGTCCTCGGCATCGACTTCGTTCCCATGCCGGAAGCCAAGGCCGCGACGAAGAACCGTGTGCACCTCGATCTCGCCACCGCCTCGGCGGCCCATCAGGCGGAGCTGGTCGCGCGGCTGAAGGCGCTCGGTGCGACACCCGTCGACGTGGGTCAGGGCGACGTGCCGTGGACGGTCCTCGCCGACCCCGAGGGCAACGAGTTCTGCGTGCTGGAGCCTCGGGACGTCTACCGGGACACCGGGCCGATCGCCGCGGTGGTCGTCGACTGCATGGATCCGCGGGCCATGGCCCGGTTCTGGGGCGGGGCGACGGACTGGACGCTGCACGAGGTGACCGACGATCAGGCGGTGTTGCGCAACGCCAAGGGCGTGGGCCCGTATCTCGAGTTTCTCCGCACGCCCGGCGTGAAGACCGTGCCGGACCGCGTCCATCTCGACCTGCTGCCCCGCCCCGGTGACGACAAGGCGGCGGAGGTGGCCCGGCTGCGGGCCCTCGGCGCCACCGACCTCGACGTCGGCCAGGGCGACGTCCCCTGGACGTGCCTGGCCGACCCGGAAGGCCACGAGTTCTGCGTCCTCGCCCCGTCCTGAGGCGGAGCGACCGCGCGCCGGCCGGAGCGCTACGTCACGGCTGCCCGTCGGCGGACCACGGTGAACGTGCCGAGCGCGATCGCGGCCCGCAGCGACATGCCCCCGATCACCCCGCCCAGCCGCAGACCCCGCGGGTGGAACGTGCAGGTGACACTGGTCGCGGAGCCGTCGAGGAAGACCGCGATCAGCCCGTACTACTCGCCGACGAACACGGCGATGTCGTCGTCCACCGCGCAGCGCCAGCCGGCGATCCGGGGGGCCGAGAGGACGGCGGTGCCCAGGGCGCCGGCCGGGAGCTCGGCGCGGACGGTGTCGTCGTCCACCGTCACCTGGGTGGCGCCGGTGGTCCTGAGGCGGTCGGTGGCGGCGCGCAGCTTGACGGTGTCCAGGCAGCCGACCGCGCCGTGCGGGACGGTGCTCGGCCGGTTGGGGGGACAGCTCGATCCGCAGCCGCCCGGAAGCCGGAACCGTGCCGAGCGGCTCCATGGCGGCGATCTTGGAGACGGGGTCGGACCAAAACCGGCCGGTCGGACCGGCGGCACTGTCACCGGTGAGCCGCGCGGTGCCCGCGGAGTGCGGCGCCCACAGATACACCTCGCTGCCCGCCGCGCACTCGGCGGTGACCGTCGGCCGGGGCTCGGCGCCCCCCGGGGAAGGGCGTCGAGGCGCACGCCTGGCGGGTCGCCCTTGCTGCGCCGGGGCGCCGTCCCGGCTGCGGTACGCACGGTCAGCGGGGGCGCCGTGTGGACGCGGGCGCCCAGCAGCAGAACTGGCTGGTGAGATAGCTGCCGAGGTCGGGCAGGAAACCGGCGCCGTAGCCGGACTGCCAGTTGACGAGGAGACCGCCGTCGGCCCGTCCGTGCAGCAAGTCCCACGGGTGTGCGTGGAACGGCACGTACTGGTTGCCCAGGTCGTTGACGCTCCGGGTGCGGGGGCCGAAGGGGTAGCTGCGGGCGACGGCGTCGGCGGCGCGGAAGGCGGTGACGGTGATCACCGCGGCCAGCAGGGCGGCGGCCTGTCGCGGCTCGGCCGTCGGGCGGGGCAGCCGGAGCCGCTGCGCGCGGCGGGGCGCCCGCCCCCAGGGGCCTTCCCCTGCGATGCCGGGGCCGGGTCCGACGGGACGTGCTTGTTCAGGGTCGAGCGATCCACGTCGGACAGGCCCCCGGAGAAGCGGCAGAGGCCGGCGTTCTCCCGGGGACGCCTCCCCGCACCGGCGTTGATTCGCCGACTTGGACGGCCGGCGTTCGCGGTGGGCTGGGTGTCCCCGGGAGAACAGCTGTGGTCAGGCAGGTGAGCCGGCTACCGCTGCTTGATCCGCAGGAAGGTGATCGAGTTCGCCGGGAAGGTGTAGGTGAACCTGCCGGAGACTCCGGTGAAGGTGGAGGTCACCGGTGCGACCGGGGTCGCGGTCTCGGTGTTGACCGCGTCCGGTGCGGCGGCCAGCGTGGTCACCCCGGCCTTGGAGGCGACCTTGGCGCCACCGAGGTCGATCGCCGTACGGGCGTCCGTGGACTGGGCGTTGACGACCTTGACGATCAGGTCACCGGTCTTCTTGTCCTTCGTGACGACCTGGCGGAAGGGCTCGGCCGGCTTGTCGTCGGTGAAGCTGCCCCACTCCTGGCCGTCGAGGTAGAGGGTGACCTGGCGGCCGCGCACCTTCACGTCGACGTCGTAGGCGCGGCCCGTCTCCACGCTTCCCGCCTTGGAGATCAGCGTCGACTTGCCGCCGTCCACGGCCTGTTCGACGGCGGACTGGGTGTTGTTCCAGCCGCCCAGGTTCCACCAGTAGTAGTTGCCGGTGTCCTTGACGCCGAAGGCGACGAGGAAGCCCTCCTTGCCGGACTTCTTGGTGGCCTTCACATGCAGGTCGTAGTCGTGCCAGCTCGGGTCACCGGCGGAGACCATGGTGTTCTCGGCGGCGGTGTCGGTCTGCACGTACTGCCCGTCCTGGAGCGACCAGCTGCCGCCGCCGGTGTGCGTCCACTTCGAGGCGTCGCCGGAGAAGTCGTCGCTCAGCAGCGGGGTGCCGTCCGCGGCGGCCACCTCGACGTCGTCGTAGGCCGCGCTGGTCGCCCAGGTCGACAGGCCGACGGCGCCCGTGATCGGGCCCTGCAGGGACGGGGTTCCGGTGGCCGTCGACGGCACGACGCGGTCGCCGACGTTGGTCATGAACAGCTTCTGGACCTCGTAGTTGGACGAGTTCCAGGAGGCGTGGTTGTTGAACCACACCAGGTCCGGGCGCCACTGGACGTAGTCCTCGTTGGCGAACAGCGGAGCGTAGGAGGCCAGTTTGACGACGTCCGCGTTGCGTTCGAGGCCGGTCATGAAGGCGGCTTCGGAGAGGCCGTTCTTGAAGGCGTTGCCCTGGGAGGCGTACTCGCCGAGGAAGACCTTGGGGCCGCTGCGGTCGTAGGAGTCGTAGCGGTCGTTGTTCTGCAGGAACCACTGCGGGCTGTTGTAGTAGTGCTCGTCGACCATGTCGACCTTGGCGTCCTTGTTGAGCTGCCAGGCCGTGTCGAAGGTCGAACCGGAGTCGTCCGGGCCGGAGTTGGAGATGACGGTGACGTTCGGGTACTTGGCCGCGATGGCGGCGCGGAACTCCTTGAAGCGGGCGAAGAACTCGTTCGGGAGGTTCTCCTCGTTGCCGACCTCGAGGTGCGTGAGGTGGAAGGGCTTGGGGTGGCCCATCCGGGCGCGCTTCTTGCCCCAGGTGGAGGTGACCGGCCCGTTGGCGAACTCGATCAGATCGAGCGTGTCCTGGATGTGCCGCTTGAGCAGCGCGTCGTCGACGACGGCCTTGTTCTGGCCGCAGCCGGTCACCAGGGCGGGGACCACGGGCAGCGGCATCGCGCCGATGTCCTCGGCGAAGCGGAAGTACTCGTAGTAGCCGAGGCCGTAACTCTGGTTGTAGCCCCAGAAGTTGGAGTTGGTGGCGCGCTGCTCGACCGGACCGATGGTGTCCTTCCACTGGTAGGAGCGGGCGCGCTGGTAGCCGGAGGCCTCGCTGTAGTCCTGCATGGAGCCGGTGTTGACCAGGCAGCCGCCGGGGAAGCGCACGAAACCCGGGTGCAGGGCGGCGACCTTCTGGGCGAGGTCCTTGCGCAGGCCGCCCGGCTCGCCCCGGTAGGTGTCACGGGGGAACAGGGACACCATGTCCAGGGCGGTCGCCGCCGAGGAGGCCACGCCCAGCCGGCCGTTGCCGCTGGTCCGGGTGGCGGTGAAGACGGCCTTGTACCGCGCCCAGCCGCCGGCCTTCACGGCCACCTTGCGGGCGGTGGCCAGGGCGCCGTCGGCGTCCTGCAACGACACCGTCAGGGTGGTGCCGCTCTCGGCGCGGGCCCACACCGAGAAGTCGTACGTCTTGCCCTGCTCGACCCGGACACCGGTGTTGTAGCCGGCGTTGGTCACGGATGAACCGGCACCCAGGGAGAGGTAGTTGCGGTTGCGCTCGTTGAGGCGGCCCGAGTCGTCCAGGACCTGTGCGGTGCCGTCGACCGTCCAGGAGGTCAGCGGGGTGTATGACCGGTTGTCGACGGTGGAGTACTCGAAGGATCGGTTCTGCACGAGCTCGGCGTAGAGGCCGCCGTCGGCCGCCCGGTTGATGTCCTCGAAGAAGACGCCGTACATCGTGTCGTCGATCTTCGCGCCCTTGGCGGTGGGGTCGACGGTGATGGCGTAGTCGGTCACGGCCTCGGCGTGCGCGGGGGCGGGGGCGGGGACGAGGGCGGTGGCCGTCAGAAGCGCGGTCGAGGTGAGACCGATTCTCCAGCGGGTGCGGGTGGTGCTGCGTGACATGAGTGACTCCGCGGCTCAGTGGTGCGCGTTGTATGTCAGTTGTTCGAAACGTCGGACGATGGTCAGCACTTCGAACGGCAAGATAGGGAGGGGGCCGAGAGGCGTCAATGGGGCGTGCAGCAACGGATGTGACGGAGGACGGCGGGAGATGGGCGGGTTCCAGCCAGTTCCGGACGCACTGGCGTACCTCGCGGGGAGTTGGCGGGTGCGGCGGTCGGTGCGGGACCTGGCGAGCGGCGACGAGGGCCGCTTCGACGGGATCACCGTGTTCAGCGCTCTGGAGGAGGGCGGCCCGGGGCACGACGCTCTGCTGCACGACGGTCTGCTGCATGAGGAGTCCGGCACGTTCGTGTGGCTCGGCGTCGCCCGGCCCGCGGAGCGCACCCTGCGCTTCCTGCCGGGGCCGACGCCCGGCACGGCCGACGTGCGGTTCGCCGACGGCCGTCCCTTCCACGGCCTGGACCTGAGGAACGGCCGGCACATCGCCGACCACCCCTGCTCCGCGGATCTCTACCGGGGCGAGTTCACCGTGCTGGGCATGGACCGCTGGCGGACGCTCTGGCGGGTGACCGGACCGGCCAAGGACCTGCTGCTCATCACCGACTACATGCGGGTGGGCTGAACCGAGGCCCCTTCGAGCCGCAGGTTCCAGCGACCGCCCCGGCCGGTGACCGTGGTCGTCGACAGGGGGCGCACGTCGATGTTCCAGTACGTCGACGGAGGCGCCTTGAGCGCGTACACCACCGCGGCCCGGATCACGCCGGGCTCGGCGACCGCCACGATCCGGTCGCCGTCCCCGAGCGGGCGGGTGTCGAGCCAGTCGCCCACCCGGGTGATGAAGTCCAGCAGGGACTCGCCGCCGTGCGGGGTGGCCAGCGGGTCGGCCAGCCAGGCGTCCACGGCCGCCGGCTCACGGGCCATCGCCTCGCCCAGGGTGAGCCCCCGCCAGCGGCCCATGGCGCAGTCCCGCAGGGCGAGTTGCACGAGTGGGGCGTAGCCGAGGGCGTCGCCGGTGGTGCGGCTGCGCGGGGTGGGCGAGCAGTAGCGCAGCTCGGCGGCGGCGAGGGGCAGGAGGTCGGGGACCACCCGCTGCACCTCGTCCCAGCCCGCCTGGTCCAGCGGCTGGTCGTCCTCGAAGCGTTCCGCGAGCAGCGAGGAGCTGCGAGCGGCGGCGACGAACGTGACCCGAAGTGGCATGCGGTGATGGTGAGCCGCACAACTGCGCAGGTCAAGGGATGTCGGCCGATGGGTTCGGGAATTCTTACCGGTGAGTCAGGCCGGGTCGGACAAGTCACTGGAAAACGTGCGCCATCCATTGGTCGGGCTTCTCCAGCGCCGCGAAGCCGACCTGTTCGTACACCCCGTGCGCGTCGTGCGTGGCCAGCAGTATGCGGCGCAGCCCGTGCGGCCGCAGGTGGTCGCGTACGGCGGCGACGAGGGCGGTGCCGAGGCCCTTGCCCCGGACCGCCGGGTCCACGTACACGTCGCACAGCCATGCGAAGGTCGCGAGGTCCGTGACGACCCGCGCATAGGCGACCTGCTCCCCCGACGAGGTGTCGTAGACGCCGAAGTTCAGCGAACCGGCGATCGCCCGGTCCTGTTTCGCCCGCTCGCGCCCGATCGCCCAGTACGCGTCCGTGGACAGCCAGCGGTGCACGCGTCCGGCGTCGATGCGGGCGGGGTCGGTGGACATCTCATAGCCCTCGGCGAGGGACAGGGTGGCGTACATACGGGGATCCTCACCGCATCACGGGCGCCGTGTCGAACCATTTCGGGGGAGCGCCTCGTCGGACGCCGCCCGCAGCCGCCGTACCCCCTCCGCGATCTCCTCGGTCCCGGCGACGGCCGCGAAGCTCACCCGCGCGTGGGCGGCCGGGGGTTCGGCGCTGAAGTAGGGACGGCCGGGGGTGAGGGCGACGCCCGCGCGCAGGGCGGCGGACGTGAACGCGACCTCGTCCGTGCCCTCGGGCAGCCGCAGCCACAGGTGGTAGCCGCCGGACGGGACGTGCGGGAGGACGAGTTCGGGCAGCCGCAGCCGCAGCGCGGAGGTCATCGCGTCCCGCCGAACCCGCAACTCGGCGGCGACGGCCCGCAGATGACGTGGCCAGGCGGGCGAGCCGACGAGTTCGAGGGCGGCCTCCTGGAGCGGGCGGGGCACGAAGAAGGTGTCGACGACCTGGATGGCGCGCAGGCGCTGAAGGACCGGGCCGCGGGCGGCCAGCGCGCAGACCCGGAAGCTCGGCGAGGTCGCCTTGGTGAGCGAGCCGACGTGGACGACGACGCCGTCGGGGTCGTCGGCGGCGAGCGGACGCGGCAGCGGTCCGGCGTCCTCGTGCGCGAGCCGCCGCACGAAGTCGTCCTCGACGACGAACGCGCCCGCCTCGCGCGCGATGCGCAGCACCTGCGCGCGCCGGTCGGCCGCGAGGACGGCGCCGGTCGGGTTCTGGAACAGCGGCTGGCAGACGAAGACCCGAGCGCCGGTGGCCCGGAACGCGTCGGCGAGCAGCTCCGGCTTCACACCGTCCGGGTCGACCGGGACCGGTACCGGGCGCAGTCCCGCCGAGCGGGCGATCGCGAGCATGCCGGGGTAGGTGGGCGACTCGACGAGCACCGGCGCGCCGGGCGGAGCGAGGGCGCGCAGGGCGGTGGTGAGGGCCGCCTGGCCGCCGGCGCTGACCAGTACCTCGGCCGCGGTGACGGAGCCGCCGATGGTCCGCGCGAACCACTCGCGCAGCTCGGGCAGCCCTTCCATGGGCGGCCGCCCCCACGCTCCGGGCCGCCGTCCGGCGCGCGCCAGCGCCGCGGCCATCGCCCGCTCCGGCTGCAGCGAGGGGTGCAGATAGCCGCCGTTGAACTCGACGACGCCGGGCGGCGGGGCGGCCAGCGACACCGTGACCCCGGAGGCGTCCACGGAGCGCGGCACGAGGTCGGCGGCGCCGTCCGCGCTGAGCGCGACCTCCTGCCAGGACGTGTCGCCGGCCGGCGTGCCCGTCGTCCCCGCCGGCCGTGCCCGGAAGGCGCCCGCGCCGGGCCGGGTGACCACCAGCCCCTCGGCGGCGAGCTGCGCCAGCGCCCGCGAGACCGTCACGGGGCTCACCCGGAACCGTTCGACCAGGGCTCGGCTCGACGGGAGCTTTCCACCGGGAGAGTAGCGGTCGAACTCCCGACGCAGTCGATCCGCCAGCTCACCCACGCTGCTACGCTCTTGCATGGAGACACAGAGTAGCGCTACTACCCGGCCCGCGATAGCGGTCAGCACCCCGGACGCCGGGCCACGCACGGCGGACGCCCCGCCCCGGTCGAGCGGTCTCGGCACCCTGCTAGCCGTCCTCGGTGTCGTCGCGTTCTCCCTCACCTTCCCCGCGACCGCCTGGGGTCTTGAGGGCTTCGGCCCCTGGTCGCTGGTGGCCGCGCGCAGCGTCCTGGCCGCGCTGATCGCGGGCACCTGTCTGCTCGCGCTCAGGGTCCCGCCGCCCGCCCGGCGGCACTGGGCGGGCCTCGCGGTCGTGGCCGCCGGGGTCGTCGTCGGCTTCCCGCTGCTCACCACGCTCGCGCTGCGGACGTCCACCACCTCGCACGCCGCCGTCGTGGTCGGCCTGCTGCCGCTGACGACCGCGCTGCTGTCCGCCCTGCGCATGGGCACCCGCCCCTCCCGCACCTTCTGGGCGGCGGCCCTGGCCGGCGCGGGCGCGGTGGCTGCGTTCACCGTGCAGCAGAGCGGCGGCGCGCTGACCACCGCCGACCTGTACCTGTTCGGGGCGCTGCTGGTGTGCGCGGCCGGCTACACCGAGGGCGGCCGACTGGCCCGGATCATGCCGGGCTGGCAGGTCATCGGCTGGGCCCTGGTGTGCTGTCTGCCGCTGAGCGTGCCCGCCGCCGCGCTCGCCCTCGCCCACGAGCCCGTCCGGCTGACCGCGCACAGCGTGGCCGGGCTGCTGTGGGTCGCGGCCGGCTCGCAGTTCCTCGGCCTGGTCGTCTGGTACCGGGGCATGGCGACCATCGGCATCCCCAAGGCCAGCCAGTTGCAGTTGGCCCAACCCCTGCTCACACTGGTGTGGTCGGTGCTGCTGTTGGGCGAGCACCTCACGCCCGCCGCTCCGCTGACGGCCGCGGCCGTGCTCATCTGCATCGCGGTCACGCAGCGGGCGCGCGGCTAGTGCCTTTCCGGTCACGGCACTGGCCTCGGCAGAACGTGCCACCGCTTCCGCATCCGGTGAGGAGGCCCCACAGATGCGCGCAACCAAGGGCGACCAGCTTGTCCAGCACGGCAGGGTGGTCGGCCAACACGACAAGGTCGGCGAGATCGTCGAAGTACTGGGCCAGGGAGGCAACCCTCCGTACCGCGTCCGCTTCGAGGACGGCCACGTGGGCCTGTGCTCACCCGGCCCCGACACGGAGATCCGGCACAGGACGGCCGAGGAACGACGGCGGTAGACCGCCGTCGGTAGCTCGACCGCGGATCAGCGCGGGGGTTGCGCCGGCTGCTGGTAGTGGTCGGCGACCACCCGCGCCATCGCCCCGATCGGGTCCGTCCTGACGTCCTTGGCGGCGAAGAAGACATGCCCGCGCACCTGCGGGTGCGCGGCGGCCAGGTCGAGGTGGTCGGACAGTTCGGCCGGGTCCTGCCAGGCGGCGGGCTGCGTCGGGTCGCCCGCCCGGTACAGGGCCTCGCCGATGTAGAGCCGTGTGCGGCTGCCCTTCGCCACCTCCGCCCACCAGGGCACGAGTTTGGCGTAGTCGGCGGCCGACTGGCCGATGTTCCAGTACAGCTGCGGGACGACGTAGTCGATCCAGCCCTCCCGCACCCACTTGCGGGTGTCGGCGTGGATGTCGTCGTACGACTGCAGCGCCCGCGTGTCGGAGCCGCGTGAGTCGGTGGAGGCGTTGCGCCACACGCCGAAGGGGCTGATGCCGAACTGGGTGCCGGGCCGTACGGCCTTGATCCGGGCCGCCGTCTCCAGCACCAGCTTGTCGATGTTGTCGCGCCGCCAGGCGGCCCGGCTCGTGAAGGCGCCGCCGTAGGCGTCGTACGCGGCGTCGTCGTCGAAGCTCTGGCCGGCCACCGGGTACGGGTAGAAGTAGTCGTCGAAGTGCACCGCGTCCAGGGGGTACTTCTCCACCGCGTCGAGGATCGCGTCCTCGACGAACGCGCGGACCTCGGGCAGCCCCGGGTTGTAGTAGAGCTTCCCGCCGAACGGCACCGCCCAGTCCGGATGCCTGCGGGCTGGGTGGGAGGCGATGAGCTTCGTGGGGTCGTCGTGGGTCGCGACCCGGTACGGGTTGAACCAGGCGTGCAGCTGCAGGCCCCGCGCATGGGCCTCCGTGACGGCCGTGCCCAGCGGGTCCCAGCCCGGCGCCTTGCCCTGGGTGCCGGTGAGGACCTGCGACCACGGCTCGTACGGCGAGGGCCACAGGGCGTCGGCCGTCGGCCGCACCTGCAGGACGACGGTGTTGAGGCGTCTGCGGACCGCCAGGTCGAGCCAGGCGATCAGCTCGCTGCGCTGCGCGGCGGCGGTCAGTCCGGTGCGGGACGGCCAGTCGCGGTTGGTGACCGTCGCCACCCACATCCCCCGCATCTCGGTCGTCGCCCGCCGCTCCCCTGTCGCCCGTCGCTCCCCCACGGGAGCGGCCGCCGCACCCGTCGTGGTGAACGCCGACAGCGCTGCCAGCGCGAACGCCCGCCGGGTCAGTCGCCCCATCGCACACATCCCCACATACTCCGCGGATCCGCTCGGTCACGGATCGTATCGGGGCCCAGCATGCCCCCACCCCGGCGATCGATCATCGATACTTGCTAGTAACGTGCACGATCGGAGCAGGCCGGCCGGAATCCGGCGGACCTGTCACAGCCATCAGAGTCAGCGCGGCGAAAGGGACGATGTGACGGGCACCCCAGCGGGAGACATCTCACGGGTCGGCGTGGTCGGCTGCGGCCAGATGGGGGCGGGCATCGCCGAGGTCTGCGCCCGCGCCGGACTCGACGTCAAGGTCGCCGAGACCACCGGCGAAGCCCTGGAGATCGGCCGTACACGGCTGTTCAACTCCCTCGCCAAGGCCGCCGAACGCGGCAAGATCTCCGAGGAGGAGCGGGACGCGACGCTGGCGCGCCTCAGCTTCACCACGGACCTCGGCGAGTTCGCCGACCGCGACCTGGTCATCGAGGCCGTGGTCGAGAGCGAGCAGGTCAAGACCGAGATCTTCCAGGTCCTCGACCAGGTCGTGACCCGCCCGGACGCGATCCTCGCCTCCAACACCTCCTCCATCCCGCTGGTGAAGCTGGCGGTCGCCACCTCGCGGCCCGACCAGGTCGTCGGCATCCACTTCTTCAACCCGGCCCCCGTGCAGAAGCTCGTCGAGCTGATCCCGGCGCTGACCACCTCCGAGGGCACGCTCGGCCGGGCGCAGCTGTTCGCCGAGAAGCTGCTCGGCAAGCACGCGATCCGCGCCCAGGACCGCTCCGGCTTCGTCGTCAACGCGCTGCTGATCCCCTACCTGCTCTCCGCGATCCGGATGTTCGAGACGGGCATCGCCAGCCGCGAGGACATCGACAACGGCATGGAGATGGGCTGCGCCCACCCGATGGGCCCGCTGAAGCTGTCCGACCTGATCGGCCTGGACACCGTCGCCTCGGTCGCGCAGTCGATGTACGACGAGTACAAGGAGCCGCTGTACGCCGCTCCCCCGCTGCTCCAGCGCATGGTGGACGCGGGCCGGCTGGGCCGCAAGACCGGCTCGGGCTTCTACACGTACTGATGACCCACCGTGTTCGCCACGGGCCCGGCGCTCCTCGGAGTGCCGGGCCCGTTCGCTTCACACACCGTGTGCGCACCGGGCCCGCATATGCCCCGCGCACACGCTCCCCGTGGGCCCACCAGGCGAGTTGACTCATCATGCCCATGCAAGGGGTGTGAGACGACTACGGAAAGGAGCGGACACGTGACCGCCGATCCCGAGCATCCCGTCGTCCATGGAGAACTCGCAGAGTTACGGCGCCGACTCGACGTGGCGTACGCCCGCGTCGAGGGCGGGCTGGCTCTGCTGACGCACCGCACCGAGGAGTCCGCCAAAGAGATCGACGAACTGAGCACCCGCATCGTGACATTGGAACACGCACGCTGGCCGCTGCCGGCCGTGGCCGCGCTCACCGCCGTCGGCGCACTGGTCGTGACGGTGTGGCAGGCACTGGCCCACTAGGGCGCGTTCCCCCCTAGGGCCCGACAGCGGGCCTCAGGTGGTGCAGCAGCATCAGCGCGGCCGCCATGTTGGCGGCCGGGACCTCCCCCCGGGCGACCAGGTCGGGAACGAGCTTGAGGGGGACCCACTCCCGGCGGTCCGACTCGAAGTCGTCGACCGGGTGTCCCACGTACTCGCCCCTGTCCGACCAGTAGATGTGGTGGACGGCGTCGGTGAGCCCGTTGGACGGCTCCACGCTCATCAGGTGGTGCAGCGGCCCCGGTCGCCAGCCGGTCTCCTCCTCGAGTTCCCTGGCGGCCGCGCGGGCGATGTCCTCGCCGTCCTCGACCACGCCCGCCGCGAGTTCCCACCCCCAACTGTCGGTGATGAAGCGGTGGCGCCACAACAGCAGGACCTCGTTGGCCTCGTTCACGACCGTCGCCACCGCGACGGGCCTCAGCCGTATGAGGAAATGATCGAGATGCCGGCCGTCCGGCAACTCCACATCTGCCAGGTTGACGCTGAACCAGCGGTTTTCATACACAGTTTGTTCGTTCTGTTTCGTCCACTGCACGGTTCTGCCACCTTCCGTCGAGTAAGTGGCAATATCGCAGCAGGAACTATGCAGCGTCGGCGTCGCTACCGGTGTTGATGTCTGTCGCCGGACACCCCGTGACACCCCGCTACAGCGGTACGCGCAGCGCCCCGTCGATGAGTTCGGCGGCCTCGGCCGTGCCCGCGCAGTCGCTGCGGACCAGGTGCTCGCGCACCGCCCGAAGTCTGTCGCGCACGCGCTGGGACTCCATTCCCCGCGCCTGCTCGGCCATCCGCACGGCGGTGACCACCGCCTTGTCGGTGTTGCCCTGCCGCAGTTCGATCGTGCTGAGCATGGCCAGCCGGTGCACCCGCCCCCGGTCGTGCGACGGGTTGTCGACGGCCGCCGCGGCATGCTCGGCGGCGGCCGCGAGGTCGCCGAGGCTGAGCAGCGCCTCCGCCACCTGGACGTTGACCAGGCCCGGCTGGACATAGCCGGTCTCGTCGGGCTCGTGTCCTGGCCGGATCCGTTCGGCGGCCGTCTCCGCGCGCCGGATGCACGACAGGGCGCTCGTGCCGTCGCCGAGGTGGGCGTACGCCTTGGCCTGCATCGCGTACAGGTCGGAGGCGAGCGCGGGCGTGATGTGCCGGCCCGCCGCCCGCAGCGCGGCCTCCGCAAAGGCGACGGCCTGCCGGTACTCCCGCATGAACAGCGACTGGTTGACGAGGAGAGCTATGACGTACGCCCCAAGTCCCCGGTCGCCGCTGGCCTTTGCCAGCCGCAGCGCCTGATGGAAGTAGCGCTGGGCGAGGCCGTGCGCGTCGGAGTCGTACGCACAGATTCCGGCGACGGCGACCAACCCGCCGGTGGCCCGGTGCAGTTGACGACCCGTCTCGTCGGTGTAGCTGCCCCTCAGTAACGGTGCGGCCTCCGCGTTCAGGAAGCCGACGATCCGGCTGCGGGTCGCGATGCCGCCGGCCTTGCGGTACATCTGCTCGTAGTGGGCGCGGGCGGCGCGCAGCATCTCGAGGTCGGCGAAGGTGACGCGATGCCGACCGCCGCGGGAGACGTCCACGTCCTCCGGCGGGTTCTCCCACTCCCACACCGGCATCACGGCCGGAGTGCCGGTGACGGCGGGCGCGCCCAGGATGTGCGGGCGCTGCTGCTCGTCGGAGCGCCACAGGGCGGTGGCCCGCTCGACGAACCCGGAGAGCGAGGTGCCGTGCGGGCTGGACGGCTCCCCCGGCACGCCGAGACCGATGTCGTCGAGGGTGACCGGGCGGTGCAGGCGGGTGGCGAGCACTTCGCAGATCAGGTCGGGCACCTGGCCCCGCGGCCGCTGGCCCTTCAGCCACCGGGCCACCGCCGTGTGCTCGTACCGCAGGGCGAGTCCGCGGGCCCGTCCGGCCTGGTTGACGTGGGCGGCGAGGCCCGCGTGCGAGATGCCCGCCTCGTCCAGGATCGCGTCGAGCAGAGTGTTGGGCTGCATGGATGGCCCCCCCGGTACCTCGATGCCGTCAGCGTAGTGGGTCCGCCCTCACACGGGGTGTGAACGGAGTGCGCGCATTCGCAGGGTGCGCGCGCTGTCGCGCAGCGTTTCCGGGCCGCTTGACTTAAATGCCTCGCAAGAGGTCCGCCGGGCCGTCGGCTCCCCCTCAAGAACGACGGCCCGGCGATGCGCTCCGCGGGTCCGGCGCAATTGCGGTGCGGGTGGTCGAAGCCACCACGGACACGGACCCGGGGTCGACACTGCCCCCGCACCCTGGGGGTGCGGGGGCAGTGCGACCGGCGTCAGCCGCGCAGTACCGCTCCCGTGCGCTCGCCGGCAAGAGCGACAGCGGCATCCCGGGCGGCCGAGGCCTCGTCGACGGTCAGGGTCCGATCGCCCGCACGGAAACGCAGCGCGTACGCCAGCGACTTGCGCCCCTCACCGAGCTGATCGGCGTTCTCGTAGACGTCGAACAGCCGGATCCCCTCCAGCAGTTCACCCGCGCCCTCCCGCAGCGCGGCCTCGACCTCGGCGTGCGGCACGAACCTGTCCACGACGAGGGCGACGTCCTGCGTGGCCACCGGGAACGTGGAGATGCTCGGCGCCTGGGGCGTGTCGTCGCCGACCTGCTCCAGGACATCGAGGTTCAGCTCCATCGCGCAGGTCCGCGCGGGCAGCCCCAGCGCCTTCAGCACCCGCGGATGCAGCTCACCGGCGTGGCCGACGACCCGCTCGGAGCCGTCGACGACCACGACGAGCTCGGCGCAGCGACCGGGGTGCCACGGCCCGTACTGACCGCTGCGGACGATCAGTTCGGCCCCGGCCTCTCGGGCGACGGTCCGCGCCGACTCGATCGCGTCGGCCCAGTCCGACGGACGGCCCTTGCCCCACCAGCCGGCCTGCTCGCGGGCGCCCGCGAGGACGGCGGCGACATGGCGCGGCTGCTCGGGCAGCACGGCGTCGAGCGAGGCCAGCTCCTCGTCGGTGGGCCGGCGGTCGACCGGGAGGTGACCGGCGACGCCGACGTCCTCGCGCGGGAGGAAGACCAGACCGGTCTCGAACAGGGCCAGGTCGTGGCTGCCCCGCCCGTCGTTGCGCCGCAGGGCGCCGAGCAGGCCCGGCAGCAGCGACGTGCGCAGCGCGGGCTCCTCGTCGCTCAGCGGGTTGGTGAGCCTGACGACGCGGCGGGCCGGGTCGTCGGCGTCCAGTCCGAGCTGGTCGAAGACCTGCTCGCCGATGAACGGGTAGTTCGGCGCCTCGACGTAGCCGGCCCCGGCCAGGGCGCGGCCGACGCGGCGGTGCAGCCGCTGGCGGTGGGTGAGGCCGCGGCCCGAGGGGAGGTTGGGCAGCGTGGAGGGCAGGTTCTCGTAGCCCTCCAGCCGGATGACCTCCTCGGCGAGGTCGTTGGCCTCGACGAGGTCGGGCCGCCAGGACGGGACGGTGACGATGAGCTCGTCCTGTCCGTAGACGTCGCAGCCGATCTCCTGGAGGCGGCGTACGACGGTCTCCCGGCCGTAGACGACGCCCGCGACCTTGTCCGGGTGGTCCGCCGGGACGCTGATCGTGTGCGGGGCGGACGGGGCGATGATCTCGGTGACGCCCGCGTCGGCCGTACCGCCGGCGAGCAGCACCAGCAGGTCGACCGTGCGCTGGGCGGCGGCCGCGGCGGCGGCCGGGTCGACGCCGCGCTCGAAGCGGCGCGACGCCTCGGAGGACAGCTTGTGGCGGCGGGCCGTGCGCGCGATCGACACCGCGTTGAAGTGGGCGGCCTCGATGACGACGTCGGTCGTGGCGCTCCCACCGTTCTCGGGGGCATCGTGGTCTGCGATCTCGGTGTCGGCGCCGCCCATGACCCCGGCGAGGCCGATGGGACCGCGGTCGTCGGTGATGACGAGGTCCTCGGCGTGCAGCTTGCGGGTCACTCCGTCGAGGGTGACGATTCTCTCGCCCTCACCGGCCCGGCGGACACCGATGGCGCCCTGGACCAGCGAACGGTCGTAGGCGTGCAGCGGCTGGCCGAGCTCCATCATCACGTAGTTGGTGATGTCGACGGCGAGCGAGATCGGGCGCATGCCGACCTTCTGCAGCCGGCGCTGCAGCCAGATCGGGGAGCGCGCCTCGGGGCTCAGACCGGTGACGGTGCGGGCGGTGAAGCGGTCGCAGCCCATCGGCTCGGAGACCTGCACCGGGTAGCCGAAGGCGTTCGGCGCCGGTACGTCGAGCAGGGCGGGGTCGCGCAGCGGCAGCCCGTAGGCGATGGCGGTCTCGCGGGCGACGCCGCGGATGGACAGGCAGTCGCCGCGGTTGGCGGTGACGGCGATGTCCAGGACCTCGTCGACCAGCTCCAGGAGCTCGATGGCGTCCTTGCCGACCTCGGTCTCCGGCGGCAGCACGACGATGCCGTGGCTGCCGTCGTCGCCCATGCCCAGCTCGTCGCCGGAGCAGATCATGCCGTGGGACGTCCTGCCGTACGTCTTGCGCGCGGCGATGGCGAAGTTGCCGGGGAGGACGGCGCCCGGGAGGACGACGACGACCTTGTCGCCGACGGCGAAGTTGCGGGCGCCGCAGACGATCTCCTGCGGCTCACCGGTGCCGTTGGCCGTGCCCACGTTCACCGTGCAGAAGCGGATGGGCTTCTTGAAGCCCTCCAGCTCCTCGATGGTGAGCACCTGGCCCACGACGAGCGGGCCCTTGAGGTCGGCGCCGAGCTGCTCGACGGTCTCGACCTCGAGGCCTGCGGAAACGAGCTTGGCCTGCACGTCACGGCCGGTCTCGGTGGCCGGCAGGTCGACGTACTCCCGCAGCCAGGAAAGCGGGACCCGCATCAGATCTCCATCCCGAACGGCCGAGTGAACCGGATGTCACCCTCGACCATGTCTCGCATGTCTTCGACGTTGTGGCGGAACATCAGCATCCGCTCGATGCCGAACCCGAAGGCGAACCCGCTGTACTTCTCCGGGTCGACGCCGCAGGCGGTCAGCACCTTGGGGTTGACCATGCCGCAGCCGCCCAGCTCGATCCAGCCCTCGCTGGAGCAGGTGCGGCAGGGGCGGTCGGGGTTGCCGACGGACTCGCCGCGGCAGACGTAGCACACCATGTCCATCTCGGCGGACGGCTCGGTGAAGGGGAAGAAGTTCGGCCGCAGCCGCGTCTTCATGCCCTCGCCGAACAGCGACTGGACCATGTGGTCCAGGGTGCCCTTGAGGTCGGCCATGGTCAGGCCCTCGTCGACGGCGAGCAGCTCGACCTGGTGGAAGACCGGGGTGTGCGTGGCGTCCAGCTCGTCCGTGCGGTAGACGCGACCGGGGCAGATCACGTACACCGGCAGTTCGCGCTGCATCAGCGAGCGGATCTGGACGGGCGAGGTGTGGGTGCGCAGCACGACACCGGACTCGGTGCCGCCCTGGGGGCCCTCGACGAAGAAGGTGTCCTGCTCGCCGCGGGCCGGGTGGTCCGGGCCGATGTTCAGGGCGTCGAAGTTGAACCACTCGGCCTCGACCTGGGGGCCCTCGGCGACCTCGTAGCCCATGGCCACGAAGACGTCCTCGATGCGCTCCGACAGCGTGGTGAGCGGGTGGCGGGCGCCGGCGGGCACCCGGTCGTGGGGCAGCGTGACGTCCACCGCCTCCTCGACCAGCACCCGCTGGTCCCGCTCGGCCTCCAGCTCCTCCTGGCGCGCGGCGAGACCCTTGTTCACGGCGCCGCGGGCCTGGCCGACGAGCTTGCCGGCGGCGGCCTTGGCGTGCGGGGGCAGGGCGCCGATCTCGCGGTTGGCGAGGGCCAGCGGGGAGGAGCCGCCGGTGTGGGCGACCTTCGCCTCCTGGAGCGCTTCGAGGGAGTCCGCGGCGGCGAAGGCGGCGAGCGCCTCGTCCCGCATGCGCTCGATCTCTTCCGGTTTCAAGGCCTCGACCTCTACAGGGTCGTACGACTTATTCGGTGCCGACATCTCTTCCCGTGCTTCCGGTTGGCTGGCTGAAGGTCCCCGTCACCGACTCACGCAGAGGTCAGAGGGCCGTCCATGGGACACAAAGGTGCCAAAGGCCGAGTCTAACGGGGTGGAGGTACGCGCATGCGCCCGCGGGCGGCCGGGCCGGTTCTCAGGTGAGATACGCGGGGGCGCCCACGGGCAACGTAAATCGGAACTCGGCGCCGCCGCCGGGGGCGCGGCCGACCGTGATGGTGCCGCCGTGGGCTTCGACGATGCCCTTGACGATGTACAGCCCAAGGCCCGTGCCGCCGCGCTTGCTGCCCCGCCAGAAGCGGGTGAAAACGCGGTTCATGGACTCCTCCGGGATGCCTGCACCCTCGTCGCTCACGGTAACCGACGTACCGGTGTCCTCCCCTTCCCGGGGGGACGCGGTGGGCGTGATGTCGATCGTGACGGTTCCCTCGCCGTGACGCACCGCATTTTCGATGAGGTTGCTCAGCACCTGGTCGACCTTGTCGGGGTCGGCCCACAGGTCGGGCAGCGGCTGTACGAGACGCAGCAGGAACCGGTCGGCGGGCTGTCCGGCGGCGACGTAGGCCTGGATGTGCCGTCCTACGGCCGCGCCTATGTCGACGGGCTGGCGGCGCACCTCCAGTCGTCCGGAGTCGATGCGCGAGATGTCGAGCAGTTCGGCGATGAGCCGGGTGACCCGGTCGGCGTCGGCGTCGACGGTCTCCAGCATCAGCCGTTTCTGGTCGTCGGTGAACCGCGACCACTTGGCGAGCAGGGTGGCGGTGAAGCCCTTGACGGAGGTGAGGGGCGAGCGCAGCTCGTGGGCGACGGTGGCGATGAGCTCGGCGTGGCTGCGCTCGGTGCGGCGGCGGGCCTCGGTGTCGCGGATCGAGACGACGACCCGGCGGACGGGGCCGGTGGGTTCGGTCCGCAGGTACCGGGCGGTGACGAGTACCTCGCGTCCGCCCGGCAGCAGCAGGTTGCGCTCGGGCTGGCCGACGCGGATGGCGAGGCCGCCGTAGGGGTCGGTCAGCTGCCACCAGCGGCGGCCTTCGAGGTCCTCTAATGGCAGGGCCTTGTCGAGGCGCTGTCCGAGGGCGTCCGCGGCGGGGACCGCGGTGATGCGCTGGGCGGCGGCGTTGAAGCAGATCACGTGCCCGTGCTCGTCGGCGACGACGAGTCCGTCGGGCAGGTCGTCGGGGTCGATGCCGAGTCCGGCGAGGTCACCGGCCGGCCGTGGCGTGGGCGGCACAGCCTGTGCATCCCGTGTACTGCTCATGCCGACGCTCATTCCCCGTACCCCACCTCTCAGACGACTGAGGGGCCCCCGAACTGGTCACCCTACTAGCTCTCGGTGACGGAGCGGCACCCTCCGGAGGCGCGCTGTGCACGGGCCGATGCATAGAGACATACGGCGGCGGCGGTCGCCAGGTTCAGGCTTTCGGCCTTGCCGTGGATCGGAACCCGTACGACGGCGTCGGCGAGGTCGCGCGTCTCCTGCGGGAGCCCCCAGGCCTCGTTGCCGAACACCCAGGCGGTGGGCCCGCCCATGGTGCCCTTGTCGAGTTCGTCGTCGAGGTCGTCCTCCCCCGCGCCGTCGGCGGCGAGGATCCGCACCCCGGCCTCCTTCAGCCCGGCCACGGCCCGCTCGACGGGCACCCCGACGGCGACGGGCAGATGGAACAGCGACCCGACGGAGGCGCGGACGGCCTTGGGGTTGTACAGGTCGACGGAGGCGTCGGTGAGGACCACGGCGTCCGCCCCGGCGGCGTCGGCGCAGCGCAGGACGGTGCCGGCGTTGCCGGGGTCGCGCACATGGGCCAGCACGGCGACCAGCTTCGGCCGGGCGGCGACGATCTCCTCGAAGGGCGTGTCCAGGAACCGGCAGATCCCGACGAGACCCTGCGGGGTGACGGTGGTGGAGATGTCCTCGATGACCTGCTCGTCGGCGAGGTGCACCCGGGCGCCGGCGCCTCGCGCCTCCCCGATGATGTCCGCGTACCGCTCCGCGGCCTCGACCGTGGCGAACAGTTCCACGAGCGTCGCGTCGCCGTCGGCCCGGTGCGCGGCCGCCTCCCGCACGGCCTGCGGCCCCTCCGCGAGAAACAGCCGCTCCTTCCCCCGGAAGTTCCGCCGGGCGAGCCGCCGCGCGGCGGACACCCGGGGTGAGCGGGGGGAGATCAGCTCGGGGCTGGCGGAGGACATGTACTGGTTCACCTTCGGTGTCTGTGCTGCCGGGGGACGCTTACCGGCGCCGGCGGGGTGCCGCTGGCGCCTGGGCAGTGCGGGCGACTGCGACGCCCAGGGGCGCGGGGCTGCATCGACGTGCGGCTCCGCCGCGTGGACGCGACCAGCCACGGGCGGCCCGCAAGCCGACGGCACAACGCGCGGACCCGCAGGCCGTCTGCAGCCTGCGGGTCCTTCAATCACGTCGGCTCACAAAGCCAGCGCAGCGTCACGCGGCCTTGGGCGCGTTCACGTCCGCCGGGAGGGCCTTCTGCGCGACCTCGACCAGCGCGGCGAACGCGGTGGCGTCGTTCACGGCCAGCTCGGCCAGGATCTTGCGGTCGACCTCGATGTTCGCGGCCTTCAGACCCTGGATGAGGCGGTTGTACGTCATGCCGTTCTGGCGGGCCGCAGCGTTGATGCGCTGGATCCACAGCTGACGGAAGTCGCCCTTGCGCTTCTTGCGGTCGTTGTAGTTGTAGACCAGCGAGTGGGTGACCTGCTCCTTGGCCTTGCGGTACAGGCGCGAACGCTGACCGCGGTAGCCGGAGGCCGCCTCGAGGATCGCCCGGCGCTTCTTGTGGGCGTTGACTGCCCGCTTGACGCGTGCCACTTGTTTAACTCCTTGTAGCGGGGCCGTGGTTCGTGGTCACACGGCCCGGAATCGATTGGGTCCCGGTCCAGACGTACGGCGCGCGGTGATCAAGGGATCAGGCGCCGCCGCGTCACTTGCCGAGAAGCTTCTTGATCTTCGCGGCGTCGCCCGGGGCCATCTCGGCGTTGCCGGTGAGGCGACGCGTCACGCGGGACGACTTGTGCTCGAGCAGGTGGCGCTTGCCGGCGCGCTCGCGGAGCACCTTGCCGGAGCCGGTGATCTTGAAGCGCTTGCTGGCACCGCTGTGCGACTTGTTCTTCGGCATAGCGCCGTTCTCTCCTCGTCGGTGGCGTTCCGGTGCCCGGTCGTGAAACCGGGCACGGTGGAACGTCGCTTGTATCGGTTGGGTCCGTGGGACTGACGTCCCTCGGGTCACGCGTCGGCGGAAGCCTCGGCAGGAGCCTCGACGTCGGCCTCGGCCTCGGAGTGCACGGCGTCGGGGTCCGCGGCGTTCTGCGAACGGCCCGGGTTGGCCTTCGCCTCGGCCTTGCGGGCCTCCTGCGCCTGACGGGCCTCGGCCATCGCCTCGGTCTTCTTCTTGTGCGGACCGAGAACCATGATCATGTTTCGGCCGTCCTGCTTCGGGTTCGACTCGATGAACCCGAGGTCCTGGACGTCCTCCGCGAGACGCTGCAGCAGTCGGTAGCCCAGCTCGGGCCGGGACTGCTCACGACCGCGGAACATGATCGTGATCTTGACCTTGTCGCCCTGCTTGAGGAACCGAACGACGTGACCCTTCTTGGTGTCATAGTCGTGCGGGTCGATCTTCGGCCGGAGCTTCATCTCCTTGATGACCGTGTGCGCCTGGTTCTTGCGCGCCTCACGGGCCTTCATGGCCGACTCGTACTTGAACTTCCCGTAGTCCATGAGCTTGCAGACCGGCGGGCGGGCGTTCGCCGCGACCTCGACCAGGTCCAGGTCGTACTCCTGCGCAAGCTCCAGTGCCTTGGCCAGGGGGACGATGCCCACCTGCTCGCCACTGGGACCGACAAGTCGCACCTCGGGAACGCGAATCCGGTCGTTGATGCGGGGCTCGGCGCTGATGGATCCTCCTCGGTAGCACCACGCGGCGGTCTGGCGGACGGCCGCGTAACGTCTGTGTTCGTTAGACCTATAACCACGCCGAAGCACAAAAAATGCCCCGAACGATCACATGCGGGGCTCCAAGCACTACCGGAGCACCGCCGCAAGGATCGCGGGGCGCACTACCGGGCGACTCCATCGTCCGTACGGAACGATGGTGGCCGCCTGACCGGGGTGACCCGCCGTCCTGGAGGACAGTCGGGTGGGAGCTCGGAGTCTCCACTTGTGGGCCGGGCCCGCCTGCTGGGACGCACGCGTGTCCGACCGGTCGTTACACGAGATTAGCAGCCCGCGCCAGGAACGGCGAATCGAGCCTCGGTACGGGACCCGTCCTGCCCTGCGCCTATCGTGTCCTGCATGAGTGAGACCTCCCCCGCCGGCTCCGCCGAGACCCCCGGCTCAGCCGGCTCCCCCGACTTCGACGAGATGACCCGCGACATCGCCGAGGTCCCCGCCGTCGAGGTGATCGTGACGGTCGCCGTGAACCTGATGAGCGCCGCCGCGGTGAAGCTCGGACTGACCGAGGAGGGCGACAAGTACAAGGACCTGGACGAGGCCCGCAAGCTGGTGACCGCGCTGGCCGGGCTGCTGGACGCGAGCGCGACCGAGATCAGCTCCTTCCACGCGGCCCCCCTGCGCGACGGCCTGAAGTCGCTCCAGCTCGCGTTCCGCGAGGCCTCGCTCGTCCCGGACGAGCCGGGCCAGGGTCCGGGCGAGAAGTACACGGGCCCGATCTACGGCTGACCCGGCTCTCGAGCCCTTCGGCTCCCGTCGGCTCCCGTCAGCCATAGACTTTTCGGATTTTCAGCTTTTTACGTACAGGGGCTCGCCCGGAGGCGTCGTCCCGGCCGGCAGCAGTGCCAGGTCGAGACCGCGCACCAGGCGGGCCCTCAGTGTTTCGTCGGCGGCGAGACGCCGGGCCACCGCACGGGCGGCCTCGGCGGGGGCGGCGGCCGGGTCGAGGACGAGAGCGAGGGTGCCGTCGGCCTGCCCGGGCCCGAGGTGGGCGCGGAGGACCTCCGGTTCGGCGGCCACGGCGGCCCGCACCGCCGCGACCACCGCGGGGTCGGCGAGCGGGTCGGTCGTCGTACGGCCCTCGGCGAGCGCCAGCAGCGCCGGCCCCGTCAGTTCGAAGGCGACCGGTCCGGCCAGGTCGAGGACGACCGTGTCCGCCTTCTCGTGCGCGGCGGCCTGCAGCGCCTGGTGCAGGGGGACGGCGACCGGGCGGGCCTCGGGGTCCCAGCGGGCGAGGGAGTCGGTGGACGTGAAGGCGGGCAGCGCGGTGCGGCCCGCGGCCTTCAGGGTCGGGACGGCCATGTCGCTGGTCTTCTCACGCCGCACTCCGTTCTCGCCCTCCTCCACCTCACCCAGCACCGCCACCACGGGGACCAGGAGCCGGGCGCCCTTGAGGGCCGCCAGGACCGGGCCGACGGCGGTGCGGTCCTCGGCCCACGCGGCGAGCGCCTCGCTGAGCCGGGGGTCGGCCGAGCCGTCGTCGTCGGAGAAGCCGGAGTCGGGAATGTTCTTGTTCGCCACGGTCGTCGACCCTATCGGGGGGATGCTGCTGGGCTTGTGCGGGGCCCGAAACGCGCTGGTGACGGCTTTCACGGGATTCTCAGTCTCCGCTGACACACCTTTAACGGCCGTCTAACGCCGTGCACAGTCGCCGCCCCGAGCATCTCGGGCATGGAGTCTTCCAGAGCACGTCGCAGCCGCCGCGCTCGCCCCTCGCGGCGCCGTCCGCTCCTCCACCTCGCACTCGCCACGGTCGCCGTCCTGGGGGCGACGGCGGGCGGCACCGTTTACGTGAAGGCACAGGCGCGTTCGGGCGCGGGGGCCGTATCGTCGTCCTCTCCCGCGCCGTCGGCCTCGGCCCCGGCGCCCGGGTCACAAGGCGGGGAGGTGTCCGTGGAGACCGTGGCAGCGTCCGGGACGGACCGCGACGCGCTGCTGGCGTCGGCGATGAGGTCGGTGACCGTGCCGGGTACGGCGGCCGTGTCGGTGGCGGTGCTGGACATGCACTCCGGGGCCGGCGCCGCGTACGGCGCGGGCCTCTTCGACACGGCGAGCATCGTCAAGGTGGACATCCTGGCGGCACTGCTGCTCCAGGCCCAGGACGCGGACCGTGGTCTCACGGCGGCCGAGAGGTCGTACGCCACCGCGATGATCGAGAACAGTGACAACGACTCGGCGTCGGCGCTGTGGCGGACCATCGGGAAGGCGGCGGGTCTGGACGCCGCGAACGAGCGCTTCGGGCTGACGGACACCGAGGGCGGCGACGACATGCTGTGGGGGCTGACCCAGACCACGGCCGCCGACCAACTCGCCCTGCTCCAGCAGGTGTTCGGGGGCGAATCGGAGCTGAGCGAGGCCTCGCGGACGTACCTCCAAGGGCTGATGGGGCAGATAGCCGTCGATCAGCGCTGGGGTGTCTCCGCCGCAGCCGACGGGTCCTCGTGGGCGCTGAAGAACGGCTGGCTGCCGCGCAGCACGACCGGGTTGTGGGACGTCAACAGCATCGGGCGGGTCACCGTCGACGGCCACGACTACCTGGTGGCCGTGCTGTCGAACGGCAACGCGACGCAGTCGGCGGGGATCGCGCTGGTCGAGGCGGTGGCCGAGGCAGCGGTGTCGGCGTTCACGGACGGCGACGGCTCGACGTCCGTCACCGCGTCGGCGTCCATGTCGGCCACGTCGTCCGCCGCCGACTAGCGGCGCGCCGGCCCTAGAAGGCCTCGTACGCCTCGCGGGAGTCGTGCGGGTCGCGTTCGCGGCGGCCGCGCCACAGGAAGACCGCCGTCACCAGCAGCACTCCCCCGGCGCCGCCCGCGAGCAGGCCCGCCCAGCTCGACGTGTCCTCGTCCGTCTTCTCCTGGTCCGGGCCGGGGCCGAAGTACCGCTCGCCGGAGGCCGCGGACTGCAGGCCCTCCGGCTTGAGGGCGGCGGCGGCCTTGAGCGCGGCGGCCGGGTCGACGAAGCCGTAGCCGCGGGAGTCGTCGCGGCCGCCGGAGGGGGCGTTGCGGGCGGTGTCCTCCAGGAGCTTCTTGATCTGCGCGGGCGTCAGACCGGGGTGGGCGGCCTTGACGAGCGCCACGGCTCCCGAGACGAACGCGGAGGCGGCGGACGTTCCCCAGCCCTGGTAGTACCTGTGGTCCGGCTCGGCGATGACGACGTCGACGCCGGGCGCGCTGACCGTGGCGTACCAGCGGCGGGTGGAGAACGAGGCGCGGATGCCGTAGCGGTCGACGGCGGTCGCGGCGATGACGCCCGGGTAGGCGGCCGGGTAGGAGATGTGGTCGCCCTTGTCGCCGCCGTTGCCGGCCGAGGCGACGACGACCGAGCCCTTCTTGAGCGCGTACTGGACGGCCTCGTCCTCGGCGGGCTCGGGGTGGGCGGAGGCGGAGTCGTCGCCGAGGGAGAGGTTGATGACGTCGGCGCCCTGGTCGGCCGCCCAGCGGATGCCTTCGGCGAGGGCGTTGCCGCGGGTGTTGCGGGCCTTGGTGCGCTGCGGGTCGTCGTCCTCCAGGATCACGCGGACGGGGAGGATCTTCGCCTCCGGGGCGATCCCGAGGACGCCGTCGGCGTTTCCGGAGCCGTGTCCGTGACCGGCGATGATGCCGGCCATCGCGGTGCCGTGGACGGCCCAGGCAGGCTGGCCCTCGACCGCGCCGAAGCCGACCATGTCCTTGCCGGCGAGTACGTTCCCGGCGAGGTCGGGGTGGTCGGCCTCGACGCCGGTGTCCAGGACGGCGACGGTGATGCCCTTGCCCTTGGTGGTCCGCCAGGCCTGCTGCGTGTGCAGGGCGTCCAGGGCCCACTGCTGGCCGCGGATGCTGTCGGCGTAGGCGGTGGCGGGCGGCACGAGAGCAACCGCGGCGGCGAGGAGACCGCACAGGATCCCGGCCCTGCGGGTGGTCGTGCGACGGATCATGAGGGCTGCTCCGTGGGCGTGACGGCGGTCTTGCGCAGGCCGCGCTCGATGCGGTCGGCGAGGCCTTGGGCCTCGTTGCCGAGGCCGGCCTGGGCGGGGGCCGTGGTGGCGCCGGTCGCGGTGGCCTCCGGGGCGGGCTGAGGGGTGTCGACGGTACGGCCGTCGGCCCAGCCGGAGACGGCGTAGACGACGACGGGTGCGTCGGTCAGGACGGAGACCGTCCACGCGGCGCGCTGTTTGTCGCCGAACGCGGCGGCGACGGTGCCCTTCGCGGCGTACGGGCGGGGCATCAGGTCCGTCCGCCGTGTCAGGCCTTCCTTCGCGAAGCGGCTGCCGAGCGAGCGCATGGCCGCGGCGTCGGCCTTGGTGAACAGCAGGCCGACGGTGGTCACGTAGCTCTGGGTGGCGTCGGTGTAGGTGGCGCGCAGGAGGCGGGCGCAGCCGACGGGGGCTAGGACCTGCTGCAGCAGCGGGTCGAAGGCGTCGGCGCAGGTGCTGTCCGGGGCGACGGCGATCCGCGTCCAGGTGCGGTCGGCGCCGCCCGGGCCGGCTCCCTGTCCGTCGACGGTGGGCGGGAACAGCTGGTCAACGGGCACGTTGTGCCACAGGCCGCCGGCGGTGACGTAGGTGCCGCGGTCGGCGCCGTCGTCCGAGTCCCCGACGAGCCAACTGCCGGTGACGGCACCGCCGATGAGTCCCAGTCCGAGGACGACACAGGCGGCGGCCGCGGCGGTGCGGCCTCGTCGGCCGAGGATCCGGGGCGTGTCGCCGTACCCCTCGGGCCGCGCGAACGTCACCACGGGGCGCGTGGCGCCGGGGGTGGCGCCCGGGGTCATGGGGGCGCTCCAGGAGAGGGCCGGATCGGGGCCGCTCGGCACGTCCGGGGCGACATCGGGCCGCGGCGGGGCCTCCGGCACGGGTGACGCCGTCGGCATGGCCGCAGGGGTCGGCACGGTCGGCACGGGCGGCACGAGGAAGTCGGGCTGCCGCACGGAAGCCCCAGGACTCCAGGCCGGCGGGTCGTCCAGCCCCGGGGCCACCTGGAAGTCGCCACGGTCGCCCGCCGCCTCGGTCTCCTGCCGAGTCCGCCCGGGTGCGGGCACCCAACCGCGCGGCAGGGGCGACCAGCCACGGTCGGGAGCGGCGGCCGGGGCGCTCTGCGGGCGGGCGGGGGCCGCGGTACCGCCGGTGCGGACGTCGTCCGCGTCGGCGGGGCGTGAGCGCTCCCACTCCTCGGAACGTCCGGCGCGCGCAGACCCGTCACCGGCCCGTCCCAAGCCGACGTGACCGACCCCCTCGCCCCCGACAGGCCGCCCCGAACCGTCCCGGTCGCCGGGACGAGTCGCAGACGCCCCCGCACGGGAGACGCCGTCACTCCCGCCCCCAGGACGCGAGGCATCCGGACCCGCAGGGCGCGAGCCCTCGCGGTCGGCGAGGGCGGACGCACCCGAGCCCGCGCGGAACGCACCGTCGCTCCCGCCCCCAGGACCCGGGACCTCAGGACCGACAGGACGTGAGCCCTCGCGGTCGGCGAGGGCGGGCGTGGACGCGTCGGCGCGTGGGGTGTCGCTCTCGGCGCTCGCGGTGTCCCAAGCGGTGTGCTTGAGGGGGCCGTTCGAGGCGGTGGGGCGGGAAGTGGCCGGGGCCGAAGCGGCGCTGCGGGAGGGCGGCACGTCGAAGAACCCGGAACCCGTCGGGGTAGTCGGGCCGGCCGCGGCGGCTGGGCGCGAAGAAGTCGGAGCGGCGGAGTCCTGACCCACCCCGGACGCCGGCCGTGACGAAGCCGGGCCAGTGGAACCCTGACCCACCCCGGACGCCGGCCGTGACGAAGCCGGGGCAGTGGGTACCTGGGCCGCCGCGGACGCCGGCCGTGACGAAGCTGGGCCAGTGGAACCCTGACCCACCCCGGACGCCGGGCGTGAGGAAGCCGGGGCAGTGGGTACCTGGGCCGCCGCGGACGCCGGGCGTGAAGTTGGAGGCTGGGCGGGGGTGCGGCGGGGGGCGCGGCGGAAGTCGTGGGGTGGGGCGGGGCGGGGGGCGGGCGGGCGCTCTTCTGCTGGCGCGGGCGTCCCCGTGTCGTCGCTTCGGGCCGGCTGCGGCGGGGTGTCGGGGAAGCGGGCCGACGCGGGCGGCGGGGGCGGGGTCATGGCGTCCGTGTGCTGGGCCCGCAGGTCGGTGAAGCGGGGGGCGGTGCGGGGAATGGGGGGCGCGGCGGAGGAGAAGGGCGAGCCTTCCCGGGCCGGGTCCGTGCCGCCGGCGGCCGGCGCGTTCGCCGGACGCGGGTCCTTCTGCTCGGCGGGGGCCGTGCCGGCCCGGCGCGCGGGCTCCGGCTCCCGCTCCCGCTGGTCGTCCTGGCCCGTCGTGGGGGGATGGGCGGGGCGGGGCGGCGTCGTGGGGCGCGGGGGGACGGTGGGGTGGGGCGGAACGTCCGGGTGCGGGGGGACCGAGGCGCGGCGTGCTTCCGTGCTCATGCACCCCCCGTTTCCCTCGTGCCCGGGCCGTCGTTCTCGTACGCGGGCCGACGTGCGCTTGCCCGGCGGCCCGGCGCGGACACGGTGGTCCCTCCAGGGCTCGCATACCCGCACGAGCGGACCGGCATCCCGACGCGGGTGCCCGGCCGGCGCCGTTCCGCCGTACGTGCGCGTCACTCTACGGCTTGTTGCTGGGCAAACGGGAACCAGTCCACGCCCCCCGGGGCATCTGCCCGGAACGTCCCCCTACCCTGCGGTAATCCTGTCTGGCAGGCTTCGTTCATGACTGCGCGCGCCGCCGACCGGGCCCGATACGACCGGGCCACCGAGCATCTCGACGCCCCTCTCGCGATCGTCGACCTGGAGGCCTTCGACGCCAACGCGGAGGATCTCGTCCGCCGGGCCGGCGGGAAGCCGATCCGGGTGGCCAGCAAGTCCGTGCGCTGCCGGACGCTGCTGGAGCGCGTCCTGGCGAAGGACGGCTTCGCCGGCATCATGTCGTTCACCCTCGCCGAGTCGCTGTGGCTGGCCCGGTCGGGATTCGAGGACATCCTCCTGGCGTACCCGTCGGCCGACCGCACCGCCTTCGCGGAGCTCGCCGCCGACCCCAAGCTCGCCGCCGCCGTCACCGTCATGGTCGACGACGTCGCCCAGCTCGACCTCATCGACTCCGCGCGCGCCGGCGGCAGCGAAGTCGTCCGGGTCTGCCTGGAGTTGGACACCTCGCTGAAGATGCTCGGCGGACGGTTCCGGGTCGGCGCCCTGCGCTCCCCCCTCCACTCCCCCGCCCAGGTCGCCGAGGTGGCGCGGGCGGTGGCCCGGCGCCCCGGTTTCAAGCTGGTGGGGATCATGGCCTACGAGGGTCACATCGCCGGGGTCGGCGACGCGGTCGCCGGGCGGCCCTTCCGGTCCCGGGCGATCCGGCTGATGCAGGCCACCGCCCGCCGTGAACTCGCCGAGCGGCGCGCCGCCGTGGTGCGCGCGGTGCGGGCCGTCGTACCGGATCTGGAGTACGTCAACGGTGGCGGCACCGGCAGTGTGCAGCACACCGCCGCCGAGGACGCGGTCACGGAGATCGCGGCCGGGTCGGGGCTGTACGTGCCGCGTCTGTTCGACAACTACACGTCCTTCAGCGGGCGTCCGGCCGCCCTGTTCGCCCAGCCCGTCGTGCGCAGGCCGGGTGTCGGGATCGTGACCGTCCTCGGCGGCGGCTACCCCGCCTCCGGCGCCGCCGGGCCCGACCGGCTGCCCGTGCCGTACCTCCCGGAGGGGCTGCGGTACGACCCCCAGGAGGGCCCCGGCGAGGTGCAGACGCCGCTCATCGGCTCCCCCGCCGACGATCTGCTGATCGGCGACAAGGTGTGGTTCCGGCATGCGAAGGCCGGTGAGCTGTGCGAGCGGTTCGATGTGCTGCACCTGGTGGAGGGGGACACGGTCACGGCGACCGTGCCCACCTACCGGGGCGAGGGGCACACGTTCCTCTGAGTCCTGTTGCTTGTGAGTCCTGTTCTTCCGAGTCCTTGGACGGCTACAGCGGAGTGACGTACGCGCCGGAGATCCCGCCGTCCACCAGGAAGTCGGTGGCGTTGACGAAGGAGGAGTCGTCGCTGGCCAGGAAGGCGACGGCGGCGGCGATCTCGTCGGCCTCGGCGAACCGGCCCACCGGGATGTGCACCAGGCGGCGGGCGGCCCGCTCCGGGTCCGTGGCGAACAGCTCCTGAAGGAGCGGCGTGTTCACCGGGCCGGGGCAGAGCGCGTTCACGCGGATGCCCTCCCGCGCGAACTGCACGCCCAGCTCACGGGACATGGCGAGCACACCGCCCTTGGAAGCCGTGTACGAGATCTGGGACGTGGCCGCGCCCATCCTCGCCACGAACGACGCCGTGTTGATGATGGACCCCTTGCCCTGGCGCCGCATGTAGGGGATGGCGGCCTTGCAGCACAGGTAGACGGAGGTGAGGTTGACCTCCTGGACGCGCTTCCAGGCCTCCAGGCCGGTCTCCAGGATGGAGTCGTCGTCGGGCGGTGAGATGCCCGCGTTGTTGAAGGCGATGTCGACGCTGCCGTAGGTGTCGTAGGCAGTCTTGAACAGCGCCTCGACCTGCTCGGGGTCGGTGACGTCGACCTTCACGAAAGTCCCGCCGATCTCCTCGGCGACCGCCTTGCCGCGGGCCTCGTCGACGTCGCCGCAGACGACGTGTGCGCCCTCGGAGGCGAGCCGGCGCGCGGTGGCGAGGCCGATGCCGCTGCCGGCGCCGGTGATGACGGCCGTCCGGCCGACGAGCCGGCGGCAGACCATGTCAAGGTTCTGAGCGGTCACTGTGCGGAGCCCTCCGTGCTGATGAAGACGTTCTTGGTTTCGGTGAAGGCGGTCAGCGCGTCCGGGCCCAGCTCACGGCCGACGCCGGACTGCTTGAAGCCGCCGAAGGGCGTCCAGTAGCGGACGCTGGAGTGGGAGTTGACGGACAGGTTTCCGGCGCGCACGGCCTGCGAGACGCGCAGGGCGCGGCCGACGTCCCGGGTCCAGATGGAGCCGGAGAGGCCGTAGGGGGTGTCGTTGGCGAGCCGGATCGCGTCCGCCTCGTCGGTGAAGGGGAGCAGGACGGCCACGGGTCCGAAGATCTCCTCGCGGGCCGCGTCTGAGTCGGGCGCGGCACCGGTGAGGACCGTCGGCGGGAACCAGAAGCCGGGGCCTTCGGGGGCGGTGCCGCGCAGCGCCTGGGCGTCGTCCGGCACGAACGACCGTACGCGGTCCACCTGTTGACGGGAGATCAGCGGACCCATCTGGGTCGCCTCGTCGGCGGGATCGCCCACGACCACTGCCGACAGTTCCCGCGCGAGATGGTCGGCCACCTCGTCGTAGACCGACTCCTGGACGAGGATGCGGGTGCGGGCGCAGCAGTCCTGGCCGGAGTTGTCGAGGAAGGAGAACGGGTCGACGGCCCGCTTCAGGTCGGCGTCCGCGAAGACGACGTTGGGGCTCTTGCCGCCGAGTTCCAGGGTGACCGACTTGACGTGCCGGGCGCAGCGCTCCATGACCTCGCGGCCGGTGCGGGTGGAGCCGGTGAACACGATCTTCGCGACGCCCGGGTGGTCGACCAGGGCGCGGCCCGCGACCGCGCCGTAGCCGGGAAGGACTTGGAACAATCCCTCCGGCAGGCCTGCCTCCAGGGCGAGTTCGGCCAGGCGCAGGGCGGTGAGGGGGGTGGTCTCGGCGGGCTTGAGGACGACCGCGTTGCCTGCGGCGAGGGCCGGGAAGGAGCCCCAGGCCGCGATGGGCATGGGGAAGTTCCAGGGGGCGATCACGCCGACCACGCCGAGGGGTTCGTGGAAGGTGACGTCCCAGCCGCCGGGGGCGGGGATCTGCCTGCCGAGGAGCCGTTCGACGCCGCCGGCCGCGTAGAGCAGCAGGTCGCGGGCGTTGCCTGCCTCCCAGCGGGCGTTGCCGAGGAGGTGGCCGGACCCGCGGACCTCCAGCTGGGCCAGTTCTTCCAGATGGGCGTCGACGACGTCGGCGAAGCGGCGCAGCAGGCGGGCGCGGTCGGCCGGGGCGGCGGCCGCCCAGCCGGTCTGGGCGGCGCTCGCGCGGGCGACCGCGCGGTCCACGTCGGCCGCGTCGGCGGCGGGGACGGTGGCGAGAACCTCCTCGGTGGCGGGGTTGAGGACGATCAGCTCGTGCGGGTGCTGGTCGGACACGACAGGGACCTGTGACCTTTCAGAGGCGTTCGAAGGAGCGGCGCAGCTCCCAGTCGGTGACCGCGGCGTCGAAGGCTTCCAGCTCGACGCGGGCCATGTTGCTGTAGTGCGCGACGACCTCCTCGCCGAAGGCGGCCAGCGCTATGGGGCTGTTCGCCCAGAGCTCGGCGGCCTCGCGGAGCGTGGTGGGGACGTGCGCGTAGTCGCCGGCGTAGGCGTTGCCGGGGCAGGCGTCGGGCAGCTGGAGTTTCTGCTCGATGCCGTACAGTCCCGCCGCCACCAGGCCGGCGACCGCGAGGTGCGGGTTGACGTCGCCGCCGGGCAGTCGGTTCTCGAAGCGCATCGAACGGCCGTGGCCGACGATCCGCAGCGCGCAGGTGCGGTTGTCGTGTCCCCAGGCGACGGCCGTCGGGGCGAAGGAGCCGGGCTGGAACCGCTTGTAGGAGTTGATGTTGGGGGCGTAGAGGAGGGAGAAGTCGCGCAGGGCGGCGAGCTGTCCGGCGAGGAAGTGCCGCATGACGTCGGACATGCCGCCCGGGTCGTCGGCCGTGCCGGCCATGACGTTACGGCCGTCCGCGTCCGTCAGCGACAGGTGGATGTGACAGGAGTTGCCCTCGCGCTCGTTGTACTTCGCCATGAAGGTCAGCGAGACGCCTTCCTGGGCGGCGATCTCCTTGGCGCCGGTCTTGTAGATCGCGTGCTGGTCACAGGTGACCAGGGCCTCGTCGTAGCGGAAGGCGATCTCGTGCTGGCCGGGGTTGCACTCGCCCTTGGCGGACTCGACGGTGAGGCCGGCGCCGGCCATCTCGTTGCGGATGCGGCGCAGCAGCGGTTCGACCCGTCCGGTCCCGAGGACGGAGTAGTCGACGTTGTACTGGTTGACGGGGGTGAGTCCGCGGTAGTTCGCGTCCCAGGCGGCCTCGTAGCTGTCCTTGAAGACGATGAACTCCAGCTCGGTGCCGACCTGGGCGGTGAAGCCGTGCTCGGCGAGGCGCTGCAGCTGGCGGCGCAGGATCTGGCGCGGGGCGGCGACCACGGGCGAGCCGTCGTTCCAGGCGAGGTCGGCGATCAGCATGGCCGTGCCGGCGTTCCAGGGCACGCGGCGCAGGGTGGACAGGTCGGGGTGCATGGCGAAGTCGCCGTAGCCGCGCTCCCAGGAGGACATGGCGTACCCGTCGACGGTGTTCATCTCCGTGTCGACGGCGAGGAGGTAGTTGCAGCCCTCGGTGCCGTGCCGGAGGACCTCGTCGAGGAAGAATCCGGCGGCGAACCGTTTGCCCTGGAGCCGCCCTTGCATGTCGGGGAAGGCCAGGACGACAGTGTCGATCTCACCGCTCGCGACGAGAGCATGCAACTCCTCGACACTGAGCGGGGGTGTGCGGTCTGCCACTGGAGGGCCTCCTCAGGCTTCCGGGGACCATAAGGTATTGCGGAGAACCATTGCTTGGGAAGGGGGCACGACCAGATGTCGGTGAACGCTGACGGCGGACCGGACGACCGGCTGACGCCGATCCTGCGGCCGGTGCGGGCCGGGAACGGTTTCGAGGAGGCGCTGGAGCAGATCCTGCAGGTCGTGCGGCTGGGCCTGGTGCCGGGGGGCGAACGGCTGCCGGCCGAGCGGGATCTGGCGGAGCGGCTGGGGATCAGCCGGGTGACGCTGCGCGAGGTGCTGAAGGTCCTCCAGGACCAGGGGCTGGTCGAGTCCCGCCGGGGTCGGTACGGCGGAACGTTCGTGCTGCCGCGCGCGGACGCCGGCGGCGAGGACGAGCTGCGGCGGCGGGTCGCCGAGGTCGACATCGAGGACGTCCTGCGTTTCCGCGAGGTGCTGGAGGTGGGCGCGGCGGGCCTGTGCGCGACGCACGGGCTGACGGACGAGCAGGCGGAGCGCCTGCGCGACGCCCTGGCCCGCACGGCGGACGCGCCGCTGGCCGACTACCGCCGCCTGGACACCATGCTCCATCTCACCCTGGCCGAGCTGTGCGGCTCGCCGTCGCTGACCGCGCGGTACGCGGCGGTGCGGGCCACGGTGAACGACCTGCTCGACTGCATCCCGCTGCTCGTGCGCAACCTGGAGCACTCGCAGCGGCAGCACACCGCGCTGGTGGAGGCGGTGCTGGACGGCGACGCGGACGGCGCGCGGGAGATGATGCGGGAACACTGCGCGGGGACGGCGGCCCTGCTCAGGGGCTTCCTGGCATGAAGAGGACAGAAAACAGGTAAAGGTATGCACGAAGTCCATTGCAGCGCCGGGGAGGGACCATGACGGGCAGGCCACTGATCGGGATCAGCACGTATCTGGAGGCCGGGACGCGCTGGCACGTGTGGGAGCTGGAGGCCGCGCTGCTGCCCGCCGGGTACCCGCGGCTCGTGCAGCGGGCCGGCGGGCTGGCCGCGATGCTCCCGCCGGACGCGCCCGAGCAGGCGGCGGCGACCGTGGCCCGCCTGGACGGCCTGGTGATCGCGGGCGGCCCCGACGTCGAGCCGGTCCGCTACGGCGCCGAGCCCGACCCGCGCACCGGGCCGCCGGCACGGGAGCGCGACGCGTGGGAGCTGGCGCTGATCGAGGCGGCGCTGGCGGCCGGCGTTCCGCTGCTGGGCGTCTGCCGGGGCATGCAGCTGCTGAACATCGCGCTCGGCGGCACCATGACGCAGCACATCGACGGGCACGCCGAGGTCGTCGGCGTCTTCGGACACCACCCGGTGAAGCCGGTCCCGGGCACGCTGTACGCCGGGATCGTCGAGGAGGAGACGTCGGTGCCGACCTATCACCACCAGGCGGTGGACCGCCTCGGCGCGGGTCTGATCCCGTCGGCGTACGCGTCGGACGGCACCGTGGAGGCCGTCGAACTCCCGTCGGCCGGCGGCTGGGTGCTCGGCGTGCAGTGGCACCCGGAGATGGCCGAGGACGTACGGGTCATGCAGGCCCTGGTGACGGCGGCGCAATCCAGCCCGTCCGGGCGCACCCCCTCCGGGGGAGTGTGAGCACGAGGCCGTTCAGGCCGAAGGGGGTCCGAGGGCGCCACCCCCGGGGACGGGAAGGGGAAGGGGAAGGGGAAGGGGCGGCAACGGGGGCGGGGGCCGAAGAACCTACCCCCGCGTCAGCGACAGCAGCTCCCGCGCCGGCCCGGCAGGGCGATGCCCCGTCGGCCACACCGCCCGCAGGTCGCGGGCCAGCGCGACCCCCTCGACGGGTATCGAGACCAACCGCCGCAGCGCCAGCTCCTCCCCCACCGCAAGCTCGCTCAGCACCGCCGGCCCCGCCCCGCTGACCGCCGCCGCCTTCACCGCCGTCGTCGAGGACAGTTCGATCAGGGGGCGGGCCAGTCCGCCCAGGGCCGTGTCGAGTACCTGACGGGTCCCCGAGCCCTTCTCCCGCAGGATCAACGGCGTCGACGCCAGCTCGGCCGCGGGCAACGGGCGTCGGCGACGGGCCCAGGGATGACCGGGCGCGACGACGACAATGAGGTGATCGTGGGCTATCACGGCGGAGTCGAGGCCGGCCGGCATCGTGAGCCCCTCCACGAAGCCGAGGTCCGCCTCCCCCGCCAGCACCCGCTCCGCGACCGCCGCCGAGTTGCCGGCGAGCAGCGACACCGCCGTGTCCGGCCGCCCGGCGCGCAGCGCGAGCAGCCAGCCCGGCAGCAAATACTCGGCGATCGTCATGCTGGCCGCCACCCGCAGCCGCGAGTCCCGCCGGTCCCGCAGCGCCTGCGCCCCAGCGTCGAACGCCTGCGCCGCCTCCACGATCCGCCGCGCCCAGTCCGTCACCAGCGCACCGGCGTCCGTGAGCCGCGAGCCGCGCGGTGAACGGTCCACCAGCGCCACGCCCAACTGGCGTTCCATGGACCGGAGCCGGCTGCTCGCGGCCGGCTGCGTGATACCGAGCTCGCGCGCGGCCGCGCCCAGGCTGCCCAGCCGGGCCACGCCCAGCAGCAGCTCCAGCGCGCCCAGGTCCGGGACACGGTGCGCGATCGAACCCGTCGCGGTGTCCGCGGGCTGTTCCTCCACACTCCCCATAAGCCCAGTTTATGTCCCCATAGAGGCATACTCCCTGGTCGCGGGCGGACACCCGGTCGACCGTGGACACCATGGTCACCGCCGCCCGGCCCCGCTACGCCCCTCCCCGCCCGCGCGCCCACGCCGTCCGTCACGTCCGCCACGTCCGTCACCTCGGACCGAACTGGTACGCGACGGTCATGGGCACCGCCATCGTCGCCACGGCCGGAGCGACGCTCCCGGTGCGGGTACCTGGGCTGCGACCGCTGTGCGCCGCGTTCTGGATGCTGTCCCTGGTCCTCCTGCTGACCCTGCTCGCCGCCCGCGCCCTGCACTGGCGCCACCACCGCGACCAGGCCCACGCCCATCTCCTCGACCCGGCGACGGCCCCCTTCTACGGCTGCCTGGCGATGGCGCTGCTCGCCGTCGGGGGCGGCTCCCTGACCGTCGGCCGGGACTGGATCGGCACCCGTCCAGCGGTCGCGCTCGACGCCGTACTGTTCGGCGCCGGGACGCTCGTGGGACTCACGGCCGCCGTCGCCGTCCCGTATCTGATGGCCGTACGCCACCGGGTGGAGCACTCGCAGGCCACTCCGGTGTGGCTGCTGCCGCTGGTGGCGCCCATGGTGTCCGCCGCGCTCGGGCCGCTGCTGGTGCCGTATCTGCCGGCCGGGCAGCCACGGCAGACCCTGCTCCTGGCGTGCTTCGCGCTGTTCGGGCTGAGTCTGCTCGCCACGTTCGCCATGCTGCCGGTGGTGTTCGGACGGCTGGTGACCGGCGGGCCGCTGCCGCTCGCCCTCACCCCGACCGTGTTCCTCGTCCTGGGCCCGCTCGGGCAGTCCACCACCGCCGTCGGGAAGTTCGCGGAGGTCGCACCCGGGGTCCTGCCGGGCCCGGACGGTCGCGCCCTCGCCGTCCTCGCCGTCCTGTACGGGGTGCCCGTCATGGGGTTCGCGCTGCTCTGGCTGTGCCTGGCCACGGCGCACGTGCTGCGCGCCCGGCGGCACGGGATGGGCTTCGCGATGACGTGGTGGGCGTTCACCTTCCCGGTCGGCACCTGTGTGACCGGCGCGGGGGCCCTGGCCCGGCACACCGGGCTGGCCGTCTACGCGGTGCTCTGCTGCGCCCTGTACGCCGTTCTCGTCGCCGCCTGGGCGGTCGTCGCGACGCACACCGTCCGCGGGCTGCTCAGCGGCGAGCTGCTCGCAGCGCCTCGCCCAGCACCTTCGGAGCCTCGGCGAGCGACGGCCCGTACCACGTCAGGTGCCGTCCGCTGACGAGCGCGCAGGGCAGGCCAGGGAAGGCCTCCGGGCCGTCGTCGGCGGTGAAGCGGTAGGGCTCGTCCGGGAGGACGACCAGGTCCGGGCCGGTCGCCCGCAGCGCGTCGAGCGGGATCCGCGGATAGCGCTCGGGGTGCTCGGCGTACAGGTGGTCGACGCCCAGCCGGGCCAGCACGTCCCCGGCGAAGGTGTCGCGGCCCAGCACCATCCACGGGCGGCGCCAGATCGGCACGACGGCGGTCCGGCGCGCCCCGGCGGCCGACGGCGGCGCCGCCCACGCCTGCTCCGCCGCCACCAGCCAGGCCGGCCGCTGCGGCGCTCCGCACGCCGCCAGCACCCGCGCCAGCTCCCGGAAGGCCTGCGGGACGTCCCGGACCTCCGTCACCAGCACCTCGACGCCGGCCGCGCGCAGGGCGGCCAGGACCGGTTCCCGGTTCTCCTCCTCGTTGGCGATCACCAGATCGGGGGCGAGGCGGACGATCCGCTCGACGTCGGGGTTCTTGGTTCCGCCGATCCGGGCGACGTCGAGGTCCGCCGGGTGGGCGCACCACTCGGTGGCGCCGACGAGGACGCCGGGCGCGGACGAGGCGACCGCCTCCGTGAGCGAGGGGACGAGGGAGACGACCCGCACTACCGCTTCCGGCCCCGGTGGTCCCGGTCGCGTACCGCCTCGATGTGCTCGGCCACGGCGACGACGACCACCCGGGTGTCCGGCACGGTCGCCCGCCAGCGGTGGCGGACCCCGCCGGTGAGGTACAGGGTGTCGCCGCGGCCCAGTCGGTAGGCGCGACCCTCCGCCTCGATCTCCACGGCGCCGTCGGCGACATACATCAACTGGTCGTTGCGGTACTGGAATTCACGACCTGCGTCGTGGTCGCCGGTGAACTCGGAGGCGTGCATCTGGTGGTGCCCGCGCACCAGGGAACGAGAACGCGGCTCCGGGTCCTGGCGCGGCGCCGAGTCCTGGCCCTGTCCCGCGCCCCGGCCCTGTCCCGCGCCCTGGCCCGGGTCGGTGTCCTCGGCGCGGACGACGTCCACGCTGCACGCCGGGTCGGCGGCGGCGAGGAGTTCGACGGCCGTGGTGCGCAGGGCGTCGGCGACCTTCTCCAGGGAGCCGGTGCTGGGCCGCGCGCGGTCGTTCTCGATCTGGCTCAGGAACGGGACCGACAGGCCGCTGCGCTCGGCCACGACGGCGAGGGTGAGCTCCAGGGAGCGGCGCCGGCGCCGCACGGCCGCGCCCACCCGCAGGGGCTGTTCTTTGTGGTCGCCCATCGCTCCGGCTCCCTCCTTCGCTCGTCACTGCCGTGGTGTCCGCCGACACGTCCTCTGCTGAGTTGTCTGCACCCTACGCATGTTCGGCAAACCGTTTCATGCGCCCGTCACATCGAGGACACATGGGGTGACACTCGACCCCACAGTTCGCGCCAGATGATCAGGCCCCCGACCCGCGGGGCGACGGCCGGTCCTCCGGCTTTCCGGTTCAATGCGCGAGCGGCCTCGCGTGTTCCCGCTCGTCCCGGCTCTCCCGGGACCTCGGCCCCAGGATGGGCCTAGCTCTCTGTGGTTGGCCGGATCCTTACCGTGGGCGGGCGCGTGGCGGGAGAGGGGGAACGGGACGAGTGGCAGGCGAGGGTGAATGGGACGAGGGGCGGGCCCCGGCGCAGGCCGTGGAAGCCGTACGTCGGTGCCCGCCCCTGGTCGGACGGCCGCGGTGCTGTCAGGTCACCGGGCCGCCCGGCTCTTCTGCCCCGAATCGGCGACCGGTACCCACTTCTCGACCAGAGTGGGATTCTCCTTCAGCCAGGTCCGGACCGCGTCCTGCTCCTTGCCCTTGCCCGCCTTCTGGATCCGCGCCTCCAGACCGGTGAGCTGGGCCTCGGTCATCCTGAAGTTCTTCAGCCACGTGCCGACCTCGGGGTTGTCGTCGGCGAAGCCCTGGCGGGCGATCGTGTGCACGCCGTCCCCCTTGCCCCAGGCGCCCTTGGGATCGTCGAGCTTCTTGAGGTCGTAGTCGCTGTACGCCCAGTGCGGCGACCAGAGCGTGACGACGATCGGCTTCTTCGCGGCGTAGGCCCGCTTGAGTTCGGCGAGCATCGCCGGGGTGGAGCCGTCGACGACCGTGTAGGCGCCGTCGAGGCCGTACTCGCCGAGGACCTTGTCCTTGAGCAGGCCCATCATTCCGGCGCTGGGCTCGATGCCGGTGATTTTGCCGCCGAACTCGGAGGCGTGGGCCTTCAGGTCCGCCAGGGAGTTCACGTCCTTCATGTACGAGGGGACGGAGAGCTCCAGCGAGGTGGGGCCGTACCAGGAGCCGAGGTCGTCGAGGCGGTCGCCGTACTTCTTCCAGTACTCGGCGTGGGTGGTGGGCAGCCAGGCGTCGGTCTGGAAGTCGATCTGGCCGGTGGCGACGCCGGTGTAGAGGGGTCCGGCCGCGTACTGGGTGGTGTCCACCTTGAAGCCGCGTTCCTCCAGGAGTTCCTTCCAGAGATAGGTGGAGGCGATGCCCTCGTCCCACGGGATGTAGCCGATCTTGATCTCCTTGCCCTTGCCGACGTCCGAGGCGGAGGCCTCGGCGGTGCCGGAGGAGGAGCCGAAGACGCCCATGCCACCGGCGACCAGGGCGAGGACGACCACCCCGACCACGGCCACGGCCGGGCGCGGACGGTACGTCCACACCGTGCTGCGTGCCTTGGCGGCGGCGCGGCGGCCGAGCGGGGAGATCCGGGTGCCGAGCGCGCCGGTCATCCGGTCCAGATAGATGGCGAGGACGACGATGCCGAGGCCCGCCTCGAAACCGAGCCCGATGTCGAGCTGGCCGATGGCCTCGTTGACGGCGCCGCCGAGGCCGCCGGTGCCGACCATGCCGGCGATGACGACCATCGACAGACCCAGCATGATGACCTGGTTGACGCCCGCCATGATCGTCGGCAGCGCGAGCGGCAGCTGGACGCGCAGCAGCGTGTCGCGGGGGGTCGTGCCGAACGCCTCGGCGGCCTCGACGAGTTCGGCGTCGACCTGGCGGATGCCGAGCTCGGTCATGCGCACGCCCGGGGCGAGCGCGAAGATCAGGGTGGCGATGACGCCCGCGGGGACGCCCATGCCGAAGAACAGGATCGCGGGGATGAGCAGAACCATCGACGGCATCGTCTGGAGCAGGTCCAGGACGGGCCGCAGGGTGGCGCTGACGGCCTTGGAGCGGGCGGCCCAGATACCCAGCGGGACGGAGATCACCAGGGCGATCACCGTGGCGACGAGCACCAGGGACAGCGTCGACATCGCCTCATCCCACAGGGCGAGGGAGTCGATGAGGGCGAACCCGGCGAAGGCGAGGACGCCCGCGACGAGGCCCCGCAACCACCAGGCGAGCACCGCGAGGATGCCCGCGAGGAGCAGCGGCGCGGGGGCGGTGAGGACGGCGTCGAGGCCGTCGTACATGCCTTCGACGACGGTCTTGATCGCGTCGAAGAGCCAGGACATGTGGGTGACGAGCCAGTCGACGCCGGAGTCGACCCAGTCGCCGAGGTGCAGCCTAGGCACGGGCGGTCACCTGCTTCCGGCCGTCGTCCGGGCTGTCGCAGACGATCGGCGCGCCCTGCTCGTCGCCGAGGAAGCGCACGAGGCGCTGTCTCGGCACGACGCCCACGAGCGTGCGTTGTCCGTCGAGGACGGCGACCGGGTGGGTCAGCCGGGCGCTGAGCGCGCAGAGCGCGGTGAACGGGGTGTCGGGGGTGGCGGTCTCGCAGCGGCAGTCGGCCTCGTCGCCGCGCACGGCGGTGTCCATGACGGCGGAGGCGGTCAGCACGCGGGAGCGGTCGACGTCCTGGATGAAGGAGGCGACGTAGTCGCCCGTGGGTCGGATCAGGATGTCCTGCGCCGTGCCGGTCTGCACGATGCGGCCGTCGCGCATGACGGCGATGCGGTCGCCCAGGCGCATGGCCTCGTTGAGGTCGTGGGTGATGAAGACGATCGTCTTCTTCAGGGTCTGCTGGAGCGTGAGGAGCTGGTCCTGCATGTCGCGGCGGATCAGCGGGTCCAGCGCGCTGAAGGACTCGTCCATCAGGAGCAGGTCGGCGTCGGTGGCGAGGGCGCGGGCCAAGCCCACGCGCTGCTGCATGCCGCCGGACAGCTCGTCCGGCCAGGACTTCTCCCAGCCCTCCAGACCGCACAGCCGCAACGCCTCGGCGGCCCGCTGCTCGCGCTCGCGGCGGGGGACGCCCTGGACTGCGAGGCCGTAGGCGGCGTTGTCCAGGACGCTGCGGTGCGGGAAGAGCGCGAAGTGCTGGAAAACCATGCTGATCTTCCTCGCCCGCACCGCGCGCAGGTCGCGGTCGGTGAGCGCGGTGAGGTCCTGGCCGTCGAAGAGGACGCGTCCGGCGGTCGGTTCCAGCAGTCCGTTGAGCATGCGCAGCAGGGTGGACTTCCCGGAGCCGGACAGGCCCATGACGACGAAGATCTGGCCGGGTTCCACGGTGAAGGAGGCGTCGACGACGGCGGCCGTGGCGCCGTCGGCGCGCAGCTCCTCCCGGTCTGCTCCGGCGCGCAGCCGTTCGACTGCCTGTTCCGGTCGTCTGCCGAACACCTTGTACAGCTGCTCGGCTTCAAGCCTGGATGACACGCGTACCTCTCGATGGGGGACAGAAACGGGAGTACTCGGCAACAGCAAACCGTTGAAGGCGCAACCGACACCGCTCCGAGGCCGCGCCTGCCCGGGCCCGACATGCGCAAACGTGCGAGTGGTTCAGTTCACAGGCGGCGCGGCCGGGGTCACGGCCGGGTCCGGCGGGAGGTTCGCGCCTGCCACGGGAGCGAATACCCGCCGGTCACCGGGGCACCGGTGCGGCATGATGCGAGGCGTGACCGGACGACTGATGCTCCTCGACACCGCCTCGCTCTACTTCCGCGCCTACTTCGGCGTCCCCGACTCCGTGAGGGCACCGGACGGCACCCCGGTGAACGCCGTGCGGGGACTGCTGGACTTCATCGACCGGCTGGTGAAGGACCACCGGCCGGAAGAGCTGGTGGCCTGCATGGACGCCGACTGGCGCCCTCAGTGGCGGGTCGAGCTGATCCCCACCTACAAGGCGCACCGTGTCGCCGAGGAGCACGAGGTCGGACCGGACGAGGAGGAGGTGCCGGACACGCTCTCGCCGCAGGTGCCGATCATCGAGGCGGTCCTGGACGCGCTGGGCATCGCGCGCGTGGGCGTCGCGGGCTACGAGGCGGACGACGTGATCGGCACGTTCACCGGCCGCGCGAAGGGCCCGGTCGACATCGTCACCGGCGACCGTGACCTGTTCCAGTTGGTGGACGACGCGCGCGGGGTGCGCGTGCTGTACCCGCTGAAGGGCGTCGGCACGCTGCAGCTGACGGACGAGGCGTTGCTGCGCGAGAAGTACGGCGTCGATGGGCGTGGGTACGCGGATCTGGCGCTGCTGCGCGGCGACCCGAGCGACGGTCTGCCGGGTGTGGCGGGCATCGGGGAGAAGACCGCGGCCAAGCTGCTGGCCGAGTTCGGCGACCTGGCGGGGATCATGGCGGCGGTGGACGACCCGAGGGCGAAGCTGACGCCCTCGCAGCGCAAGCGGCTGGACGAGGCGCGGCCGTACGTCGCCGTCGCGCCGAAGGTCGTCAAGGTGGCCGACGACGTGCCGCTTCCGGACGTGGACACGGCGCTGCCGCATACGCCTGGGGACGGCGCGACACTGGAGGCACTGGCAGGGCGCTGGGGGCTCGGGGGTTCACTGCAGCGGCTGTTGACGACATTGAACACCCGGCACGCATAGGCATTCTGGGGACATCGCCCGGGAAGAGATGCTAACTTAGGTAAACCTAACCATGGTGTCATGGGCAGAGACATGGGAGGCCGTCATGGCAGAACGTCCGGCACGCAAGCCGCGGAAGCCCCACTCCGCGCAGGTCGTCCGTACCGAACGGCTCACCCCGCACATGCAGCGCGTCGTGCTCGGCGGGGCGGGTCTGGCCGGGTTCGCAGCGGGCGACTGCACCGATCACTACGTCAAACTGCTCTTCGGCCCTGACGGCGTGACCTACCCGGAGCCCTTCGACCTGGAGCGCATCCGGGCCGAGTTCCCCCGTGAGCAGTGGCCCGTGACCCGGACGTACACGGTGCGCGACTGGGACGCCGAACACCGCGAGCTGACGCTGGACTTCGTGCTGCACGGTGTCGAGGGTCTGGCCGGACCCTGGGCGGCCCGCGTCCAGCCGGGCGAGACCGTCCGCTTCATGGGCCCCGGTGGCGCCTACGCGCCGGACGCCGCCGCCGACTGGCATCTGCTGGCCGGCGACGAGAGCGCCCTGCCCGCCGTCGCGGCCGCCCTGGAATCGCTGTCGGCCGGGGCCCTCGCTCACGCCTTCATCGAGGTGGCCGGGCCCGAGGAGGAGCAGAAGATCGACTCCGACGTGGAGGTCGTCTGGCTGCACCGCGGCGACCGGCCGGTCGGCGAACGGCTCGTCGAGGCCGTACGGGCGCTGGAGTTCCCCGAGGGCCGTATGCACGCGTTCGTGCACGGCGAGGCCGCCTTCGTGAAGGACCTGCGCAAACTGCTGCGCGTGGAGCTGCAGATCCCGCGCGAGGACCTGTCGATCTCCGGCTACTGGCGGCTCGGCCACGACGAGGACGGCTGGCAGGCCTCGAAGCGGGAGTGGAACGCGCGCGTGGAGGCGGAGCAGGAGGGCGAGACCCCGGCCGCCTGATCTGATGCCCGGCGCCGAGGCGCGGCGGAACCGGCCCGTACTCGTGGGGCGGGCCGCCCGGCCCTTCAGCGCCGCCCCACGACCGCTACACCACCCGCTACACCGACCGCTGGTAGGACCGGAACGTCCGGATCGACAGCCACACCGCCGCCACCGCCAGCGCGAGCAGCGCCCCGCCGCGGCTGAGCACGTCCCCCCGGTCGGGGTCGGCGGACAGCGCCGAACGGCCCGCGACCATCGCCCAGTTGACCGGGTTGAAGTCGGCTATGTGCCGCATCCAGGAGGGCATCCCCTCCGGCACCATGAAGGCGGAGGACAGAAACGTCAGCGGCAGCAGCAGGAAGGTGTTGATGCCGATGATCGACTCCCGCTCACGCACCAGCATGCCCAGGGAGTTGGACAGCGCCCCGAACACGGTGCCCAGCAGCACGGCCGCCACGATCAGAACCGCGATCCCGGTGAGCCCGCCCGGGTAGTCCGCGCCGCCCGCCAGACCCAGCAGCACGATGACACCCGACTGCAGGGCGGTGACGATGCCGTTGTGCACGACGTTGCCGTTCATCAGCGCGGCCCGGCTGGCCGGGGTGGTCAGGAAGCGGTTCAGGGTGCCGCGCTGGATCTCCTCCAACGTGCCCATGCCCGCCCACAGGTTGGCGCTCAGCGCACTCATCACGACCACGCCCGGCACCAGGTAGTCGAGGTAGGAGGCGGTGCCGAAGCCGCCCAGCTCGACGACGTTCTTGAACAGGCTGCCGAAGAGGAACAGCCAGATCACCGGCTGGATCAGGGTGATCACCGCGTAGGCGGGCTGCCGGGCGAACACCATGAGCTGACGCTGCGTCATGTACCAGGTCTGGGCGACGGCAGTGCTCATCGCACACCTCCGGCGAGGACGGGAGCGGCGGCGGCGTCCGCGTCCGCGTACCGGCGGCCCGCGTACCTGAGATAGACGTCGTCGAGGGAGGGCCGGGCCACGGTCGCGGTGGCCACCCCGACCCCGGCCCGCTCCAACGCGCCCAGCAGCACGGGCACGGCGGCTGCACCGTCGTCGGCGCGGACGCTGATCCGGCGGCCTTCGCACAGCACCTCGTGCACGCCCGGCAGCCCACCGAGGGCGCTGTCCAGCAGGGTGCGCCCCGTCTCGCCGAGGGGTGTGCGCACCTCCACGTGCACGGCGTCGCCGCGGAGTTCGCCCTTGAGGGAGTCGGGCGCGCCCGTGACGACGATCCGGCCGCGGTCGACGATGGCGACGCGCTCGGCGAGCCGGTCGGCCTCCTCCAGGTAGTGCGTGGTGAGCAGGATGGTGAGGCCCTCCTCGCCGGCCAGGCGGCCGATCTCGTCCCACATCGCGGTGCGGGCCTCGGGGTCCAGGCCGGTGGTGGGCTCGTCGAGGAAGAGCACCTCGGGCCGGTGCACCAGCCCCAGGGCGACGTCGAGGCGGCGCCGCATTCCGCCGGAGTAGCCCTTGACCGGGCGCCGGGCGGCCTCGGTGAGCGTGAAGCGTTCGAGCAGCTCGTCGACCCGGCGCTCGAGGGCGGCGCCCTTCACCCCGTAGAGCCGGCCCTGGAGGCGGAGGTTGTCCCGGCCGGTGGCGACCGGGTCCGCCCCGGAGTTCTGTGCGACCACGCCGATCGCGCGGCGCACCCGGTCCGGGTGGCGCAGCACGTCGTGCCCGGCGACGGTGGCCGTCCCGGAGTCGGGGCGGGCGAGAGTGGTGAGGATCTTGACGGTGGTGGACTTGAAACGGCGCCGTTGGGGCCGAGGAGCCCGAAGACGGTGCCGGGCTCGACGGTGACGTCGAGTCCGTTCAGAGCGGTGACACCGCCGGGATAGGTCTTGACGAGGTCACGTGCCTCGACCGCGGGCCCGCGAGTGACGCCGGCACTGCTCATGCTGCTCGCACTGCCCGGACTGCTCATATTGCCCGGACTGCTCATATTGCCCGGACTGCTCTTACTGCTCATGACGACAGCTCTCCTGAGTGAGCGGACTGGTGATCGATCCGCGTGAAGAGCGCCGGGCTATCCTGGGTGTGCCGCACCTCGATGGCCCGGTTCTGCCGCACGGCGGATCCGTTTCGGGGTTCGAGACCCCGGCGGGACTGCTGCAACAGACCTGCCGGGGTCTATCTCATGATCTGAGTTCTTGCGGCAGCTCCCCCGTCTCGTGGAAGTGCCGCCACTGCTCGATGCCGGGCAGCGATCCCTTCCTGATCTCGTCGAGGAAACCGCCGACCCACTCCGCCTGCGCCTCGACCATGTGCAGCTGGTACTCGACCTCGACGAGGAACAGCCTCGGCAGCGTCTCGTAGAGCTTGTCGAGCGCTCCCCGGCCGCTGGCCAGCTGCACCTCCAGCGAGCTCAGCCGCGTCTGAAGCAGGCGCACCACCTCGTCCGGCGGCAGCGCCGCCATCAGTGAGAGCGCCGTCTCGAAGATCGGGTACTCCTTCGCGGGAATGGCGATCAGGTCCGAGAGCCACTCGGTCGTCTCCTCGCGCCCGGCCTCGGTGAGGCCGTAGACCGTGCGCTCGGGGCGGTTGCCCTGGCGTTCCACACCGGTCACCTCGACGAAGCCGTACTTCTCGAGGTTCTGCACGACCGTGTAGAGCGAGCCGTAGTTCGTCTTCGTGCTCGTGTCCTTGCCCTGGCTGCGCAGGGTCTGGGCGATCTCGTACGGGTGCATCGGCTTCTGCCAGAGCGTCGTCATCACGGCGAGCGCCAACGGATTGCTGAGCTTGCGGCGCTTCCTCGCCACGATAACCACCTCGCTTTCGAATATCCGTAGCCGAACATATCGCGAGTTGCCAACCGGAGGCAATAGACGCGATGTAACGCGTTCGAGTGACGTTCTGGGCCGTGAGGACTTGGGCCCGCCCTCGACATGACGGCGTGATGCGGACGAAACAGCCCGTCCCTAATTTCTGTCGCCCGACAGGAATTCCCGTCCCCTCTGGTGCCAAGGCAGGTTCCGCCGTGACGACAACGACACCCTCCGACGTACGCCCCGACCCGCCGCACTCCCCCGGCGCCGACGACGGCTCCCTCGCCGAGTTCGGCTACCGCCAGGAGCTGCACCGCAGCCTGGGCCGGTACGCCTCGTTCGCCGCCGGGTTCTCCTTCATCTCCGTCCTGACGACCGTCTTCCAGTTCTTCGCCTTCGGGTACGCCTTTGGCGGCCCGGTCTTCTTCTGGGCCTGGCCGGCGGTGCTGGCCGGGCAGTTGCTGGTGGCCGCGTGCTTCGCGGAGCTGGCGGCGCGCTACCCGATCTCGGGCGCGATCTACCAGTGGTCGACGAGGCTGTCGACGCCCTCCTTCGGCTGGTTCGCCGGCTGGATCATGGTGATCGGCCAGATCGTCGTGGTCGCCGCGGCCGCACTGGCCCTGCAGATGGTGCTGCCCGCGATCTGGTCGGGCTTCCAGCTGATCGGCACCGACCCGGCGCCCACCTCACCGGACGGCGCGGCCAACGCGGCGCTGCTCGGCGTGGTCCTGCTGGTGCTGACGACGCTGGTCAACGTCATCGACAACCGCGTGCTGTCCGTGATCAACCGGGTCGGCGTCACCGCCGAGATCATCGGCGCGGTGCTCATCGTCGTGCTGCTGCTCACCCACTCCGAGCGCGGCCCCGGCATCACCTTCCACACCGAAGGGGCCGCGCAGGACGGCCTGTTCGGGGCGCTGCTCGTCGGCTCGTTCACGGCCGCCTACGTGATGATCGGCTTCGACAGCGCGGGCGAGATGAGCGAGGAGACGCGCGATCCGCGCCGCACCGCGCCCCGCACCATCCTGACGGCGCTCGGCGCGGCCGGCCTGCTCGGCGGGCTGATCGTGCTGGCCGGGCTGCTGGCCGCGCCCAGCCTCACCGACGGGCGGCTCGGGGTCGACGGGCTCAGCTACGTCCTCACCAGCAGCCTCGGCGACGGCGTCGGCAAGGCGCTGCTGGCGGACGTGGTCGTCGCGATCGCGGTGGCGACGCTCGCCATCCAGACGGCGGCCTGCCGGATGCTGTTCTCCATGGCCCGCGACGGACAGCTCCCGTTCTCCGCCCGCCTCGCGCGCGTGAACCCCCGCACCGGCATGCCGAGCGCCCCGGCGCTGGTCGTCGGCGTCCTCGCGGCGGCCCTGCTGCTGCTGAACTTCGCCTCCCCGGACGCCTTCCTGGCCATCGGCACCACCTGCATCGTGATGCTGTACCTGGCCTACGCGATGGTCACCGGACCGCTGCTGGTGCGCCGGCTGCGCGGACGGTTCTCCTCGACGGGTACGGACGAGACGGGCGCCCGGCTGTTCTCCCTGGGCCGCTGGGGCGTCCCGGTGAACGCCCTCGCCCTCCTCTACGGCCTGCTGATGACCGTCAACCTGGCCTGGCCGCGCGCCGCGGTGTACGACCCGGCGGGCGGGCACTGGTACTTCCAGTGGTTCACGGTGCTGTTCCTCGGTGCGACGGTCGCGGTGGGCGTGGCCTTCCGGGCGTACCGGCGGCAGACGACGGCCTGACGCGGGTACGCGCGGCCGACGGGCGTGTGCCGCGCGGGCTCAGTCGCCCTGCACGCGCGCGTGCAGGTGCATGTCGTGCCAGCCGTCCTGGTGGAGGGCGGCGCTGCGCTTGGTGCCCTCCAGGGTGAAACCGGCCTTGGCTGCGACGCGGCAGGAGGCCTCGTTGGCGGTGGCGTGCGCCAGCTCCAGCCGGTGGAAGCCGATCTCGTCGAGAGCCCAGCGCGCCAGGGCGGTCGTGGCCCGGGGGGCGACTCCCCGGCCACGGGCCGCCCGGGTCGTCCAGTACGCGACCTGGGCGATGCCGTCGCCGAGCCGGATGTCGCGCAGCGCCACCCGCCCCAGCACTTCGTCCGAGTCGGCGTCGACGACGGCCCACTGGACGTTCTGCTCCGCCGCCCAGCTCGTCTGCCACTCCTCGATCCAGCCGGCGACCTCCTCCTCGGAGTCGGCGGCCCTGATGTGCCACTGGTGCATCACCGGGTCCTGGAAGGTCGCGTACACGACGGGCGCGTCCGCGGCCCGCCACGGGCGCAGAAGGAGCCCGTCGTCGGCGCGCAGGACGGGCTGAGGGGCGCCGGAGAGGGTTCCGACGGGCAGAACGAAGTCAGCGGTGTAGGGCATGAGGCGCATCCTGCCAACGGGCCGCGAGGAGTCAACGGGGTTTCCGTCGCCGTAGGCTTGACCCCGATGAGACGCCGCACCCCTCCCCCGCCCTCCCCGCTTCCGCAGCGCGACGGGATCGACGCGGTGCGGGTGCGGCTGCCGGGCGAGGGCACCTGGGCCACCGTCCGGGCGCACCTGGTGGAGCGGCTCGGCGGGGCCGGCCCCGGGGTGGTGGACGGGATGCTGGCGGCCGGGCTCGTCGTCGGCGCCGACGGTGCGGCAGTGGCGCCGGACGCGGCGTACGTGCCGGGGATGTTCGTGTGGTTCCACCGTGAGCTGCCCGCCGAGGCGCCGGTGCCGTTCCCGCTGGAGATCGTGTACCGCGACGAGCACATCGTGGTCGTCGACAAGCCGCACTTCCTGGCCACCACTCCGCGCGGCAGCCATGTCACCCAGACCGCGCTGGCCCGGCTGCGGCGGGAGCTGGGCGTCCCCGCGCTGGGCGCCGCGCACCGCCTCGACCGGCTCACCGCCGGGCTTGTGCTGTTCACCGTGCGCCCCGAGGAGCGCGGCGCCTACCAGGCGCTGTTCCGCGACCGCCGGGTGCGCAAGGTGTACGAGGCCGTGGCGCCCCACGACGCCTCGCGCGAGTGGCCGGTGACGGTGCGCAGCCGGATCGTGAAGGAGCGCGGCGTCCTGGCCGCCCGGGAGGTGCCGGGAGAGCCGAACGCGGTCAGTCATGTCGCGCCGGTCGAGCACCGTGCGGACGGTCTCGCCCGTTACCGGCTGGTCCCGGACACCGGGCAGACCCACCAACTCCGGGTGCACATGGCCGCGTTGGGCGTTCCGCTCCTCGGCGATCCGCTCTATCCGGAGGTGGCCGCCCCGGTGCCGGCCGACGACTTCCGGCGCCCGCTGCAACTGCTGGCGCGGGAGCTGGAGTTCATCGATCCTGTCACCGGGACGGAACACCGGCTGCGCAGTGGCCGGGTGCTCGAGGCCTGGGCGTCGTACGGCAGTTGGCTCGACGGCCCGGCCGCCACCGCGTCACCGGGCGTCGCTCAGTAGCCGCGCCACCAGGACAGAAGGCGCCGCCAGGCGTTCGCCCTGCGGGCCGGGCCCGCCGGCGTCGGGGCGGTCGGCTCGGGCTGCGGCGCGGCCGCCTGCGCCGGGGCGGGCTGCGGTTCCGTGCTCACCGGTCGCGTCATGCGCTGCGGCGGGATCGGGGCGTGGCTCGGGGCGTGGCTCGGCTTGCGCTTGACGTCCTGCTGGTCCTTCGGGCCGAACCGGACCGGCAGTTCCACCAGGTGCCGTGAGGCGATGGACATCGTCCACCGCAACTCGTCCTCGTCGCAGTCGAGTTGCAGGTCGGGCAGCCGCATCAGCAGCGCGTCCACGCCGACGTCGGCGATGGCGCGGCCGATGTCCTGGCCGGGGCATTCGTGTGGGCCGCTGCCGAAGGCGAGGTGGGAGCGGTTGCCCTGCATGTTGGCGGACAGGTCGGGGCGCACCCGGGGGTCCACGTTGCCGGGGGCGGGCGCGAAGAACAGGCCGTCGCCCCGCCGGATGCGCTGACCGCCCAACTCCGTGTCCTGCTTGGCGAAGTAGGCGAAGATGGTGCTGAACGGGGGCTCGTCCCACAGGGACTGCTCGACCGCCTCCGCCACCGTCATCTGGCCGCCGTTGAGCCGGGCGAGGAACCGGGGGTCGGTGAGGACCATGCGCAGCACGTTGGAGAGCAGGTTGACGGTGGCCTCGTAGGCGGCGAAGAGGACCAGGCGCAGGTGCTCGCGGACCTCCTCGTCGGTGAGGTTCGCCGGGTCGCTGATGAGGTGGCTGGCGAAGTCCTCCTCGGGCCGGGCGCGGCGGCGCGCGGTGAGCCGGGTCAACGCCCCCATGACGTACTCGTGGCTGGCGATGGCGGTCTCGGAGCCCTTGAGCGCGTCGCGGGCGCACTGGACCATCCGGTCGTTGTACTCGTCGGGCATGCCGAGGACATGGCACATGACGGCCATCGGCAGGTGCTCGACGAACTGGCCCACCAGTTCGGCCCGGCCCTCCTCGCAGAAGCGGTTGACCAGGCGCTGGCTGGAGCGGTTGATGTAGCGGCGCACGCTGCGGTCGTCGATGGTCGCCATGGCCGCGGTGACCGCGCCCCGCAGCCGCTTGTGCTCGTCGCCCTCGGCGTGGGCGGCCATGGGCTGCCAGGCGATGTGCGGCATGAGCGGGTGGTCGGGCCTGACCTTGCCCTGCACCAGCGGCAACCAGATGCGGCTGTCCTTGGAGAACTGCGAGGGCGAGCGCACCATGTGCAGGTTCTCGGCGTGACCGAGGACCATCCACATCGGCAGGTCGTCGTGGATGAGGACCGGCGCCACGGGACCGTGCTCGTCGCGCAGGCGCTCGAACAGTTCGTTGAGGTCCTCCGCGCCGGCGCCGTAGAGGCGGGCCAGCCCGCCGGGGCCCCGGTTGTGCGCGGGACAGCCGGGCGGCGGGTCCAGCGCGAGATCGCGCGGACCGGTGGGGACAGGGTGTTCGGGAGTCACAGGGTCGCTCCGAAACTGTGGTGGATCCGGTGTCGGGGGATGTGGTGCGGTGGGGTGTCAGGTGAGGCTGCGGCTCAGGGCCAGGTTGTGCAGGAAGCGCATGAGGGTCATCAGGACGTCGCGGCTCGAGGCGCGGCGGCGGACGTCGCACTCCACGATCGGGATCTCGGGCGGCAGGTCGAGGGCCCCGCGCAGTTCCTCGACGGGGTAGCGGGGCCCGTCGGGGAAGGTGTTGACGGCGACGACGAAGGGCACGCCGCCCTCCTCCAGCCGGCCCATGACCTCGAAGCTGACCTCGAGGCGGCGGGTGTCGACGAGGACGACCGCGCCGAGCGCGCCCTCGAACAGCCCGTTCCACAGGAACCAGAAGCGCTCCTGGCCGGGCGTGCCGAAGAGGTAGAGCACGACCTGTTCCGTGATGCGGATCCGGCCGAAGTCCATGGCCACGGTGGTGGCGGTCTTGGTCTCGGAGCCGTAGTTGTCGTCGACGCCGATGCCCGCCTGCGTCATGGTCTCCTCGGTGGTCAGCGGCCTGATCTCGCTGACGGAGCCGACCATGGTGGTCTTGCCGACGCCGAAGCCGCCCACGATGACGATCTTCGCCGCGGCCGTGGTGGTGTGCGGCAGATAGTCCTCGGCCCGTGGGCCGGGAATGGTGTCAGAGCCGTTGAAGTCCATTCATCACCGCTTCGAGAAGGGAACGGTCAGGGAGCTGCTGCCGGACGATCGGGGCGCGCGCCTGCACGAGTTCGGCCGCCAGCATCTCGGTCAGCAGCACCGTCACCACGCTGAACGGGAGACCGAGATACGCCGACACCTCGGCCACCGACAGCGGGGCGCCGCACATCCGCAGCACCGCCGTCTGCTCCGGCGTGGCCGAGGAGGGCGGTTCGGCACACGCCACGATTAACGTGACCAGGTCGACGGGAGCGCGCTCGCCGTCGGGGCCCGTGATGATGTACAGCCGTTCGGGGTTCTTGCCCTCGCCCTCCCCCTCCTGGGGAGGCTGCACGGCCGGTGCGGGCGGCGGGGGCGGCGGGAGCAGTTCCGGCAGGGGTTGTCGCCGCCTGCGTTGCGGAGGCGTCATACGCTCTGCCCGTTGCGCCGGGGCGGACTGGTGAGGTGGGCGCCGATGCGAACGACGAGGTCGCGCATGCTGGCGCTCATCCGGCCGGCCTCGCAGCGCACGTCGGCGAGGACCGCGAGGTAGGCGTTGTCGCCGGCCGCCATCAGGTAGAAGTAGCCGCCGCTCAGGTCGATGACGACCATGTTCATCTCGCCGTCGCTGGCCTGGATCTCCTGGGCGACGGCGGCGGCCAGGCTCTGCACGCCCGCGCAGGCGGCGGCGACCCGGTCGGCGGCGTCGGGGTCACCGGCGTAGCGGGCGATGCGCAGGCCGTCGGCCGAGAGCACCACGATCATCTCGATGCCCGGAACGCCGTCGTAGAGTTCCTTGAGCAGCCAGTCGAAGTTTTGGCGCTGCTGGATCACGTGAGGTCCCCTTCGTCGTCGGCCTCGGGCTTGGCCTTGTCTTCGATCAGGTGCAGGTATGCGGTGGGATTACGGGTGAAGTCGGTGGGGTGGTGGCCGGGCGGAGCCACCTTCTTCAGGCCGTCCCAGAAGGCCTCGAACGCCACTCCGGGCTCATGCTTCTTCTTCGCGGGCTGGGCCTCCGGGCGGGGCTGCGCGAACAGGTCCGGCTTGCCCTGGCGCGCGGCTTCCTGGGCGGCGTACGCCTCCTGGTAGCGCTGCACGATGGAGATCGTGGTCTTGCTGCGCCGCTGCGGCAGGCCCTGCTCGGTCCACTCGGTGACCTCGGGCACCTCGTCGTCGGTCAGGGAGACCCCGGCCGGGATGCGCGGGTTGGTGGGACGGCGCTTCTTGGGCGGGCGCTTGGGGCCCTCACCGACCTGGCTCAGGTCGATCTGCGGTACGGCGGTGGCGCCGATGCCGTGCGCGAAGCCGGGGGCGGGGTCGAGGGTCTGCATCTCGCTGGGCACGATGAGGACGACCCGGACGCCGCCGTACGCCGACTTGCGCAGTGAGACCTCCAGGTTGAAGGAGGTGCACAGTCGGCCGACGACCGCGAGGCCCAGGCGCGGGGTGCCGCCGACGTCCTGGATGTCGACGCCCCTCTTGGCCATTTCCAGCATGCGTTCCGCCTTGGCGCGTGTCTCCTCGCTGAGGCTGACGCCGGCGTCCTCGATCTCGATGGCGATGCCGGTCTGCACCTCGGTGGCGTTGACGTGCACCTTCGCCTGCGGGGGCGAGTAGCGGGTGGCGTTGTCGAGGAGTTCCGCGAGCGCGTGGATGAGCGGTTCGACGGAGAGGCCGCGGATGTTGACCTTGGCGATGGAGTCCAGCTGGATGCGCCGGTACTCCAGGATCCGGGACATGGCGCCGCGCAGCACGCTGTACAGCGGGACGGGCTGGGGCCAGTTGCGGCTGGGCCGGCCGCCGCCGAGCACACCGATGGAGTCGGCGAGCCGGCCGATCAGCGAGGTGCCGTGGTCGATCCGCAGCAGGTCGTCGAAGACCTCGGGGTTGCGGCCGTGGTCCTCCTCCATCTCCCGCAGTTCCGCGGCCTGTTGGTGGACGATGGCCTGCATGCGGCGGGCGATGCTGACGAAGGAGCGCTGGGCGGAGTCGCGCAGGGACTCCTCGTGGTCGACGATGTCGAGGATCTTCCGGATCACCGCGCGCTGTGCGTCGTCGAGCGCACGGAACGAGGGATCGTCCTCGCTGAGGTCGCGCATCACCTCCCTGGGGGAATTTCCGGCCCGCAGCCACTCCACCGCGTTGGGCACGAACACCTCGGCGAGGAGGCGGTTCTCCTCCGCGTGACCGGCGACGCAGTCGTCCAGGTACGCGATGCGCCGGTCCTTGTCCGCGCGCAGCTCACGCAGCAGCCGGCCGCGGCGCACCGACTCGGCTCCCGCCGCGATCACCAGGAGGGTGGCGACGGTTCCGCAGACGCCGACGGCGAGCCGGGCCGGCGTCGCCACCAGGGCGACGGCGGCTCCGGTCGCCGCGGCCATCAGTATCGCCGGCAGCAACAGCACCCGCGCGTAGGGAAGTTCTCGGCGACCGGGTGGGGACTGAACACTCACCATGTGGGCACCCTCTGTAGGGATCTGTCGGCATCTTCGGAACATTTGGGAACAGACGCACGAATACACCTCAACTCGGTGCGCCGCGGGCGAGCTTAGTCTCACCGGATCACCGCTGCGTCATATTCAGCAACCCTCTGAAACCGGCTCCGCGCATGGAGTAGCCTCAAACCCATTTATACGCTGGGGATTTGTTCGAGCACGGTGCGTGATGGCGTACGGGCGTGCGAAACAGTTCACCGGGATGGATGAGGCCACCATCCTTGAGGACCCTCAGGTGTCCTCAAGTTCCGTCGGAGGGTGGTCAGTTGCCCGCGATACGCAGGGCCGCGTCGGCGGTGGCCCGGGCGAACTCCGAGACGGGCCGGTCCGGTTCCGAGCGGTGGACGAGGATGACGCCCTCGATGAGTCCGAAGACGAGGTCGGTGCGCAGATCGAGGTCGCTCTTCGCGAGCGCGCCGCCCACGGCCGTCGCGGCGATCAACTGGCGGTAGGCGTCCTTGAGTTCGCCGCGCACGGCATGGAACCCGGCGAACCGCTCGGTGCGCACCTCGGGCAGCAGATAGAGGCCGCCGAGGTTGTGCGAGCCGCCGCACAGCACCTCCACGTCGGCGCGGCACAGCTCCCACAGCCGGTCCTCGGCCGCCCGCGCATCATCCGCGAGCAGCTCACGGGCGTACGCCAGCGAGGGCGTGACCGTCGACTCCAGCAGCTCGGCGAGCAGTTCCTCCTTGCCGGAGACGTAGTGGTACATGGACGCCTGGCGCATGCCCGCACGCTCGGCGACGGCCCGGGTGGTGGTGGCGGCGTAGCCGCGCGTGACGAACAGCTCCGCGGCGGCCGTGAGCAGTTCGGCGCGGGGCGAGAGCCCGCTGTCCGGGCGCTGCGCGGCCCGGGGCCGGCCCACTCGACGTCCGCCGCTCGTCTCCATGCCTTCGATCCTCGCACACGACCCCGGACGGCGATCTTCGTGAGCGGCCGGTAACGCGCAGGCAACGCGGCGGCAATCGCGGCGACCCGACCCGCCCCTAATTTCTGTCGGGCGACAGAAATCATCCCTCAGTCCCTCAGTCGGAGGTCCCCGATGGCGACAGAGACGACCTACGGAGCCCGCGCGCATGCCCGGGCCCAGGAGGGCGCCCGCGCCGACGCCATGCCCGTCGTCCCGGCGGCCGACTGGCCGGACCCGCCCTGTGCGGCGGACCGCCTGGTGTGGGCCGAGACGGTCGCGGGCGGCAACTACACCCACCGGGTCCTCGCCCGCGGCACCGAGCTGCGCCTGACCGACCTGCGCGGCGACGCCTGCGCCCACCTCCTGCTGTACGTGGACGGCCGTCCCTGGGAGCGGCTGAACGTCGCCGACACGGTCAAGGTCCAGTGGAACGCCTACCTCGGCGAGGGCGTGCTGCTCCTGTCCGACCAGGGGCGGGTCCTCGCGTCGGTGGTCGCCGACACCTCCGGCCGGCACGACGCGCTGTGCGGCGCCTCCACCCTCGTACGCAACACCGAGCGCTACGGCGACGGCGCCCCGCACTCTCCTTCCCCGGCCGGCCGGGAGCTGTTCAAGCTGGCCGCCGCGAAGAACGGCCTCGAACCGCGCGACCTGCCGCCCTCCCTCTCCTTCTTCCAGGGCGTGGCGGTCCGCGGCGACGGCACCCTCGACTTCACCGGTTCGGCGGGTCCCGGCGGCAGTGTCACCCTGCGCACCGAGCAGGACGTGACGGTCCTGATCGCCAACGTGCCGCACCCGGCCGACCCCCGCCCGCAGTACGTCAGCACCCCGCTGGAGGTCCTCGCCTGGCGTGCGGAGCCCACCCGGCCGGGCGACCCGCTGTGGGACGCCACGCCCGAGGGCCGCCGCGCCTTCCTCAACACCGCCGAATTCCTCACCGCGAGGGGGCTCGCATGAAGACCGTCGTCCCGGCCCGCGCCGCCTGGTCCTGCGTCATCCGGTCCGGCGAGACGCTGACCATCACCGACCTGCACGGCAACCAGGCCGTCGACTTCCTCGTGTACGACGCCCAGGACACCGCCGTGCGCTACAGCGCGCCGGACACGATCCACGCGCAGGGCGGCATCTTCCTCACCACGGGCAGTGTGCTGATGTCCAACGAGCACACCCCGCTGATGACGGTGACCGCCGACGCCGTGGGCCGCCACGACACCGTCGGCGGCGCCTGCTCCAAGGAGTCCAACACCCTGCGCTACGGCCACCACACGTTCGCGCAGCACGCGTGTGTGGACAACTTCCTCGCCGAGGGCGCGAAGTACGGCCTCGGCAAGCGGGACCTGGTCTCCAACGTCAACTGGTACATGAACGTGCCCGTCGAGCGGGACGGCACCCTCGGCATCGTCGACGGCCTGTCCGCTCCGGGCCTCGCCCTCACGCTCCGCGCCGAACGGGACGTCCTCGTGCTGGTCTCCAACTGCCCCCAGATCAACAACCCGTGCAACGGCTTCGAGCCGACGGCGGTGGAGATGACGATCACCGAGGCGGCGCGCGCATGACCTTCGACACGCTGCTGATCGCCAACCGGGGCGAGATAGCCGTCCGGATCATCCGTACCGCCCGCGAGCTCGGCCTGCGCACGGTTGCCGTGTACTCCGACGCCGACCGCTCCGCGCCCCACGTCCGGCTCGCCGACGAGGCGGTACGGCTCGGCCCGGCCCCCGCGAAGGAGTCCTACCTCGACGCCGACCTGGTCCTGAAGGCGGCCAAGGACACCGGCGCGGGCGCGATCCACCCCGGCTACGGCTTTCTCTCCGAGGACGCGGCCTTCGCGCGCCGCTGCGCCGACGCCGGGATCGTGTTCGTCGGACCGACCCCCGCTCAGCTGGAGCTGTTCGGCGCCAAGCACACGGCGCGGGCGGCGGCCGAAGCCGCCGGGGTGCCGCTGGCGCCGGGCACCGGCCTGCTGTCGGGACTCATCGAGGCACTGGAGAAAGCGCGGCTCATCGGCTATCCGGTGATGCTCAAGGCGACGGGCGGGGGCGGCGGTATCGGCATGTCCGCCTGCCGCTCCCCCGGCGAACTCGCCGACGCCTGGGAACGTGTCCAGCGCGTCGCCGCCGCCTCCTTCTCCTCCGCCGGCGTCTTCCTGGAACGGCTCGTCGAGCGCGCCCGCCACATCGAGGTCCAGGTCTTCGGCGACGGCGAGGGCAGGGTCGTCACCTTCGGCGACCGCGACTGCTCGCTCCAGCGCCGCCACCAGAAGGTCCTGGAGGAGGCCCCGGCCCCCGGACTCCCGGACCACCTCCGACAACAACTGGCCACCTCCGCCCGTGACCTGTGCGCCTCGGTCGACTACCGCTCCGCCGGGACCGTCGAGTTCGTCTACGACGCGGCCCGCGAGGAGGCCTACTTCCTGGAGGTCAACACCCGGCTGCAGGTGGAGCATCCGGTCACCGAGGAGATCTACGGCGTCGACCTGGTCGCCTGGATGCTGCGGCTGGCGAGGGGCGAACGGGACGTCGTGACCGACCCCGGCCCGCCCCGCGGCCACGCCGTCGAGGCACGCCTCTACGCGGAGGACCCGAGCCGCGAACACCGGCCCGGCGCGGGCCTGTTGACGCGGGTCGAGTTCCCGGCCGGGGTGCGCGTCGACGGCTGGGTGGAGACGGGCACCGAGGTGACCGCCTCCTACGATCCGATGCTCGCGAAGGTGATCGCCCACGGCGCCGACCGGGAGCATGCCCTGCGCCGCCTCGACGAGGCGCTGGCCCGCACCCGGGTCGACGGCGTCGAGACGAACCTGGGGCTGGTGCGCGCGGCGCTCGCGGACCCCCGTTTCGTGACGGCGGCCCACTCGACGGCGACCCTCGCGCAGGTGCGCGACCCGACCCCGCGCATCGAGGTCGTCTCCGGCGGCACCCTCACCACCGTGCAGGACTGGCCCGGCCGCACCGGCCACTGGCAGGTCGGCGTGCCGCCGTCCGGCCCGATGGACGACCGTTCCTTCCGCCTCGGCAACCGCGTGCTGGGCAACCCCGAGGGCGCCCCGGGCCTGGAGTGCACCCTGCAGGGCCCGGCCCTGCGCTTCACCCACGCCACGACGGTGTGTGTGACGGGCGCGCCGGCGCCGGTGACCGTGGACGGCACGGCGGTGGCGCAGTGGGAGCCGGTGACCGTGCCGGCCGGCGCCCTGCTGGAGATCGGCGCCCCCGGCGAGCACGGCCTGCGCACCTACGTCCTGTGCGCGGGCGGCCTCGACGTCCCCGCCTTCCTGGGCAGCGCGAGCACGTTCACGCTGGGCCGGTTCGGCGGGCACGGCGGCCGGGCGCTGCGGACGGGGGATGTGCTGCACAGCGGGACGATCTCCGGGCGGCCCGCCGAGGACGCCGGTGCGCAGGACCGCCCGGCCTTCGCCTCCGTCTGGCACCTCGGCGCGGTCGAAGGCCCGCACGCGGCACCGGAGTTCTTCACCGAGGACGACATCCGCGACTTCTACGCCGCCGACTGGAAGGTCCACTTCAACTCGGCCCGCACCGGTGTGCGCCTGGTGGGTCCGAAGCCGCGCTGGGCGCGCACCGACGGCGGCGAGGCGGGCCTGCACCCGTCCAACATCCATGACACCCCCTACTCCGTCGGCGCCGTCGACTACACGGGCGACATGCCGGTGCTGCTCGGCCCGGACGGCCCCTCGCTCGGCGGGTTCGTGTGCCCGGCGACCGTGCTCAGCTCCGAGCGCTGGAAGCTCGGCCAGCTGCGCCCGGGCGACACGGTCCGCTTCCGGCCGGTGGACGTGACCGGCGCACCCCGCCCCGAGATCGTCGACGGAGGCGTCCTGGCATGCGACGGCGACGTGACGTACCGGCGCAGCGGCGACGACAACCTGCTGGTCGAGTTCGGGCCGATGCAGCTGGACCTGGCCCTGCGGATGCGGGTCCACGCGCTGATGGAGGCGGTGTCGCAGGCCGACCTGGCGGGGGTCACCGACCTGACCCCCGGCATCCGCTCCCTGCAGATCCGGACGGACCCCCGCCGCCTCCCACAGCGCGAACTCTTGCCGCTTGTCCGGGAGTTGACGGCGGCCCTGCCGCCCTCGGACGAGCTGGTCGTGCCCTCCCGCACCGTGCACCTGCCGCTCTCCTGGGACGACCCGGCGACCCGCGAGGCCATCGCCCGCTATATGGCGGGCGTCCGCGACGACGCCCCCTGGTGCCCGTGGAACATCGAGTTCATCCGCCGGGTCAACGGCCTGGAGTCGGTGGCCGACGTCTATGACACGGTCTTCGAGGCGGAGTACCTGGTCCTGGGCCTCGGGGACGTCTACCTGGGCGCGCCGGTCGCCACCCCCCTCGACCCGCGCCACCGCCTGGTGACGACGAAGTACAACCCCGCGCGCACCTGGACGGCCGAGAACTCGGTGGGCATCGGGGGAGCGTATCTGTGCGTCTACGGCATGGAGGGCCCCGGCGGCTACCAGTTCGTGGGCCGGACGACCCAGGTGTGGTCGCCCTGGCAGCAGCGCGGCGCGTTCGAGCCGGGCTCGCCCTGGCTACTGCGCTTCTTCGACCGGATCCGCTGGTATCCGGTCGACGCGGACGAACTCCTCGCGCTGCGGGCCGACATCCTCTCGGGCCGCTTCGTGCCGCGCATCGAGGAGGGCACCTTCTCGCTCGCCGAGTACCGAACCTTCCTCGCCGAACACACGGACTCCATCGCGCAGTTCAGGGCCCGTCAGCGGACCGCGTTCGCGGCGGAGCGGGACGCGTGGGAGGCGGCGGGCGAGTTCACCCGGGCGGAGGCCGCGGCAGCGCCGCCCGCTGCCCCCGCCGAGGTGGCCCTCCCGCCGGGCGGCCGCCTGATCGAGGCCGAATTCGCCGCGTCCGTCTGGCAGTTGAACGTATCCCCCGGAGACGAGGTGGCGGCGGGACAGCCGCTGCTCGCCCTGGAGGCGATGAAGATGGAGTCCAGGGTGCACGCGCCGGTCGACGGCGTGGTGACGCAGATCCTGGCCCGACCCGGCGACCAGGTCGAGGCGGGGACGGCACTGCTCGTCCTGGCCCCGGCCACGACCTGAACCCCGAGGAGCACGAGCATGTCGCGCATTCTGTCCCGCGTCCACGCCGCCTACGCCCGCATCGAGGCCGTCGACCGCCCGGAGATCTGGATCGGCCTGCGGCCGCGGGAGGACGTCGAGGCGGAGGCCCGCACGCTCGACGAGCGGCTGACGCGGGGCGAGCGCCTCCCGCTCGCCGGCCGGCTGCTCGCCGTCAAGGGCAACATCGACGTGGCCGGCCTGCCCACCACGGCGGGCTGCCCGGCCTACGCCTACGAGCCCGCCGCCGACGCCCCCGTCGTGGCCCGCCTGCGTGCGGCCGGCGCGCTGGTGCTGGGCACGACGAACCTGGACCAGTTCGCGACCGGCCTGGTGGGCACCCGCTCCCCGCACGGCGCGGTCCGCAACGCCCACGACCCCGGGCGGGTGAGCGGCGGTTCGAGTTCCGGCTCGGCCGTCGCGGTGGCCCTCGGCGTCGTCGACCTCGCCCTCGGCACCGACACCGCCGGTTCGGGCCGGGTGCCGGCCGCCTTCAACGGCATCGTCGGCCTCAAGCCCACCCGCGGCCTGGTCCCCACGGAGGGAGTCGTCCCGGCCTGCGCCTCGATCGACTGCGTCACGGTGTTCGCCCGCACGCTCCCCGAGGCCGAGCGCGCCCTGGCCCACATGGCGTCGCCGTCCGCCCGCCCCCTCCCCGCACTGCCCGCCCGAGCCCCTGGGCCGTGGCGCATCGCGGTGCCGCCCCTCGCCCAGCTGGGCGAGCTGGACGAGGGCTGGGCCGAGGCCTACGAGGCTGCGGTGTCCCGGGTCAGAACGGCCGGAGCGGAGATCCGCACCCTCGACCTCGCCCCGTTCACCGAGGCCGCCGCGATGCTCTACGAGGGCGCGTTCGTCGCCGAGCGCTACACCGCCGTGGGCGCCTTTGTCGACAAGTTGCTCGCCGAGGGCGGCGAGGGCCTGGACCCGACCGTCGCCGGCATCATCACCCGCGCCCGCGACATCCCGGCCCACCGGCTCTACACGGACACCGAGCGCCTGACGGCCCTGCGCACCCGCGCCCTGGCCGAACTCGCCGACGCCGACGCCCTGCTCCTGCCCACCGCCCCCGGCCATCCCACCCTCGCCGAGGTCGCCGCCGACCCGCTGGGCGCCAACGCCCGCCTGGGCCGCTTCACCAACTCCACGAACCTGTTCGACCTGGCGGCGGCCGCGGTCCCGGCCGGCGAGGTGAACGGCCTCCCCTTCGGGGTCATGCTGATCGGCCCGGCCTTCACGGACGAACGCCTGGCGAACATCGCGTCCCTGCTGCAACCGCAGGCCCGCGTCGCCGTGGTCGGCGCCCACCTCACGGGCCAGCCCCTGAACCCCCAACTCCTGTCCCTGGGCGCGGTGTTCGACCGCATGACGACGACGGCCCCGCTCTACCGCCTGCACGCCCTGCGCACGACCCCGGCGAAGCCGGGCCTGGTGCACGTGGGCGAGGGCGGCGCGCAGATCGAGGCAGAGATCTGGAGTCTCCCGGCGGAGGGCCTGGGCCGCCTGTTGACGGCACTTCCCCGCCCCATGACGCTGGGCAGCGTGGAGTTGTCGGACGGCAGCCGCGTCCCCGGCTTCCTGTGCGAGCCGGGCGCGCTGAAGGAGGCGCAGGACATCACGGAGTACGGCGGCTGGCGCTCCTATCTGAACGGGCGCTGAGGCGCGTCACCCCACCGACGAGTAGGCGACGACCCCACGCAGCAGCTGATCGACCGCCTTGCGAGCGGCCTTCGCCACCGTCGAGCCCTCCGCGGCGGAAGCCGCCGAGATCTGCCCCAGCACATCGATCACCTGCTTGCACCACCGCACGAAGTCACCGGCCGGCATCTCCGCCTCCCGGAGCACCTCGTCGAGCCCCTTCCCCGAGGCCCACATATAGGCCGACCACGCGAAGCCGAGATCGGGCTCCCGCTGCCCCACGCCCTCCGTCTGACTGATCCGGAAGTCCTCCTCCAGCGCGTCCAGCCGGCCCCAGATCCGCACCATCTCGCCGAGCGCGGCCTTCGCCTTGCCCGAGGGCAGCTTGGGCGCCATCGCGTCGTCGCCGACCCGTGCCTCGTACACGAGCGCCGAGACACAGGCGGCGAGTTCTGCGGGGGCCAGTCCCTCCCAGACGCCCGCGCGCAGGCATTCGCTCGCGAGCAGGTCCAGCTCGCCGTAGAGCCGGGCGAGCCGCTTGCCGTGCTCGGTGACCTCGTTGCCGCGCAGATAGTCGAGCTCGGTCAGCAGCGCCACGATCCGGTCGAACGTACGGGCGATCGTGTTGGTGCGCCCTTCGATGCGGCGCTCCAGCTGCGAGGTGTCCCGCAGCAGCCGGTGGTAGCGCTCGGCCCAGCGTGCGTGGTCCTCCCGGTCGGAGCAGCCGTGGCAGGGGTGCGCGCGAATGGCGGTGCGCAGCCGGGCGATCTCCCGGTCGTCGGCCGCCTGGGAACGCTGCTTGCGGGCCCGCTCCGGCGGGATGTGCCCGGCCTTGGTGCGCAGCGCGGAGGCGAGATCGCGGCGGGACTGCGGCGAGCGCGGGTTGAACGTCTTCGGGATCCGCATCCGCTCCAGTGCCTCGACCGGCACCGGGAAGTCCATCGAGGCCAGCCGCTTGACCTGCCGCTCGGCGGTGAGGACCAGCGGGCGCGGCCCGTCGTGATGGTCGAAGCCGCGGTGGCCGTTGGCGCGCCCGGCGGGCAGGCCCGGGTCGAGCACCAGCGCCAGCCCGGCGTACTTGCCGGTGGGCACGTGGATGACGTCCCCCGGCTTCAGCTTCTCCAGCGCCACGGCGGCCTCGGCGCGCCGCTGGGCCGCGCCCTGCTTGGCCAGTTCGGTCTCGCGGTCCTTGAGGTCGCGGCGCAGTCGCGCATACTCCTCGAAGTCGCCGAGGTGGCAGGTCATGGAGGCCTTGTAGCCCTCCAGCCCCTCCTCGTTGCGCTGCACCTGCCGGGAGATCCCGACCACCGACCGGTCGGCCTGGAACTGCGCGAACGACGTCTCCAGGAGCTCGCGCGAGCGGTGCCGCCCGAACTGCTCGACCAGGTTGACCGCCATGTTGTACGACGGCTTGAAGCTGGAGCGCAACGGGTAGGTGCGCGTGCCGGCGAGCCCGGCGAGGTGATCGGGGTTCATCGCGCGCTGCCACAGCACGACGGCATGCCCCTCGATGTCGATGCCACGCCGCCCGGCGCGCCCGGTGAGCTGGGTGTACTCGCCGGGGGTGATGTCGGCGTGCTGCTCGCCGTTCCACTTGACGAGCTTCTCCAGGACCACGGACCGCGCGGGCATGTTGATGCCCAGCGCCAGTGTCTCGGTGGCGAACACGGCCTTGACCAGGCCGCGCACGAACAGCTCCTCGACGACCTCCTTGAACGTCGGCAGCATGCCCGCGTGGTGGGCTGCGATGCCGCGCTCCAGGCCCTCCAGCCACTCGTAGTAGCCGAGGACGTGCAGATCCTCGTGCGGGATCGCGGCCGTGCGTTCCTCCACGAGCGCGCGGACCTCGGCGCGCGACTCCTCGTCGTTCAGCCGCAGCCCGGCGTACAGGCACTGCTGGACGGCGGCCTCGCAGGCGGCACGGCTGAAGATGAAGGTGATGGCGGGCAGCAGTCCCTCGGCGTCGAGCCGCTCGATGACCTCCGGCCGGCCCGGCGTCCACACCCTCGAGCGCTGCCTGCGCTCCCGCTCACGGTCGGCCTCGCGCAGGTTGCGGCCGCGTCTGCGGTCCTGGTAGGACGGCTTGCTCGCCTCCATGCGGGCCAGCCGCGCGAGGTCGGGGTTGACGGCCCTGCGGTGGCCCTCGCCCTCCTCGAACAGGTCGTACATGCGCCGCCCGGCGAGGACGTGCTGGAACAGCGGGACGGGCCGGTGCTCGGAGACGATCACCTCGGTGTCGCCGCGGACGGTGTCGAGCCAGTCGCCGAACTCCTCGGCGTTGGACACGGTCGCGGAGAGGGAGACCAGGGTGACCGACTCCGGAAGGTGGATGATCACCTCTTCCCAGACGGCGCCCCGGAAGCGGTCGGAGAGGTAGTGCACCTCGTCCATCACCACGTGCCCCAGGCCGAGGAGGGTCTGCGAGCCCGCGTACAGCATGTTCCGCAGCACCTCGGTGGTCATCACCACCACCGGGGCGTCGGAGTTGACGCTGTTGTCGCCGGTGAGCAGGCCGACCTTGTCGCTGCCGTAGCGGCGGCACAGGTCGGAGTACTTCTGGTTCGACAGCGCCTTGATGGGCGTCGTGTAGAAGCACTTCTTGCCCTGCTGGAGGGCGAGATGGACGGCGAACTCGCCCACGATCGTCTTGCCCGAGCCGGTGGGGGCGGCCACCAGGACGCCCTTGCCCGATTCGAGTGCCTGGCAGGCCTCGATCTGGAAGGGGTCGAGACCGAAGTCGTACATCTCGCGGAAGGACGCGAGCGCGGTGGCCTGCTCGACAGCGCGCTTACGTGCTGCCGTGTACCGCTCGGCCGGTGAGAGATCCTCTGTCATCGTGCTTTCGAGCGTACCGGGCCGCACTGACAACAGGACGATCATTATCCGGATCCGGTGAACCGACAGCCGGGCCGCACATGCGGAAGCGGCCGGTCGCGCTGCTGGAGCGCCCCGGCCGCGGCCCGTCGGGGGTGAGAAGAGAGCGTCTCGTCGCCCACCGGGCGACCCGGTGAGCTCTGAGAGATCGTCAGGTCACGTCGTCGTATCCGTTGACGCGGTCGGTGCTCGACTGCTCCGGCACCGCACGGCTGGCGGTGACCGTCTCGACCTCGCCGATGTCCTCGGGGGTGAGGTCCAGGTCGGAGGCCTCGTCGTCGGCCGGACCCAAGGCGTCGCGGCGACGCTTGCGGCGGTCGTTCAGCAGGGCGAAGGCGGTCGCGCCGAAGTACAGGACCCAGATCGGTCCGGCGAGGGCCAGCATCGAGATGGGGTCGGTGCTGGGGGTGGCGACGGCGGCGAACACCGTGATGCCGATGATCATGCCCCGCCACCAGCCGAGCATCCGCGTGCCGGTGACCATGCCGGTCAGGTTGAGGAAGATCAGCAGCAGCGGCAGCTCGAAGGAGAGACCGAAGACCACGACCATGCGGGTGACCAGCTGCAGCAGGTCGTCCAGCGGCAGCAGGTTGGTGATTTTGCCCGGGGTGAAGCCGATCAGCACCTTGGCGGTGGTCGGCAGTACCCGGTAGGCGAAGTAGGCGCCGCCCAGGAACAGCGGCACGCCCATGCCGACGAACGCGTAGGCGTACTTGCGCTCGTGCTTGTGCAGGCCGGGCGCGATGAAGGCCCACAGTTGGTAGAGCCAGACCGGCGAGGCGACGACGACGCCGGCCATCAGGGAGACCTGGAGGGCCAGCGTGAAGGGCGTGAGCAGACCGTTGATCGTGATGCTCGCGCACTTGTTGGTGGAGTCGCCGGACTTGAGCTGGCCCTGGATCTCCTCGAAAGTCTTCCCGCAGCCGACCGAGTCGAGGATCGGCTTGGTGAGGAAGTTGATGATGTCGTTGTAGAAGAAGGCGGCCACGACCGTCACGAGGACGATGGCCAGCATCGCCTTCGCGAGCCGGTTGCGGAGCTCACGAAGGTGATCCGCGAGGGGCATCCGCCCCTCGGGGTCCTTCTCCTGTTTGCGGGCAGACTTCAGCAACCCACGTTCCCATCTCGTACGGCGGGCCGGAGGTCACCGGCCCTGCGTCAGCGCTTGGTCGTGTCCGTCGGCTCGGTGACCGGACGGGAGCTGGTCACGTCGCCGGGGGCGGCCTGGATGGTGCGCTGCGCCGGGGGCTGCTCGTCGTTGTGGGGCGGGCCGGCCGGGGTGGCCGTGCTGCTGCCCTCTTCCTTCATCGCCTTGGCCTCGCTCTTGAGGATGCGAGCGGACTTGCCGAGCGAGCGCGCCATGTCGGGAAGCTTCTTGGCGCCGAACAGCAGGATGACGACGACGAGGATGAGAATGATCTCGGGGGCGCCGAGCCTTCCGAACATAAGTCTTTACCTTCTCACCGAGGCTGCGGGGGCGGGATGCCGTCCGACCGGTCGGACACCTGTCCGAACGATCGTGTTGACAGCGATCGTAACGCTCAGGGGTAAACGTGAGGCAATCCCCGTGCGTACTCCCGGTCAGCGGTCCGGGCCTCGTTCTCCGAGCCGCGACCAGCAGCGTACCTGCCCCCACCACCGGCGTGGGAGGGCGAAGCGGCCCAAAACGCATTCGCCGCGGGACTCACCGGACGGCGACAGCGCTCCACGCGGCACCCCACGGCAGCCGTCACAGGGTGTCGACAGCGCGGGCCGCGCTCACGGCCGCCCGTTCCAGGTCCTGTGCCGCCCGGTCGATACGCCGCGCGGACTCCGCGACCTGCCGGCCCAGCCGCTGCGCCTCCAGGAAGACCCGCACGGCGAACACCGCGAGAACGGCGAGACCCACAAAACCCACGGCAACCGCGAACATCGGCCAGAACATGAGGCCGAGCCTAATCCCCGCTACGGGGTGTGCAGCCGCAGGGTCCGCACGCCACCGCCCGTGAGCAGTTCGACGATCCGCTCCCCGGCCGGCTTGCGCACGACCGCCCCGCAGTCCGGGCAGGTGAAGGAGTAGAACGTGGTGCGGCTGGAGCCGCCGATCGCCAGGAGCAGGGCGCTCGCGGCGAGCTCGAAATGGCTTCGGCAGTCGGGACAGCCCGCCCTGAACCGCACCGGGGTCACACTGCGCATCCCCGCGAACGCGGACGCCACCGAGATGCCCCGCACATCGGACGCCACCGACTCGCTCACAGCCCCTGCTCCCGCCCTTCGAACCGACTGTCACCCCGCGGCCGCTCGCCGTGCACCGCGGGCGGCCCGCCCGCCGCCCCCTGTGCCTCGATCCCGTCGTAGGCCGCCAGCGCCTCGCGGGCGGCCCGGCGGGCGCTGTCGGCGAGGTCAGGCGGCGAGACGATCCGGCCGTCCCGGCCCAGCCGCAGGGCCAGCCTCCTGAGCGAGGCCGGTTCGGGCGTGCGCAAAGTGATACGCAGCCCGCCGTCCGAAAGCTCATCGGCGCTGTCGTGCGGGTAGTACTCGGCGACCCAGCGGCCGCCCGGCCCGACCTCGACGACGACCTCCGGATCCTCCGCGGCCGGCTGCACCAGCCCCTCCGACAGGTCCCGCAGCTCGATCTCGGGCGGCGCGGACGGCTCGTCGAGGATCCTGATCTCCGCGACCCGGTCCAGCCGGAACGTGCGCCGGGCCTCCGAGCGGCGGCACCAGGCCTCCACATACGTGTGTCCGACGCTGACCAGCCGGATCGGGTCGATCTCACGCTCGGTGACCTCGTCACGCGCGGGCGAGTAGTAGCGGATCCACAGCCGACGCCGCTCCGAGATCGCCCGGTCGACGTCCGCGAAGACCCCGCCCTCCGATTCGAACGTCACCGACAGACGCGCGCTCGCGCCCGCCGCCTCACCGGCCGCGGCCTCCACCTTCGCCGTCGCCCGCAGCAGCGCCTGCCGGTCGCCCTCCCGCAGCCCCGGCAGCGTGGACACCGCCCGGGCCGCCACCAGCAACGCCGTCGCCTCGTCCGCGGCCAGCCGCAGCGGCTCCGCGGCCTCCGCGCCGAGCGCGGCCGGGTTGTGCCACCAGATGCGCTCACCGTCGGTGTCGATGTCCAGGAGATCGCCGCCCCGGAAACTGGTGCCGCACATGGGCAGCACATCGAGGTCCGAGACCAGCTCGTCCTCCGTGATCCCGAACGCGCGCGCCACGTCCTCGATCCGCGCGCCGGGACGCTCCCTGAGATACGTCACCAGGGAGAGCATCCGCCGGGTCTGGTCGATCGCGTTCGCCGGCCTGACCGGTTTGCCTGCCACTGTGTTGCTCGCTCCCCCTCAGCCCTTGGCCACGGCCCGCAGCCGGTCCACGACGTCCGCCCGCAGCTCGGCCGGGTCCAGGACCACCACGTCCGGCCCGAACTCCACCAGCCAGGCGTCCAGACCGTGCCCGTACGGAATCTCCAACTCGTCCCAGCCGTCCCCGAGTTCCCGCACCGCACTGGCCTTCGCCCGCAACGGGTACCCGGCGCCCGCGCGCAGCCGGATCAGCGCACTGCGGTCGGCGGTCTCCCCCGCCCAGCTCGCGACCGTCTCGCGCACCGTGACGACATCCGGGACCGGCACGGTGAAACCCGCCCCGCGCGAACGCACCCGCCCGGTGATCCGCGACAGCCGGAACACCCGCTCGGCGCCCCGGTCACGGTCGAAACCCGCCAGATACCAGTGACCGCGCCAGCACTCCAGCGCCCACGGCTCGACATGCCGCGGCTCCGGATGCGCGGCGGTCGCCTTGCGATAGTCGAACACGACCGGCCGACGGTCCCGGCAGGCCAGCATCAACGGCTCGAACGCGGCCTCGTGCACCGGAATCCGGGGCTCCAGCGCGCCATGCGCCTCGTAGGGGTCGACGTCCTCGGGCAGCCCCGCCGCGCGCAGCTTCTGCAGAGCACCGCTCGCGGCACCCGCCAGCCGGGCCTGCTGCCACACCTTGGCCGCCAGGCCCAGCGCCGCGGCCTCCTCGGCGTCGAGCGTGATGGCCGGCAGCCGGTTGCTGTCACGGCGCGCGAGGTAGCCGATCTCGCCGTCCAGGCTCTCCACGGTCTCGATGACCAGGCCGAGCTCCCGCAGATCGTCCTTGTCCCGCTCGAACATCCGATTGAAGGAGTCGTCCGACCCCGCCGCACCCCGCCCCGGCCCGAACGCCTCGACGTAAGCCTCGATGGAGTCGCGCAGCTCGCGCTTGCTGAGCGGCCGCCGCGTCCCGAGCAGACACAGCGCCAGGTTCATCAGCCGCTCGGCCTTGGCAATGGCCATCGACGCCCTTCGCCTCCCCTATGGTGCTTACGATCGACGACCGTACCGCTCAGCGGCGTCGGGACAAAAGCCGAGGGCCCACACCCGGGCAGGCATGGACCCCAGCCGATCAACACTGCTCCTACGACGATCAGACCCCGAGCAGGTCCACCACGAAGATCAGCGTCTCCCCGGGCTTGATCGCCGGCGTCGGGCTCGCGTCGCCGTAGGCGAGGTGCGCGGGAATGGTCAGCTGGCGACGACCGCCGACCTTCATGCCCTGCACACCCTGGTCCCAGCCCTTGATGACCCGGCCGCCACCGAGCGGGAAGCGGAACGGCGCCCCACGGTTCCAGCTGGCGTCGAACTCCTCGCCCGTACTGAAAGAGACACCCACATAGTGGACGGTGACGGTCTGACCGGCCTGCGCAACCTCGCCGTCGCCCTCCCAGATGTCCTTGATCTCGAGGTCCGCCGGGGGCTCGCCGCCGGGGAAGTCGATCTCGGGCTTGTCAATGCTCACGTCACTGCTCCTGCATGTCTCACGGAAAGGCAACACGCACAGTCTTACACCTTCGCCGGCCTCACACCTTGGCGAGGATGTCCACCGCGAACACCATCGTGTCGTCCTTCCCGATGCCGCTGCCCTGCGGCGGGTTGTCGCCGTAACCCAGCGCCGGCGGAACCACGATGACGACCCGGCTGCCCACCTTCCGCCCGATCAGCCCCTGCGCCCAGCCCTTGACCACCTGCTGCAACGAGAACGACGTCAGCTCCTTGCGGCTGTACGTCGAGTCGAACTCCTTGCCCGTGTCCCAGATGACGCCCTTGTACTGCACCAACACGGTGTCGTCCGCCGCGAGCACGGCGCCGTCGCCCTCGATCACGTACTCCGCCACCAGCTTGGTCGGCGCCTTCGACTTGGGAACCTCCACCGAGGGAGCCTTGCCGTCGGTGTTCGTGCCGACCTTCGGCACACCGGCGCCGTCCTGCGCCACCACCTTGCCCTTGGCCGAGCTCTTCGCACCGAACGCGTCCTGGATGTCGAACACGAACACCAGCGTGTCGGTGCCCTTGATGCCCGCCTGCGCATCGCCGTCCTTACCGAAACCCCAGGTCGGCGGCACGGAGAACTGCACCCGGCTGCCCGCCTTCCTCCCCGTCAGGGCATACCGCCAGCCGTCGATGGTGGCACCCGGCGCAAGCCGGGTGAGCAGCGGCTTCTTGGTTTCGTAGGTGTTGACGAGAACCTTCGCGGTGTCCCAGATCTGACCGACGCAGTTGGCCTGGATGTAGTCACCCTCCGCGATCGTCTTCCCACTGCCCGCGATCACCGTCTTCACCGCAAGCTGGTCCGAAGGCTCACCGCTGCCCTTGGCGATCGTCGGCTTCTCACCGAACTTCACCCCCGCCGTGATGGCCGGCAACGGACCGTCGACGATCTTCGGCGGCGGCGCGGCCGACGTGCCCGAGGCCGAGGGCGACGTGCCGTCGCTCGCCTTGCTCGAGTCGGACTTGTCGTCACCGCACGCGGAGAGAGTGACCAGTCCCGCGGGTACGGCGGCAAGGATGAGTGAGCGTCGGCGCACGATGAAGCCTCGTAATCGGTCGATCTTCTGATGGCGTGCGCGCAACTCTACGACGTGCGAAGGGCGCCGTACGGGAAACGTACGGCGCCCGTGTTGCGTTCCGCACCACGTGCGGAACACCTCGCTCACATGCCGGCGATCAGCTTCTCCACCCGGTCGTCCACCGACCGGAACGGGTCCTTGCACAACACGGTGCGCTGTGCCTGGTCGTTGAGCTTCAGGTGCACCCAGTCCACCGTGAAGTCCCGCCGCTGCTCCTGCGCACGACGGATGAAATCGCCGCGCAACCGCGCCCGAGTGGTCTGCGGCGGCACCGACTTGCCCTCGAAGATCTTCAAGTCGTTGCAGATCCGAGCCGCTTGCTCCTTGCGCTCCAGCAAGTAGTACAGACCACGACGACGGTGGATGTCGTGGTAGGCGAGGTCTATCTGCGCCACCCGCGGATGCGACATCGTCATATTGTGCTTGGCCCGGTACCGCTCGATGAGCTTGTACTTCATCACCCAGTCGATCTCGGTGCCGATCCGGTCGAGGTCCTCCGCCTCGATCGAGTCCAGCGTGCGGCCCCACAGCTCCAGGACCTGGTCGACGGTGCCGGTACGGATACCACGACGCTCGACGAAGTCCACGGCCTTCTCGTAGTACTCGCGCTGCACCTCCAGCGCGGAGGCCTCACGCCCGCTGGCCAGCCGCACCTTGCGCCGGCCCGTGATGTCGTGACTGACCTCACGGATCGCCCGGATCGGGTTCTCCAGCGTCAGATCCCGCATCACCGTGCCCGCCTCGATCATGCGCAGCACCAGATCGGTCGCACCGACCTTCAGCAGCATGGTCGTCTCGGACATGTTCGAGTCGCCCACGATCACATGCAGCCGGCGATACCGCTCGGCGTCCGCGTGCGGCTCGTCACGCGTGTTGATGATGGGCCGCGAGCGCGTCGTCGCCGAGGAGACGCCCTCCCAGATGTGCTCGGCCCGCTGACTGACGCAGTAGACCGCCCCACGGGGCGTCTGCAGCACCTTGCCCGCGCCGCACAGCAGCTGCCGGGTCACCAGGAACGGGATCAGGATGTCCGCGAGCCGGGAGAACTCCCCGTGCCGGGCCACCAGGTAGTTCTCGTGGCAACCATAAGAGTTGCCCGCCGAGTCCGTGTTGTTCTTGAAGAGGTAGACGTCGCCCGCGATTCCTTCCTCGTGCAGGCGTCGCTCCGCGTCCACCAGGAGTCCTTCGAGAATGCGTTCGCCCGCTTTGTCGTGGGTGACCAACTCGGTCACGTTGTCACATTCCGGTGTCGCGTATTCCGGATGCGAACCCACGTCGAGATAGAGGCGGGCGCCGTTCCGCAGAAAGACATTGCTGCTTCGGCCCCATGACACGACACGGCGGAAGAGGTACCGCGCCACCTCGTCGGGAGACAGCCGACGCTGTCCCCTGAACGTACATGTGACGCCGTACTCGTTCTCCAGCCCGAAAATGCGGCGGTCCATGACTGAACATTACGCCCGATCCCCTGAACTGAAACGGGGTTCGGCAGCACGGTTTGGATCATTTTCCGACGAAGCCGCAACAACCCCACTTCCGGCGGGAGCTGCGAGTACCCGCCCCGTCACCAGCAAAACCGACAACGACACGGCCCCCGCGACCCCCGACACCGCGAACCCCCACAGCGCGCCCCCCGCCTCCACCACCGGACCCGCCAGACCCGTACCCACCGACGCCCCCACCGTGAACGTCGTCACCAACCACGAGAACGCCTCCGTCACCGTCCCCCGCGGCGCATGCCGGTCCACGATGACGAACGCACACGCGAGCGCGGGCGCCAGAAACACCCCCGCCAACGCCGTCAACCCCACCATGGCCACCGCACCAGGCATCAACATCAACGGCAGATAACACACCGCCAGAAACGCCACCAGCACCCTCAGTCGCCGCTCCGGCGCCCCCGCCCACCGCCGCGCCCCGTACGCCATACCGCCGATGAGAGCCCCCAGACCCAGCGCCGCCATCAACCAGCCGTACACCGCGTCACCGCCGTGGTCGTCCGCATACGGCACCGACGCCACCGTGATGGAACCGAGCGCCAGACCGACGAACAGGAACGCCCCCAGCAACGCCAGCAGACCGGGCGAGCGCAGCGCACCCAGCCAGTGCGCCTCACGCGGCGCCGACCGCCACGCGCGCGAGGGCGGCGACACCACCACCCACAGCGCCCCCAGCACCCCCACCGCGTTCAGCACCAGCAGCGCCACCTGCTCCGACCACAGCGACACGCACAGCGTCACCAGCAGCGGGCCGACCGTGAACATCACCTCCTGCGCCACCGCGTCCATCGCATACGCCGTGTGCACCTGGTCCTCCCGCCGCAGCACCGCCGGCCACAGCGCCCGCAGACCGCCCTCCAGAGGCGGGGTGAACAGCCCCGCGGCCGCCACCGCCCCGTACGCCAGCGGCAACGGGTCCGTACCGGCGAACGCGAAGACCGCCATCGCCAGCGCCGAGGCCAGCGCCGCCGGCAACTGCACCCGCGGCTGACCGTGCAGATCCACCAGCCGCCCCAACAACGGCTGCCCGACCGCGTTCGCCACGCCGTACACCGCCGCCAGCGCCCCCGCCAGGCTGTACGTACCGCCCTGCGCGCGCACGAACAGCACGATCGCGATCGCGGCGGTGGCGTTGGGCAGCCGGCCCACAAGCGTGCCCGTCAGCAGCCGGGCGGCGTGCTTCGCCCTGAGGATCTCCAGGTATCCCGCGGCCAATGTCCCGCCTCCGTCGGCTCGCCCGAGGCGGTGAGCCACCTCGAAGTTTTACGTATAACGCCTCTTGTCATACGTACCATGTGCGCTGTTCACCAGTCCAGACGAAGGAGCAGGCCCACAGTGGCACGAGGTAGCACGCGCCCCACGAGCCGCGACGTCGCCCAAGCCGCAGGAGTCTCCCAAGCCGCCGTCTCCCTCGTACTCGGCGACAAATGGCGCGGCCGCGTCTCCGAGACCACCGCCGAACGCGTACGCCACGCCGCCCGCGAACTCGGCTACCGCCCCAACCTCGCCGCCCGCAACCTCCGCCTCGGCCACACCCGCACCGTCCTCCTCGTGGTCCCGGCCCTCACCACCGAATTCTTCGCAGGCGTCTACACCGGCGCAGCACGCGTAGCCGCCGAACACGGCTTCGGCGTCGTCCTCTACCCCTCCCCCGAAGGCGTCGGCCCCGCCCGCGACCCCTTCGCCTCCGCCCAGGCCGCCCTCGACGGCGTCCTCGCCTCCTCCATGGCCGCCGACGCCCTCACCGCCATCCGCGGCGACCAACTCCCCCTCGTCATGCTCGACAGCGACCCCACCGGCAGCCTCGGCGCCGCCACCGTCAACCTCGACATCGCCGACGGCGTACGCCAGGTCGCCGACCACCTCCTCCACCTCGGCCACCGCCACTTCCTCCACCTCGCCGCCGACGTACCCTCCTGGACCTTCGACATACGCGCCCGCGAACTCACCACACGCATCGGCGCCGTCACCGGAACATCACTGCGCACCGCACCCGCCCCCATCACCATCGACGCGGCCCGCACCGCCGCCGAAACAGCACTCACCACCCCCGGACCCCGCCCCACCGCCATCATCTGCGACGACGACAAACTCGCCGCCGGCGTCTACAAAGCCCTACGCCGCCTCGGCCTGCGCGTACCCGACGACATGTCCGTCACCGGCCTCGACGACCTCGCCCTCGCCACCGCCCTCGACCCCGAACTCACCACCGTCCGCCTCGACGCCGAACTCTTCGGCGAACGCGGCATGAAAGCCCTCCTCGCCGTCCTGGACGGCCGCGCACCCGACGCCGGAGACATCCCCGTCCACCTCGTCGTACGAGCCTCCACAGCCCCGCCAAGCCCCTCCTGAAACGCCCTGCGCCCCGGCCGGGACAACCGACCGGGGCGCACAAAGGGCGGGGCGGGAGGCAGGCTCACACCGAGACGGAACTACTTCTCCTCCTCATCGGAGCTCTCCGCCTCCGTCGACGCACCGTCCGTCTCCAGCAACCGACCCAACTGCCGGCCCACGATCCGCTTGAACTTACGCTTCTGCGGCCGCGTACGATCCAGCACCGCCACCTCCAGCCGCTCCGCCGGAATCTCCCGCTGCGTGCCATTGGTGTCACGCGACAACGCCTGAACAGCCAACTTCAACGCCTCGGCCAGGCTCATCCCGTCCTGATGACGCTGATCCAGATAACTGCTGATCTGCTCCGCATTACCACCGACCGCCACCGAACCGTGCTCGTCCACGATCGACCCGTCATGCGGCAACCGATAGATCTGGTCACCGTCCGGAGTCTCACCGACCTCCGCCACCACAAGCTCCACCTCGTACGGCTTCTCACCGGCCGAAGAGAAGATCGTGCCCAACGTCTGCGCGTACACATTCGCCAGACCACGCGCGGTCACGTCATCACGGTCATAGGTGTAACCACGAAGATCGGCATACCGCACACCACCGATCCGCAGATTCTCGTACTCGTTGTACTTGCCGGCGGCCGCGAAACCGATCCGGTCATAGATCTCGCTGAACTTGTGCAGCGCACGGGACGGATTCTCACCGACGAACACAATGCCGTCGGCATACTGGATCACAACGAGGCTGCGCCCACGCGCGATGCCCTTGCGGGCGTACTCCGCGCGGTCGGCCATCGCCTGCTGGGGTGACACATAGAACGGCGTCGACACCGGTTATCCATCCCTTTCTGTCGAAGTCACTGGACCACCTGGGACAAGCACGAAGCCGCCGACTACAGCAGAGCGGCGCGCGGGCCGTCCGGCTGTTCCAGACGACGCTCCAGGACCGAAGCGGCGATCCCCGACGACTCCGTGTCGGTCAGCCGACGGAAACCGTCCTCGGTGATCACGGTGACGATCGGATAGATCCGGCGCGCGACATCGGGACCACCGGTCGCCGAGTCGTCGTCAGCCGCGTCATAGAGGGCCTGCACCACGAGCGTCGTGGCCTCCTCCTCCGACAGATCACTGCGGAAGAGCTTCTTCATCGCCCCACGCGCGAAGATCGAGCCCGAACCGGTGGCAGCGAAGTTGTGCTCCTCCGAACGACCACCCGTGACGTCGTACGAGAAGATCCGACCCCGGTCCCGGTCCACATCGAACCCCGCGAACAACGGCACCACCGCCAGACCCTGCATGGCCATGCCCAGATTGGAACGGATCATGGTCGACAACCGGTTCGCCTTGCCCTCCAACGAGAGCTGCGCCCCCTCAACCTTCTCGAAGTGCTCCAGCTCCAACTGGAACAGCTTCACCATCTCCACGGCCAGACCGGCCGTACCTGCGATACCGACGGCCGAGTACTCGTCCGCCGGGAACACCTTCTCGATGTCCCGCTGCGCGATGACGTTGCCCATCGTCGCGCGACGGTCACCGGCGAGCACCACGCCACCGGGGAACGTGACGGCCACGATCGTCGTCCCGTGCGGCGCCTCGATCACACCCTGCGTCGGGGGCAGCTGCCGCTTGCCGGGCAGCAGCTCCGGCTGGTGGTCGGAGAGAAAGTCCATGAAGGACGAGGACCCAGGCGTCAGGAAGGCAGCTGGTAGACGCCCGGTGCTACGAGTGTTGGCTTCCACGCGTTTCCTTCCAGGTAATCGGCAGCTCGGTTCACAGCTGCGGGGTCGTCCCCCAACAGGCCGAGGCCGGAATTACAGTTGAAGCACAGTACGCCACGGACCCTACCCGTCTTGTGGCAGTGATCCACATGAACGGCGGGAGCCTTCAGACAGATCGCACACAGCCCCATCTGAGAGGCGATCATCCCGTCACGCTCAGCTTCGGTGATGCCGTAGTGACGCCTCAGATGGTCCGCCCGGGCTTTCGCCGCACGGCAGGCTTTGCAGCTGGTTGCGAAGCCGTCGGAGGCCTTCGAGCTCCGATGCCATTCGGTGTGCGGCTTGATCTCAGCACAGCTCCGGCAGAACTTGTGGCCCTCGGGCGTCTCCACACGCGGCCGGATGTTCTTACCTTTGGCCAGTTGCCGGGCTTGGTGGTACGCCGTCCAGCACTCCCGGCAGTAGGCCTGCAACCCGTCCCGGGCCGACTTGTTGCTGGCGAAGGCTGCCCGCGGCTTGTGCTCCTTACACCGCGAGCAGCGCTTCAGGCCATCAGTGTCGTGCAATCCCGTCTCCCCGTCGACCTTCGAATCGAAGGGAAAAGCGGCCTACTGGCCACCCTTCTGAACGAAGCTCCGCACGAAATCCTCGGCATTCTCCTCGAGGACATCGTCAATTTCGTCAAGAACCGAGTCCACGTCGTCGCTCAGTTTCTCGTGGCGCTCCTTGAGGTCTTCCGAGGCCTGCGCCTCGGGCGCCTCCTCGACCTCTTCCGTGGAGCGTGTCGCCTTCTGCTGGCCGCCGCCGGTGTCCTTGGTCGCCATAACCCTCACCCCGCTCTTTCGCCCGACATGGTCGACAGGTCGGCATTCCTGCCGATCGGTGATGATCAGACCCTACAAGCCGGGTCCGACATCGGCCCCGCAGTTGCTACAACGTACGGGGGCCACCTCGATGATTCCCGGACGAGGGGGTTTCCACCCCGTCCGGCAGGTTCCGTCCGGATAACCGTTCAGCCACCCGAGAGGACCCTGACCAGGTCTTCTGCCGTGCGGCAGCGGTCCAGGAGCTCCTTGACGTGATTTCGCGTTCCGCGAAGCGGTTCGAGGGTTGGGACGCGCTGGAGCGAGTCCCGGCCCGGCAGGTCGAAGATCACCGAGTCCCAGGAGGCGGCGGCGACGTCGTCGGCGTACTGCTCCAGGCAGCGGCCCCGGAAGTACGCGCGCGTGTCCTCCGGAGGCTTGGTGACGGCCCGCTCGACCTCGGTGTCGTCCAGGAGGCGCTTCATGCGGCCGCGGGCCGCGAGACGGTTGTAGAGGCCCTTCTCGGCCCGTACGTCGGCGTACTGGAGGTCGAGGAGGTGAAGCTTGGCGGCGTCCCAGTCGAGGCCGTCTCGGCGGCGGTAGCCCTCCATGAGTTCGCGTTTGGCGACCCAGTCGAGTTCGCCGGCGAGGCTCATGGGGTTGTTCTCCAGGCGGTTCAGGGTGTCCTCCCAGCGGGTGAGGACGTCCTTGGTCTGGTCGTCGGCGTCCGCGCCGTACCGCTCCTCCACGTATTTGCGGGAGAGCTCGTAGTACTCCATCTGGAGTTGGACGGCGGTGAGTGTGCGGCCGCTGCGGAGGGTGACTAGGCGCTGGAGGGTGGGGTCGTGGGAGACCTGGTGGAGGGTGCGGACGGGCTGGTCGACCGCCAGGTCCACCGCGATGAAGCCGTCTTCGATCATGGACAGGACGAGCGCGGTCGTGCCCAGTTTCAGGTACGTCGAGATCTCGGAGAGATTCGCGTCGCCGATGATCACGTGCAGGCGGCGGTACTTTTCCGCATCCGCGTGCGGCTCGTCGCGGGTGTTGATGATCGGGCGTTTGAGGGTGGTTTCGAGGCCGACCTCGACTTCGAAGTAGTCGGCGCGCTGGCTGAGCTGGAAGCCGTGTTCGTGGCCGTCCTGGCCGATGCCGACGCGGCCGGCGCCGGTGACGACCTGGCGGGAGACGAAGAAGGGCGTGAGGTGGCGCACGATGTCGGAGAAGGCGGTTTCCCGCTTCATCAGGTAGTTCTCGTGCGTGCCGTAGGAGGCGCCCTTGTTGTCGGTGTTGTTCTTGTAGAGGTGGATGGGCTGGGCGCCGGGGAGTGCTGCGGCGCGTTCGGCGGCTTCGGCCATGATGCGTTCGCCGGCCTTGTCCCAGAGGACGGCGTCGCGGGGGTTGGTGACCTCGGGGGCGCTGTATTCGGGGTGTGCGTGGTCGACGTAGAGGCGGGCGCCGTTGGTGAGGATGACGTTGGCCAGGCCGATGTCCTCGTCGGTGAGCTGGCTGGAGTCGGCGGCCTCGCGGGCGAGGTCGAAGCCTCGCGCGTCGCGCAGCGGGTTCTCCTCCTCGAAGTCCCAGCGGGCCCGGCGGGCCCGGTGCATCGCCGCCGCGTAGGCGTTGACGATCTGGGACGAGGTGAGCATGGCATTGGCGTTGGGGTGGCCGGGGACGGAGATGCCGTACTCCGTCTCGATGCCCATTACTCGCCGTACGGTCATGCGGCCCTCCTTGCCCGGCGGCACCCTCGGTCGTGGGCGCCGCTCAGATACCGGTGGTGCTCCGGTGCGTGTGCGGTGCCCGTCCCCGCACTGCGCGACTCGTCGGTAGGGAAGAGCCTAGAACGCCTCTGCGCTGGCGGGGAGATCATTTGCGTCATTGCCTTGCTCCAGCCGTGGCCTGGAAAACAGTCGGCTGCGGGTACCCGTGGTGGGCACCCGCAGCCGCCCTGTTTTTACAGGTACTGCCCGGTGTTTGCCACCGTGTCGATGGAGCGTCCGGTGTCTGCGCCTTGCTTTCCGGTGATGAGGGTGCGGATGTAGACGATCCGTTCGCCCTTCTTTCCGGAGATGCGGGCCCAGTCGTCGGGGTTGGTGGTGTTGGGGAGGTCCTCGTTCTCCTTGAACTCGTCCACGCATGCCTGGAGGAGGTGGGAGACGCGCAGGCCCTTCTGGTTGTGGTCGAGGAAGTCCTTGATGGCCATTTTCTTGGCGCGGCCGACGATGTTTTCGATCATTGCGCCGGAGTTGAAGTCCTTGAAGTAGAGGACTTCCTTGTCGCCGTTGGCGTAGGTGACTTCCAGGAAGCGGTTTTCCTCGGATTCGGCGTACATGTGTTCCACTGCCGTCTGGATCATGCTCTGGACGGTGGTGGTCTTGTCGCCGCCGTGTTCGCCGACGTCCTCGGAGTGCAGGGGGAGGCGTTCGGTGAGGTACTTCTGGAAGATGTCCTTGGCGGCTTCGGCGTCCGGGCGCTCGATCTTGATCTTCACGTCCAGGCGGCCGGGGCGCAGGATGGCGGGGTCGATCATGTCCTCGCGGTTGGAGGCGCCGATGACGACCACGTTCTGCAGGCCTTCGACGCCGTCGATCTCGGCGAGGAGCTGCGGGACGATGGTGTTCTCCACGTCCGAGCTGACGCCGGAGCCGCGGGTGCGGAAGAGGGATTCCATTTCGTCGAAGAAGACGATGACGGGGGTGCCCTCGGAGGCTTTTTCCCTGGCGCGCTGGAAGACGAGGCGGATCTGGCGTTCGGTTTCGCCGACGTACTTGTTGAGGAGCTCGGGGCCCTTGATGTTGAGGAAGAAGCTCTTGCCGGTGGCCTGTCCGGTGACTTCGGCGACCTTTTTGGCCAGCGAGTTCGCGACGGCCTTGGCGATGAGTGTCTTGCCGCATCCGGGGGGTCCGTAGAGCAGGACGCCCTTGGGTGGGCGCAGCTCGTGCTCTTTGAAGAGGTCGGGGTAGAGGTAGGGGAGCTCGACGGCGTCCCTGATCATCTCGATCTGTCCGCCGAGGCCGCCGATCTGCTCGTAGCCGATGTCGGGGACCTCTTCGAGGACGAGTTCTTCGACCTCGCTCTTGGGGACGATCTCGTAGACGTAGCCGGAGCGGGGTTCGAGCAGGAGGGCGTCGCCGGGGCGGATGGTGACGTCCAGCAGCGGCTCGGCGAGCCTGACCACCCGTTCCTCGTCGGTGTGCCCGAGCACCAGGGCTCGTTCGCCGTCCTCGAGGATCTCCTTGAGGGTGACGATGTCCCCGACGCGCTCGTACTCCATGGCTTCGACCACGTTGAGCGCTTCGTTGAGCATGACTTCCTGGCCGCGTCGGAGCTCATCGAGCTCGACGCTGGGGCTGACGTTCACGCGGAGTTTGCGGCCTCCGGTGAAGATGTCGGCCGTGCCGTCCTCGTTCGCCGTGAGGAAGACGCCGAAGCCGGCGGGCGGCTGGGCGAGCCGGTCGACTTCTTCCTTGAGGGCCACGATCTGGTCGCGGGCCTCACGGAGTGTGCTCGCGAGTCGCTCGTTCTGGGCGGACACGCCGGCCAGGTTGGTCTGTAGCTCGACGATCCGCTCTTCGAGAATCCTCGTGTGTCGCGGAGAGTCGGCGAGCTTGCGTCGCAGGACGGCGATCTCCTGCTCAAGGTAGGCAATCTGCCCGGACGGGTCGTCGGACCCTCGTCCCGGGCGGATGCCGCGGTTCATGTCGTCGTCGTGGGCTGCCACGGTCCTCACCTCCTCCAAGGGGAGCTGGACGCTTCCAGACCCTACCTGGGTGGGTGTCGATTGAAACCCCTAGATCACAAAGACTGTCGGGGTGTGTCCGATCTTCACCCTTGCGCTCTCCCTCACGCCAGGGGAATACCCACCGAACATGATTGGAAAGCGGCCGAGGGTAGGGTCGAAGTGTTCAACACCCGTCAGAGCCTGCATCGTTCCCTTGCGGCTCGACAGTAAACGGCAGGAGTCATGGGCGTGCAGCAGGAGACCGGTGTCGGCGGCGAGGTACTGGAGGTTTGGATCGATCAGGATCTCTGTACCGGTGACGGGATCTGCGCTCAGTATGCGCCTGAGGTGTTCGAGCTGGACATCGATGGTCTGGCGTATGTCAAGGGCGCGGACGAGGAGCTTCTGCAGGCCAAGGGGGCGGCGGTGCCGGTGCCGTTGCCGCTGTTGACGGATGTGGTGGACTCGGCGCGGGAGTGTCCGGGTGACTGTATTCATGTGCGGCGAGTTTCGGACAGGGTCGAGGTCTACGGTCCGGACGCGGAGTGAGTGTCCGGGTGCGTTGGGTGACGTCTGTCTGATTTCTCACAGGGCCGGTGGCCGGTTTCAGACGCTGTGGGCGCCGGCGGGTGTCGAGCGGATGAACGTGTTGTCCTTCCACTGCCACTTGGCGCTGTCCTTCAGGTCGGGGCAGCAACTGGGTACGTCGGGCGTGGAGTAGCCGAGGAGGGTGGCGAGGACGGCTCCGTCGGTGATGGCGATGCTGGTGACGGTGGTTCGGTCCTTGGGGTCGACGAGGGTGGCGACCACGCGCGCGTGGGTGGGGTCGGTGCTGTGGGTGAGGACGTAGACGCCGTCGGGCGGGGTGCCCATGGCGGCGTCGCAGTGGACGACTGCGACGGTTTCGGGGGCGCCGTCGCCGTCGAGGTCGCCGGTGGCTTTCTTGACCACGAGGGCTTGTACGGGGCCGCATTCGAGGGGGAAGTCGACGCCGGTGGTGGCGGGGGCCGTGGTGGTGGCGGGTCTGGCGTCGGGGGCGGTGGCCTGGGCGGCGGTCGCGGGTTTGGGTTGCAGGAGTGAGGAGAGTGCGATGACGCCGGCGAGGGCGGTGGCGGTCGCGACCCAGTGGATGGGCCGGGTGTGGGTGTGTGCCAGTTCCGGGAGGGCGGAGTGCTGCACTAGGAGTGTCTCCTGCGATGGCTGTGCTGGTGGGGGTGGGGGATTGGCCAGCATCGTGCCACACGTCACAGGGTGGGGGAACGGCGGGGTGCGGGATTTCGGACGTGGGGTGGGGTGAAGGGGGTGGGTGTCAACGGGAAGGCGCCGTGGTCGAGTTCCGGGTGTGGTGCGGGAACTCGGTCACGGCGCCTTGTCGTTGGCTGTGGTGCGGGGGCCGGTCAGCGGCCGGTGCCTCCGTCGGCGTTGGGGCCGGCGTAGTCCTCGCCGTAGGCGCCCTTGGCTGGGCGGCGGCGGCGCATGGGGGGCTCGACGCCGTCGGCGAGGCGGCGGGCGGTGAGCAGGAAGCCGGTGTGGCCGATCATGCGGTGGTCGGGGCGGACGGCGAGGCCTTCGATGTGCCAGTTGCGGATCATCGTCTCCCAGGCGGTCGGCTCGTTGAAGGAGCCGATCTCGCGGATGGACTCGACGGTCCGGGCGAGCTGGGTGGTGGTGGCGACGTAGCAGCAGAGGATGCCGCCGGGGACGAGTGCCTTGGAGACGGCTTCGAGGCATTCCCAGGGGGCGAGCATGTCGAGGATGACGCGGTCGACGTCGGTGTCGCTCAGGTTGTCCTGGAGGTCGCCGACGGTGAGCTGCCAGGCGGGGTGGGGGCCGCCGAAGTACCGCTCGACGTTCTGCTGGGCGATCTCGGCGAAGTCCTCGCGGCGCTCGTAGCTGTGCAGCATGCCCTGGTCGCCGATGGCGCGCAGCAGGAAGCTGCTGAGCGAGCCGGAGCCGACGCCGGCTTCGACGACGCGGGCGCCGGGGAAGATGTCGGCGAAGGCGAGGATCTGCCCCGCGTCCTTGGGGTAGACCACGGCGGCGCCGCGGGGCATGGACAGGACGTAGTCGGGGAGCAGGGGGCGCAGCGCGAGGTAGGCGACGTTCCCGGTGGTGCGGACAACGCTGCCCTCGGGTGCGCCGATCAGTTCGTCGTGCGGGAAGGAACCCTTGTGGGTGTGGAAGTTCTTCCCGGCTTCGAGCGTGAACGTGTAGTGGCGGCCCTTGGGGTCGGTCAGCTGAACCTGGTCCCCGACCTTGAAGGGCCCGCGCCTGCGGGCGGCACCGGTCGGTTCGGACATGTGAACAGCCTACCGGGGTTTGCCGGGGCCGCCGACCACGGTGGGGGTCCGGTCAGGACGGTCTGGCCATGGCTTTGACGAAGGCGCGCTCGACGTCGGCGGCGGACAGGACGCCGAAGATCTCGCCGGTCTCCTCGACGACGAGGTATTCGGTGGCGGGGGTGGCGCGCAGGACGTCGAGGAGGTCTTCGCCGGCGAGTTCGGCGGAGACGCGCATGCCGTCGGTGAGGTCCTGGGCGAGGCCGCTGACAACAACCCAGGGGCGGCGGTGTTCGGGTACGCCGACGATGGCGGCCTCGCGGACGAGGGAGAGGGGTTCGCCGTGGGCGTCGACGACGACGAGGGCGCGGGCGCCGGCGTCGTTGGCGCGGCGGAGGGCTTCGGAGAGGGGGGTGTTGGTTTCGACGGGGACGGCGCGGCGGGTGAGGGTGCGGGCGCGCAGTTCGGGGAGGTGTTCGCGCAGGCGGGCCATGCGCAGGCTGTTGCCGGCGCCGGTCCAGATGATCGCGGCGAGGATGGCGGCGAGGAGGGCGTCGGTGACGGTGTCCATGCCGACGCTGTCTTCGGCGCTGGAGCCGAGGGCGCCGGACTGGGTGAGCAGTGGCAGGCCGATGAGGACGGAGACGGCAAGGGCGCGGCCGACCCAGGCGGCGGCGATGGTGCCGCTCATGGGCTTGCCGGTGATCTTCCAGACGACGGCGCGGAGCATTCGGCCGCCGTCGAGGGGAAGGCCGGGCAGGAGGTTGAAGATCGCCACGATGAGGTTGGAGATCATCAGGCCGGCCAGGAGGACGCCGGGGACGGTGCCGGGCTCGACGGGTTGCATGGCGAGGTAGAAGAGGCCGGACAGGACGAGGGAGAGGAGCGGGCCGACGAAGGCCAGCCAGAACTCGCGGCCGGGGGTCTCGGCTTCCTTCTCGATCTCGGAGACGCCGCCGAAGAACTGGAGCTGGATGCGGCGGACGGGGAGTTTGAAGCGGAGCGCGGCGACGGTGTGGGCGAGTTCGTGGATGAGTACGGAGGCGTAGAAGGCGACGGCGAAGAAGAGGGAGACGAGGTAGCGGGCGGCGCCGAGTTCGGGCAGGACGCGGTCGAGCTGGCCGCCGAAGACCCAGGTGATGAGGGCGGCTACGAGGAACCAGCTGGGGGCGACGTAGACGGGGACGCCGAAGGGGCGGCCCATGAGGAGGCCGCCGCGGGGCTGCTCCGGGGGGCGTGGGGGTGGGGGGCCTTTGGGGAGGGTCGGGGGCGTCGGCCGCCCGGTCTCGGCTTCGGCTTCGTCGGCTTCGGCTCCGTCGGCTTTGCCTTCGGCCGGGTTTCTGTTCCCACCCGTGTCGCGCGTGCCGCTGGTGTCACCGGTGCCGCCGTTGCCGCTTTCGGCGTCGGGGGGAGGGGGTCCTTGTGGGGTGTCCGCGCCGTCGGCGGCGGGCTCGCTCGGCTTCGCCGTGGCCGCGGGCTGCGGTGCGGCCGGGGTCTGGGCGAGGTCGGTGGCCGGAGACGCAGGTGTGGCGGGGTGCTCGGCCGACTGTTCGTTGTCCGGCCGCGGCCGCCCGCTCCCGCCGCTTTCCACCACGGTTTCCCCTCGATCGAAGCGTCTCCCGCTCGTGCCGGGCGGGAGGGTCTGGGACCGATGGTATGCGGCGGTCGGGACGCGTTCCGCCCCGGCACCCCCCGTGTTTCCCCGCTCGTCGCCGCTGTTGGGGGTGCGGTGGGTGCGCGGGCTGGGTGACTGTCAGTGGTGGGCCGTATGGTCTGGGGCATGGAGAGCAGTGGCGAGGGCGTCGTCCCGGCGGGTGACGGAGATGTGGTGGCCAAGTCGGCGGAGGCTGCCGTGCCCGAGGCGGGGGCTGCCGCGCCCGAGGCGGAGGCGGCGGTCGTCGCGACGGCGCCTGCCTCGCTGTCGCCCTCGCGGGCCGGTGATTTCATGCAGTGTCCGCTGTTGTACCGGTTCCGGGTGATCGACCGGCTTCCGGAGAAGCCCAGCCCGGCGGCGACGAAGGGGACGTTGGTGCATGCGGTGCTTGAGCGGTTGTTCGACGCTCCGGCGGCGGAGCGGACCGCGCCGCGGGCCAAGTCGCTGATTCCGGGCCAGTGGGACCGGCTGCGGGAGACGCGGCCGGAGGTCGGGGAGCTGTTCGCCGACGATCCGGAGGGTGAGCGGCTGGCGGGCTGGCTGGCGGAGGCGGAGGGGCTGGTCGAGCGCTGGTTCACGCTGGAGGATCCGACGCGGCTGGAGCCGGCCGAGCGGGAGCTGTTCGTCGAGGCGGAGCTGGAGTCGGGGCTGCGGTTGCGCGGGATCATCGACCGGGTCGATGTGGCGGCGACGGGTGAGGTGCGGATCGTCGACTACAAGACGGGCAAGGCGCCGCGCGCGGAGTACGCCGACGGTGCGCTGTTCCAGATGAAGTTCTACGCCCTGGTGGTGTGGCGGCTGAAGAACGTGGTTCCGCGGCGGCTGCAGCTGGTGTATCTCGGCAGTGGGGATGTGCTGACCTACGATCCCGTCCTGGCAGATCTGGAGCGGGTCGAGCGCAAGTTGCTCGCGCTGTGGGAGGCGATCCGGCTGGCGACGCAGACGGGTGAGTGGCGGCCGCGGCCCACGAAGTTGTGCGGCTGGTGCGATCACCAGGCGCACTGTCCGGAGTTCGGTGGCACTCCCCCGCCGTATCCGCTGCCTGTGACGCTGCCGGTGAGGGCGGCAGAGTCCGAGTCAGGGGCGCAGGGCAGAATGGGGCCGGGCTAGAGAAGGAGACTTACGTGGCCATCCGCGTCCTACTGGTCGATGACCAGCCGCTGCTGCGCACGGGCTTCCGGATGATTCTGGAGGCCGAGCAGGACATCGCGGTCGTCGGCGAGGCCGGAGACGGCCTGCAGGCTCTCGACCAGGTGCGGGCGTTGCAGCCCGATGTGGTGCTGATGGACATCCGGATGCCGCGGATGGACGGGGTGGAGGCGACCCGGCAGATCACCGGGCCGGGGCGGGACGGTCCGGCGAAGGTGCTGGTGCTGACCACGTTCGATCTCGACGAGTACGTGGTGGAGGCGCTGCGGGCCGGGGCGAGCGGGTTTCTGCTGAAGGACGCGCCCGCCGACGAACTGGTGCAGGCGATCCGGGTGGTGGCGGCCGGTGAGGCGATGCTGGCGCCGAGTATCACGCGTCGGCTGCTGGACAAGTACGCCACGCATCTGCCGTCGGGCGAAGAGCCGGTGCCGGACACGCTGCACACGCTCACCGACCGTGAGGTGGAGGTGCTGAAGCTGGTGGCGCGGGGGCTGTCGAACGCGGAGATCGCGGCCGATCTGTTCGTCAGTGAGACGACGGTGAAGACTCATGTGGGTCATGTGCTGACGAAGCTGGGGCTGCGCGACCGGGTGCAGGCCGCGGTGTACGCGTACGAGAGCGGTCTGGTGCGCCCCGGCGCGCAGTAGGAGACCGCGGGTTCGAGTGGGTTCGAACGCAGGGCGCCTCTCCGGGCTGGAGGGGCGCCCTGTCGCGTTGGGCTGTCAGCTCTTGCTGAGGAGCTGTCAGCCCTTGCTGAGTTCCCAGAAGCGGAACACCGTCGAGGCGTCGAGGCAGTTCTCGAGGCCGTAGACGTGGTCGCCGACGACGGCGTACTGCTTGGCCTGCCAGATGGGCAGGACGGGCAGTTGTTCGGCGACGAGGTTCTGGATGTCGGCGAAGTCGGTGCCGGTGGCGGTGCGGTCGCTCTGGGCGGCGGTGCGCGGGATGAGGGTGCCGGTGATGGCTTCGTTGGTGTAGTTGTTGCCGAGCACGTTGCCCTTGCCGAAGAAGGGCGAGGTGAAGTTGTCGGCGTCGGGGTAGTCGGGGACCCAGCCCTTGACGTAGACGCCGTACTTGCCGGCGGCGATGTCCTTCTCGTACTGGTCGTAGGCGACGGACTTGACGTCGGCGTCGAACAGGCCGCTGGCGTTGAGCTGGGCGGCGATGGCCTTGAGCTCCTGGTCGGTGGCGGGGCCGTAGCGGGACGGGGTGGACCAGAGGGTGAGTTTCACCTTGTCGGTGATGCCCTCGTCGGCGAGTGCGGCGGCGGCCTTGGCCGGGGAGGGGCGGGCACCGTAGCGGTCGAAGAAGGCGGTGTTGTGGCCCGTGATGCCGGCCGGGACGATCGAGTAGAGGGGGTCGGCGGTGCCCTGGTAGACGTCCTTGATGAGGGCTTCGCGGTCGATCAGGTGGGCGATGGCGCGGCGGACGCCGAGCTTTCCGGCGACGGGGTCGGCCGTGTTGAAGACGAGGTGCTGTACCTCGGCGCTGCTGCCCTCGACGACCTCGGCGCCGGCGTTGTCGGTGCTCTGCTCGATGTCGGAGATGTCGGTGGCGGTGAGGCCGCGGTAGGCGATGTCGACGTCGCCGGCGAGCAGGGCCTTTTTGAGGGCCTTCTGGTCGCCGCTGAAGAACTTCAGGGTGACGCCGGTGTTCTGGGCGTCGTCGGCGGTGCCCCGGTAGTTCTCGTTGACGGAGAAGACGGCTTCGTCGTCGCCGAAGGAGTCCAGTTTGTAGGGGCCGGAGCCGACGGCGCCGCCGTCCTTGCGCAGGCTGTCGGCGTCGTATTCCTTGTGGTCGACGATGGAGCCGGCGCCTGAGGCGATCTTGCTGGGGAAGGTGGCGTCGGGGACCTTCAGTGTGAAGACGACGGTCTTGGCGTCGGGCGTCTCGACCGTGTCGAGCATGGGGAACATGATGGCCGGGCCGGCGTCGTCGTTGATCTTCAGCATGCGGTCGAAGGAGAACTTGACGTCCTCGGAGGTGAGGGCGTCGCCGTTGCTGAACTTCAGGCCGTCCTTCAGGGTGCACGTGTAGACCTGGGTCTTGGTGTCGCTGAAGGAGCACTCCTTGGCCGCGTCCGGTTCGGGTTCGGTGCCGCCCTTGGGGAAGCTCAGCAGCGACTGGAAGACGTTGTTGAACAACAGCCAGGAGCCGGGGTCGTAGCCGGAGGCGGGGTCGGTGGCGAGGACGTCGTCGGACATCCCCAGGACCACGGCGGAGGTGTCGCCTCCGGAGCCGCCGCTCTGGGTGCCGCAGCCGGTTAACAGGCCGGAGGCCAGCCCCGCCACGATGGGCAGGACCGGCCACTGGTTGCGCATGTTCACGAAGTGCCTTTGTCGTCGGTTTTCGTCACACCGGGGCCGCTGTTCCGGGCCCCGGACCGTCAGGGGCCCGCGTCAGTTGCTGGTGCCTCGGCCGAGTTCCCACAGCTGGAGGGTGGCGGAGGAGTTCAGCGCGTAGGCCGTGCCCGTGACGTCGTTGTTGGCGGCGACGTACTGCTTGCCCTGCCACAGCGGGAGGATCGGTACGTCCTTGGCGACGGTGTCCTGGATCTCCTTCAGGTTCGCCGCGGCGCTCAGGCGGTCGGCCTCGCGGCGGGAGGCCGGGATCAGGTTGTTGATGATGTCGCTGTTGGCGTACGGGGACTTGAGGAAGTTGTCCTTGTCGAGGAACGGGGCGACGAAGTTGTCGGCGTCGGGGAAGTCGGGGAACCAGCCCATGCCCCAGACGGCGTACTCGCCCTTGCGCTCGGCGGGGACGAACGAGTCCCAGGGGGTGCCCTGGATGGTGACGTCGAACAGGCCGCTGTCGTTGAGCTGCTTCTGCAGCGTCTCGAACTCCTGCTTGGTGGCCGGGCCGTAGTGGTCGGTCGTGTAGTTCAGCGTCAGCTTCACCGGGGTGGTGACGTCCGCGTCGTTCAGCAGGTTCTTGGCCTTGGAGACGCTCGGGTCGCCGTAGGCGTTGAAGAACGAGTTGGAGTGGCCGGTGAGGGTGGCCGGGACGAGCGAGTAGAGCGGCTCGGCCTGGGAGCCGTACACCTTGGATACCAGCTCGGCGCGGTTGATGACCTGGGCCATCGCCTGGCGCACGGCCTTGGACTTGACGGTGGGGGCGGTGGTGTTGAACGCGAGGTAGCGGATCTCGAGGCCGTTGAGTTCGACCATGTCGATGTCGCCGTCGGCGGAGCCCTCGGAGAGCTTCTTGATCTGCTCCGGCGACATGGTGCGGGTCATGAGGTCGATGTCGCCCTTTTGCAGGGCGGTGCCCATGGCCTCGGCGTCCTTGTAGGAGACCATGTCGACCTCGTCGTTGTTCACGTCGAGCGTCCCCTTGTAGTTGGGGTTCTTCGTGAACACGGCCTTGGTCATCTCGTCGCCGTCGGTCTCGGCCTTGAGGGTGTAGGGGCCGGAGCCGTCGACCGCGAAGCCGTCGCGCAGCTTGCCCTTGTCGTAGTCGGCGGGGTTGACGATGCCGGCGACCGGAGTCGACAGCTTGAAGGGGAAAGTGGCGTCGGCGGTCTTGAGGTGGAAGATGACTTCGTTGTCGCCCTGCGTTTCGATGGTGTCGATGGTGGACAGCAGGGCGAAGACGCCGGAGTCGGCCTTGATGGTGCGGGCGCGCTCGATGGAGAACTTGACGTCCTTGGCGGTGATGGCGTCGCCATTGGCGAACTTCAGGCCGCTGCGCAGCTTGCAGGCGTAGCGCTCATTGCCGCTGTCGGTGAAGCTGCAGCTCTCGGCCGCCTCCGGGACGGGTTCGCCCTCGCCCTTGGGCTGGATCATCAGGGTCTGCACGGTCTGGCGCAGGATGTTCCAGGTGCCGACGTCGTAGGAGTACGCCGGGTCGAGCGGCGCCGGTGCGTCCTTGGTGGCGGTGAACCGGTCGGTGGTGCCGACGACGATGGCGTCGCCGCTGCCGCTGCCGCTGTCGGACCCGCCGCAGGCGGCGAGAACGGGCGCGAGCAGACCGACCACGGCCGGCAGCACCAAAGTCTTGCGGTTCATGCTCGAGTTTCTCCAGAGCTGTCGGTCCGTGTATCCGGCATGCAGGGGTGTCGCGGCGGATCACGGGGTTACGGCGATGTTCTCGCGACGAGATTAGTCCGCACCAGCACGACCGTTCGCGGCCACCGGAGTTGAAAGCCCATCACGCTGTGAAACCGGCTGTGGACGCACTGAACAACCGTCAGCGGAAGGATTCGTACAGCGAATCACCAATCGGGACACAAAGACGCGCCCGAGCCCCTCCGACGAGGGCGTACAGCACACGGAGAGTCATCTGTCGACCCTCGGTCGGGTGGGGAACGTCACATGCTCAAAAGGGTTCGAGTGGGGCGGAATTCGGCCGTCCAGAAGGCGTCGAGGAAGATCCGAATTCCCCCGCGCACACGTCCGCCGAATTCCTGGTTATCGGCGGTGCACGCTGGGTGAACGCTCTCTCGCATTTCCGTTGCCGGTCGCTCTCCAATGATCGTGGTGGCGATCATCGGAGCGGCATCAGGCCACGCAGAAAGGGCAGGTCGACCTGTTCCAGGGAGGGTACGACGGTGCGGCGCGCGGACGGTGCGATGGGGGCCACGGAGGGCACCGCGACGACGTGACAGCCCGCCGCCTCCGCCGAGGCGACGCCGGTCGCGGTGTCCTCGACGACGGCGCATCTGGTCGGGTCCACGCCGAGGCCGACGGCGGCGAACAGATAGGGGTCGGGGTACGGCTTGGTGCGCGGGACCTCGTCGCCGGCGACGCTCAGCCGGAAGTTCTCGGCGCCGAGTGAGACGAGGACACGGTCGATGATGCGCCGGTGGGAGGCGGAGACGAGGGCCGTGGGGACCTCGTGCTCGGCCAGCTCGGCGAGCAGTCGGGCGGCTCCCGGCATCAGGGGCAGGGCGCGGGTGATGCGGTCCTCGAACCCCTCGTTGAGCAGGACGGTCAGGTCGGCAAGGGTGATGTCGGCCCCGGTCGCCTCGATCAGGAACCCGGCACTGCGGCTCATCGGGCCGCCGACCACCACATGGCGCCAGGAGTCGTCGAGGATGTGGCCGAGTCCGGCGAAGATCTCGACCTCGACGTCCCACCAGAAGCCCTCGCTGTCCACCAGAGTGCCGTCCATGTCGAGCAGCACGGCCTGCAGGGCTGAGCCCTCGGCCGTGCGGGTTACTGGCGCGGGAACCGTGCTGGTCATCCACGTACCTCCTTGAGGGACGAGCAGGCCGGTTCCCGCTGGGGAACCGGCCTGCAGTGGACCGACCAGTGTACGACTTATCGGATCAGTGTGCTCGGTGGCACGCCTGGGGTCACCGTGCGTTGAAGTACTTCGCCTCGGGGTGGTGGATCACGATGGCGTCCGTGGACTGCTCGGGGTGGAGTTGGAACTCCTCGGACAGGTGGACGCCGATCCGCTCGGGCCGCAGCAGTTGGGCGATCTTGGCGCGGTCCTCCAGGTCGGGGCAGGCGCCGTAGCCGAGGGAGAAGCGGGCGCCGCGGTACTTCAGGGCGAACATGTCCTCGATGTCGGCCGGGTCCTCGCCGGCGAAGCCGAGTTCAAAACGCACGCGCGCGTGCCAGTACTCGGCGAGGGCCTCCGCCAACTGCACGGACAGGCCGTGCAGTTCGAGGTAGTCGCGGTAGGAGTTGGACTCGAAGAGCTTGGCGGTCTCCTCGCCGATGCGGGAGCCGACGGTGACGACCTGGAGGCCGACGACGTCCGTCTCGCCCGACTCCTCCGGGCGGAAGAAGTCGGCCAGGCACAGGCGGCGGCCGCGGCGCTGGCGGGGGAAGGTGAAGCGGGTGCGTTCGTTGCCCTGTTCGTCCAGGATGATCAGGTCGTCGTCCTTGGACACGCAGGGGAAGTAGCCGTAGACGACGGCGGCTTCGAGGAGGTTGTCGGTCTGGAGCCTGTCCAGGAGGCCGCGCAGCCGGGGCCGGCCCTCGGTCTCGACGAGTTCCTCGTAGGTGGGTCCGTCACCGGCGCGGGCCTGCTTCAGGCCCCACTGGCCCTTGAACAGGGCGCCCTCGTCGAGCCAGGAGGCATACTCCTTGAGCTGGATGCCCTTGATGACGCGGGTGCCGTCGAAGGGCGCCTTGGGGACGGGGTTGTCGGTGGCCACGTCGGAGCGGACATGGCCTTCCTCCGGGCGTTCCTCGACCTCGACGGCGGTCGTGCTCGCGCGGACCCGGCGCTGCTTCAGGTCGGGCAGCTTCGCGCCGGGCACGCCCCGCTTGACGCCGATGAGGGCGTCCATGAGGCGCAGGCCCTCGAAGGCGTCGCGGGCGTAGCGGACCTCGCCCTCGTAGATCCCGTGCAGGTCCTGCTCGACGTAGGCCCTGGTCAGGGCGGCGCCGCCGAGGATGACGGGGTAGTTCGCCGCGAGGCCGCGCTGGTTGAGCTCCTCGAGGTTCTCCTTCATGATCACGGTGGACTTGACCAGGAGGCCGGACATGCCGATGACGTCGGCGCGGTGCTCGGCGGCGGCGTCCAGGATCGCGGAGACGGGCTGCTTGATGCCGAGGTTGACGACGGTGTAGCCGTTGTTGGACAGGATGATGTCGACGAGGTTCTTGCCGATGTCGTGGACGTCGCCGCGGACGGTGGCCAGCACGATCGTGCCCTTGCCGTCGTCGTCGGTCTTCTCCATGTGCGGTTCGAGGTGGGCGACGGCGGCCTTCATCACCTCGGCGGACTGGAGCACGAACGGCAACTGCATCTGGCCGGAGCCGAAGAGTTCGCCGACGACCTTCATGCCGTCCAGGAGGGTCTCGTTGACGATGTCCAGCGCCGGGCGGCTCTGCAGGGCCTCGTCGAGGTCCCTCTCCAGGCCGTTGCGCTCGCCGTCGATGATGCGGCGCTTGAGGCGCTCCTGAAGGGGCAGCGCGGCCAGTTCCTCGGCCTTGCCCGCCTTCAGGGACTTCGCCGTGGCGCCCTCGAAGAGCTGCATGAGCTTCTGGAGCGGGTCGTATCCCTCGGCGCGGCGGTCGTGGATGAGGTCGAGGGCCGTCTGCACCTCCTCCTCGGTGAAGCGGGCGATGGGCAGGATCTTCGAGGCGTGCACGATCGCCGAGTCCAGGCCCGCCTTGACGCATTCGTCGAGGAAGACGGAGTTGAGCAGGATGCGGGCGGCCGGGTTGAGGCCGAAGGAGATGTTCGACAGGCCCAGGGTGGTCTGGACGTCGGGGTGGCGGCGCTTGAGCTCGCGGATCGCCTCGATGGTGGCGACGCCGTCGCCGCGGGACTCCTCCTGACCGGTGCAGATGGTGAAGGTCAGGGTGTCGATGAGGATGTCCTCCTCGCGGATGCCCCAGTTCCCGGTGAGGTCGTCGATGAGCCGTTCGGCGATCTCGACCTTCTTCTCGGGGGTGCGGGCCTGGCCCTCCTCGTCGATGGTCAGCGCGATCAGCGCGGCGCCGTGCTCCTGGGCCAGCTTGGTGACCTTGGCGAAGCGGGACTCGGGGCCGTCGCCGTCCTCGTAGTTGACGGAGTTGATGACCGCGCGGCCGCCGAGCTTCTCCAGGCCCGCCCGGATGACGTCGACCTCGGTGGAGTCCAGGACGATCGGCAGGGTGGAGGCGGTGGCGAAGCGGCCGGCGAGTTCCTCCATGTCGGCGACGCCGTCGCGGCCGACGTAGTCCACGCACAGGTCGAGCAGGTGCGCGCCCTCGCGGATCTGCTCGCGGGCCATCTCGACGCAGTCGTCCCAGCGGCCGGCGAGCATGGCCTCGCGGAACTTCTTGGAGCCGTTGGCGTTGGTGCGCTCGCCGATGGCGAGGTAGGAGGTGTCCTGGCGGAAGGGGACGCTCTGGTAGAGGGAGGCGGCGCCGGCCTCGGGGCGCGGGGTGCGCGGGGCGGGGGTCAGGTCGCGTACGCGTTCGACGACCTGGCGCAGGTGCTCGGGGGTGGTGCCGCAGCAGCCGCCGACCAGGGACAGGCCGTAGTCGCGGACGAAGTTCTCCTGGGCGTCGGCGAGCTCCGGGGCGCTCAGCGGGTAGGACGCCCCGTTCTTGCCCAGCACGGGCAGTCCCGCGTTCGGCATACAGGCCAGTGGGATGCGCGCGTTGCGGGCCAGGTAGCGCAGGTGCTCGCTCATCTCGGCCGGGCCGGTGGCGCAGTTCATGCCGATCATGTCGATGCCGAGCGGCTCCAGCGCCGTCAGAGCGGCGCCGATCTCCGAGCCGAGCAGCATCGTGCCGGTCGTCTCGACGGTCACGGAGACGATCAGCGGCACGTCCAGGCCGGCCAGCTCCCGGGCGCGGTGGGCGCCCAGGACGGCGGCCTTGGTCTGCAGCAGGTCCTGGGTGGTCTCGACGACGAGCGCGTCGGCACCACCGGTGATGAGGCCCTCGGCGTTCTGCTGGTAGGCGTCGCGCAGCGTGGTGAAGCCGATGTGGCCGAGGGTCGGCAGCTTGGTGCCGGGGCCGATCGACCCGAGGACCCAGCGCTGGCGCCCGTCGCGGGCGGCGAAGGCGTCGGCCGTCTCGCGGGCGATGCGGGCGCCCGCCTCGGACAGCTCGTACACCCGTTCGGGGATGTCGTACTCGGCCATGGCGGAGTGGTTTGCGCCGAACGTGTTGGTCTCGACGCAGTCCACGCCTGCGGCGAAGTACTCCTCGTGCACGGAGCGGACGATGTCCGGCCGGGTGAGGTTGAGGATCTCGTTGCAGCCCTCGAGGTTCTCGAAGTCCTCGAGGGTGGGCTCCTGGGCCTGGAGCATGGTGCCCATGGCTCCGTCGGCCACCACCACTCGGGTGGCCAGGGCCTCTCGGAGCGCGGACACACGGGTCCGGCTGTCGGCGGAAGGGGTCGGCGGCACAGAGGCCATGAAAGGGCTCCCTCAGATGCGACGGCTGTCGGCTTTGCGTTACCTCAGGATGCGTGCCGAACGGCTTCCCGAGGAGAGCGCACGCCGTCAGGGTAGCCGGGACGGAGGCCTTATGGTCAGGGGCGTCCACGGGGCGGACGGGCGGGACGGCCGGGCCGCGACCCGATCACGAGCGGGGCACGACCGTCCCACAACCGGGGCACGACCGTGCGACGGGCGCGCCACTCCGGGGAGACGAATGACGTAACACGTATCGACCGACCATTGGCGGGAGGTCGGCATGGACCGGTAGTGTTCGACATTGCCGAACGGCGGAGCAGCTACCGCGCGTGGTCGGTCGAGGGGACGGAGGCAGGACGGCGATGGCACGGAACATCCAGTCGGTCGAACGTGCGGCCGCGATGCTGCGGCTGCTCGCGGGCGGCGAGCGGCGCCTGGGCCTGTCGGACATCGCCTCGTCCACGGGCCTGGCCAAGGGCACCGCCCACGGCATCCTGCGCACCCTCCAGCAGGAGGGCTTCGTGGAGCAGGACGACGCCTCCGGGCGCTACCAGCTGGGCGCGGAGCTGCTGCGCCTGGGCACCACCTACCTGGACGTGCACGAGCTACGCGCGCGTGCCCTGGTGTGGACGGACGACCTGGCCCGTTCCAGCGGCGAGAGCGTGCACCTGGGGGTGCTGCACCAGCATGGCGTGCTGATCGTGCACCACGTCTTCCGGCCCGACGACAGCCGGCAGGTGCTGGAGATCGGCGCCATGCAGCCGTTGCACTCCACGGCCCTGGGCAAGGTGCTGTCGGCCTACGATCCCGTCGCGCACAGCGAGGCCCTGGAGGCCGAGCGCAAGCCGTTCACGGACCGTACGGTGTGCGAGCCGGAGGCCTTCGAGCACATCCTCGACCTCACCCGCGCGCGCGGGTACGCGGCCGACGTGGAGGAGACCTGGGAGGGCGTGGCCTCCATCGCGGCGCCGATCCACGACCGGCGGCGCATGCCCGTCGGCGCGGTCGGCATCACGGGCGCCGTGGAACGCCTGGGCCGGGACGGCGAGCTGCGCCCCGAGCTGATCGCGGCGGTGCGCGACTGCGCCCGCGCGGTGTCGCGGGACCTGGGCGCCGGGCGCTTCTGAGCGACCCGCAGCACCCGGAAAGCACCTGAGCAGGCACCCCCACAGGCACCTGAGAAGTCCGTGAGAGCAGGCCGGGACGGCAGGACGCCGCTCCGGCTCCTGGCATACGCTGAAACGCCCTCGTACATGAACAAAAAGGGCGAGAGTGTGCGCACCAGCCCGAAGATCGATAACTCGCATCGATCAATAACGATCGAGTTTTCGACAACAGCACTCTTGACGCACACGTAACGCCGGAGCAAGACTCCCGTCCATCGGTCGGCATTGTCGAACACCTAACGGCAATACACGCTAGAGTGTGACAACGCCAGAGGCCGGCATCGCTCTCACCCCCGAGGGCGCTCGAACCCCCGGCGGGACCCGGGGTTCGGCTTCCCTGGACGAAGGACAAAGGAGTCGCGGGTGTCCAGCTCCGACATCTTCATCGGCGAGACCATCGGTACCGCCATACTCATCCTGCTCGGCGGCGGCGTCTGCGCCGCCGTGACGCTGAAGGCCTCCAAGGCCCGCAACGCCGGCTGGCTCGCCATCACCTTCGGGTGGGGTTTCGCCGTTCTGACGGCCGTCTACACCTCGGCGCCCCTCTCCGGCGCCCACCTCAACCCGGCGGTCACCCTCGCACTCGCGATCAAGGACGACGACTGGAGCAACGTTCCGGTCTACTGGGGCGGACAGCTGCTCGGCGCCGCCATCGGCGCCACCCTGGTCTGGGTCGCCTACTACGGCCAGTTCCACGCGCACCTCACCGACAAGGAGATCGTCGGCGGTCCGGGCGCGCAGTCCACGAAGGTCAAGGCCGTCGAGGCGCAGGAACAGGGCGCCGGCCCGGTCCTCGGCATCTTCTCCACCGGTCCGGAGATCCGCGTCGTCTGGCAGAACCTGGCCACGGAGATCATCGGCACCATCGTGCTGGTGCTGGCCGTCCTCACCCAGGGACTCAACGACAAGGGCAACGGCCTCGGCAACCTGGGCGCCCTGATCACCGCGCTCGTCGTCGTCTCGATCGGTCTGTCCCTCGGCGGCCCGACCGGCTACGCGATCAACCCGGCCCGTGACCTCGGTCCGCGCATCGTGCACGCCCTCCTGCCCCTGCCCAACAAGGGCGGCTCCGACTGGAGCTACGCCTGGATCCCGGTGGTCGGCCCGCTGATCGGCGGCGCGATCGCTGCAGGCATCTACAACGTCGCTTTTGCTTAAGAGCACCAGCCGCACCCTGTAGTCAGCAGCGCCGCAAGACAGCCCCTCAACCACGGAACTTCAGGAGCACACAGTGACCGACGCGCACACCGCCGGCCCGTTCATCGCCGCCATCGACCAGGGCACCACCTCCTCCCGCTGCATCGTCTTCGACCGGGACGGCCGGATCGTCTCCGTCGACCAGAAGGAGCACGAGCAGATCTTCCCGAAGCCGGGCTGGGTCGAGCACAACGCCAACGAGATCTGGACCAACGTCCAGGAAGTCGTCGCCGGAGCCATCGAGAAGGCCGGCATCACCCGTGCCGACATCAAGGCCATCGGCATCACCAACCAGCGTGAGACCACGCTGCTGTGGGACAAGAACACCGGCGAGCCCGTCCACAACGCCATCGTCTGGCAGGACACCCGCACCGACGCGCTCTGCAAGGAGCTCGGCCGCAACGTCGGCCAGGACCGCTTCCGCCGCGAGACGGGCCTGCCGCTGGCCTCCTACTTCGCCGGGCCCAAGGCCCGCTGGCTGCTGGACAACGTCGAGGGCCTGCGCGAGCGCGCCGAGGCCGGCGACATCCTCTTCGGCACCATGGACAGCTGGGTCATCTGGAACCTGACCGGCGGTGTCAACGGCGGCCGCCACGTCACCGACGTCACCAACGCCTCCCGCACCCTGCTCATGAACCTCCACACGCTGGAGTGGGACGAGAAGATCGCCGAGTCCATCGGCGTCCCGCTGTCGATGCTCCCCGAGATCCGCTCCTCCGCCGAGGTCTACGGCGAGGTCACCGGCGGCAAGCTGGGCGACCTGCTCGGCGGCATCCCGGTCGCGTCCGCGCTCGGCGACCAGCAGGCGGCCCTGTTCGGCCAGACCTGTTTCGCGGAGGGCGAGGCCAAGTCGACGTACGGCACCGGCACGTTCATGCTCATGAACACCGGTGAGAAGATCATCAACTCCTACTCCGGCCTGCTCACCACCGTCGGCTACCGCATCGGCGAGGACGCCCCGGTCTACGCCCTCGAGGGCTCGATCGCCGTCACCGGTTCGCTGGTGCAGTGGATGCGCGACCAGATGGGCCTGATCTCCACCGCCGCCGAGATCGAGACGCTCGCGCTCTCCGTCGAGGACAACGGCGGCGCCTACTTCGTGCCGGCCTTCTCCGGTCTGTTCGCCCCGTACTGGCGCTCCGACGCCCGCGGTGTGATCGCCGGCCTCACCCGGTACGTCACCAAGGCGCACCTCGCGCGCGCCGTCCTGGAGGCCACCGCCTGGCAGACCCGTGAGATCACCGACGCCATGACGAAGGACTCCGGCGTCGAGCTCGCGGCCCTCAAGGTCGACGGCGGCATGACCTCCAACAACCTGCTGATGCAGACGCTCTCGGACTTCCTGGACGCCCCCGTGGTGCGCCCGATGGTCGCCGAGACCACCTGCCTCGGCGCCGCCTACGCCGCCGGTCTCGCCGTCGGCTTCTGGACCAGCACCGACGACCTGCGCGCCAACTGGCGCCGGGCCGCCGAGTGGACCCCCCGCATGGACGCGGACGCCCGCGACCGTGAGTACAAGAGCTGGCTCAAGGCCGTGGAGCGGACCATGGGCTGGATCGAAGACGAAAACTGACGAGGAGTAAGAACCCCACATGACCAGTCAGTCCTCCCTGCAGTCCGTGCCTGCCCTGGGGACGCGCCCGGCGTCCGGCTCGAACCCGAGCCGTGCCGAGACCCGGGAGCAGCTCTCCAAGGCGTCGTACGACCTCCTCGTCATCGGCGGCGGCATCCTGGGCATCTCCACCGCCTGGCACGCCGCGCAGTCCGGCCTCAGGGTGGCCCTGGTCGACGCCGGCGACTTCGCCGGCGCCACCTCCTCCGCCTCCTCCAAGCTGCTCCACGGCGGTCTGCGCTACCTGCAGACCGGCGCGGTGAAGCTGGTGGCGGAGAACCACTTCGAGCGCCGTGCGGTCTCCCGTCAGGTGGCCCCCCATCTGGCGAACCCGCTCACGTTCTACCTCCCCGTGTACAAGGGCGGGCCGCACGGCGCGGCGAAGCTCGGGGCGGGCGTCTTCGCCTACTCCGCGCTGTCGGCGTTCGGCGACGGCGTCGGCCACCTGCTGTCCCCGGCCAAGGCCGCGCAGGACGTGCCCGAGCTGCGCACCGACAACCTCAAGGCCGTCGCCGTGTACGGCGACGACCAGATGAACGACGCGCGCATGGCGCTGATGACGGTCCGCGCGGCCGTCGAGGCGGGCGCGGTGGTCCTCAACCACGCCGAGGTGACCGGGCTGCGGTTCACCAAGGGCCGGGTGACCGGCGCCGAGCTGCGCGACCGCACCTCCGGCGACGAGTTCGGCGTCGGCGCCCGTCTGGTCCTCAACGCGACCGGCCCGTGGGTCGACCACCTGCGCAAGATGGAGGACCCGAACGCGACTCCGTCCATCCGCCTCTCCAAGGGCGCGCACCTGGTCCTGAAGCGGACCGCCCCCTGGAAGGCCGCGCTCGCGACCCCCATCGACAAGTACCGCATCACGTTCGCCCTCCCCTGGGAGGACATGCTGCTGCTCGGCACCACCGACGAGGAGTTCGAGGGCGATCCTGCGGATGTCTCGGTCACCGAGAAGGACACCGCCCAGATACTCGACGAGGCCGCGTTCTCCATCCGCGACCAGCAGCTGTCCCGGGACCTCATCGCCTACTCGTTCGCGGGTCTGCGGGTACTGCCGGGCGGCCCCGGCGACACGGCGAAGGCCAAGCGCGAGACCGTGGTCACGGAAGGCCGTGGCGGCATGCTGTCCGTCGCGGGCGGCAAGTGGACGACGTTCCGGCACATCGGCCGTACGGTGATGAAGAAGCTGGAGGCGCTGCCGGGCGCTCCGCTGGGCGACGACTTCGAGCCGATCTCCTCGCTGCCGAAGAAGCTGCCGCTGCCGGGGGTCGCGAACCCGCGTGCGGTCGCGCATCGGCTGCTGGTCGACAATCCGGCGCCCGGGCCGCGGATGGCCGCCGACACGGCGAAGCACCTGGCGACGCACTACGGCTCGCTGGCCTTCGACATCGCGCGGCTGGCGAACGAGAACCCGGAGCTGGGCCGGCGGGTTCACCCCGACGCTCCGGAGATCTGGGCGCAGGTCGTGTACGCGCGGGACAACGAGTGGGCGCAGACGCCGGATGACGTGCTGCGGCGGCGTACGACGCTGACGATCCGGGGGCTTGCCACGGACGAGGTCCGCAGCCAGGTTCAGGATCTGCTCGACAAGAAGTAGGGGTTGTATGTCGCCTGAAGGGGCGTGGGGGCCTGCTCCCGCCCACGCGGCGGAGCCGCAGATCGATACAGGCCCGCGCCCCTTCAGGACGTCGCAGCCACCGCCCTCACCTCGTGCGGGGTCTCAACTCCTCGCGGCTTACGATCAGTTCGCGGCCGAGCAGGAGGGCGCTGCGGGATGCCGGGGCCGGGTCCGGCAAGGTCGCTCAGGTCGCTCAGGTCGCTCAGGTGGGCGAAGCCGAAGATTCTGCGGATGATTTCCGTGCCGGCGTAGCCGATCGACTCCGTCCAGACCTTGCGCAGGAAGCGGTCCAGGTAGGCGTCGTCGAAGAACGTGTCGACGCGGGTCGGCCAACGGCTCGGACAGCGCGACGTCTTCGGTGATCTTGCAGATTTCGGGGCTGACGGAGGCCGCGACCAGCGCCTCGCGCTCGACGGACGGCATGCCGAAGTCGCTGGTGGCGAAGGAGAACTGGGCGAGGAACTCGCCGATCCTCGCCGAGGTGTGCGGGCCGTAGGGCTCGCCCTCGTTCAGGAGTGTGCGCAGCACCTCCAGGTCGGACATGTCCTCCATGACGAGCGCGTGGTTCTCGGGGTCGTAGCCGTGGATCGCCGGGACGGCGAGGCTGCGGGCGCCGTCGGCGGAGGAGACCAGGAACACGCGGTTCATGTTGCCGTCCGACACCTCGCGGACGTGGATGTCCGTCAGGTCGGCCATGGTGAGGGTGACGCCGAGCGCGAAGTGCAGGAACAGCGCGACCGTCGCGAAGATGAAGCCGTACTTGATCACGGTGTTCTGGACGCGCACCGCGCTGGAGGTCGGCGACCTCCAGGACCTCGTCGACGTCGGCGGACAGCACGAGGACGGCCGAGCCGTCGGCGGCCAGGGCGCGGGCGCGGCGGCCGATGTCGCGCCGGGCGCCGATGTCCACGCCTCGAAACGGCTCGGTGTCCTCCTTGGTCCGGTTCACGAGATCGGCCCGGGAGAAGGACCTCAGGAACGGCAGCGAGATGTTCCGCGCGACCGACCGGCCGGGGACGAGGGCGTCCGCAGAGCGGCAATCGCGAATCTGGCGGCGCCGCTCCGATCTGCCCCCATAATGGCCACTGAGACATCCGATGTCTGGATCCGATGTCTGGATCCGATGTCTGGGCGATGAGCGAAAGGGAGGCCGGTCATGGCAGTCACCGACGAGGCGATCGAGAAGATCAAGGGCATGATCGTCTCGGGTGCGCTGCGCCCCGGGGAGCGGCTGCCCAAGGAGAGTGAGCTGGCCGCCGAGCTGGGCCTGTCCCGCAACTCCCTGCGCGAGGCGGTGCGCGCCCTGTCGCTGATCCGGATCCTGGACGTGCGCCAGGGCGACGGCACGTACGTCACCAGCCTCGACCCGCAACTGCTCCTGGAGGCGCTGAGTTTCGTCGTCGACTTCCACCGCGACGACACCGTCCTGGAGTTCCTGGCGGTGCGCCGCATCCTGGAGCCGGCCGCGACGGCGATGGCCTCGCTGCGCATCAGCGAGCAGCAACTGGACGCACTGGACTCCCAGTTGGACAAGCTCGGCGCGAATCCGTCGGTGGAGGAACTGGTCGCCTGCGACCTGGAGTTCCACCGGGGCATCGTGCAGAGCGCCGGCAACTCGGTGCTGTGCTCGCTGCTCGACGGGCTGTCCGGGCCCACCACCCGGGCCCGGATCTGGCGCGGTCTGACGCAGGAGGACGCCGTCTCCGGCACACTGCGCGAGCACCGGGCGATCCTGGCGGCGCTGCGCGACCGGGACGCGGAGGCGGCACGCTCGTGGGCGACGGTGCACATCGCGAGCGTGGAGCAGTGGTTGCGGTCCTCGCTCTGACAGGCGCCCGGTGGGGGTGTTCGGGGGTGGCGAACGGGGCAGTGATCCGTTCACTCCCCCGTGCAAGGGGGCTGCGGGCGCCCCCGCAGAACGCCGTAAGGTTGGGTGGTCAAGCGAGGGCACGTCGGAAGGAGGCACTGGGTGATCGAGCTCGAGGGGGTTCCCGAGCTGATCGACCCGGTCATGGTGGCCGCGTTCGAGGGCTGGAACGATGCCGGCGACGCCGCCTCCACCGCGGTCGGGCACCTGGAGCGGGAGTGGAAGGGCGAGGTGTTCGCGGCGCTGGACGCCGAGGACTACTACGACTTCCAGGTGAACCGTCCCACAGTGTGGATGGACGCCGGCGTGCGCAAGATCACGTGGCCGACCACGAGGTTGTCGGTCGTCCGGGTCGGCGGGGAGAAACCCCGCGACCTGGTGCTGGTGCGCGGTATCGAGCCGTCCATGCGCTGGCGTTCGTTCTGCAACGAGCTGCTGGGTTTTGCGCACGAGTTGGGCGTGGAGCTGGTCGTCATCCTGGGCGCCCTGCTCGGTGACACCCCGCACACGCGTCCGGTGCCGATCAGCGGGACGACGTCGGACGCGGACCTGGCACAGCGGATGGACCTGGAGGAGACCAAGTACGAGGGCCCCACGGGCATCGTCGGCGTCCTGCAGGAGGCGTGCACGCACGCGGGAGTGCCCGCGGTCAGCCTCTGGGCGGCCGTGCCGCACTACGTCTCGCAGCCGCCGAACCCGAAGGCGACGCTGGCCCTCCTCAACCGTCTGGAGGACCTGATCGACGTGCGCATCCCGCTGGGCGAGCTGCCCGAGGACGCGCGCGCCTGGCAGGTGGGCGTGGACCAGCTGGCCGCCGAGGACACCGAGGTCGCCGAGTACGTGCAGACGCTGGAGGAGGCCCGGGACACCGCGGAGCTGCCGGAGGCGTCGGGCGAGGCGATCGCCCGCGAGTTCGAGCGGTATCTGCGGCGGCGGGACGGCGGCGGACCGCTCGACCCGGGTGAGCGCACCCGGCCCCCGAAGCCGCCGAAGCCGATCGGCGAAGTCGGGGAGATCGGGGAGATCGGGGAGATCGGCGACTCCGCCGACGAGGACGATTCGTCGGAGGACTGAACGGGCCGAAATGCCTGGCAGACCTGGCAGGGGCGGTGCGCCGACGCGCACCGCCCCTGCTGCGTCAGAGCGCCACGCCCAGCAGTGCGTCCACGGCCCGGGACACGACGCCGGGGGCGCCGATGTCCGTGCCGCCCTGCTCCTGCTGGAGCGCGGCCCAGCGGTCGACGGCGGCCAGCGCGGCCGGGGCGTCGAGGTCGTGGGCGAGGGCTTCGCGGATCTCGTCGACGAGTGCCTCGGCGGGCGGCCCGTCGGGCCGGGAGACGGCGGCCCGCCAGCGCTCGAGGCGGGCCTCGGCGTCGACGAGGACCTGGTCGGTCCACTCCCAGTCGGCCCGGTAGTGGTGGGCGAGGAGGGTGAGGCGGATGGCGGCGGGGTCGACGCCGTCCCGGCGCAGCTGCGAGACGAAGACGAGGTTGCCCTTGGACTTGGACATCTTCTCGCCGTCGAGGGCGACCATGCCGGCGTGGACGTACGCCTTGGCCATGGGGAACTCGCCGGTCAGCACCTGGGCGTGGGACGCGCCCATCTCGTGGTGCGGGAAGGCGAGGTCGGAGCCGCCGCCCTGGACGTCGAAGCCCATCCCGAGGTGGTCGAGGGCGATGGCCACGCACTCGATGTGCCAGCCGGGTCGGCCACGGCCGAGCGAGCCGCCGTCCCAGCTGGGCTCGCCCTCGCGGGCGGCCATCCACAGCATCGGGTCGAGCGGGTTCTTCTTGCCCGGGCGTTCCGGGTCGCCGCCGCGCTCGGCGGACAGCAGCCGCATGGCCGCGGCGTCGAGGTTCGAGACCTTGCCGAAGTTCGGGTCGGACTCGACGGAGAAGTAGATGTCGCCTTCGAGGTCGTAGGCGGCGCCTGCGTCCCGCAGCCGCTCGACGAGCGGGACGATGCCGGGTATCGCCTCGACGGCGCCTATGTAGTGCTGCGGCGGGAGCATCCGCAGGGCCGTCATGTCCTCGCGGAAGAGGGTCGTCTCCTTCTCGGCGAGGGCGACCCAGTCGACGCCGTCGCGTTCGGCCCGCTCCAGCAGTGGGTCGTCGACGTCGGTGACGTTCTGGACGTAGTGGACCTGCCGCTTGGTGTCGAGCCACACGCGCTGAACGAGGTCGAACGCGTTGTAGGTCGCCGCGTGACCCATGTGGGTCGCGTCGTACGGCGTGATGCCGCATACGTAGATACGGGCGACGGGACCGGGGTCGAGGGAGACCAGACCGCCGGTCGCGGTGTCGTGGATCCTCAGGTCGCGGCCCTGACCAGGCAGGGCGGGGACCTCGGAAGCGGGCCAGGCATGCATGTCATGAGCCTAACCGGACGGAAGTTGCGTATACGAACCGGAGCAGGCCGGATGGCCGGGAAGGCGCTCTTGCGCGGTTCCGGCCGATGTGAGTGACGTCTCTGCACCGGCGGCTGCACCCGGGGCTACACCGGCGGCCAGGGGATCGCCGGCCACTCTCCGCTCGGCTCCGGATGCTTCCCGGAGGCGAGCAGCGCCCCGGCACGCGCGCGCGTGGCGTCGAGTTCGGCGGGGGTGATGAGCGCGGCCAGGGTGACGGCCAGCCGCCCGCCCGGCTCCAGGACGTTGGTGAGGGCTTTGAGGGCCGCGACGGCCTCAGCGGTCAGGGGCTCCCCCGCCCAGCCCCACAGGAGCGTGCGCAGCTTGTTCTCGGCGTTGAAGGTGACGCCGTGGTCGATGCCGTAGAGCCGGCCGTCGGCGGTGGGCAGCAGGTGGCCGCCCTTGCGGTCGGCGTTGTTGATCACCGCGTCGAGGACGGCGAGCCGGCGCAGCCGTTCGTCGTCGGCGTGCACCAGCAGCGCGGTACGGCCCTCGCCGACCTCGGCGAAGCCGATCGCCTTCCAGCCGGGCTCGGGCTCCTCCCCGTCCACGAGGGCGAGCAGTTCCGCTTCGGGGGCCGTCTCGATCCACAACTGGCACATGCCCTCGCCGTACGGCCCCTCGCGCAGCACGGTGGGCGGGACGAGGCCCCAGCCGGTCGCCTCGGAGACCTCGTAGGCGGCGACCTCGCGCTGGGCGAGGGTGCCGTCGGGGAAGTCCCACAGGGGTCTCTCCCCGGCGACCGGCTTGTAGACGCAGGCGGCCTCGCGGCCCTCGCGCGTGACAGTGCAGTACAGGGCCGCGTTGGAGGCGTCGCGGATGCGTCCGCGGACGGTGAGCTCGCCGTGCGCGAGGAGTTCGTACGATGCGGCAAAGGCGGGGTCGGTGGCCGTCACGCCCCCCGGCGGTATCCGTTCTGGCGCGGACATACGTGTCCTTCCGGGTCGAGCGGGAGGCTGCACAGCGGGCACGGCGGCCGGCCGGCGTTGACGACATCGAGGGCTCGCTTGGCGAAGGCTCTCGCCTGCGCGCCGGTGAGCCGGACCCGCAGCATCGGGGGCCCGTTCTCCTCGTCCTGGAGGAGCCTTTCCTCGGCCTCGGCGAGATCCTCCTCGGAGTCCGCGTCGAGCTCCACCAGGGCCTGCGCCTCGACGATCATGCGCTGCTCCTCGCCGTCCCAGGCGAGGGCCATGGTGCCGACCCGGAACTCCTCCTCGATCGGGGTGTCGAGGGGCGCCGTGTCGGTGTTCTCGGCGGGCGACACGGCGGGCACCGGGGCGCTGCCGCCGCTACGGCGTACGACCTCGTCCAGCAGCTCGTCCATGCGCTCGGCGAGCGCGGCGACCTGGGTCTTCTCCAGGGCCACGCTGGTCACGCGGGCGCCGGCGGTGGCCTGGAGGAAGAAGGTACGGCGCCCGGGCAGTCCGACCGTACCGGCCACGAAGCGGTCCGGAGGGTCGTAGAGGAACACCTGACGGGACACGTCCTGTCTCCATGGGAATCGTGGGTCATCGTGGGTCATCGTGGGGCGGGAAAGCGGTGGGGGAACGTCCGTGCCTGTACGCGCGCGTACATGGACCGCTTCACCCTACTGCGGCCGACGATCACGGTGCGCCCGCACCGCCCCCGACCTCGGCCTCCCCTGCGGGGGGTTCCTCGCGCGGCGCGAGCGAGGCGAAGTCGCCGGTGTCGCCGAGGCGCACGAGAAAGGGGCGCAGCCGGGTGTAACGGATCGCGGTGATGGAACACGGTTCGACAGAGATCCGCTGGAAGAGGTCGAGATGAAGTCCGAGCGCGTCCGCGACGAGCGACTTGATGACGTCGCCGTGCGAGCACATCACATAGACGGCGTCGGCGCCGTGGTCGCGCTCCACGCGCGCGTTCCACTCGCGTACCGCCTCGGCGGCACGGGTCTGCATGGCCCTCATGGACTCGCCGCCGGGGAAGGCCGCCGCGGAGGGGTGCGCCTGCACGACCTCCATCAGCGGCTCGTCCATCAGCTCCGCGAGCTTGCGGCCGGACCAGTCGCCGTAGTGGCACTCCCCGATCCGCTCGTCGCTGTGCGCGCGCAGGCCGGGGCGGGCGTCGAGGAGTGGCTGAATCGTCTCCTGGCAGCGTTGCAGGGGGCTGGCGACGACCTCGGCGATCGGCAGCCCCTCCAGCCTGCCGGGCAGCGCGGCGGCCTGCGCGGCCCCGCGCTCGTCGAGGGCGACGCCGGGCGTCCAGCCGGCGAGCACTCCGGAGGTGTTGGCGGTGGACCGGCCGTGCCGGACGAGGATCAACGTGGGCATGCGGCCCAGCGTAGGCGCACCACGGGGTGCGGCTGCCGGCGTACGGCGGGAGAATGCGCTCCGTGATCGTCGACTGTGCCATCTACCGCGACGGGCGCCGCACGGAGGGACCCGCGGACTTCTCCGACGCCCTGGCGCAGTGCCGGGGCGGGGGCGACGCGTTCGTCTGGATCGGGCTGTACGAGCCCACGGAGCCGGAGTTCGACCAGGTCGCGGAGGAGTTCGGGCTGCACCCGCTGGCCGTCGAGGACGCCCTCAACGCGCATCAGCGCCCCAAGCTGGAGGTGTACGACGACTCGCTGTTCGTGGTCCTCAAGCCCGTGGGGTACGAGCCGAAGAGCGACATCGTCTCCTCCGGCGAGGTCATGGTCTTCGTGGGCGACTCGTTCGTGGTGACCGTGCGACACGGCGAGGAGGCGCCCCTGGGGGCCGTACGACACCGTCTGGAGGAGGAGCCCGAGATGCTCCGGCACGGCCCTACGGCGGTGCTCTACTCGATCGCCGACGCCGTGGTCGACCACTACGTCGACGTGGCGGGCGAGTTGGGGACCGACCTGGAGGAGCTGGAGGCGGAGGTGTTCTCGCCGACCGGCGGGGGCTCGCGGCACACGGCGTCGCGGATCTACTCCTTCAAGCGGCAGGTCCTGGAGTTCCGCCGGGCGACGGGCCCGCTGGCGCAGCCGCTGGACCGGCTCGCGGGCGGGGGCCTGTTCGGCGTGCGCGTTCCGTTCGTCCACGAGAAGGCGCAGCCGTTCTTCCGCGACGTCAGCGACCACCTCACGCGCGTGAACGAGGCCGTCGAGGGACTCGACCGGCTGGTGTCGGACGTCCTCTCGGCGCATCTGGCGCAGATGAGCGTCCGGCAGAACGACGACATGCGGAAGATCTCCGCGTGGGCGGCGATGGCCGCGGTCCCCACGATGATCGCGGGGATCTACGGCATGAACTTCAGGCACATGCCCGAGCTGCACTGGGGATGGTCGTATCCGGCGGTGATCCTGCTGATGGCCGGCCTCGAGGTGGTGCTGTACCGGCTGTTCAAGCGGCGCGGCTGGCTCTAGCGGCGCGGCCGACTTCAGGGGCAGGAAGGCGCCGGGGGTGCTCGGCCGGTTCAGGCGAACTCGGGCGCCTTGGTGGCCGGGCCGCCGAGCGCGTCACGGCGCTCGGGCATCGTCAGGGAGACCATCCGCCGCCAGCCGGCGAACCGCTCCCACGCGTACCGGGCGTGGATGCCGGTCGCGAGGACGGCCGACCTGGCCCTGGGCCAGCCGAGGATGCGGCCCATACGGGCCATGACGGCCAGGCTGACGTCCCGGTGGATCCGGATCTCGGCGAGCGCGCACGCGCGCAGCGTCCGCTGGATGTCGCGGCCGTGTCCCGCGCGCGCGAAGCGCAGCAGTTCCTCGTGGCAGTAGGCGAGGTGGTTGTCCTCGTCGTGGGAGATCATCTTCACGGCGCGCCCGAGGTCGGGGTGGTCGGCGAAGTGCCTGCGCAGCAGCTCCATCTGTTCGGAGGCACGCTGTTCGGTGACCCGGCTGTGGGCGAGGTAGACGACGACGTCCTGCACGCTCAGCGGCCGGTCGATGCTGAGCCGGTCGTGGGCGAGGCCGATGCCGTCCCGCTCCAGGAGCATCGTGTAGTCGGTGTCCGGCGGGACGGGCACCGGTTCGAGGCCGCGCTTCCTCATCAGCGCGTGGAAGATCCGCCCGTGTTTGTCCTCGTCGGCGCCGTGGCGGGCGATCTTGGGGGCGAGGTCGCGTTCGCTGTGCGGGACGAGCGCGGCGATCCGGGCGTTCTCCCAGCCGCCCTGCGACTCACCGCCGGCGGCGATGGAGCAGAAGAGCGCGAAGGACTCGTCGTTGTCGATGATCTCCTGGAACAGACTCTTCGCCGAAAGCATGCAAATGAGTCAAATGCGGCCCGGCGGACGCCGCAACACCTGTGTCCGGCAACTCCGCCAAAAGGCGGACGTCCCGAAGCACGACGAGGGCGTAACCGCGCGCGTCCCGGCGCGTTGTTCCCCGTGAACGGCCGTGGCGGGGAAGACCCCCGAGCCCCCACCACGGCCGCTGAAACTCCCCCTCCTACGCCAGGCCGGCGAGGTCCAGGGCCTGCGCGCCCGCCCGCAGCGAGGCGAGCCGCTCGTCGAGGGTGAAGCCCGCCGGGGCGAGGGTGAGGGTGGTGACGCCGGCCGCCGCGTAGGCCTTCATCCGGTCGGCGATCCGCTCCACCGAACCCAGCAGCGTCGTCCGGTCGATCAGCTCGTGCGGGATCGCGGCCGCGGCGCCCTGCTTGTCGCCGGACAGGTACTTGTCCTGGATCTCGGCGGCCGCCGCCTCGTACCCCATCCGCTGCGCGAGCTGGTTGTAGAAGTTCTGCTTACGGCTGCCCATGCCGCCGACGTACAGCGCGGTGTAGGGACGGAAGGTGTCGGCGAGCCGCTCGACGTCCTTGTCGTCGCCGACGGCCAGCGGCAGCGTCGGGCAGATGTCGAAGCCCTCCAGCGTCTTGCCGGCCTTCTCGCGCCCGGCCCGCAGGTGCTTGACCGCGGTGTCCTCCAGGTGGTCGGCGGACGGGAAGATGAGCAGCGCGCCGTCGGCGATCTCGCCGGTCTGCTCCAGGTTCTTCGGCCCGATCGCGGCGATGTACAGCGGGATGTGCTCGCGCTCGGGGTGCACGGTCAGCTTGATCGGCTTGCCCGGGCCGCCCGGCAGCGGCAGCGTCCAGTGCTCGCCGTCGTACGACAGGCGCTCCCGCGTCATCGCCTTGCGGACGATCTCGACGTACTCGCGTGTGCGGGAGAGCGGCTTGTCGAACTTGACGCCGTACCAGCCCTCGGAGACCTGTGGGCCGGAGACGCCGAGGCCGAGGCGGAAGCGGCCGCCGGAGAGGGAGTCGAGGGTGGCGGCGGTCATCGCGGTCATCGCGGGCTGGCGCGCAGGGATCTGGAAGATGGCCGAGCCGACGTCGATCCGCTCGGTCTGCGCGGCGACCCAGGTGAGGACGGTGGCCGCGTCGGACCCGTAGGCCTCGGCGGCCCAGCAGACGGCGTATCCGAGGCGGTCGGCCTCCTGAGCCACGGCGAGGTTGTCGCCGTCCATTCCGGCACCCCAGTAGCCGAGGTTGATCCCGAGCTGCATGGCCGATTCCCCTTACTGATCAGTAACGACGCTGTTGCGGAGACAGTAGCGCGCGGGCGGCCGCCGGGTCAGGCCGCGGTCCCGCCGCGCGGGGCCCGCACCCGAGGATTCGGTTATCCACAGGCAACCCACTGCCCAGTTCTGGCCAGTAATCTCGGCGTTCATGGAGCAGAGGCATCTCGGCCGCACCGGCCTGCGTGTGTCCCGCATCGGGCTCGGCACCCTGACCTGGGGCCGTGACACCGACGAGCACGACGCCGCGGACGTCATGAAGACGTTCTGGGAGGCGGGCGGGACCCTCGTCGACACGGCCGACGTGTATGGCGACGGGGACGCCGAATACCTGCTCGGGCGGCTCATAGACGGCCTGGTGCCGCGCCGGGACCTGATCATCTCGACGAAGGCGGGCAGCGTGCCCGACCCGGATCGCCGCTTCGACGGCTCGCGGGGCCATCTCCTCGCCGCCCTCGACGCCTCGCTGGCCCGGCTCGGCACGGACTACGTCGATGTGTGGCAGGTGCACGCCTTCGACCCGGACACCCCGCTGGAGGAGACCCTGCAGGCCCTCGACATCGCTGTCGGCAGCGGCCGCGCCCGCTATGCCGGGGTCTCCAACTTCTGCGGCTGGCAGCTCGCCAAGGCGGCGACCTGGCAGCTCGCCGCCCCCGCCTCCCGGACGCGGCTGGCGGCGACGCAGATGGAGTACTCGCTGCTGCAACGCGGCATCGAGCGCGAGGTGCTGCCGGCCGCGCTGGATCTGGGCATCGGCCTGCTGCCCTCCTCGCCGCTGGGCCGCGGCGTCCTCACCGGCAAGTACCGGGGCGACGCCCTGCCGCCCGACTCACGCGGCGCCTCGGACCACTTCGGGCTCTTCGTCGAGCCCTACCTCGACGACACCGCGAGCCGCATCGTGGACGCCGTGGCGACCGCCGCGGACGGGCTCGCGGTGACCCCGCTCCAGGTCGCCCTCGCCTGGGTCCGCGACCGACCCGGCGTGGCCGCCCCGATCGTCGGCGCACGCAACGCGCAGCAGCTCACGGCGGCATTGTCAGTGGAGGCCCTTAGTCTTCCTGACGAGATCTGCCGGGCGCTCGACGATGTGTCGGCGCCCCTGCACCGCTATCCCGATCACGACTGGAGCACGCTGTGAGCACGGAGCCGGTTCCCCCGGAGAACACGGAGAACGCCGGACCGGCGACGCCGGGGGCGACCGCCGAGAGCGGCGCGGCCGGCGCGCCGCCTGCCACGGAGGCAGAGCCGGAGAGCACGGACCGGACCGACGGCGATGCCGCCGACAGCGACGACAGTGGCGAGGGCGGTGGCGACGCAACGGCTTCGGCGAACGGCGAGGGCGGTGACGGGGAAGCCGCCGCCCAGCTCTCCGAGGCACAGGCCGAGCTCGCCGCGCAGAAGCTCGAGCGGGAGCGGATCGAGCGGCGCAAGGCCGAGAAGGCGGCGCCCATCGCCGCCGGGGCGGGGCTCACCGGGAAGGCCGCCGACCTGCTGGCCGCCGTCCGCGCCGTGGAGGGGGGCGCGAAGCCTTTGGCCACCGTATTCGACGCACCGCAGCCCGCCCCGCGCCGCCCGGCCCCGGAGCCGGTACGGCGTCCGCAGCCGGTGACCGCCGAGCCCGACGCCGGGCCGGCGCCCGTGGCGGCGGACACCGTCGAGGGCGTGCGGCGCGTGCTCGCCGACGGCGGCGCGCCCGAGGCGCTCACGCCGCAGGCCGCCGCCACGCTCGGCGAGGGCGCCGGCGACGTGCTGCGCGAGGACCCGTGGCAGCTGTTGCGCGTCCCCGGTGTGCGGCCCGAGCAGGCCGACGGTTTCGCGCGGGCGCTGCTCGGCCCGCAGAGCGCGCCCGACGACGAACGACGCGGCCGCGCGGTGACGGTCTGGCTGCTGGAGCAGGCCGCCCTGGCCGGGCACACCGCCCTGGAGCTGCCGACGCTCACCGCGGCCCTCGGCCGCCAGGCCGTGCCGGACGCGGACGCGGCCGTGCAGAGCACGCTGGCCGAGGGCGAGGCCCTCGTCTTCCAGGACGCTCTGGACGCGCCCGGAGCCGGGCAGCCGACGGCGGACACCGAGGAGGGCGGCGACGAGGGCGAGGAGGCCCGGCCGGTCCGGGTCCTGGTGGGTCTGGAGCGGTACGCGCTCGCGGAGGAGAGCCTCGCCGACGCGCTGGCCCGCGTGGTCAACTCCCTGGCCAAGGAGGCCTCGGCAGCGTGGGAGTCGGCGACGGCCGAGGCGTCCGGCAGCGCGGCCGAGCTGATCCGCGCCGTCGCCGGGCACGGTCTGGTGCTGCACACCGGCGGCGAGGCCGCCCGCGCCGAACCGGCGGCCCTGCTCACCGCGGCCCGGGCGCTGGGCCTGCGCACCGTCGCGGCCTGCCACACACCGGACGGACGGCGCCGGTTCGCGGCCCTGCTGGGCGAGGCGGGCGGCACCGTCGTGACCGTCCCCGGTCTGCTGGCCGGCGCCGAAGGGCCCGGGCGGGACGCCGACGGCGCCTTCGCCCTCGATCTGCTGGTCGTGCTGGACGCGCCGCAGCTGGACGTGGAGAGCGCCGCGATGCTGGCGGAGTCGCTGCCGGACGGCGCGCGGCTGGTGCTCAGCGGGGATCCGGCGGTGCTGTGGTCGGCCGGTCCCGGCCGGGTCTTCGCCGACCTGCTCGCGGCCCGCGTGTGCCCCCAGGTCGCCTCGCGCACGCCCGATCCGGGGCCGCTCGGCGAGCTGGTCTCCGGCGTCGGCATCGGCGAGCTGAACCAGGTCGACGCGCCCGGCAAGGAGATCGTGATCGTGCCGGTGCGGGACGCGGGCGAGGCTGTGCACCGCACCGTGCAGCTGGTCGCCGACTCGGTGCCGCGCGCCTTCGGGATCGCGCCCGAGGAGACGGTGGTGATCACCCCGGGGCACGGCGGCGCGGCCGGCACGCGCGCGCTGAACGCCGCCCTCAAGGAACGGCTCAATCCGGGCCCCGGCCGCTTCGGCGGCTTCGACCCCGGCGACCGGATCGCCTACTCCCCCGCGCCGGGCCGTACGGTGCCGGGCCTGGTGGTGACGGCCGACGCGGAGGGGCTGCACCTGACGTGCGCGGGCGCCTCCGTCGTCGTACCGAGGGAGCGGGTGGAGCAGGCCGTGCGGCACGGGTGGGCGCTGACCGCGCACCAGGCGGTGGGCAGCCGGTGGCCCGCGGCGGTCGCGGTGCTGCCCGGGGACGCGGCGCAGGCCCTCTCCCGCCCCTGGGTGTACACGGCCTTCGGCCGGGCGGAGCGTCATCTGTCCGTGGTGCACGGCGTGGAACAAGCCCTCCCGAGAGCCGTCGCCGAGGTTCCGGCGAAACCCCGCACGACCCGCCTGCCGATACTGCTGCGCACCCAGGTCCCGGCGGCGGGCCCGGCCTAGGCCGGGCCCAGCACATTCCCAGCACATTCCCAGGACGGTCCTGGCACGAACGGCGGCGGCCGCGAAGGGTCTTCCCCTCGCGGCCGCCGCCGTCACGACCTCTCGGAACCTGCCGGCTCCCCGCTGACTGCTAGCGGTCCGCGTCCAGTGGCTCCAGATCCTCGTCCTCGATGTCCTCGATGTCCACGAGGTCGTCGCCGTCGTCGCCGTCCTCGAGTTCGTCGAACACCGCGCTCACGTCGAAGCGGCACACCACCCGGCCGGGATCGGCCTGGTCGAACGGTGTCTCCAGCCACTCGCCCGGCTCGGCCGGTTCCTCGGCGGCCAGCACCCACAGGGTGGAGTCGCCCTCCTCCAGGCCGAACTCCTTGTGGCGGGAGGCGATCTCGTCCGGTTCGAACTCGCCGAACAGAATGCCCAGCGCCCCGTGCACGGTGCCCGCGACCTCCGCTCCCACTCCCTCGTCGTCCGCCGCCTCGACCCGCTGGGCCTGCGCCAGCAGCCGCTGTGGCTCCGCGACGGCGTAGTCGCGGCGGATCAGCACGCTCAGCGCGTTCGGCTCCTCGGGGCCCTCGTACGGCGGCAGGGACTCCTCCGCGCCGGGGATCTCGAAGGGCGTGACCTCGTCATAGCGGTCGTAGAGCAGTTCGTCATAGACCTCGGCGGCCGCGGCCAACTCGTTGAACGCCTCGTAGACGGCCGGGTCGTCCTCACCCGACCTGCGCTCGACCGCCGCCAGGTGGCGGTCGAGCGCGGTCTTGACCGCCTCGGCGGCGGCACGTACCTCGGCAGCGGTGGGCTGCGCAGCATCAGACATAGTGCAGACGCTATCCGTACCGGGCCCCAGCCCGCACAATAGATGCGATGCCGGAATACGAATTTGTCGACGTGTACGTACCGCGCGGGGTCTCCCGCAAGGAGGCGACACGACTGCTGACCGACCATGCCGAGTACGGACACTGGGAGTTGGACCGCCTGAGCCTGCTGCGTGACGGCAGCCGCAGGGTGCGGTTGCGCAGGCGCATCATCCGCCAGGTGCGGGCCACGTGGTGAGGTGAGACGACGGAAACGGAGCGGGCCCCGCCGAGGCGGGGCCCGCTCCGTCGTGTGCTGCGCCCGGGAGGGTCACACGATGGCGCGCGCCTTGCGGTAGAGCACCGCGCCCGCGAGCAGTGCGCCCGCGCCGGCCGGCAGGACGAGGCCCATCGGCAGGTCGCTGCCGGTGTGCGCGAGTTGCGCGGCGACGGGCTGGGCGGCGGGCCGGTGGGCGGAGGCGGCCGGCGTCACGTGGCCCGAGGTGGACGGCACGGTCCCGGGTCCGGACGGGTTGGACTGGCCGTGCTCGCCCGGCTTGCCGGGGCCCTGGTCACCGGGCTTGCCCGGCGTCTCGTGGCCACGGGACGGAGGCGTGTGGACGCCGGAACCGCCGCCGTTGGCACAGTCGTTGCCCATCGACGGGTTGAGGAGCCCGACGGCGTCGACGCTGTTGCCGCACACGTTCACCGGCACGTCGATCGGCGCCTGGACGTGGTTGCCGGAGCCGACACCGGGCGATCCGTCGGTGTACCCGCCCGCGTGCGCGCCCCCGGAGCCGTCCTGCGCGCCGGAGCCGTCACGGCCTCCACCGTTCTGGCTTCCGCCCTGGTCGTTCCCGCCGTAGTTCCCGGCCTGGCTGCCGCCGTCTCCCCGGTGGTCTCCGTACCCGCCGCCCGACGACGCACCGCCGCTCTTGTTGGCACAGGAGTTGCCGAAGGACGGGTTGAGTGCCCCGACGACGTCGACGGTGTTGCCGCAGACGTTCACGGGGACGTTGATCGGCGCCTGCACCGAGTTGCCCGACAGGACGCCGGGCGAGTCCGTGGCGACGCCGTTCGCGGCGGAGTCGGCGTGGGCGTAGCCGCCGGCGGCGGCGATGACCCCCGTTGCCGCCGCCATGGTCATGAGGCTTTTGCGGGTGACCTGTCGCATTGCTGAATCCCTGCTTTCGATCTCATGCTCGTCCCGAATTCCTCGCATCATTCCAGCTGTTCGAATTCTTCGGGCACTTCGAAGTTCTTCGGCCTTTTCTTCGGAAAACGACCGGTCGGCCCCGGAGCGCATGGCGCGCGCCCCGGGGCCGACGGCGACGGACGACCCCTCAGCGGGTCGACGTCACTTGTTGATGCAGACGTTGCCGAAGGCGGGGTTCAGCAGCCCGATCGCCGAGATCGTGTTGCCGCAGACGTTCACCGGGGTGTGCACGGGCACCTGGACCACATTGCCGGACAGGACACCCGGGGAGTGCACCGCGGCACCCTGCGCACCGGCGTCGGCGACGGCCAGGCCCGCACCCGCGAGAACCAGACCGCCAGTGGCAGCCGCAGCAGCAACGACCTTCTTGATCATTATTCCTCCTAGTTGGTAAAGCGATCCCAATGCATCGGATCGCATCACCTGTAACGAGGGGGAATTAATGAGGCTACGAGCTTATCGTCGCATTCACTCTTCCCAGTCACGTCCGCACAAGCGGCCGATTTACCTCGACCGGTGAGATCTCATGTCACCGGGACAAGTCAGGACGCGTCGATGAAGCGGTCGAGCACGCGCACCCCGAACTGCAGCCCGTCCACCGGCACCCGCTCGTCGACGCCGTGGAACATCCCGGCGAAGTCGAGCTCCGGGGGCAGCTTGAGGGGGGCGAAGCCGAAGCCGCGGATGCCGAGGTCGTCGAAGGACTTGGCGTCGGTCCCGCCGGAGAGCATGTAGGGGATGGCCTTCGCGGTCGGGTCCTCGGCGAGCAGCGCGGACTGCATGGCCTCCACGAGCGGCCCGTCGAAGGAGGTCTCCAGGGCCTTGTCCGAGTGCACGTCCTCGCGGCGCACCTTCGGGCCGAGGAGCCGGTCGAGGTCGGCGAGGAACTCCTCCTCGTGCCCGGGCAGGAACCGCCCGTCGACATGCGCGGTGGCCTCGCCCGGGATGACGTTGACCTTGTAGCCGGCGCCGAGCTGGGTCGGGTTGGCCGTGTTGCTGAGGGTCGCGCCGATCAGCTTGGCGATGCCGCCGAGCCGGGCGAGCGTCGACTGCATGTCCTCGGGGTCCAGCTCGGTCCCGAGGGCGTCGCCGAGCTCGTCGAGGAAGGCCCGGGTCGTCTTGGTGACCCGCACCGGGAAGGTGTGCCGGCCGAGCCTGGCGACCGCCTCGGACAGCTCGGTGATCGCGTTGTCCCGGTGGATCATCGAGCCGTGTCCGGCGGTCCCGGCGACGGTGAGCTTCATCCAGTGCATGCCCTTCTCGGCCGTCTGGATCAGATAGAGCCGGCGCTCCTCGCTCACGGTGAACGAGAACCCGCCGACCTCGCTGATCGCCTCGGTGACGCCCTCGAAGAGGTCGGGGTGGTGGTCGACGAGGTGGCGGGCGCCGTACAGCCCGCCGGCCTCCTCGTCGGCGAGGAAGGCGAGGACGATGTCACGGGGCGGCCTGCGGCCGGAGCGCAGCCGGTCGCGGACGACCGCCAGCGTCATCGCGTCCATGTCCTTCATGTCGACCGCGCCCCGGCCCCACACGCACCCGTCGGCGACCTCGCCGGAGAACGGGTGGTGGGTCCAGTCGACCGCGTTGGCCGGGACGACGTCGAGGTGGCCGTGGATGAGCAGCGCGGGCCGGGACGGGTCCTCGCCCTCGATGCGGGCCACGGTGGAGGCCCGGCCCGGGTGCGACTCGAAGATCTTCGCTTCGAGGCCCACCTCGGCGAGCTTCTCGGCGACCCACTCGGCCGCCTTGCGCTCGCCGGGACCCGAGTGGTCGCCGTAGTTGCTGGTGTCGATCCGGATCAGCTCGCGGCAGAGGTCCACGACCTCGTCCTCGCCGGTGACGCTCCTGGCCGTGTCGTCCGTCGCGTTCACGCTGCTTCCTCCCGCTGTCACTGCTGCTGGTCCCCCTCATCCTCCCTCTCCCCCGCGCCCCCGCCCAAGAGCGGTCCCGGCCCGTCACACGCCGTTCACGCCGGACGCGGCCGGGGGCCGGTGGGCCGACCGTGATCGGGGCACCCCGGAAAGCCTGGTAATGTTTACGTCGTCGCCGCGAGGGAAACCCCGCACGACAGACACCTTGTCCGGGTGGCGGAATGGCAGACGCGCTAGCTTGAGGTGCTAGTGCCCTTTATCGGGCGTGGGGGTTCAAGTCCCCCCTCGGACACAGAACCAGAGAGGGCGGTTCCGGCCAGTCGGCCGGGCCGCCCTCTCTGGCGTGTCACACCTCCCAGGCAGGTCAGACGAGCCGCTCGGGGCCGAGGACCCACAGCTCGTGCCGCTCGTACAGGTGCCGTGCGGCGACGCGCAGCGCGCAGGCCGGCAGGTCGGGCACTCCGCGAGGCCACTCACGGGTGAGGATCTCCTCCACGAGCTGGCGGTGCACGAACTCGTCCGACGCCGCCAGGTGAGCGAGGAAGTTCTCCACCGACGTCAGGTACCGCTGGGCCCGGGGCGCGACCAGCCAGTGCAGCAGCCAGGCGGCCACGTGCAGGGCCCGGGCCTCCAGATGGACCTCGACGTCGGGGTCCGCGTCCGTCGGCCGGGAACGCAGCAGCAGCCGCTCGTACAGCAGCGCCCGGCACAGCTCGCCCAGTTCCGCGTCCGTGTACTCGCGCTCCCCCAGCGTGCCGAGGACGAGGTTCTGCGCCTGGCAGTTCAGCGGCCGGCCCAGGATGTCGACGAGGTCGGCCACCGACGCCTCGGTCAGGAGCCGGTGGCGCAGGGTCAGGCGCAGGTCGTGGGCGTGCGGGCCGTGCGGATCGCACAGCTGCCGGACCAGCTCGTCGCGGACCCGCTGCTCCATCGGCTGTCTCGCCCTGGGGCGCTTCCTGATCCTCGGGGTGGGGAGCTCGTGCAGGAAGGGGGTGTCATGCGCCTCCCTCAGGACGGCCTCGTGCTCCCGTGCCGACCGCCGCGGGGCTTCCTGTCGGTAGGGGTCGGGAGCGGTCTGCGTGCCGACGGCGGGCGGGCGGTCGGGCCTGGGCGGGACCGGCGAGGGGTGCGGCCCGTTCGTCGGCGGGGCGGGCACGGGCGGGAGCGGCTCCGTGGACGCCGTTCGCCGCTCCAGCGTGAGCCAGGCCTCCGGGTCGATCCAGGGATGCTGGTCGGCCCAGGGGTCCGGCTCGTCCTCCCAGGGATTCGGGGCCGGACGGGCGGACGGGCACGGGTCGTCCGGCCGGCGCGTCCGTTGCCGCACGGGGGCGGGCTGTGGGGCGGGGATGTGGTTGCGGGTCCGCTGGTGGTGGTCGGGCGGGATCGGGGTGGTCGGCGTGCGGGGGCGGAGCGGGGCGGGGGGCTGGAGGCGGGGGCGGCGCAGTCGTCCCGTCAGTGCGCCTTCGATGACGTCGTAGCGGTCCTCCTCCGGCAGGGACACGGCGTCAGGGACGCGCTTGAGGGGGCGCGGGTACTCGTCCTGGGAGGCCGTGGCGAGCCAGTTGCGGTAGTGGGTGACCAGCATCTCCGCGAGGTCGGCCGCGCGGTCGCGGCCGGAGTCGGTGAGCTTGATGCGGCGCAGGTCGTTGTCCTGGGCATGGGAGCGGCGCCAGTCGGGGACGAAGACCACGCGGTGCGGATGGGCGTCCGAGGTGTCGTAGGTGGCGTAGGTCCAGCCGTCGTTGCCGAGCCACTCGCCGAAGATGTCGCACAGCGCCCACAGGGCCGACAGTGCCGGGTCCGGGAAGGGTCCCCCCGCATCGCCGCGGGCGGCGAGCGCCGCCGACTCCAGTTCGCCGATGCGGGCCGACACCCTGCCGTCCGGGGCGCGCAGGAGCTCGGCGACCAGCCGGACCAGCGGCTCCCGGACCAGGGGGACGCCCTCCTTCAAGGGGCCCTGTCGTTCGTCCGCCCAGTCCTGGATGGTCTTGAGTCCGAAGGCCGGGATCTCTCCCCGGGCATCGTCCAGCCAGCCCGTCTCGGCCCAGGGACCGGAGCCCAGGGCCAGACAGCGGCGGGCGGTGAGGGTGCCGGCCGGGGCCATGAGGGCGTGGCACACGTTGCTCTCCCGGCTGCTGCCGTCCGTGTCCGGCATCCTGCGCAGCAGGACCGCCCGGTCGCCGTGGATGAGGCGCACCACGCTGGTGCGCCCTTTGCCGCCTGTCACCCGCAGCACCGAGCCGCGTTGCTCGGCGAGGTCGCGTGCGGTGCGTTCGTCGCAGGAGTAGGCCACCGCGGTGATGCCGGCGCCCCGGGCGGCACCCCGGCTGCCCGCCCACCGGAACACCATCTGGTCGACCACGCCGCTCGCGTCGCTCACATCCCCACCTCGGCGGGGCCGTCGGCGCCCGTGTCGCCGATCATTCCGCACATGGACAGCACGGAGACCAGCGGTTCGAGGACGCGGCGCGGCCGTACGCCGTGCACGAAACGGTCGTCGCGGTACTGGCTGCCGGTCGCGGAGGCGAAGTGCAGGGTGCAGCGCAGCACGCTGTCGAAGGGCCGTACCCAGGCCGGTCCCGCGTAGTGGCGCAGGAAGGCGTAGGCGTCGCAGCTCTCGGCGCGGAACCGGGCGGCGGAGACCTGCGGCATCGGCGGCTGCGACAGCCAGCGGTCGACCGGCGGCTCGAAGCGCAGGAGGTCGCACTTGTTGATGACGACGGCCGCGGCGACCCCGAGATACGTCCCACTGCGGGGCAGCCGGTCCAGGACGGTCTGGAAGGCCGGGTCGCCGCCGCGGGTGTAGTGGAACGCGCCGCGCAGGGGGTCGAGCTGGGCGTGCGGCAGGGCGCGCAGGGGGTCCACGACGAAGATCAGCGCGTCCACGCCGAGCATGAAGCGCAGCAGGGCGTCGGTGCGCCGCAGGTCCTCGCCGGCGAGGTCGAAGAAGGCGAGCGGGCGGGTTCTGCCGTCGGCGCCGGTGAGCAGCAGGGCCTCCTCGAAGGTGGCGGAGGTCTCCAGCGAGCGGGTGTGCTCCAGCATCCGGCCGGAGCGCAGCACGTCGACCTGCTCCTCCATGAACTCGCGGTGGTCCTGCGGGTTCACGGACTGCCAGGTGATGCCGTACGGCTCCAGACCGCCGTCGGTGATCTCGCCGATCATCTGGGTGAGCAGGTGGGTCTTGCCGGTCGCGGAGTCGCCGACCATGGCCACGGTGAGCGGGCTGCCGTGGGTGAGGTAGGGGACGGGGATGTAGTGCGGGGTCACGCCGTCGGTGTTGCGGCAGCGCTGGTAGGCCGAGCGCAGGGTGTCGGCGCGGCGCAGCGGGCTGGTCTGGCCGCTGAGGTCCAGGGTCTGGTACTGCTGCCGCTCGTCGCGGACGTAGAGGTGGCGTTCGTCGTAGGAGACGACCTCCAGGCAGTAGGGGCAGAGCATGTCGGGGCCGGTGCCGGCCGTGGTGAAGAGGCTCATCGGTAGCGGCTCCTCTCGGTGCCGGCGGTCTCGGGGTCCTGGGCGGTGGTACCGCCGTAGAGCCAGGTGCTCTCCTCGCCGGTGTCGGCGGACGGGCGGCCCGGCGAGGTGTCGGCGGGGTGCGGACCGGCCCGCCAGGGGGGTGTCGTCGGTGGCGGCGGGGGGGCGGACGGGGGCGGGATACGGCGCAGCGAGGCGCGTTTGCGGCCCATCGCGGCGTCGAAGTCGCGCCGGTAGGGGTCGAGGGGGTCGGGCTGGGCCGCGGCGGGGAAGTCGGATCCGGCACCGGGCATGAGGAGTTGCAGCAGTGCTCCCGGCTGGGGGCGGTCGGCGGCGCGGGGCGCGAAGACCGGGGCGAGGGTCTGGGCGAGGGAGGGGTGCGCCGGGAGGTCGGAGGACGGGCCGTCGGGGTGTCCGGGGCGTCCGGTGACCAGCTGGTGCATGACCTGGCCCACGCTCCACAGGGCGTCGCGGGCGTCCGTGAGTCCCTCGCCGTGCCGTTGTTCGGGGGAGGCGTAGGGCGGGATGCCGAAGGGCCGGCGCGGGCGGCCCAGGTGGGTGACGGAGCCGAAGTCCCAGAGCTGGATGCCGTGGTCGTCCCAGCGGACGGCGGCCGGGACGAGGCCCTGGTGGACCAGTCCGACGGCCTCCATGAGCCGTACGGCGAGGACGAGATCGCGTTCGATGACGCGCTGCTGGCTGGTGGACACGCCCTGGGCGAGGGCGGCCACCGAGCGTCCGCGGGGCGCCGCGTAGACGATGAAGGGTTCGGTGGCGTTGATGTCGTAGCCGATCGGTACCGGGAAGAGGCCGCTGTAGCGGGTCCCGGAGTAGGCGCGGTGCACGGTCAGGACGGCGGCGGTCTCTGCCTCGATGGTGCTCTGGGCCGCCTCGTTGGCGAGTTCGGCCTCGGGCAGCCGGACCTGGAGGCCGGACCAGTCGTCGCCGAACTGCACGCGTCGGCCGACGGCGGGCGGGCGGACCATGCGCGGCAGGTCGGGGCCGAAGCGGGCCTCGACCCGGCGGAGGGCGCCCTGTGGGGAGATCATGCTCAGTTCGTCGAACTCGCCGTCGGCGCGTGACCGGCCGTCGGGTTCACCGGGTTCTCGGTGTTCTCCGGGCTCTGGGCGTTCTCCGGGCTCTCGGCGTTCTCCGCGTTCTCCGGGGGTGCCGCCGTGCGGTCCCGGGCGTCGGTCGTTCACCATGTGGCTCCCCCACTGTCACCGTGCGACAGGCCGCTGTCGGCCTTGTCGTCGTCCGCGGCCCGGACGCGGATCCGTACCGTCTCGACCGCCCCCGGGCGCAGGGCGGTGAGTTTGATCGCGCCGACGAAACGACCGGACGACATCCATACGGCGTCGTCGGGCGCGGGCGCCGGGGCCGCGCCCAGCGCGGTGCGTACCGCCCGCGGTGCGAAGCGGATGACGTGCATGGCCGTCGGGTCCCGGCTGAGCAGCGGCAGCTGGGCCGCCGAGCACAGCGGCCGCAGCCGGTCGGCGGCCTCGGGCGTCAGCGCGTCCTGCAGGGGCCGCAGGCCGCTGCCGAGCAGGGCCATGGCGTCGCCGCGGTGGCGGCCGTGGCGGGCGAAGGGAGGCACCGCTATCACCCCGCAGCGTTCGAGGTGGCGGCGGGCGGTGCCGAATCCGTCACGGACGGCGTCCGCGAGGGTGTCGGCGGCCCGGTGCGCGGTCGAGGCGGGGGCGGTGGCGCCCCAGAAGCGGCGCAGCGCGTCGACGGTGGCGTCCGCGAGGTCGGCGACCAGCGTGGGCAGGAGTTCGGGGCCGCCGTCGGCGGCGGTGTGCACCAGCCAGTGCGGTGCGTCGCAGGACGCGGGCCGGTCGTCGGCGGGGCCCGCCGCCGGCGGCTCGGGCGGGAACGGGGCCGGTGTGGGGGGTGGCTGCTCGCCGTTGCGGGGCTTGCGCCAGGGCTCCTCGTCCCAGGGGACGTCACCGGTGGGGGCCTCGCTCCAGGGGTCCTCGGGCCAGTCCTCGTCCGACCAGGTGTCGGCGGGCCAGCCGTCGCCGGTCCGGCCGGCGCGGCCGGGGTAGTCCCGGGGCAGGAAGGCGTCGGGGTCGGGCCGGGCGGGGACGGTGGGGTCGTGCGCGGTCCGGCTGCCGTGGGCTTCGGTGGCGCTGCGGCGCAGTACCACCGCCAGAGCGCGGGCGGAGTCGGCGCATCGGGTGCGTTCGTCGGCGGCCCACCACTGCTGGCGCATCGCCTCGGCCAGGACGGAGTCGATGCCGTCGAGTCCCTGGCGCAGCACGGCGAGGCCGGTGCCCTCGCACCATTCGTCCACGGCCCGCACCCAGTCGGAGCAGACCATCAGCAGACAGGCGGAGGCGGCCACCGCCGCGCCGATCACGCCGATCCACGGAGGCGGGTTCAGCAGGTGCCCGAGCAGGAACGCGCCGGTGGCGCCGAGGACGACGGCGACCGTGCGGGGGCCCGCAGCCTGGCGGATCGGCCCGCGCACGGCCGGGTTGGGTCGGCGGCCGGCGGCGAGGGCCCCGCCGACCAGCAGCACCAGGACCGGCACCACGGCCAGGACGGTGCCCGGCCACCGGCCGAGGCCGGCCAGGGCGATGAGCGCGCCGAGCCCGGCGAGCCGGCCGAGCCCTGCGGAGGCGAAGCCGAAGGGGTGGGAGACGCCGACCCGGCCGGGCAGGTCCGTCGGGCAGCGCTGGTCGAGGCGGGTGGCCAGGCCGGCGGCCGGGACCGTGGCGACCTGTTCGGACAGTGAGGTGAGCCGGCCGGCCACCGTGTGCAGGGCCAGGCCCCGGGAGAGCAGGCCGAGGGTGAAGGCGCCGAGTTCCTCCTCGGTGGCCCGGTCGGGCCGTCCGGTGGAGCGGGGCGCGGTGGGCGGGGTGACCCCCAGCCGGTCCAGTAGGGCGGCGGACTCGGCGGGCGGGACGCCGGGCGCCCCGCTCTCGCGCAGGACGCGGGCGACGACCTCGCGGTAGCGCCACAGGCCGCGGGAGGCGTCCTCGACGGACAGGGGCAGGGCCTGCGCGGCGTCCTTGCCGGTCAGCAGGGCGAGCGGCCGGGCGAGGTCGGACCAGGCGGTGTCGGCGGCGTCCAGGGCCCGGGCGCAGGCGTCGCGTTCCGCGGCGACCGGCCCGCCGGGGCGCAGCAGGCGCTCCGGGGAGCGGACCGAGCCGCCCGGCAGCAGTTCGGCGAGGGCCCTGGGCAGGTCCTCGGGTGCGGGGGCGGCGGCGTCGGCGGTGAGCTGTGCGGCGGGGTCGCCGGCGAACCGGGCGAGGGCCGCGCGCCAGGCCCGGTCGCGGGCCTCGGCGGGCAGGTCGTAGGCGAGGACGTGGGCGGAGAGCGCGACGGTGGCGGACGGGCAGCGCAGGGCCTTCTCCAGCACCTCGTCGAACAGCTCGGGCGGGCGCAGCAGTTCGACCAGCAGGGCGACGGCGGCCTCGCCGGCGGCGGAGCGGCGGCTAGCGGGGACCCGGTCCGCGGGCCGGTCCGGGTGCAGGCCGGGGTGGAGGTCCGGGTGCGGTTCGGGCCGCGGGTCGGGGTCCTGTGCTCCGCACTGCGGGTCGGAGACCCAGAGCACCGCGGCCCCGGCCGTGCGCAGCACGGTGGGCAGGCGCAGCCGGCGGCCGGCTCGGGGCGCGCCGGTCAGCTCGCCTGCCGGCGCGCCGGGCGGCGGTTCGGCGGAGGGCACGTCGCCGACCGCGACGCACAGCACCTGCGGTGCGGACTGGGCGGGGTAGCCCATCACGCGTTCGTAGGCCGCGGTGTGGGCGGTGAGGCCGACGGCGGTGTCCAGGATCAGCAGCCGCAGCGGTCCGTAGCCGCCGGGACGGGCGCGGCCGAGCTGTTCCTGCACGGTCCGCCGGGTCGCGGCGGGGTCGGCTGGGTGGCCCGGCGGCGGCCTCAGATCGAGGACGAGCACGCCGTCGTCCGGCGTCACGTCGTTCACCGCGGGTCTCCCTTCCAGGGATCGTGCTCGCCAGCCTCGTTCCATTCGTCCTGGCCGTCGCTGTCGGCGATCCCCCAGGGCACCGAGGTGTCGGCGCCGGGCCAGGGCGCCTCCGTGGGGGGCCGGTCCGGGTAGGGCGGGTAGCCCACGGGCTGCTCGGCGGCGGGGACGGTACGGCCCGCGGTGGGCACCTGCGGCGGCCCGAGGGGGGCGCCGGGCCAGGGGGGCGGCGAGCCGTCGGGCGCGGCGCCCGGGCGCTGGTACGGCGGATCGTCGGCGGTCGCACCGGGCCGGTGGGAGGGGCCGGCCGGTGACCCGCCCGGTCCGTCGGTCCGGGGGGCGGGCCGGCCGTGGTCGTCCGCCGAGGCGGAGGGCCACCAGGGCGAGCCGCTGTCCGTCCCCGCCGGCGGGTTGCCGGCCGCCGAACCCGGCCAGTGGGGTGCGCCGGTCGCCGCATCGGCGGGGGCCGGACGGTGCCAGGGGTCGGGGGGCGTGGGCGCCGGGCCTGGCTGGGGCGCGTGGTCCGGCGGGCCGCTCGGCGGGTTGCCGGCCGCCGGGCCCGGCCAGTGGGGTGCGCCGGTCGCCGCATCGGCGGGGGCCGGACGGTGCCAGGGGTCGGGGGGCGTGGGCGCCGGGCCGGAGCCGGGCTGGGGGGCGGGGTCGGGTGGGGTCTCGCCGGGGTGGTCGCGGACGGGGCTGGCGCCGCCGGTGAGGCGGCCCATGCGGGTCCACTCCTCCAGGGCGCGCAGCGTCGACTGGACGGCGTGGGCCTCGTTGGGGAACGCCAGGTCGAGGGCGCCGGGCAGCGACACGGACCAGAACTCCCGCAGCGGGCGCAGCCATTCGGCGATCCGGCCGCCGTACATCCGCTCCCGTTCGGCCAGCAGGTCGAGTTGGCGCGGCGCCACCTCGTGGACGAGCTTGAGGTAGAGCGGCGAGGGGCGGCTGCCGGAGGTGCCGAGGCCGTTGGGGAGGGTGTTCATCAGGACCCGGCAGTAGTCCTCGACGATGGCGTCCTCCTCCAGCAGCGCCCAGCGCTCGTAGGCGCGCAGCAGGCTCGCCCAGCTGGAGACGCCGTCGCGGTGGTCGTCCAGCCGGAGGGTGAGGCCGGGGGCCTCGGGGCCCATCTCGTCGTGCAGGCGCAGCGTCACGCGCTGCGGGGACGCGGGGTCGCCCTGGACGTCGACCCGCCCGTTCCAGATGACGCACAGCAGGCGCTGGAGGATGTGCCTGCGATCGTCGGGGGTGCAGGCCAGCCAGTCGTCCTGGTGGCCGAGCCGCTGCCGCCAGCGCAGGACGTCGTCGTCCCGGCGGTCCTCCTGGGCTCGGGCCCACTGGCGCATGACCTCGCGGGCGCCGGGCACCTCGGTCAGGCTCATCTCGCTGCGGAACAGCACGACGGTGATGGAGTCGGTGTCGACGGGCCGGAAGACGATGCTGCGGCGGCCCTTGGGCAGGTGGAGGGCCTTCTCCAGGTAGTCCTCCAGGACGGTGCGACGGCCGTGGGTGCTGGGGTAGGTGATGAGGACCTTCAGGGGGCCGTTGCCCTCGGGGGTGAAGCCGGCCGGGAGGAGTCCGGCCAGCTTGTAGGTGAACTGCTCCAGCGCGGGCTTGCTGACGCCTCGGGCGGCCTGGCCCTCGCCGACGGCCGCGGACAGGAGCGTGCCCATGCTGGGCAGCAGCGGCTGGGCCCGCTGCTGGGTGCCGGGCTCGGCGAAGAGCTGCTCGACCCGCTTCTGCAGGACGGTCTTGACCTCCGAGACGGCGGCGGCCGGGTTGCGCCGCCCCGCGGTGAAGGCCGCCTCCCAGCGGTCGGCCGAGACCAGATGGGTCAGCAGGTCGGCCTCGTCGCCGCCGCGGCCGAGCTGGGCGCTCTCCACGAGTCGGTCGATGAGGTCCTCGTAGAAGTCGCGCAGGCTGTTCTGCGGGGGCAGCAGGTAGGAGACGCCGGCCCGGTCGTCGTAGAGCTCCTTCAGCCCGGCGGCCCAGGCCCGGGGTTCCTCCTCCAGGTGTTTGTCGAAGGCGTCGGCGAGCTGGCCGATGTCGTGCCGGAGGTCCTCCGCGGAGCGGCGCCAGCGGGGTTCCTGTTCGTCCCAGGCGCGGTGCCAGATGTCCTTGGCCCGCCACGCGTACCAGCGGTCCTGCTCGTCGAGGGCGGCGCGGACCTCCTCGTCGCCCCAGCGGGCCCGGGACAGTCCGCCGGCCCGGCGGCGGATGCGGGGCACGGACGGGGGCTGTACGTCGACGCCGGCCGGCCGGGACGGTTCCTGACGGCGGTTCTCCAGCATGCCGAGGAAGCCGAGTCCGGCGGCGCCGGGCTGTCCGGGCACGCCCTTGACGACCGCCTCCAGGCTCAACAGGTCGACCTTGCGCAGCAGTTGCTCGGCGGCCACCCGCGGCACGAACGCGTCGGCCAGCGCGGGCACCTGCCGCTTGAGGCGGGTTTCGAGGTCGCCGAGCAGGCGCTGCATCTCCTCCAGCCGGTCGCGCAGCGCCTGCTGGATCTCCGAGGTCCCCTTGGGCACCGGGTCCGGGTCGGGCACGGGCAGCGCCTCGCGCCGCCAGAGGGGCGCGATGCCGGCGGCGGTGAACATCTCGTGGACCAGGGAGCGGACGTCCAGGGCTGTGTGGGCGCTCGCGTCGGTGAGCCGCCGGACGGCAAGGGCGAGCATCCGGGCCGCGACCAGTTCGGCGAGTTCGTCGAGCGGGGAGGTCATGGCGGCGACCAGGCTGGTGGAGATGCCCCGGTGGCCGATGCCGGTGGCGGAGCGGGTGCGGCGGTCGACCTCGGCGTTGATGAAGTTGGAGGAGAACGTCTGGTCGTCGTGGTCGGTGCCTCTGGCGGTGTCGCCGAGGTCGGTGCCGATCAGCGACATCACCAGGGAGACCATGGAGCGGCGCAGGTCGTCGGGGCGGATGCCCGCGGTGGGGCTGAACAGGAAGGCCGTCGGGACGGTGCCGGTGCGCAGCCGGACCGGGTGCATCTGCGGGTAGCGCATGGCGGTCGGGTCGGGCCGGCCGGTGTCCCCCAGGTTGGCCTTGGGGTCCGGCACGTTCTGCTCGTCCACCAGCCGGGACAGGTCCACCACGGCCCGGGCGGCGTTGAGTTCGGCCCGGCGTCCACCGCCCTTGCCCGGCGGGAAGGCCTTCGGCATGACGACCAGCGGGTAGACGCGGGCGGACAGCCGCTTCTCCTTGAAGACCTGCCCGATCAGGTACAGGTAGTCCAGGAAGATCCCGGCGCCGGTGCCGCCCGCCACCGAGAACGCCACGAAGACGTCACAGCCGTTGAGCGGTCCGCCGCCCAGCTCGCTGAGTTCGCCGCCGGACAGGCCGATCGCGTCGATGGCCCGGCGCAGCGGGTCGAGCACCGGGGCCGGGCCGTCGCGCAGGGTGGCGAACAGGGCTGCGCGGCCGACGGTCGGCAGCTGTCCGGCGCCGCTGCGCAGCGGGGTGACCTTCGGTTCGTCGTCCACCGGGGGCAGCCAGCCGGCCACCTCCGTGCGGAGCACGGCCCGCAGCATCTGGGTGACCTCGGGCGAGCTGTCGAACTCGGCGGGCAGCAGGTCGTGGGTGGCGCGCGCGGTGCGGGAGTACGCCTGCCGCAGTGCCGGGTCGGCGCTGAGGTGGGGCAGCTTGGCGAGTTCGGCCTCGCTGTAGTCGGCGTACACGAACTGGACGCAGTCGGGCAGTTGGTGCGGGAGTCGGCGGCCGTCGCCGGTGAGGGCGGTGCCGTCGGGCCCGCAGAGTTCGGCGCGCAGACGGCGTTCGAGTTCGGCCCCTACCAGGCCGCCCGTACCGCCCAGGCCGACGAACAGCATCGGCTGGAATATCTTCATCGGTGCGATCCCCTCCGCCCGGGCGGCGGTTGACGGCCCGGCAGCGTGTCTGTGTGGCCCGGCCGCCTGGGCGGGGCCGGTGGTGTGGTGTGCGCGGGAAGGCGGAGCTGCCAGGGCCCCAAGGACCCCAAGGCCCGAGAAGCCTCAAGGGCCTCGGGACCTCAAGGGCCTCAAGGGCCTCAAGAGCGGGTGACCCGCCGTCCGGTCACAGATCGGGGTCGTAGGCGTCGGCTCCGGCTGCGGGCACCCGGGGGGTGTCGTCGTGGACGGCGCGTGCGGGGGGCTGGCCGTGCGCGTCCCGGCGCGGCCCGGGGGCCGTGCGTGCGGGACGGCCCGGGCGGGCGGGCCGGTCGGCGGGTTCGGAACGGGCGGGCCGGGGGAACGGCAGGCGCAGGCCCAGGCCGGCCGAGGGGCGCCGGACGCGGCTGCGGGTCGAGTCGACCTGCAGCCGCAGCTCGCCGGTGAGCGGCGCCGTCCTGCCGTACGCGATCGCGGTCCCGGTGGTCTCGGGGGTCCGCAGCCGTGCCATGCGCTGGGCGTCCCGGCGGACGGCGAAGCGGCCCTGCCGGTCCGGCACCAGCCGGGGGTCGGTGCCGCCGCCCGCGACCACGCCGAAGCGGTACTCGGGGCCGTCCGTGCGCACCTGGATCGTGCTGACGGGCCGTTCGCCCTGGCCGTCCTCGTCCGGGACGAGCAGGGTGAGGACCAGTCCGCGCACGTTGTGGACGCGCTTTCGCTCCAGCAGCCGCCAGCCGGTCCAGGCGGCCGCGGCGACCAGCAGCAGGCCCAGGGTCAGCAGCAGTTTCCAGTGCTGTTCCGGCCAGCCCGGCATCGGTGTCACGCGCAACGTCAGCAGCCGGGCGTCCAGCACCCGCGCGGGCTGCCCGGTGTCGTACACCACGATCTTGGCCGAGACCGGGCCGGGGCGTACGCCGGATCCGACGCGCACCTCGGCCCGCACGGTCCGGGTCTGCCCCGGGTCGAGGCGCACCCGGGCCGGGGTCACGGTGAGGTCGCCCCGGGAGCTGTCCTCCAGGATGAGGTGCAGGATCCGCGCGCTCGTGGAGTCGTCGGACGCCTTCAGGGTCACCGGCACGCTCTCGCCCGCGTGCACGGTGGCGTCGAAGACGCCGACATGGGCCTGCACCTGCGCGTTCTCCGCGGCCACGCCGGTCACGAAGGGCCGGTGGTCGGCGGTGAGCCCGATGGCGGTGAGGACGCCGGTCACCTTGAGGCGGTCGGTCGCCGTCCGCGGGATCGTGACGGTGCCGGTGAACCGGCCGTCGCCCGCGTGCTCGTCCTCGCCGCGCCCGTCGTCGGCGAGCCGGACGGGCCGGGGGGTGAACCCGGCGCCGTCGAGCGTGGCCGAGACCTTCAGTACGTCGAGGTCGGCCGGCTCGCCGTTCCAGGTCTGGAGCTGGAGGCCGACGGTGGCCTGCTCGCCGGGGTGCGGGGTCGCCGGCGTCATCACGATCGACGAGCGCAGCGCGCCGCGCCACTGCACGCCCACGCTGGCGAGCCGGTCGCGGTGTCCCTCGGGCGCGCTCAGGTCGACCGTCCAGGTGCCGGGGCGCGGGGCGACCATGCGCAGCGACTCCACCTCCTGCTCGGCGCCGGTGAGCTCGTAGGAGGACACGCCGTCGTCGCGGGTGCCGTCGATCTCCTGGCCGCCGGGGGCGCGGATGCGGACCCTGACCGCCGGGTCTCCCTTGGAGACCACGATGGTGGCCAGCGTCGCCAGCGGCGAGATCCGCAGCTTGATGGTGGCGGGCGGGGTGTCCTGGGCGGTGGCCTCGTAGATCATGCAGCGGGCGCTCGCGAACGCCTTCTGGACCGCCTCGCCCAGCGCCGTGGAGTCCTTGACGACCTGGGACGCGGGCCTGGCCTGCGCCAGGTCGACGCAGGCGCCCTGGTAGCCGCCGGCGGCCATGGCGTGCAGCGCGTCCGGGTCGGGCGAGCCGAAGCCGAGCGGCCAGATCTGCACCTTGGCCGCTCGGGCCTCGGCGAGGGCCGCCCGCAGTTCCCGGCCGCCGTTGGCCTTGCGGCTGGCGGCGTCCGCGCCGTAGGCGGGGCTGTCCGAGACGTCCAGGACGCCGTCGGTGAGCAGGAAGAGGATCCGCGGGCCGGCGACCGACTCCTCGGAGAGACGGGCGATGCCCTGCCGGATCGCGGCCGGGAAGTCGGTGCCGGTGCCCTCGCCCTTGCCGCGCCGGTCGAGCTTTCCGACGCAGTCGCCGATCTTCTCGCGGGCCACCGCGTTCAGGGCCGTGGGCGGGCACACCTCGTCGACGGCCTGCTGCTCGTCGTTGTCGGCGCTGGCGAAGCCGAGCACCGTCAGCCTCGAGCGCGGGGATATCTCGGCGAGCGCGATGCGCTGCGCGGCGTCCCGCTCGCGGTCCACGTCGTCGGCGCTCAGGCTGTTCGACTCGTCGACCGCGACGGCCAGGTTGATCGCGTCCGACGCGTCGCCGGCAGCCCGTCCTGCCGCCCCAGCAGCCCCGGGCGCGCCGGATGCCGGGACGCCGGCTCCGATCAGCAGCACCGCGGCGAGCAGCGCGGCCGCGGCGCGGGCGGAGCGGCGCGCAGGACGCTCGGGACGGGCACGGAAACCTCTCGAACATTTGCTCAGATTTCGGACATCACCGCTGGACAGGTTCCCCACGTTCCCCACTTCGCCTTTCGACTGTGTCCCGCCGTACCTCGACCCCGACCCCGACCCCGGCCCCCGTCCGCAGAGCGCCGCGGACGGGTTGCTCACCCCTGCGGACCCGGCGAACCCGGAGCCCCCGGCGACCCCGGCGTCGTGTTCCAGTAGTCGTCGTCACGGCGCCTGCGCCGGGTTCCGCCGTCAGGGGCGGGCCGGTGCTCCGCCTCGCGGTCGGAGTCCGGCCACGGCGGGGTGTCCTGCGGCTCCGGGCGGGCTCGCGGTGCCGGCGGCGGCGCCGTAAGTTCCCTCGGCGGCGGCACGAAGGGGCCGGGCACGGCCGGGGGCGGGTGGCCGCCCGGGGTCAGCGAGGCGAGGACCCTGGTCCGCAGGAACCCCTCCAGCTCGGGGCTGGTGATCCGGCCCTGGTCGAGCATGCGGAGGAAGAACTCCTGCGTCTCGCGGCGCCCCTGGGCCTCGTCCTCGCGCATCATGGCGATGACGTCGGCCACCTCCTCCCTGTTGCCCATGGCCATCAGGTAGGCGAGGCGGCCCTCCGCCGAACTGGTCGTCACCTGGTAGAAGTCCGCCAGGCGTTCGGTCACCGCCTGGTGCTGCGCGGCCTGTCTGCGGGCCTCGGCGACCTGGGTCTTGCGCATGTCGTCGGTGTCGACCTCGACGAACAGCTGGGTGCGCAGGCCCACATCGGCCCCGAGGCCGGCCCAGCGTTCGGCCTCGGTCTCCGCAAGGATGGCCTGGTTGGCCCGCTGCGCGTCCTCCACCGCGAACCGGCCGGAGACCTGCCGCAGCCGGGAGACGATCTCCGGTCCCAGGTCGCGCTCGACGCTGGCCAGACGGACCTCCGCGACGCGCTGGTAGTCCGTCACCTCCCAGCGCAGCGTCACCTTCGTGCGGAAGAAGGTGGCCCCGTCGGCCGCCGGCAGATCGACGGTGAAGACCGTGGTGTGCCGCCCGCGGGCTATCTCGCAGACGCTGACGGGCCGCGCCCAGTAGCGCCGGGGCGCGAGTATCCGCGTGCCCTGCGAGGTCATCAGGCTGCACCCGCCGCCGTCGTAGTAGACGACCGAGGCGATCTCGGCGCTCGTCTGCTGGAACCTGCCGCTCCCCTGCAGCACCCGGGCGCGCAGATAGGGCCCGGCGATGATGTCCGGCAGACCGTCGGTCCCCGGCTGCCCGTTGTCGGTCACGGCTGCTCCCCTCCTCGGCCACGCAGGCCTGCCCCCACCGCGTCGAGCACATGGCCGACGAAGCGTTCGTCCATCGGCTCTCCCGGGTCGGCGGCCAGCGCCTCCAGCACCCAGGTGAGCCGTTGCCAGTCCCGCTCCTCGCGGACGAGGAGGGGGAGGAACCACACGAGCGCACGCAGCAGTTCGCCGCCCGCCGCGGTCGCCGCGTCCTGCTCCGCCGCGCGCAGCCAGGACGACAGTCCGTCCAGGGCACGCTCGCCGGACAGATGGCTGTCGAAGACCCGCCAGAGCAGTGCGGCCAGCGGACCGGCCGCCGCCGGTACGGTGACGGCGATCGCGAGCGCCAGGGGCCAGTCGCGCAGCCGGCCCAGCTCCGCGTCCACGGCCGCGACGTCGGCGCGCGGCACGGCCGGGCGGCCCGGGACCGTCCGCCACAGCCCGGGGAACCGGACGCCGGCGGCCCTGCCCGTCGACGGTCCCATTCCCACCCGGCCCGGCCGGCGGGGCTTGCGGGCCGGCCCGGACGGGTAGACCGGTGCCGTTTCCCCCTCACCCGGCTCACCGTCTCGGTCGACGTCGACGCCACCGGCGACGTCGCCACCGCCGACGCCACCGCCGCCTCCGTCGCGCCGATCGCTCCGCGGGTCGAGATCCGGGCCGGGCCCCTCGGGCTCCCAGTAGTCGTCGCAGGGCGCGATGCACAGCCGTACGCCGGTCAGGAGAGACAGCTCGCGGCGGTCTCCGGCCGCCTCGACGGCCCATTCGCCCAGCAGCGTCAGCGTCTCGGCGGCCCTGCTGCCCGCGGCCAGCCGGGCCAGGGCGTAGGAGGCGACCTGGAGGTGCCGGCCCTCGTCCCTGACGCCTAGGCGGCCGAGCAGTTCCACCGCGGTGCGGGTGTCGGGCTCGATCCTGCCGTGGCCGAGGGCCAGCGCGGCCGTCCAGCGCAGACCGGTCTCGTCCGCGTGCGCCCACTCGTCCACGACGGCCCGGACCGCCGTCCGGCACGGCTCGCGGCGTCCGGCCTGGTCCAGGGCGGTGGCGGCGGCGTACCGCCTGCGGGCGGAGCGCGCGCAGGCGAGCGGGGAGACGAGCTCGACGAAGCCGTATCCGGGGTCGGCGGTGCTCAGTTCGCCGGCCGCGAGCGCGGCGCGGACCCAGACCTGGGGCCGGGGGTCGTCGGCGAGGGCGCGCAGCCAGCGGACGATCGGCGCGCGGGCCGCGTGGTGGCTCTGCCACACCTCGGCGAGCACCGCGCCGGCGAAAGCCTCCCCCTGGTAGCGGACGGTGCGCACCGGCAGCGGCACTCCGGCCAGGCTCTCGTCCTCGCTCTCGCCGAACTCGGCGCGGGCGGCGGCGAGAAGGCCGTCCCAGTCCTCGGCGAAGACCGGGCGTCCGGGTTCCTGCCCGGGGGTCCGGGCGGTCAGCAACTCTGCGGCCAGCAGGTCGGCGGCGTCGGCGACCGCGCTGAACGCCTCGCCGTCCAGGACCGCCAGGGCCACCCGGAAGGCGGCCTGCCGCAGCAGGGCGCGGGCCGCCTCGTCGGCGCCGTCCGTCGCGGTCGGGCGGTGGCGGGCGTCGGCGAACCAGGCCTGGACCTGGGCGCGCGCCATGTCGCCGCAACGGTCCAGGAGTTCGGCCCTGGTGAGCTCGCCGCGAAGGTGCCGTACGACGAGCGCCGCCAGCGCGTCGGTCTCGGCGGGACGGAGGCGGTCGAGCGGGATGCCCAGCGCCTGGCGCAGGAGGGGATGACGCAGGATCCGCTCGCCCCTGTCCAGCGTCTCCGGGTCCGCCTCTTTCCCCGGGGCGTCGACGAGGCGTCGGGCCAGATGCCAGGACAGCAGCTCCGGTGCGGGCACTGAGGGGCAGCGCAGGGCGTGCCGACCCGTCAGCAGGGTGCCGGCCGGGGTGGACGGGGAGGCGACCAGGACCGCGTACGCGTCCCGCCGGGCCAGGGCCGCGGCCAGGGCGTCCAGGTGCGCCTCGCTCGGCGGGATCCAGTCGCCGGGCGCGTCGGGCAGGTGCAGGACGAAGCCGCCGCCGGGCGCCACGCGTCGGGCGACGGTGGCGGGGTCGCGGAGGATGTGGCCGAGCGAGGAGACGTCCAGGCGGGTCACCTGGCCGGGGGCGAGGTCGGCGTCCGTGCCCTTGCCCCTGCCCTTGCCGGGGAGGGTGGCCCCGTCCGGGACGGCGTCCCCGTCGCCCCCGTCGCCCTCGTCCGGGCGCGTGTTGCCGTCCGGGTCGGCGGGGACAGTGAGCCTGGTTCCGGCGGTGGGTCGGGCGGCCTTGCGGACGGCACCGGTCAGCTGCTCCAGCAGGCACAGTGCGGTGGTCCGGCGTCCGGTGCCGGGCGCTCCCACGACGACGAGCACCCTGCGCTCACGCAGCGCCTCCTTCAGGACCCGATAGCCCTCGGGGGCGCGAAAGGCCCGGCCGAGCCGCATGAGTTCCTCCTCCGGCACCTCGCCGAGCACGGCGGAGCCACTCTCGCCCGCGCCCACATGGACGTCGCCGAAGTGCGCGTGGCCGAAGCGGGAGCGGTCGAACACGCTGCCGTTGCCCCGGACGGTGAACCGGGCGCGTCCTTCGGAGCGGGACCGGTTGGCGGCCCGGGCGCCACCGGCCCCACCGGCCGCGCCGTCGGCCGCGACGGGGTCCCGCATGGCCTCCCTGAAGCGCTCCCCCTCCCGCCGCTGCCTCTCCTCCCACTCGGCCCGCGCCCGCTCGGCGGCCTCGTCCCTGCCCTCGACGCCCCCGGCCCCCTCCGCCCGGTCACCGCGCCCGGCATCACGGCTCCCCTGCCCCTCGCGCCCGTCGCGGCCATCACGCCCGCCGGGCCGGTCGCCTCGTCCGTCCCGCCCGGTGCCCCGGCCGTCATGTGCGCTGTCGTGGCCGTCGCGGCTGCCGTCCCGGTCGCCGCGCGCGCTCTCTCCGTCGGCACGCTCGTCGGCCCGGTCACGGTCGGCGTACCGTTCTGCGCCGGGCGGCCCGAGTCGGTCCCGTTCGGCCGGCTGGTGCTGTGGGACCTGCGCGGCGCCCGCGTGCATGGCGCCCGCGTGCACCGGGCCCGCCTGCGCCGCCCGGCCTTGGCCCTCCGCGCTCACGCGGACGCTCCGTCGCGGGTTCGGGCCGACGCGCCGTCAGCACCCGCGCCCCACGCCCCTCGGCGCATGCGCGGTTTCGCGCCATCGGGCAGCCCCCCAGGGCCTCGGCCCCGAACGTCCGCGCCCGCCAAGAACTGGTAGACAGCCCCGCCCGCCACCCGCATCGCCCCCGTCCTGCGTGAATGGGCATCAGCATTCCGGAATCCGGAGGGGCTGGATGCGGCCGTTCACACAATGCGATGCTCGCGCGGGAGCATTCCGGAGAGCGCGCGCCCCAGGCGCACGAACCGCCCCTGTCCGCACCACTTCACGCCCCCGGAAGAGCGGGCGCACGCACTGTCGATGACGGAGCGTCAAACTGTGCGTCGCACCCTGCGTCCGACCGTCGGACGAAACGGTGATCCACGGCCGAAACGGGCACCCTCCCGCCCATGTGGGGCAAGTCTCGCCGTCGCGTGGATCGCGCAGGTCAGAGCGTTGCGGCCGACCTTTCCTTGATCCCCGAACGGGCTCCTCGAGTGGCCGGAGCAAACCGGTGACACTAGCGTCGTACTAAAATTTCCGGCTTGTTACGGAGCTGGACCGGACAACCCCAGGCAGACCTGCGGGCCCGCCGGCGCCCCGGAGGCTTCCGGGAACGAGACGCGAGGACCCGATGGCAGCGATTCACGAGGGCAGTGCTCTCGGCCTGCTCGACGACGAAATCCGCGCACAACTCGGTGACAGGGCACGTTTCTCGGGCGGCCCCGCCGCCTCTCCGCGCACGCTTGTCGACATCTTCGACGCGTCCGTGCGCTCGTACCCGGACGAGCTCGCCCTGGACGACGGCACCACGCCCCTCACCTACCGCGCCCTCGCCGTCGAGGTGGAGAACCTCCGGCGCCGGCTCGCCGCCGCCGGGGTCGGCCTCGGCGACCGGGTGGGCGTCCGTGTCCCCTCGGGCACCAACGACCTCTATGTGGCCATCCTGGCCGTCCTCGCCGTCGGCGCGGCCTACGTCCCGGTGGACGCCGAGGACCCCGACGAGCGGGCCGAGCTGGTGTTCGGCGAGGCGGACGTGCGGGCAGTCATCGGGGCACAGCACGCGATCGCCGTCCACAGCGCGCCGGCCGGCCGGGCACCGAGCACGACGCGTGGATCATCTTCACCTCGGGCTCCACGGGGAAGCCGAAGGGCGTCGCGGTCAGTCACCGCAGCGCCGCCGCCTTCGTGGACGCCGAGGCCGCGCTGTTCCTCACCGAGGAGCCGATCGGCCCCGGCGACCGGGTCATGGCCGGGCTGTCGGTGGCCTTCGACGCCTCCTGCGAGGAGATGTGGCTGGCCTGGCGGTACGGGGCCTGTCTGGTGCCCGTGCCCCGCTCGCAGGTCCGCAGCGGCGCCGACCTGGGGCCCTGGCTGGTCGAGCAGGAGATCACCGTCGTCTCCACCGTGCCGACGCTGGCCGCGCTCTGGGAGCCGGAGACGCTCAACGACGTACGGCTGCTGATCTTCGGCGGCGAGGCCTGCCCGCCCGAGCTGGTGCAGCGGCTGGTGACGGAGGGGCGGGAGGTCTGGAACACGTACGGGCCGACCGAGGCGACCGTCGTCGCCTGCGCCTCCCTGATGTCCGGCGAGGAGCCGATCCGGATCGGGCTGCCGCTGAAGGGCTGGGAACTGGCCGTCGTGGACGAGGCCGGGGAGCCCGTGCCGATGGGCGGCAGCGGTCAGCTGGTGATCGGCGGGGTCGGGCTGGCCCGGTATCTCGACGCCGAGAAGGACGCGGAGAAGTACGCCCCGCTGCGGTCGCTGGGCTGGGAGCGGGCGTACCGCAGCGGTGACCTGGTGCGCGCCGACGCCGAGGGGCTCGTCTTCCTCGGGCGGGCCGACGAGCAGATCAAGCTCGGCGGGCGACGCATCGAGCTGGGCGAGGTCGACGCGGCGCTGCAGGCGCTGCCGGGCGTCGCGGGCGCCGCTGCCGCCGTGCGGACCGCGCGCAGCGGCAACCAGCTCCTCGTCGGCTATGTCGTCACGCAGGGCGGCTGGGACCAGGCGGCGGCCGTGGAGCGGCTGCGGGCCGAGCTGCCGGCGGCCCTGGTGCCGCTCCTCGCGCCCGTGCAGGACCTGCCGACCCGCACCTCGGGCAAGGTCGACCGCAACGCCCTGCCCTGGCCCCTGGAGGGCCTGGAGACGGGCGGTCCGGCCGAGCAGCTCTACGGCACCGAGGCGTGGCTGGCGGAGCAGTGGACGGAAGTCCTCGGCATCCCCGTCTCCAGCGCCCGGGACGACTTCTTCGCGGTCGGCGGCAGCAGCCTGGCCGCCGCCCAGCTGACGACGCGGCTGCGCACCCGCTACCCGAGCGCGGCCGTCCTCGACATCTACCAGCAGCCCACGCTGCGCAAGCTGGCCCGGCATCTGGAGGAGTCCGCGCAGGAGGACGGGGCGGCCCGGGTCATCGCCCCGGTGCCGCTGCGCGCCAAGGTCGTGCAGCTCCTGCTGCTCGTTCCGCTGTTCACGCTGCTGGGGCTGCGCTGGACGGTGCCGCTGACGATCGTCGGGAATCTGCTGCCCGCGTACGGCTGGCTGCCGACCGCCCCCTGGTGGCTGGTCCTGTCGGGGGCCCTGCTGCTGTTCAGCCCGCCCGGACGGCTCGCGATCGCCGCGGGCGGTGCGCGGCTGCTGCTGCGCGGTGTGCAGCCGGGCCGCTACCCGCGCGGCGGCAGTGTCCATCTGCGGCTGTGGACGGCGGAGCGGCTGGCCGAGTTCAGCGGGGCGACCTCGCTGACCGGCTCCTGGCTGGAGCGCTACGCGCGGGCGCTGGGCGCCAAGGTCGGTCCGGACGTGGACCTGCACTCGCTGCCGCCGGTCACCGGCCTGCTGAAGCTGGGCCGGGGCGCGGCCGTGGAGTCCGAGGTGGACCTGTCCGGCCACTGGCTGGACGGTGACCGGCTGGAGATCGGCCAGGTCAAGGTGGGTGCACACGCCGTGGTCGGCACGCGCAGCATGCTGTTCCCGGGCGCCCGCGTCGGCAAGCGCGCGGAGGTGGCCCCCGGATCGGCGGTGACCGGCCAGATCCCGACCGGCCAGCGCTGGGCGGGCGCCCCGGCCGTGAAGCTCGGCAAGGCCAAGCGCAACTGGCCCAAGGAGTGGCCCGCGCGGGGCACGTACTGGCGGGTGATGTACGGCCTGACGGGTTTCGCGCTGACCTCGCTGCCGGTGCTGGCGGCGGGTGCGGCCCTGCTGGTGACGGGCGTGTTCGTGGCGCCGGGCGATGGGCTGGGCGAGGCGCTGCGGGGCGCCGCTCTCGCCCTGGTGCCGGCCACGCTCGTCTTCGGGCTGGCGTACTCGGTGATGCTGCTGATCGCCGTACGGCTGCTGAGCCTCGGTCTGCGCGAGGGCACGCATCCCACGCACAGCAGGGTCGGCTGGCAGGCCTGGACGGTCACGCAGCTCATGGACCGCTCGCGGGAGACCCTCTTCCCGCTGTACGCCGGGCTGGTCACGCCGGTGTGGCTGCGGCTGCTCGGGATGCGGATCGGCAAGGGCGCCGAGGTGTCGACCGTGCTGGCGTTGCCCAGCCTGACCACGGTCGGTGAGGGCGCGTTCCTGGCCGACGACACGCTGACCGCCCCGTACGAGCTCGGCGGCGGCTGGTTGCGGATCGGGCGCGCGGAGATCGGGCGGCGGGCGTTCCTCGGCAACTCGGGGATGACCGCGCCGGGGCGCAGCGTGCCCGACGGCGGTCTGGTGGGGGTGCTGTCGGCGACGCCGAAGAAGGCGAAGAAGGGCAGCTCCTACCTGGGGCTGCCGCCGGTGAAGCTGCCGCGGAACACGACCGACGGCGACCAGAGCCGTACCTACGAGCCGCCCGCGCGACTGCTGTGGGCGCGCGCGCTGGTGGAGCTGTGCCGGATCGTGCCGGTGTTCTGCTCGGCGGGGCTGACCGTGCTGACGGTGGCGGCGCTGTGCGCGCTGGGCGTCCGGGCACCGCTGCTGGCCGGGTTCGTGCTGCTCGGGGCGGGGGCGGCGGGCGCGCTGCTCTCGGTCGTCGCGAAGTGGCTGCTCGTCGGGCGGCACCGCAGCGGGGAGCATCCGCTGTGGAGCTCCTTCGTGTGGCGCAACGAGCTGGCGGACACGTTCGTCGAGGTGGTGGCCGTGCCGTGGCTGGCGGGCGCCGTGCCGGGCACGCCGGTGCTGACGGCGTGGCTGCGCGGGCTCGGGGCGCGGATCGGCCGGGGCGCGTGGGTGGAGAGCTACTGGCTGCCCGAGTCGGATCTGGTGACCCTGGAGGACGGGGCGACGGTCAACCGGGGGTGCGTCCTGCAGACTCACCTCTTCCACGACCGGATCTTGCGGACGGATACTGTTGTTCTCCGTCAGGGCGCCACGCTGGGCCCGGGCGGGATCGTGCTGCCCGGCAGCACGATCGGGGCCCGTACGACCCTGGGTCCCGCGTCGCTCGTCATGGCCGCGGAGTCCGTCCCGGACGACACCCGCTGGCTCGGCAATCCGATCGAGGCATGGCGTCCCTGAGGACGGGACACCCGGAGTCGGCGGGCGGTGCGCCGGCACGGGGTGGTTCGAGCACAGGTCAGGGAGCGGACGGGGAAGTGGCAGTGCAGCAGGCGGTAGGTCCGGACCCGTACTTTCCGGGCAACGGTGACTCCCGGTATCGGGTGCACCGCTACGAGCTCGCGCTGGACTACCGGCCCGGGCCGAACCGGCTGTCCGGCACGGCGCGGATCAACGCGATAGCCGGGCGGTCGCCGCTCGCCGAATTCCAGCTGAATCTGGCCGACTTCAAGATCGGCCGGGTCCGGGTGGACGGGCGGCAGCCGCACTACACGCATCGCGGCGGCAGACTGCGCGTGCGTCCCGCCAAGCCGATCCGCGCCGGGGCCGCCTTCACGGTGGAGGTGCACTGGTCGGGCAACCCGAAGCCGGTGAGCAGCCCCTGGGGCGGGATCGGCTGGGAGGAGCTGGGCGACGGGGCGCTGGTGGCGAGCCAGCCCGTCGGGGCACCGTCCTGGTACCCGTGCAACGACCGGCCGGCGGACAAGGCGTCGTACCTGATCTCGATCACGACCCCGTCGTCGTACTCGGTGGTGGCGGGCGGCCGGCTGCTGACGCGGACCACGAAGGCCTCGACGACCACGTGGGTGTACGAGCAGGCGGCGCCGACGTCGAGCTATCTGGTCGGGCTGTCGATCGGCAAGTACCAGACGGTCCTGCTGGGCGATCCGGGTCTCGGCGGAGTCCCGCAGCACGGCCATATTCCGGCGCACCTGCTGGCGGAGTTCTCGCGGGACTTCGCGCGCCAGCCCGGGATGATGCACCTCTTCCAACAGCTCTTCGGGCCCTACCCGTTCGACGAGTACACGGTGGTGGTGACGGAGGAGGAGCTCGATGTCCCCGTCGAGGCACAGGGGTTGTCGCTGTTCGGTGCCAACCATGTGGACGGGGCTCGGGGTTCGGAGCGGCTCGTGGCGCACGAGCTGGCGCACCAGTGGTTCGGCAACAGCGTGTCCATCGCCGACTGGCGGCACATCTGGCTGAACGAGGGGTTCGCGAAATACGCGGAGTGGCTGTGGTCGGAGCGGTCGGGTGGCCGCAGTGCGCAGCAACTCGCCGCCGTCGCCCACCGGTTGCTGTCCGGGCAGCCGCAGGACCTGCGCCTGGCCGACCCCGGCCGCAAGTCGATGTTCGACGACCGGCTCTACGAGCGCGGCGGCCTCACCGTGCACGCGCTGCGCTGCGCGATGGGCGACGACGCGTTCTTCCGGATGCTGCGCGCCTGGCTCGGCCTGCACCGCGGCGGGTCGGTGACGACCTCGACGTTCACCGCCCATGCGGCACGCTTCGCACCGGAGCCGCTGGACGACCTGTTCGACGCGTGGGTGTACGGGGCACCGCTGCCGCCGCTGCCGGTCCCGTCGTCGCCGCGGAGCGCGGAGTCGGCCTAGAACAGCCGCGAACAGGCCTGGAACAGCCGCGAACAGGCCGGGAACAGGCCTGGAACAGCATTGCCACGGGCCCGTGGTGATCACTAGAGTCGGCCGGGTGACTGCCGGGTCGGCCATGGGCCATGCACGAGTTGGGTTCCCGGCCTCGGCGTGAGCGCGAGGCGGGCAAGAGCCCCGCCCCCGTTTTCCGAGTCTTTCTGCCTGGCGCCCGTCGCGGCGCCCGTCCCAGCGGATCACCGGACCCGGAGACACCCACCCCATATGCCGAACGAACAGCAGCACCCGTACGCATCCGAACGACCGGCGCCTGCCGTCCAGTTGAACCACACCGCCGTCTACGCCAGAAACCGGCAGCTGTCCGCCGAGTTCCTGGCCGTGATCCTGGGGCTGGAGCTCGGCGCCCCCTTCGGGCCGTTCCTCCCCGTCGACCTCGGCAACGGCGTGACGCTCGACTACTACGAGAAGCGTGACGAGCCGATCCAGTCGCAGCACTACGCGTTCCTCGTGCCCGACGAGCGGTTCGACACCATGATCGCCCGGCTGGAAGCGGTCGGCGTCATCTACTACGCCGACCCCGGCCACACCGAGCCCGGACAGATCAACCGCCTGTTCGGCGGTCGCGGCGCGTACTTCGACGACCCGGACGGCCACAACATGGAGATCATGACCCGGCCCTACGCCCGCCCCTAGCCGAGGTCCAGCAGGCCCCGGCCGTCCCCCGCCCGGTGCGGGGTGTGCCTCGACCGGCACAATGGCGACCATGTCCCGACGCACCGCCCGGCCGCGACAGCGGGCCTTTGCCGCACCCACCGCCTGCCCCTGTGGCCTGGGCGAGCCGTACGAGGCCTGCTGCCGCCGCTACCACTCGGGCGCCGAAGCCGCGCCGACCGCCGAGGCGCTCATGCGGTCGCGGTACAGCGCGTTCGTGAAGGGGGACGCGGGGTATCTGCTGCGGACCTGGCATCCCCGGACGCGGCCGGAGCGGCTCGAGCTCGATCCGGGGATGCGGTGGACGGGGCTGGAGATCCTCGCCACGGCCGACGGGAGCGCGTTCCACACCACCGGGGCGGTGGAGTTCCGGGCGTCCTACCGGGGCGGTGCGCTGCACGAGCGCAGCCGGTTCGAGCGGGTGGCCGGGGCGTGGGTGTACGTGGACGGGGAGTTCCCCGAATAGCTCGAAGAGCCCGAATAGCTCGAACAGGTCGAACAGGTCGAACAGGTCGATTGGCCCGGACAGCGCCTCACGGCGGTGTCACGGTGCCAGGATGTCCAGTTCCTGGAGGGCGCCGACCGTGATCTCGCGGGTGAGGTGCTCCGCGCGGGCCGCGTCGCCCTCGCGGACCGCCTCCGCGACCTGGACGTGAAGGGTGACGGCGGCCGGGTCGGGGTCCTCGAACATGACCTCGTGGTGGGTGCGGCCGGCCAGGACCTCCGCGACGACGTCACCCAGGCGGGCGAACATCTCGTTGCCGGAGGCGGCCAGGATCACCCGGTGGAAGGCCATGTCGTGGACCAGGTAGCCCTCCAGCTTGTGGCCGCGTGAGTTCGCCACCATGCCGAGCGCGCACTCCGTCAGCTCGGCGCACTGCTCCGCCGTGGCGTGCTTCGCCGCCAGCCCCGCCGCGACCGGCTCGATCGCCGAGCGCAGGACTGTGAGCGAGCGCAGTTGGTGCGGGCGGTCGGCGCCGGCCAGGCGCCAGCGGATGACCTGCGGGTCGTAGACGTTCCACTCGGCCTTCGGCCGCACCGTCACGCCCACCCGGCGGCGGGACTCGACCAGATGCATGGACTCCAGGACGCGGACCGCCTCGCGCATCACCGAGCGGGAGACGTCGAAGCGCTGGGCCAGCTCGTCGGTGCGCAGGACGCTGCCCGGCGGGTATTCGCCCGCGGTGATCGCGGGACCCAGGGCGTCGAGTACTTGGCCGTGCAGACCCCGGCCCGGAGTGGTCATGCACTCAGAGTACGGGGTAGATCACGGAGCCAAAAAGTCAGACTTATTTGTCACAGACTCTTGAATTCGTCGTACCTAATCGGTTTCAGTGTCGTCGGCGTCCAACGACGTCAGGTGTCGAGGAAGACAGCGAGGCAACAGATGCGTACCCCCCACGTCGTCGTGGTGATGGGCGTCGCCGGCACGGGCAAGACCACCATCGGTCCCCTGCTCGCCGCCCGGCTCGGCGTTCCGTATGCCGAGGGCGACGACTTCCACCCGCCGGCCAACATCGCCAAGATGTCGGCCGGCACCCCGCTCGACGACGACGACCGGTGGCCGTGGCTCGACGCCATCGGCGCCTGGGCGGACGGGCGGGCCGGGCTCGGTGGGGTGGTCAGCTGTTCGGCGCTGAAGCGGTCGTACCGCGACCGGCTGAGGGCCGCCGCCCCCGGGGTCGTCTTCGTGCACCTGGGGGGCGACCGCGCGCTGATCGAGGACCGCATGGCGCACCGGCAGGGTCACTTCATGCCGACCGCGCTGCTGGATTCGCAGTTCGCCACGCTCCAGCCCCTCCAGGCGGACGAGGCCGGCGTCGCGGTCGACGTCCGCGGCACGCCCGAGGAGATCACCGACCGGGCCGCGAGGGCGCTCGACGAGCTGCCCGACGCCCGGCCCCGATAACCACCCCCAGCACCACCCCGCACCACCCCGCACCACCCAGGCAACACCCCTCCCCCATCCCCGTACCTGCAAGGGAACCCCCGTGACCAGACTCAGCGTCGAGATGCTGGCAGCGGACACCGCCGAGCCCATCACCTCGGCCGGCCACGCGCAGCTGGGCATCGCCGTCCTGGCGGGCATAGCCGTGATCGTCCTGCTCATCACCAAGTTCAAGCTTCACGCCTTCCTGTCGCTGACCATCGGCTCGCTCGCGCTGGGCGCGTTCGCCGGGGCGCCGCTCGACAAGGCCATCGCCTCCTTCACCACCGGGCTCGGCTCCACGGTCGCCGGCGTGGGCGTGCTGATCGCGCTGGGCGCGATCCTCGGCAAGCTGCTCGCGGACTCCGGCGGCGCCGACCAGATCGTCGACACCATCCTCGCCAAGGCCGGCGGGCGCTCGATGCCGTGGGCGATGGTGCTGATCGCCTCGGTGATCGGTCTGCCGCTGTTCTTCGAGGTCGGCGTGGTCCTGCTGATCCCGGTCGTGCTGATGGTCGCCAAGCGCGGCAACTACTCGCTGATGCGGATCGGCATCCCGGCGCTGGCCGGTCTGTCGGTGATGCACGGTCTCGTGCCGCCGCACCCCGGCCCGCTGGTCGCGATCGACGCGGTCGGCGCCAACCTGGGCGTCACCCTGGCGCTCGGCGTGCTCGTCGCCATCCCGACGGTCGTCATCGCCGGTCCGCTGTTCTCCCGGGTCGCCGCCCGCTGGGTGGACGTCCCCGCCCCCGAGCGCATGCTCCCGCAGCGCCCGTCGGAGGACCTTCACAAGCGGCCCGGTTTCGGCGCGACGCTCGCCACGATCCTCCTGCCGGTCGTGCTGATGCTGTCCAAGGCGCTGGTCGACATCGTCGTGGACGACAAAGAGGACACCGTGCAGCGCGTCTTCGACGTCGTCGGCTCGCCGCTGATCGCGCTGCTGGCCGCCGTCCTGGTCGGCATCTTCACGCTGGGCCGGCCCGCGGGCTTCAGCAAGGAGCGGATCTCGCAGCTCGTCGAGAAAGGCCTCGCGCCGATAGCGGGCATTCTGCTGATCGTCGGCGCGGGCGGCGGCTTCAAGCAGACGCTGATCGACTCCGGTGTGGGCCAGATGGTCCTGGACATCTCCAAGGACTGGTCGATCCCGGCCCTGCTGCTGGCCTGGCTGATCGCGGTGGCGATCCGGCTGGCGACCGGCTCGGCGACGGTGGCGACGATCTCCGCGGCCGGCCTGGTCGCGCCGCTCGCCGCCGACATGTCGACGACGCACGCGGCCCTGCTCGTCCTGGCCATCGGCGCCGGCTCGCTGTTCTTCAGCCATGTCAACGACGCCGGGTTCTGGCTGGTGAAGGAGTACTTCGGGCTCAGCGTCGGCCAGAACATCAAGACCTGGTCGGTCATGGAGACCATCATCTCCGTGGTCGCGGGCGGCCTGGTCCTGCTCCTCTCCCTCGTCGTCTAGGGGGACGGTGATGAGTCACCCGCTGTTCGACATCAGCGGCCGGACCGCCCTGGTCACCGGGTCCAGCCGGGGCATCGGCCTCGCGCTGGCCCGGGGCCTGGCGGAGGCCGGCTGCACGGTGGTCCTCAACGGACGCGACGCCGGACGCCTGGAGCGGGCCGCCGCCGAGCTGCCCGGCGACCGGGTCCACGTGGCCGCCTTCGACGTCACCGACGGCCCGTCGGTGGCCGCCGGGGTGGCGGACGTCGAGGACCGGGTCGGCCCGCTCGACATCCTGGTCAACAACGCGGGCATGCAACTGCGCGCCCCGCTCCTGGAGTTCACCGACTCCGACTGGCACCGGATCCTGAACACCAACCTCACCAGCGCGTTCCTGGTCGGCCGGGAAGCGGCCCGCCGGATGACGGAACGCGGCCACGGCAAGATCGTCAACATCTGCTCGCTGCAGAGCGAGGTGGCCCGCCCCGGCATCGCGCCCTACGCGGCCACCAAGGGCGCGCTGAAGATGCTCACCAAGGGCATGTGCGCCGACTGGGGGCCGCACGGCGTCCAGGTCAACGGTCTCGGCCCCGGCTACATCGAGACGGAGCTGACCCAACCTCTCGTCCAGGACGAGGAGTTCAGCGCCTGGGTGCGGCGTCGCACCCCGGCCGGACGGTGGGGCCGCACCGAGGACCTGGTGGGCGGGGTGCTGTTCCTCGTCTCCCCCGCGGCGGACTTCGTCAGCGGGCAGGTGCTGTACGTGGACGGCGGTATGACGAGTGTGCTCTGAAGGGGCGTGAGACAGATGCTGGGTTGTGTGATCCACGGTCAGGGCGACCTGCGCGTCGAGGAGTTGGCGTCACCGGTGCCCGGCCCGGGCGAGGTGCTCGTCGCCGTCCGCTACGGCGGGGTCTGCGGCTCCGACCTCCACTACTGGCGGCACGGCGGGGTCGGCGACTTCCGGCTGAAGGAGCCGATGGTGCTCGGGCACGAGGTGGTGGGCACGGTCCTCACCTCTGATGGTCCGTCAGGCCGTCTTCCCGGTACGGCCGTCGCCGTGCACCCCGGCACTCCGTGCGGGGTGTGCCCGGAGTGTGCGGACGGGCGGCGCAACGTCTGCCGCGACACCCGCTACCTCGGCAGTGCGGCCCGGACGCCGCACGTCCAGGGCGGGTTCGCGGCGGAGATCGTCGTCCCCGCCGAACAGGTGCGGGCCCTGCCGCCGGGGCTGGATCCGCGGCGGGCCGCGCTCGCCGAGCCCCTGTCGGTGGCGCTGCACGCGGTGCGGCGGGCCGGGCCGGTGGCCGGCCGACACGTCCTGGTCACCGGCGCCGGCCCCATCGGCTGTCTGGTGGTCGCGGCGGCGAAGGCGGCCGGCGCGGCCCGGGTGACCGTGACCGACCTGCTGCCCGCCGCCCTCGGGTACGCGCGGACCGCCGGCGCCGACACCGTCGTACGGGCCGACGATCCGGGGGATCCCGGGTGGCCGTCGGAGGCTGATGTGGCCGTCGAGGCGTCCGGGGTGGCCGCCGGGCTCGACACCTGCCTGCGGCTGGTGCGGCGCGGCGGGGTGGTGGTGCAGCTGGGCATGCTGCCGCCGGGCCAGAGCCCGTTCGCGGGGAACCTGGTGGTCAGCCGGGAGATCGAGCTGCGCGGGGCGTTCCGCTTCGACACCGAGTTCGACGACGCCCTGGCCCTGCTGGCGGCGGAGCCCGCCTTCGACGGGCTGGTCAGCGCGGTCGTACCGGTACGGCAGGCGGAGTCGGCGTTCGCGCTGGCCGCCGACCGGGGCCGCTCCTGCAAGGTGCTGCTGGACTTCGGCGGCTGAAGGTCACCTCGCGTGCAGGGGTCGGCCCACGAGGGAGTCGAGGATGTCACGGGCGGCGGTCAGGTCGTCGATCGTCGCCGTGATCCGCTCCCGTTCCCGCGCGATCCCGTCGAGGAGCTCCGGACACCGGCCGACCAGGACGACGTCCGGGTCGTCGGCGCAGGGGACGATCTCCGCGATGACAAAGGTGCCCAGGCCCGCGGAGAGCAGGATCCGGATCCGCCGGACGGTCGTGACGTCCCGTTCCTCGTACTCGCGGTACCCGCTGAGGGGCCAGGAGCCCCTGCTCCTCGTAGTAGCGCAGGGCGCGGGGGCTCGCGCCGGTCCGGCGGGAGAGTTCACCGATCCTCATGGGCCCGAGTCCAACAGGGACTTGACTCTCACGTCAATGTGAGGGTCCAGCATCGGGCCATGACCCCTTCCACCACCACGGCATCGACCCTCGCGTCGGCCACCGCGCCCGAGCGGCGCCCCGTCTCCGTCATCGGCCTGGGCCCGATGGGCCGCGCGCTCGCCTCGGCCTTCCTCACCGCCGGCCACCCGCTGACCGTCTGGAACCGCACCCCGGGCCGGGCCGGCGACCTGGCGGAGCGGGGCGCCCGCGTCGCCGCCTCCGTCGGGGAGGCGATGCGCGATGGGCAGGTGATCGTCGTCTGCCTGATGGACTACACGGCCGTACGCACCGTCCTCGACCCGCCGCCCGCGAACCGGGCGGGGCGGGTCCTGGTCAACCTCACCAGCGGGACGCCGGCGGGGGCGCGGGCAATGGCGGACTGGGCGGCCGGGCACGACATCGGCTACCTGGACGGCGCGATCCTCACCCCGACCCCGACGATCGGGACGCCGTCGGCCGCGCTGCTGTTCAGCGGGGCGGCGACGGCTTACGAGGCCGTGCGGGAGACGATGGCGGCCCTCGGCGGCACGGGCACGTACCTCGGTGCCGACCCCGGGCGGGCCCTCGCCCACGAGGTCGCCCTGCTGGACCTGTTCGCGACCTCGGTGCACGGCATGGCCCACGCCTTCGCGCTCGCCTCGGCCGAGGGCGTGGCGCCCCGTGACCTGGCGCCGGCCGCCGTGGGGATGAGCGGCCTGCTGGCCGAGATGATCCCGCGCTGGGCGGACCAGCTGGAGGCCGGCCGGTTCCCCGGCGAGCGCTCCACCATCGCCTCGGCGGCGACGACGCTCGCGCACCTGATCGACTCGGCCGCCGCCCATGGCCTGGACGTGGGCGCCCTCACCGCGGCGAAGCGGGCAGCCGACCGGGCGGTCGCCGCCGGCCACGGCGCGGACGGCCTGGCCCGCTTCGCCACGGTCCTGCGCACCCAGGGCTCGCACGCGGAGGGGAGGCGAGGCGAGGCGAGGCGAGGCGAGGCGAGGCGAGGCGAGGCGAGGCGAGGCGAGGCGAGGCGAGGTGAGGTGAGGAGTGTCGGCCAGGGCGTGTTTCGCCCTACGGGCGCCACAGCCGGTGTTCCCGTTCGGCCCAGGTGCGGCTCACCGAGCCGGTGCGCATGCCGCGGCGGGCCTCCGGGTCGCCCAGGGCCATGCCGATGTGGCCGCCCAGGACGACGCCGATGGTCAGGGCCAGCCAGTCGTGGACGAAGGTCGCGCTGGTACGCCACATGATCGGGGTGAGATGGGTGAACCACATGAGCAGGCCCGTGCCGAGCATCACGAGGGTCGCCCCGGCGATCCAGGCCGCGTAGATCTTCTGCCCGGCGTTGAACTTGGCCGCCGGACGCGACTCCCGCCGTTTGTCCCTGCGCAGGGCCGCGCTCAGCCAGCGGCGGTCGTGCGGGCCGAAGCGGTTGAGGTGTCCGAGGTCGGCGCGGAAGGCGCGGGAGGCGAGGCCCGCCAGGACGGGCACAGGCAGAGCGAGGCCCGCCCACTCGTGGACGCGGACCACCAGCTCGCGACGGCCCACGAGCTGGGCGAACTCGGGGATGTACAGGAAGGCGGCCGTCACCACGCACACGCCCATCAGCAGGGCCGTGGTGCGGTGCACCCACCGCTCGGCGCGGGTGAAGCGGCGCACGGTCGGGGCGGCGGGCGGCGCCTCAGCTCGTAGGCTCATCGTCCCGTCCGTTCGACCGGCCGACCCAGGCGTCGACGTCGTAGCCGCGGTTCTCCCAGTAGCCGGGCTTCACCTTCTCGGTGACCGTGATGCCGGAGAGCCATTTGGCGGACTTGTAGAAGTACATGGGTGCGACATAGAGGCGGACGGGGCCGCCGTGGTCGTGGCCGAGGTCCTTGTCCTGCATGCGCAGCGCCACGAGGACGTCGGGGCGGCGGGCCTGGGCCAGGGTGAGGCTCTCGGTGTAGGCACCGTCGAAGCAGGTGAAGCGGATCGCGCCGGCCGTGGCCTGCACACCGGCCGCGTCGAGGAGGGTGGAGAGCCGGACGCCCTCGAAGGGGGTGCCGGGGACCCGCCAGCCGGTGACGCACTGGACGTCCTTGACCATCCGGGTCTGCGGCAGGGCCTTGAGGTCGGCCAGGGTGTAGGCGGTGGGGCGGTCGACCAGGCCGTCGACGGTGAGCCGGTAGTCGGTGGCGTTCTTGTGCGGGACGGAGGAGGTGACCGAGTAGTAGCGGAAGCCGCCGCCGTTGGGGAGGAGGCCGGTGAGGCCGGTGGGGTCCTTGTCGGCGGCGCTGCCGAGGAAGGCCTCCAGGCCGCGCTGGAGCGGGGGCGCTGCGATGACCCCCACGGCGCCGAGGGCGAGGGTGCCGAGGAAGACGCGGCGGCCGACCGGGGCGCCTCGCTCGCGGGGCGTCTCGGGGGCTCCGGACGGCTCGGGCGGTCCGGCGGGCTCGGGCGGTCCGGCGGGCTCGGGCGGTCCGGCGGGCTCGGGCGGTCCGGCGGGCTCGGGCGGTCCGGATGCTTCGGGGGGTCCGGATGGTTCGGGGTTCACCTTTCCATTCGAGCACTCGGGGGGCCGGCGGGGCCAGGGATCCAGGGTGGCCGTCAGAATTCCGTCATCACTTCTTACCGGGCTCTCAGCTGCCCCGGACGGCGGCGGCGCGGGCCGCGTGGAAGGCCGCGTACGGGTCGCGGTGCGGGTAGGACCAGGGCTCGGGGGTGGCGTGCCGTCCGATGCGGTGGAAGAGGGCGGCGGCCTCGGCGCCGCTGCCCTCGCAGACCTTGGCGTGGGCGAGGAAGTTCAGGTCGATCAGATGGCGGGGGTGGCCGTCGTGCTCCCGGCCGTCGTGCTCCCACTCCAGCCACCAGTCGAAGGCGGCCTTCATCACGTCCCGGGCCCGGCCGTCCCGCCAGTGCCCGGAGGCGGCGGGGTCGGCGGGCGCGAAGCCGTGCGCGGCCAGGACGCGGTAGCGCTCGGCGTGGGCGACGACCGGGAGGATGGCCAGCGGGGAGTCGGCGGGGGCCTGCTCGGCGGCCCAGGCGGCGAAGTCGTAGACCTCGTGCAGGGGGTCCGGCCCGCCGTCCGGGCGGCGCTCGGCGAGCCGGGCGACCATCAGGTGGTGGGCGTGGTGGTGGTCGCGGTGCCGGGAGCGGACCTCCTCGAAGATCCGGACGGCCCGCGGCCCGGCGTCGCGCTCCAGCCGGAGCAGGCCGAGCCAGGGGGTGGGGTCGGCGGGCGCGAGCGCGGCGGCCTGTCGGCAGGCCGCCCGGGCGGCGGCTGCGTCCTCCTTGCCGCGCAGCGCCCGGGTGACCCGGGCCAGGGCGAGCAGGACGGCGGCGTCGGCGCATTCGGGTTCGTCGAGCAGCCACTCCTGGGCCCAGGCGGCCGCGTACGGTTCGAGGGCGAGGACGGCGACCCGATGGGCGCGGCGGTCCCAGTCGTCGCCGGTGCGGGCGAGCAGGGAGCGGGCGGGCTGTCTGCGGCCCTGGGCCAACGCGGCTCGGGCGGCGCCGAGTCGGGTGTCGTCGAGGGCCGGGTCGGAGGTCGGTAAGGGCACCGCGGGACTTCCTCGTGTTTCCTCGGCGGCGGCTCTGGCGTCGGCCCACGAGCGGCCGATCACTCACAGCCAATCCGTAGCCAGCGCTTACCGTCAAGCGCCGGAGATCTGTGACAGGTGTCAACTGCCGGTGGATGCAGGGAACTTGAGGATTCTCCGCTGCAGGTGGGACCCGCCGCGGCCGAGGGACGACGGTTGCGGTGTGGCGTACGCCATGGCGTGGCACGGCCGCAGCGCACACCATGGTCGTACGGCCGCCGCGCACCCCCGGCCCTGTCCCCGGGTGCTTGCGGCCGAGTCAACCGCCCGGTTCCGGGTACTCCCGGAAGCAGGCTTCCGGATCCCCCGGAGCAGAGTTCTGGGCACTCCCAGGGGCACCGAGGGCGCCGGGACGCTACAGTCGGCCCCTACGCACCCCGTCCGTGGTCCGACCGGATGATCGAGGTACGCAGCGTGTCGGTTCTGGTTCTGGTACTCGCCGTGAGCGCCGCCTGCTGCCTGGGCTTCGGGTTCGTGCTCCAGCAGAACGCCGCACAGAAGGCGCCGCTCGGCGACTTTCTCTCGCCGCGGCTGCTGCTCGACCTCATGAAGGTGCCGCGCTGGCTGGGCGGCATCGGCCTGATGGTGGCCGGCATGGTGCTGGGCGCGATCGCGCTCGGCCAGGGCGAGATCTCCCTGGTGGAACCGCTGCTCGCGACGAACCTGCTCTTCGCCCTCGCGCTCTCCCGCCACCAGACGAAGCAGTCGCTGGGCCGCCAGGGCTGGGCGGGCCTCGCCCTGCTCGCGGGCGGGGTGACCACCTTCATCGTGGCGGGCGAACCGCGCGGCGGCAACGCCGTCACGGATCCGCTGCGGCACTGGCTGATCATCGGCGTGATGATCGGAACGGCCCTGCTGCTGACCACGTACGCCAAGCGCTCCCGGCTGAGCGCGGGCCCGGTGCTGCTGTCCCTCGCGGCCGGCCTGCTGTACGGCGTCCAGGACGCGCTCACCCGGGTCAGCGGCCAGCGTTTCTCCGCCGACGGCCTCGCCGAGCTGCTGACGAGCTGGCAGCCGTACACGGTGCTCGCCCTCGGCGTGACCGGGCTGGTGCTGGTGCAGAGCGCCTTCGAGACGGCGCCCCTGCGGATGTCGCTGCCCGCGCTGACCGCGGCCCAGCCGCTCGCCGGGATCGTCTGCGGGGTCGGCTTCCTCGGCGACCGGCTGCACACCGACACCGGCGCGCTGGCCTGGGAGGCGGCGGGCCTGGCGGCGATCGTCGCGGGCATCGTGCTCCTCGGACTGCACCCGGCGATGCCGCGCGGCACGGCGCCGCGCGAGCAGGTGCCGAACTTCCAGGCGCAGTAGCCCTGGGTGTATTGACCCGCAGCCCGAGCCTTGGGCAGCTGCTTGGATGGGTCCATGAGCGCTGCTGACGAGATCCTCGACATCGTCGACGAGCACGACCGCGTCGTCGGACAGGCCCCGCGCGGGCAGGCGTACGCCGAGGGGCTGCGCCACCGCTGTGTGTTCATCCAGGCCCGGGACGCCGAGGGCCGGATCTTCGTGCACCGCCGCACCCCGACGAAGCTGGTCTTCCCCTCCCTGTACGACATGTTCGTCGGCGGGGTGGTCGGCGCGGGCGAGAGCTACGACGACGCCGCCCTGCGGGAGGCCGAGGAGGAGCTGGGCGTGAGCGGCCTGCCCCGCCCGGAGTTCGTCTTCAGGTTCCTCTACGAGGACGGCGCCGCCGGGAGCTGGTGGTCGGCCGTCTACCGGGTCCGCTGCGAACTGCCGGTGAACCCGCAGGCGGAGGAGGTGGCCTGGCACGACTTCCTGCCCGAGGACGAGGTCGAACGGCGCCTGTCCGGGTGGGAGTGGGTGCCGGACGGGCTCGCGGCGTACGAGCGGCTCCGGGAGCATCGTGCGGCGCGCTGAGCCGGGCGGGCGACGGGTAGGGTCCTGCGAGTGATCGAGTTCGTACAGAACGTCCGGTTGTGGTTCGCGCCCGAGCAGATCCGGGAGGAGGGCAGCACCCCCGACTACCGGTTCTCGCTGGCGAACGAGCGCACGTTCCTGGCCTGGCTGCGCACCGCGCTCGCGCTGATCGGCGGGGGCTTCGCGGTGGACCAGTTCCTGCCGGACCTGCGCTGGGGCTGGCGGGTCGGGCTGGCGCTCGCGCTGCTGGCGGCGGGCGTGCTGTGCTCCCTGCGTGCGGTCAACCACTGGATGCGCTGCGAGCGGGCGATGCGCCGGGGCGAGGACCTGCCCGCCTCCCGCTTCCCTGCGCTGCTGGGCGTGCTGGTCGCGGTGGTGGCCGTGGCGATGGTCGTGGTGGTGCTGGTGGGGTGGGAGGGGTGAGCGGCGGGGTCCTGCCTCCGGTGCGCGACCCCGGGCTGCAGCCCGAGCGGACCCGGCTCGCCTGGCGGCGGACGACACTCGCGAGCACCGTGGTCGCCGTGCTCGCGCTGAAGGCCGCGCTGCACGACGGCGCGTCGGTGCCCGGGATCCTCGCCGGCGCGCTGGCCTGCGGTCTGTGGCTGGCCTTCCTGCTGCTCGCCCACCGCAGGATCCACGCCCTGGCCGCCACGTCGAGCCCGGCGGCCCTCACCCCTCGGCACGCCACGGCGGCGGCGCTGTGCGCGGTGGCCACGGCGGTGTGCGCCGTGGCGCTGGTGTTCTGAACTCCGTCCCCTGCCCGGCGCCCGCCCCTACCCGGCGCCGGCCCCTGCCTCGGCGCCTGCGGCGGCGTCTTCCGCGTCCCAGTCCACCGTGACCACGATCTTGCCCCGGGTGTGACCCTCCTGGCTCAGCCGGTGGGCGTCGGCCGCGCGCTCCAGCGGGAAGGTCTCGCGGACGTGCACGGACACCACGCCCTGTTCGGCCAGTTCCGCCAGCCGGGTGAGGTCCTCGGCGTCGGGCCGCCCCCAGTAGTACCGGCCGCCGTAGCCGAGGACCTCCCCGTCGACGATCGACACCAGGCGCCCTTCCGGGGCCAGCAGGTTGGCGGAGACCCGCAGGGTGTCGCCGCCGACCGTGTCGAAGGCCGCGTCCACGCCCTCGGGGGCCAGCCCGCGCACCCGTTCGGACAGTCCCTCGCCGTAGGTCACGGGCTCGCCGCCCAGCGAGCGCACGAAGGCGTGGTTGGCCTCGCTCGCCGTACCGATCACCCGGGCACCCAGATGCCGTGCGAGCTGTACGGCGATGGAGCCGACGCCGCCCGCGGCCGCGTGCACGAGCACGGTCTCGCCCCGTTTCACCTGCAGGGCCCGGGTCAGCGCCTGGTAGGCGGTGAGCCCGGCCAGCGGCAGGCCCGCGGCCTCCTCCCAGGTGAGGTTGCGCGGCTTGCGGGCGAGGGTGCGCACGGGGGCGGCGACGTACTCGGCGAAGGTGCCCCGGGAGAGGAAGTCCTCACGGACGTAGCCGATGACCTCGTCACCGACCGCGTACTCCGTGACGGACACCCCGGGCTGGACGACGACCCCGCAGACGTCCCAGCCGGGCACCACCGGGAACACGGCGTCCAGGATCGGGTCCAGGTGCCCCTCGCGGCACTTCCAGTCGACGGGGTTCACGGCCGCCGCCCGGACCTTCACCAGCACCGCGTCGGGGCCGACCCTGGGGTCGGGGACGTCCCCGTACTCGAGCGTCTCGGGGCCGCCGTAGCGGGCGTAGCTGATGGCCTTCATGGGTCCGACCCTCCGGGGTACCGGCGCGCCGCGCAAGCCGGATCACCCGATATGTTGGGTGCCACCACTGGACTCCATACCGACCGGTCGGCATGATGGGCTGGTCCCGTTCACCCGTCCGTAGGAGCGACGCATGAGCCCCGACCACCCACCCGGACTCGACCTCGACCGGCTGCACGCCCTCCTGGAGCGCGAGCGTCCCGGTCTGGTCCACGGCCCTCTCACCGGCCGGCTGATCGAGGGCGGACGGTCGAACCTCACCTACGCGGTCTCCGACGGCGAGTCGAAGTGGGTCGTACGGCGGCCTCCGCTCGGGCACGTCCTGGCAACCGCGCACGACATGAAGCGCGAGCACCGGGTGATCAGCGCCCTGCATCCGACGAGCGTGCCGGTGCCGCGTCCGGTGCTGCTGTGCGAGGACCCAGAGAACGAGGCGGCGCCCGGGGCGCCCTTCTACGTCATGGAGTTCGTCGACGGCACCCCCTACCGCACCGCCGACGAGCTCGTCCCGCTCGGCGAGCAGCGCACCCGGGACGCGGTGCTGTCGCTGGTGGACACGCTGGTCGAACTGCACGCGGTGGCCCCCGCCGCGGTGGGCCTGGCCGACTTCGGCCGGCCGGAGGGCTTCCTGGACCGGCAGCTGCGCCGCTGGGGCAAGCAGCTGGACGCCTCCCGCAGCCGCGACCTGGCCGGGATCGACGAGCTGCACGCGGCGCTCGGCCGCGCGCTGCCCTCCTCCCCCGCCCCAGCGGTCGTGCACGGCGACTACCGGCTCGACAACGTCCTGATCGGTTCCGACGACCGCATCAAGGCCATCCTCGACTGGGAGATGTCGACGCTCGGCGACCCGCTGACCGACCTGGGGCTGCTGGTGATGTACAGCGTCCCGCTGGAGCTGCCGGGCTCCCCGATCTCCACGACCGCCTCCGCCCCCGGGCACCCGTCGCCGGCCGAGCTGGTCGAGCGGTACGCGGCGCGCTCCGGACGGGACGTCTCGGCGGTCTCCTGGTACACGGCGTTCGCCTGGTTCAAGCTCGCCGTGATCCTGGAGGGCATCCACTACCGCTACACCCTCGGCCAGACCGTCGGGCGCGGCTTCGACCGCATCGGGGAACTCGTCCCCGTCTTCATCGAGCACGGCACGACCACTCTCCAGGAAGGCTGACCGGCATGGACTTCGCGTTCGACGCCCGCACCGAGGAACTCCGCGCCAGGCTGCTCGCCTTCATGGACGAGTACGTCTACCCGGCCGAGGCCGTCGCCGAGGAGCAGCGCGCGCTGCTGGCCTCGCCGTGGGACACCCCGGCCGTGGTGGAGGAGCTGAAGGCCGAGGCGCGCAGGCAGGGCTTGTGGAACCTGTTCCTGCCCGACGCCGAGCACGGCGCGGGTCTGACGAACCTCCAGTACGCGCCGCTGGCCGAGATCACCGGCCGCTCCCCGCAGCTGGCGCCGACGGCCCTGAACTGCGCCGCGCCGGACACCGGCAACATGGAGGTGCTCGCGCAGTTCGGCGACGAGCAGCACAAGAAGCAGTGGCTGGAGCCGCTGCTCGCCGGGGAGATCCGCTCGGCGTTCGCGATGACCGAGCCGGAGGTCGCCTCCTCCGACGCCACCAACATCACCACGCTCATCGAGCGGGAGGGCGACGAGTACATCGTCACCGGCCGCAAGTGGTACATCTCCGGGGCGATGAACCCGGACTGCAGGATCTTCATCGTGATGGGCAAGACGGACCCCGAGGGCGCCGACATCCGCCGTCAGCAGTCCATGGTGCTGGTGCCGCGCGACACGCCCGGCGTCACCGTGAAGCGGGCCATGAAGGTCTTCGGCTACGAGGACCACTACCACGGCGGCCACGCCGAGGTGGTCTTCGACCACGCGCGCGTGCCGGTGACCAACCTGATCGGCGAGGAGGGCGGCGGCTTCGCCATCGCCCAGGCCCGGCTCGGCCCCGGCCGCATCCACCACTGCATGCGGCTGATCGGCATGGCGGAGCGGGCGATCGAGCTGATGTGCCGCCGGGCCGTCTCCCGGGACGCCTTCGGCAAGGCGCTGGCCCAGCAGGGCGTGGTCCACAACTGGATCGCGGACGCGCGCGTGACGGTCGAGCAGCTGCGGCTGCTGGTGCTGAAGACCGCCTGGATGATGGACACCGTCGGCAACCGGGGCGCCCACACGGAGATCCAGGCCATCAAGATCGCGACGCCCCGCGCGGTCGTCGACATCATCGACCGGGCCATCCAGCTGCACGGCGCGGGCGGTGTCAGCCAGGACTTCCCACTGGCCGAGCTGTACGCCGGGGCCCGCACGCTGATGATCGCCGACGGCCCGGACGAGGTGCACCAGCGGTCGCTGGCGCGACGGGAGCTGAAGAAGTACCTCTGAGCGGAGGTACCTGCGAGAACCAGGCACCCGTGAGCGGGCGGAGCCCCGCCGGAACCTCTTGGGTTCCGGCGGGGCTCCGCCCGCTTTCTCAGACCGCGAGCAGGTTTCTCAGACCGCGAGCAGGGCGCTCTCGATCGCGTGCCGAAGGTGCGGCCGCGCGTCGCCCGCGTCGGCCTTTTCCAGCAGCACCGACAGGAAGTCCGCGTCGGGGTATCCCTGCGCCCCGTCGTCCTTCATCGCCCGCACCTGCGACCACAGGGCGATCATCATCTCGTTGCAGGCCTGGGCCTGCCGCATCCCCTCCGGCCGGTCCCCGACGAACGCCTCACGTGCCGAGATCCCGAGCCGGTGGCCCATGACCAGCAGGAACGTCTCCTTCGACGCCGAGTTCAGGACCTCGAGAACCCTCTCCCGGATGGTCATTGGTCCATGTCCCAGAAGTCCTCGTCCGACATGGGCCGAGAGCTGCCGTAGGTTTCGCGCGGCAGTGAGTCGACGTCGTACCCACGCGAACGCAGCACCGCGATTCTGGTGTTTCCGTTCATGATCGTTCCGTCCGGCTTCGCGATCAGCGGCTCGTGCGCTCCCGGCCTGAGCGAGTGGACGATGTCCTTGGTGTCCTGCTTGTGCCAGAAGTCCAGCGAGCTCCTGTCGAGGGAGCTGTCCGGGTGCAGCGACTTCAGCGGCGGATCGCACGGAGTGGCGTTGTGCACGAGCACCGGCGTCTTCCCGGCCAGCACATAGTACGTGTGCAGGTCGGCGACGGTGACGTTGTGCACGGTGGCCTGCTCGGTCCACCGCCGGACCGCGGTGATGCGTACCTCGGTCCCTCGGGAGGTGCGGAGCAGTTCACCCGCGGCGAGGTCGGTGGCCTTGATCCACTTGCCGAGCGCCGGCACCCAGAACGGGTGGCCGTCGGTCGCGGTGACCGAGGCCGTCACCTTCTTGCCGTCGACCTCGAGGGCCAGGGTGATCCCGACCAGGTGCTTCAGGCCCTTGCCGGTGATCTCGGCGGTGACCGTCCTGACCGTGGTGCGACCGGTCCTCGGGTCGGTGGCCAGGACCTTGTCACCGGTCCTGACGTCCTCGATGGGCCTGGCCGTGCCGTCCGCCATGAGGACTTCGGTGCCGGGGAGGAAGCTGTTGCACGGCCGTGGGCGTTCCGCGCCCGCCGCTCCGCCCAGGTACGCCAGCAGGACGTCGCCGACGATGCCCTCGATGACCTTGCCCCGGGCCACCTCCTTGGCCTCGTCATCGCACTGGTCGGCGTGATAGGCGCAGTAGGTGGCGGCGATCTCCTTGGCCACCGCCGGATCGGCGTCGTCCCCCTTGTCGAGGATGTACTTGTACGCCTGCCGGCAGCCTTCACGTCCGTAGCACGCGCTGCCCTTCTCGGCGCCCTCGTAGACCGGGTTGTCCCAGAAGTCGTCCGAGAACTCCCCGATCATGCTGCGGGAGAAGTAGTCGGACAGCTTGGCCATGTCGTTCGTGACCGGCGTGTTCGACGCCACCCATGCCCGCTTGCGGGCCTGCTGCCGCTTGTAGATGTTGCCGCGGTGGTAGTCGGACGTGCCCGTCTTCGGGTCGTAGCCGACTTCCTGCTGTTGGTGCTTGCTGCAGTACTTGACGTCGTACTGGCAGGAGTTGGGCCGGGAGCCGATCTCCGTGCCCGCCGGGTCGGAGTGGGTCAGCGGGTTGTTGTCGGCGTAGGTGTAGCCGTGCATCTGCTGCGGGTCGGTGGCCGTGAAGAGCGGGTCGACCGACAGGAACCGTCCCGTCGCCGGGTCGTACTCTCGGGCGCCCAGGTGGGTCAGGCCCGTCGCGGCATCGACGGTGCCTCCGACGAAGCCCCTGGTACCGGGCCAGCCGGCGGGCTCGGTGCCGCGCAGGCCCCCGAAGGGCTTGGTGCGCCGCTGGGCGAGGGCCTGGCTGGTGGCGTCGACGGACAGCTGGCCGGTGCCGTGGTGGTCGGCCAGGGTGAAGGAGATCTTGCCGTCGTCGCTCTGCACCGCCTGGTGGCCGCCGCCGAGGTCGAAGTAGCGGGTGGCCTTGGCGGTCGTGGCGCCCTTGGCCTGGGTGACCTCGGTGGTGCCGAGGTAGAGCGTCGTCCCGGTCGGGGTGCGGCCGATCAGCCGGTTGCCGTCGGCGTCGTACAGGTACTCGGTGACCTTGTCGCTGCCGCCCTCCACCGGCTCGGTGACCTTCGCCAGGTGCCCCTCGGCGTCCCAGAGAAGCGTCTGGGAGGTGCCGTCGCCGAGCTGCCGGGTCTGGGTGTCGCCGATGGCGTCATAGGTGTAGCTGTCGGTGGACTTGACCGTGCCGGTGGTGGTGTCGACCGAGCTCAGCCTGTGCGAGCCCGGCTTCGGGTAGGTGTAGACACGCTTCGTGTCCGACCCGCCGGTGGTGGTGTGCCCGGTCTCGGTGAGCCGGTTGCCGACCACGTCGTAGGTGTAGGAGTCCCAGTAGGGGGCCGGGCCGCCCAGCACGCCGGTGGTGGGGGTGCTCGCGCAGGCCGTGGTGGACTGCGTCCACGCCTCGGTCGTGCGGCCCAGGTGGTCGTAGGCGAAGCACTGGTTGTCGGTGCCGGAGCGGGAGGTGTCCGAGACGGACAGGACGTTGCCCGCCTCGTCGTACTTGTAGGTGTTGTACTGGTCGACGCCCGCGACGTCCTGCCGGTCGACGCGCGAGGTGGCCAGCCGCTGGGTGCCCCACTCGTAGGTGTTGGTCTCGTACGTCGTCTTGCCGCCGTTCGCGGCCAGCGAGTACTGCAGCGGCTTGCCCGTGAAGCTGTAGGACGTCGAGCCGGTCAGGTTCAGCGGGCCGCTGACGCCGACGGGCCGCAGGGTGCCGTCCTCGTAGGTGTAGGCCACGGTGTTCGCCGCCAGCGCGCCCGCCTTGGGGTAGCCGACGCCCTGGATCGTGCCGGAGGCGTTGTACGTGGTCGCCGACAGGTAGGTGCCGGCCAGCGCGCCCTCGGTGGAGGGGATGGTCACCTGGGTGCGCAGCGGCCGGTAGAGCCGGTCGTAGGCGAGGACCTTGGTGCTGTACGCCTGTCCGCCGCTGTAGCGGACGGACTCCGCGAGATGGCCCTTGGCGCCGCTGACGGTGTCGTAGATCCACTTGGCGCGCAGGGTACCGGTGGCACTGTTCTCGCGCAGTTCGGTCGGGCGGCCCTGGCCGTCGTAGACATGGGCGAGGACGCTGCCGCGGGCGTCCTTGGTGGTGGTCGCGAGCCCGCGGTCGTCGTAGTCGGTGTGGCCGGCGCCCTTGTCGGGGTCGGTGGTGTCGGTGAGCCGGCCCAGCAGGTCGTACGTCCACGTCCAGGCGTTGCCCGCCGGGTCGGTGACCCTGGTCAGCTCACCGCGCGGCGAGTAGCCGTACGACGTGGTGTCGTAGGCGGCGTCGGCGGCGCGCGCGTGGAGTTCGCGGACCTCGGTGTTCTGGCCGCGCGAGTCGGTCAGCGTGGTGGTGGCGGTGCCGCCGGCCGGCGGGATGACCGTGGTGCGGTCACCGCCGTAGATCGTCTTCGTGACGCCGAGGACCGTGCCGCCGTCGCCGTTGCCCGCGACCTTCTTCAGCTCGGTCTCGCGGCCGAGACCGTCGTGGGCGTGCCAGCTCTGCGTCTCCACGCTCAGCGCGTCGTCGACCTTGAAGAGGGTCGTGGAGGGGGCGGTGGTGTCGGTGTAGTAGGAGGCGAACTCCTTGGCGGTCAGGCCGCGTTCGTCGTAGAAGGTGTCCGTCAGGAGGGTGCCGCCGTTCGGCCCCGGCGCCTGGGTCTGCCGGGGGCGCAGGAAGCCGTCGTAGAGGACGTACGAGGTGTTCTGGGCGCCGTTGTCGCCGATGGTCCTCGTGCCGATCGCGACCGGCTTGCCGTCGGTGATGGTGTACGTGAACTCGTAGCTCGGGCTCTGGCCGGTGGTGCGGTCCGGGAGCCACACCTTGGTGTTGCGGCCCAGCGGGTCGTACGCGTACGTGGTGACCTTGCCGTTGGTGTCGGTCTCGGTCAGCGGCTGTCCGCGCAGTGCCTCGAAGGTCTGCGAGGTGGTCGTGGCGGTGCTGCTGTCGCCCGGGGTGACGGGCGGCATGGTGACCGTGGTGCCGGTGGCGAAGCCCGAGGTGGGGGTGAACGCCGTGGTGGTGGTACGGCCGTCGGTGCGGGCGGTCCGGGTGAGCGCGCCCGCCGAGGTCACCGTGACGTCGGCGGTCAGGTCGGTGGAGGTGAGCATGCGGCCGTAGGAGTCGAACGTGGAACTCGACTCCAGGTAGACGGCCGTGCTGCCGTCGTACTTCTTGAGCTTGGCGACGCGGGTGGCGTCGCCCTTCGTGGCCGCCGCGCCGTAGGCGCCGCCGTCGTAGGCGGTGCGGGTGTCGGTGAGGACGTCGGCCGGGCGGCTGGTGGCGGCGCCGCACGCCTTGGCCACCGTCTCGACGCGCACCGGGGTGTTGAGGACGGCGCTGCCGGCGACGTAGGTGGTGCGGGTGCACTGGTCGTCGGCAGTGGTGCCGGTGTCGCCGGCGTCGTCGGTCTGGGTGACCTGGCCGGTCGCCGGGTCGAAGGTGTCGGTGGTGGAGGTGGTCCGCCAGGCGGCGCCCGCCCCGTCGTCCAGGGAGGTCCAGGTCCTGGCGTTCTCGGTGCCGCTGAAGTCGGCGGTGACGGTGCCCCAGTCACGGACCTTCTTCGCGGTCTCCTTGTGCCACGGGCGGCTCACCGTCTTGGAGAGCACCTTGCCGCCGGGGCCGGAGTAGTTGACGGATCTGTAGGCGAACCCTGCCGTCGAGGAGTGGTCGGTGATCGGGTCGCCCTCGCCGGAGCCCAGGGTGACACTGACGTCCTTGGTACCGCCGCTGGTGGTCTTGCGGTCGCCGTCCATGCCGCGCAGGAAGTAGGAGTCGGTCTGCGACTTCATCGCCGACGCGCCGCCCTGGCCGCCGGTGCGCACCCGGACGTGGCCGTAACCGCGCCAGTCGGACCAGGTCTTGAACTTGTCCTTGGTCATGCCGTCGGCGTCGTCGTAGTGCCAGGCCGCGCCGTCCAGGTAGTCGTACATCGTGACCTGGTCGGGGGCGCCGCCCGTGCGGTCGGTCGAGGTGACCGTGTCCACCACGTACTTGTTGAACCACTGCCGCTCGGGGTCGGTGGTGGAGCTGCCGCCGATGTACTGCGGGAAGCAGCGGGTGGTGTTGGTCTCCGGGGTGGGCAGCGCGTTCGCGTCGCACACCGGGGCCGAGTAGCCGACGTCGATCTGGCCGCCGGACTCGTCGGCGACGGAGGACAGCCGGGCCTTGATGAAGGGGGCCCAGCCGTCGCCGGTCTTGTCGAGCCGGTTGGCGAGCTGCGTGTAGGCGAAGGTGACCTTCGGCAGGGTGATCGAGGCCGTGCCGTCGTAGCCGGTGCGCTGCACGGAGTCCAGCAGCAGCTGGTAGTCGATGTCGGCCTGGCCCCAGCGGTGGGCGAGCCTGTAGCCGTCGACCTTGCTGTAGGCGCCGGACACCAGGACCTCGGTCGTGACGTCGGTCAGCCGCTTGCGGGTGAAGAAGGCGGGCGAGGAGCGGCCGTTGTCACAGTCGGTGCCCGCCTCGCAGTTCAGGTCCCACGGGGTGTCGTACCAGTAGAACGCGTCCTTGGAGATCGAGGAGCAGTCGGTGTTGCTGTCCGGGATGCAGCGCTCGGAGCTGGTGAAGTCGACCTTGGCGAGCGGCTTCGCCGAGTACACGGCCGTGGACTTCAGGCCGTACTCGATGCGGTCCAGGGTGCCGCCGCGGACATAGGGGGTGTCGTCGGCCGCCTTGAGGTTGCGGCCGTAGGAATTGGTCTCCTTGTCGTAGTAGTAGGCGACGGCGTTGCCGTGCGTGTCCACGACGTAGTCCAGGTTCCAGCGCCAGCCCTGCTGGCACCAGGAGTCCGCGAACGCGGCGGCGTGGCAGGGCTCGCCGGAGTCGTCGCCGTAGACGGGGACGGTCCAGGCGGAGTCGGTGGTCTCGCTGCCGCTCGCCCAGCCGGGCAGCCGGTTGTAGCCGAAGTAGTACTGCGTGCCGTCGGGCGTCGTCACCCGCCAGTACTCGTCGTTGCGGGCGCCGTTGGAGCGCACGTCGGACGTCGAACCGTAGATCCGGTCGACCTTGGTGCCGTCGTCGTCCTTCAGCTTGAAGGAGTTGGTGCCGCTCGGCACCAACTCGCCGCCCGCGCCGTTGAGTTGCAGCACGGCGTTGTCGTAGCCCCAGCACAGGTCGCCGGGCTCGTTGCCGTCGGCGTTCTTGACGTCGTCGTCGGAGCAGCCCTTGTAGCGGCGCTCGATGTACCCGGGCGACAGGTCGAAGCCGTCGCCGACCCAGGAGGACTGGTTGTTGGTGTTGCCGGTGCGGCCGTCGACCCCGCCGGAGGAGTACGACAGCGAGAGCTTCGGGGCGAGCCCGCCGGGAACCTGGGGCACCGCCATCGGGTACGACCAGGCGAAGGAGCCGCTGTTGAGGTCGGTGCTCCAGTTCGCGGACGCGGACAGGGAGGTGGCCTTGAAGTCGCCCAGACCGCTGCCGGAGCCGGCGACCGCCGCGAGGACGGTGGTCGAGGAGGCGCTGAGCGTGACCGCCTTCGCGGTCAGGGTCTTCGTCTCGGGGTCGTTGACCGTGTCGACCGGCTCGGCGGTGCGGCAGCGCGCCTGCTGCGGGGTGCTCAGCACACAGGCGGGCAGTTCGACGAGCCGCAGCCGGTCGGCGTAACCGCCGCCGTACGCCCCGGCGAAGGAGGAGTAGTCCAGGCCCGCGCGGACCTGACCGGCGCCCTGCGCGCTGCCGGCGTGCAGGGTGAAGACGGGGCCGTCGACGCCGGCCTTCTTCGCGAACGCGCGGTCCAGGACGCGGGCGGCGACCGTGCCGGTGGCCGCCTTCCTGGCGTTCTCGGAGTGCTTCGCGTTCTCGGTGTTCTTCGGGTTCTTGCTGTTCTTGCTGTTCTTGCTGTTCTTCGTGTTCTTGGCGGTGCCGTCGACCCGGGCGTCCAGCGTCAGCGCCAGGCCCTTGACCCGGGGCGCGGACTTCGTCGTCGCGGTGGCCGGCGTCTTCGACAGGTCGACCGTCGCCGCGCCGGGCTTCGGCCAGGCGGTGGCCGGGGCTTCCTGCGGCGTGCGGGGGGTCTTCATGACCTTGCGGGGCACGGCCTTGCCCGCCGGGCCGCCGGCGAGCGGCTTCTCGGCGGCGGGCAGTGCCGGCTTGCGCCAGCCGTCGGCGAGGGCCGGTGCGGCGACGCCCTGGAGCAGGGTCGCGGTCATCACCGCGGCGGTGGCCAGGGCGATCTTGCGTCGTGGGGTGCGCAGCGGTCCTCGCGGGGTGCGCGAAGGCCGAAGAAGGCGGAGAAGTACGCGTGGTTCGGGTCTCATGGTCATCCCTCGTGGTCCACGGCCGGGTGGGTGGAACGGGGTCGCCCCCCGCGACGCCCGGCCCGTTCGTTCCGGGCCGGGCGTCGCGGGGGGATGGGTGGACGGATGGGATCAGTCGTCGCCGGGTACGGCGGTCGCCACGCCCGGCATGCCGACGGCGAGCCGGCTGATCTGCGCGTCGCTCAGCGCACCCTGGAAGGTCCACAGGTCCGACACGGTGCCCGGGAAGTACTCGCCCCAGGTGGTGGCACCGGTCTTGGCACGGCCGAGCTGCAGGTTCTGCGCGGCCTTGAACGTCACGACGTTCTCGGCGGACGAGTCGATGTCCGTGCAGCCCGTCACATCGGGTTCGCCGTTCTCGTCGGCGTCGGCGCAGGCGACGTCCTGGAGCTCGCCGTTGACGTAGAGCCGCAGGTCGCGGGCGAACCCGTCGTAGACGACCGCCAGATGGGTCCAGTCCTGGACGCTGTAGAACTGTCCGTTCTCCACCTGGGTGGCGGTGGCGGTGGAGCTGTCGGCGTCGGCGGTCTCGATGCGCCAGCGTCCCGGGTCGGCGCCCCCGGAGCCGGGCACATACCGGACCGCGAAGGCGCTCTTGGCAGTGCCGGGCGCGCTGAGCAGGGTGACGTTCCCGGTGGGCTGGGCCGCCGCCTGGACGAAGCCGCTGACGGTGAAGCTGGCGCTGGTGTCGACGGTCGGGACGCCGGTCGCGGTGGCCGCGTAGTCGTCGACGCCGTCCAGCGTCAGACCGCCGTCCACCCAGCCGGAGCCGGTCGCGGCCCCGTTGTACAGGGTCATGCCCGCGCCGGTGGCGGAGGCGTCCGGGGTGACCTGCGGGCTGCCGGTGGCCGACTCGAACTTCCAGCGGGAGCCGACCAGCGGACGCTGCTTGAACAGCTGGCGCACTTCGTCGGCGGACACCGCCCGGTCGAACAGCCGGACGTCGTCCGTGTCGCCCTTGAGGGGGCTGCTCACGGCGCCGGCCGTGGTGAGCCCGCTGCCGATGGTGAGCGGCCCCTCGGAGGACCAGCGGGCGGTGTAGGCGGTGCTGGCCTGCAAAACGCCGTTGACGTACAGCAGGAGCTTGCCGGCGTCGGCGTCGTAGACGCCCACCACCTGGTTCCATTCGCCGAACCGGCCCGCCGCGCAGTTGGTGCCCGCGGCGCAGACGGTCTGGGTGGCGCGGACCAGGGCCGCGTCCGCGGTGTCGGCCTCCGGCCGGGTGAAGACCCAGCCGCCCAGAGCCGAGGAGTGATAGAGCTCGAAACTCCTTCGCACGGAGCCGAGTTGGGAGACCGCGATCATGGATCGGGCCTCCTTGTCCTTGGGCAGCCGCACCCAGGCCGAGACCGCGAAGCTCTGGAAGGTGTCCAGGACCGGGCGGCCGGTGGTGGCGTAGTCGTCCACGCCGTCGAACGTCACGGCGTGTCCGTTGACCCCGGCGGTGCCGGCGGTGGCGCCGCCCTTGAGCACGGCGTCGGTGGCCTGGCCGCGGCCGGTCACGGCGGTGGCGGCGGGGTCGGTCTCGTCCAGCGGCCAGACCAGCTTGGCCGGACGGCCGGTGTCGACGGGCTGCTTCGCGGCGAGCTTGGTGACCTGGGCGTCGTTGAGCTGGTAGTCGAAGAGCTGGACCTCGTCGAGCGAGCCGGGGAAGAAGTCGGCGAGCGTGCCGTAGTGCTTGCCGGCGCCCAGGATGGTGCCGCCCCGGGCGTCCCAGGGGGTGGTGAACGCGGCGCTGCCGACGAGCTTGCCGCCCACGTACAGCTTGATCTGGTGATTGGGGTTGTCGAAGACGCCGACCAGGTTGGTCCACTCGCCGAGACGGGCCGTGGTGCACGCGGTGTCGCCGGCGGCGCAGGCGGGCTGGACGGCCCGGGAGGCCGTGCCGCCTGAGGAGGCGTCGTCGGCGTGCCGCAGGAAGACCCAGCCGCCCAGAGCCGAGGAGTAGTAGATCTCGAAGCCGCTGTGGTTCTGGCCGGGCTGGGACAGCGCCACGCTGGGGTGGCCCGGGTCGGCGCCGGGCAGCTTGGCCCACAGCGACACCGAGAAGCTCTTGCCGGTGTTGAGGACCGGCGAGTCGGTGGCGGCGTAGTCGTCGGTCCCGTTGAACGACAGGCCGGCTCCCGAGACGCCCGGCCCGCCGGGTGTGGCCCCGTGCAGGGTGGCCGGCCAGTCGCCGCCCGCCCCGGCAGCGGCGCTCGCCCCGGCGTTCTCGTCCATCTGCCAGGCCAGCCGCTCGGGTTGGCCGGAGCGGACCCGGAAGGTGTAGGTGGTGGGTTCGGAGCCGTTGCCGGCCGCGTCGAAGGCCTGCGCGGTGATGAAGTTGACGCCCGGCTTCGTCGGCATGAACGAGATCGTCTTGACGCCGCCGCCCGAGGTGGTCAGCACGTTGGCGCTGCTGGGCGCCGCGTTGACGCCGAACCAGTACTTGGTGACGTCGGTGGAGGTGGTGTCGACGGAGAAGGTGCCGTACCGTCCGACGCCGTCCCACCAGGGGTCGTCCGGGTTCTCGGGGTCGGACGCGCCGTACTGTGCGGAGCTGATGGTGGGTCCGACCGGCACGGAGGTGTCGTACATGAAGTGGCAGCCGTGGGAGCCGGTGTAGCTCCAGGCGGACCACTGGGCGCCGTCGTAGGAGTGGACGTGCCAGTCGACGTGCTTGTTCTTGGGGATGCTGCTGGGCAGCGGGAGCGAGAAGTCGGAGCCGCTCTTCTTGCTGGTGGTCCTGGCCGAGGTCCAGCGGGCCTTCCAGCCGGCGCCGTCACCCGCGTCCCAGGACGCCTGGAACTGCACGGAGACGGCGTCCCCGTCGGGGTCCGTGACGTCGTTGGCGCGGATCGTCGCGGCGGAGCGGATGCGCACCATCTTGTCGGAGGCCACGCAGGGGCCGCCCGGGCTCATGGTGAGCTGGGAGAGGGTGATCTTGTTCGGTGCGCGGTTGTAGCGCACGCGCAGGTAAGCGTCGTCGGAGAACCGCTTCCAGGTGTAGCGGTCGCCCTCGTCGCTGGCGCGCATGCCGAGCGTGATGTTGGACCACTTCTTGGCGGCGGCGTCGGCGATGGCGTCCTTCACGTCGAACTCCGCGTCGGCGGCGGCGCAGCCGTCGGCGCCGTAGGCGAAGCTGACGGTCTTGAGCCGGTCGATCCAGAAGTCGGAGTTGTCCTGGCTGTTCCAGGTCGTGGACGAGGAGATGCCCTTCGTCCGCCAGAGCTGGACCTCGCGCTTCTGGCAGGAGGCCGCGTGGGTCTCCCGGACGACGAACTCCGCGGACAGGATGGTCCGGCCGGCGAACTTCGTGGTCGGGATCTGGTAGAAGAGCCGCTTCACGTCGTAGGGGGCGCAGTAGTCCCAGCCGCAGTAGCCGAGGCCCGCGTCGGGGTCGCCGTTGAACTTCCACTGCGGGGAGCTCGCCCAGTACCGGGACACCATGGTCCAGGAGGTGGCCTTGGGCGAGTACCACTGCGGGTCGATGTAGACGGGGTAGACGGTGTCGGAGCCGGTCAGCAGCGCCTTGTCCGGGGTGAGGACGAGGGCGTCCTTGCCGGAGACGTCGACGCCGACGCGCTCGACCCGGCCGGACTCGGCGGCGGTCGGCTCGTCCTCGGCACCGGCCGCGGGGGCGGTCGACTCGTCCGTGGCGGCGCTCGCCGTCCGGGCGGCGGTGCGGGCGACGGCCGCCGTGACGGAGGAGGCGGCCCCCGTCCGGGGCGTCGTCCGGGTCGTCGTCCGGGCGCTCGCGGGGTCGGCGGAGGCGGTGGCCGGTGCGCCCTCGGCGACGGGGCTGGAGTCCCACATCACCGGGGTGGGCGCCTCGAAGACGACTCCGCCCGCGCCCTTGTCGACGGCCCTGAGGCCGCCGGTCGGCGTCTCGGACACGGCCATGCCGTCGGCGTTCAGCTTCAGCCGCAGCTCGGCGAGCGCGCTGCTGTGCGCGGCCTCGGCCGACTTGACGACGAGGAGCTGGGTGAAGCCGTCGGGGCGGGCCGCGAGGCGCAGGTCCACGTCCGGCAGGATGTCGGGGTAGACGGCCGTGTCGCCGTCCAGTCGCGGTGCGGGCACCGCGCCGGGCCAGGAGAGTTCGAGCGTGCGGCCCGCCCGCTCCAGGCGCACCAGCGGGTGTCCGGTGCCGCCGCCGGAGAACTCCAGGCCGACGGTGGCCGCCTTGGGCGCGACCATGCCGCCGTCGGCCTTGGCCAGCGCGGTGTCGATCGCCTGCCAGCTGCCGTTGATCCGGGTCCGCACCGGGCGCAGGTACTCCCGCGCCTCCAGATGGCCGTCCGCGGTGGCGTACACATCGCTGCTCTCCCCGCGCAGCGACGCCACCTCGACGCTCTTGCCGGATCGTTTCGCTGCCGCGACGGCCTCCTCCTCGGAGGCCGCGGAAGCGACGCCGGCGCCACTCGTCGTACTGCTTGTCGTCCCGCTCTTCGCGGCCGCCGCCTTCGCGGCCGGCAGGCCGGTCTGCGGCCGGGCGGCCGCCGTGGGGACCGCTCCCAGCTGCAACAGCCCGGCCACCAGGGCGACCCCTAGGCCGAGTACCGCCCCACGGCCGGCTCTCGGCTGTTTTCTGCCACCACTCGACATCCGTTCACACTCCCCCGCTTTGGCATGATCAGCTCATAGCGCGCGCCAACGTACGATCGGATCATGGCCCGGGGGTGAAGCGTCAACAGCGGAATGGTTAATTCCGGGTAAGGGCGGGCGTCAGAGACGCAGTGCCCGCAGCAGCAGGTCGGCCAGGTGATCGGCGACTTCCTGGGGACTCATCGGACCGTCCGGGCGATACCAGGTCGACAGGTGATGCACCGACCCGAAGTGGTAGTCCACGACCAGGTCTGCCGGGGTCGCGGTGGAGAAGACACCGGCCCGCTGGCCCTCCTCCACGAGCGCGCGGAAGCGTTCGTGATACCGCCGACGCTCGGCACGGACCTGCTTGTTCTTCTCGGGGCTCAGGTGATGCATCGAGCGGAAGAAGATCATCGCGTCGTCGAGGTTCTCGATCGTCGTGACGACGACGTCCGCCGCCGCGCCCCGCAGCCGCTTCTCGATCGGCTCGTCGGCGTTCGCGAAGGCGTCGAGGCGCTCCTGCTGGACGCGCAGCACGCGCGCGTACACCTCGTGCAGCAGGTCGTCCTTGGAGCCGAAGTAGTGGTACAGCGCTCCCTTGGTGACGCCGGCCGCCTCCACGATCTCCTGCACCGAGGTGCGGTCGTAGCCCTGCTCGGCGAAGAGCCGGGTGGCGGCGGCAAGGAGCCGTTGCGGAACAGGAGCCTCCGCACCGTCCGTCGTCCTGGGCACTGCCGCCACCTGCCTTCCTCGATGCATCACTGACTTCGCGCTACTGACCGTCCTGCGCACGGGAACGCAGTTCCCGACGGAGGATCTTCCCACTCGCCGTCTTGGGCAGGTCGGGCAGGATCTCGACCTGACGCGGATACTTGTAGGCCGCCAGTCTGTCCTTGCAGTAGGCGGCGAGCGTACCGGCATCCGCGTCGGCCCCGGGACGCAGGCTGACGTACGCCTTCACGGTCTCCCCGCGGTACCCGTCCGGCACCCCGACGACGGCCGCCTCGCGCACCGCCGGACGGGTGTACAGCACGTCCTCGACCTCGCGGCCTCGGGCCGCCGCCAGCACCCGGGCACCACCTGCGGCCCCCGCACGACGATCTCCCCCTGCTCGTCGACGATGCGTACGACGGTGTCGGGCCCGGGAAGACCGACGGCGAGGGTCCCCGACGCCGGATCGACCGGCGCCTCCAGCTGCGGCGAGACGGCGGCGCAGGGCACCGTGCACTCGGTGAGCCCGTAGCCGTTGCGGATGTACGGCCCGAAGCCGGCCCGGAACTTCTCCACCGGGGTGGGGGCCGCGCCACGGCCCCCACCAGCACTTTGTGGCCCTGCCGGGCACCGACGAGGAGGTCGTCGGCGTCCGCGGCCTGCGGCAGCCGCTCGAACGTCAGCACGCGCGCGTCGCCCCGCGTCTGGAAGTCCAGCTCGCAGCCGGTGAGCACGATCCGCACCGACGAGCCGGCGACCGTCTCCCGCAGATACGACTCCCAGGCCCGGTCGGAGCAGATCAGCGCGGCCACCTCGCCGTCCCGCAGCACGTGCGCGACCTCGCCCGACTTGTACATCGGGTTGACGGGCACCACCGTCGCGCCCGCCTTCCAGGCGCCCAGCAGGGCGAGGACGAAGTGCGGGGAGTTCTGCAGCAGGACGGCGACCCGGTCGCCGCGCTGCAGCCCGCGGGCGGCGAGGTGACCGGCGACGGAGTCGCTGAGCTCGTCCACCTCGCGGTAGCTGAGCCGACCGTCGAAGTAGGCGAGGCAGGTGCGGTCGGGGGCCTCGGCGACGGACCTGCGGAAGGCGTGCACGAGGGAGTCGGCCGGGTCGATCGGGGCGCGCTGGGCGTCGTCGAGGAGGGCCAGCCAGGGCTTGGCCGCGTAACGGGAGGGCATGGTCACTCGGCGGCCTCCCACTTCTGCTGGAGGTGGTTCATGTTGGTCAGCCAGCGGTCGGGGTCGCCGGCCCGCACCTGGTAGTACCCGGCGACCTCCGGGTGCGGAAGGATCAGGAAACGGTCCTCGGCGATCCCCTTGAACAGGGCGGCTGCGACGTCATCCGGCTCGATCGCGGTCGGCTTGAGCACCAGGTCGCCCGCGCTGCCGGTGGCGTCCAGCATGTCGGTGCGCACGCCCTGGGGACAGATCGCGTGGACGCTGATCCCCCGGTGCCGGTAGGTCAGCGACAGCCACTCGGCGAACGCGTACGCCCCGTGCTTGGTGACGCTGTAGGGGGCCGCGCCGATCATGGTGAGCAGCCCGGCCGCCGAGACGGTGGAGACGAACCGGCCCCGGCCGCGCTCCAGCCACTCGGGCAGCAGCGCGTGGGCCGCCCGGACATGAGCCATGACGTTGACGTCCCAGGCCAGCGCCCACACGGCCGCGTCGGCCGCCTCCGAGCCGCCCGAGGCGACCCCGGCGTTGGCGCAGTACACGTCGACGGTGCCGCCGAGCGCCTCCCGGGCCTGCTCGACGATGCCGGCGGCGTCACCGGGGACCGCGATCCCGCCGATCTCGTCGGCGACGGCCTGCGCCCGCCCGGCGTCCAGGTCGTTGACGACGACCCGGGCCCCCTCGGCGGCGAAGCGGCGGGCCAGCGCGGCCCCGATCCCGCCCCCCGCTCCGGTCACGACGACCCCGGCATCCTGCACGGCTTCCACCATCGGTCTCCTTCGACACGAAGCGAATCGGCTCGAGCGCCAGACTAACCGGTCGGTATGTGTCGGGAAAGGGTCGGCCGCCTGACGTATGGCCAATCGCGCCTGTCGGCAGGACGATGCGCGCACTCGGTACACCGCTTCAGGGGAGAAGGGGGCCTGTCATGGCGGATCCTGCGATGAGCGTGACTCCTTACTGGGAGCTGACCTTCGACGCCGACGGGGACGTCGACGGCGGCCGGCGGGACCGGCTGCTGAGTGACGTGAACCGGCACGGGGTCCATGACCTGATCGTCTTCTCGCACGGCTGGAACAGCGACCGTTCCGGCGCGAGTCGGCTCTACAGCCGCTTCTTCGCCCCGATCCCCGCGCTCGCCCCGGCCGCGAAGATCGGTTACGTGGGCGTCGTATGGCCGTCGATGCGGTTCTCGGACGAGCCGATCCCCGACTTCCCGCGGTCCGTGGCGGCCGGCCCGGCGCACTGCCCGGCGCTGGACGAGGGCACCCGCCGCGCCCTCCTGGAGACCTTCCCGGGGCGGGCCACGGTGGTCGACCGGATCGCGCGGATGCTGGAGCAGCGGCCGCCCGAGGAGGCCGAACTGGAGGAGTTCGGGCGGCTGGTGCGACTGCTGGTGGACGTGGTGCCGCCGGGACCGCAGGCGCTGTTCGCGGCGGACACCCTGGCGGAGGGGGTGCCGCAGGACGAGCCGGAGATGTTCACCGGCTCCACGGCGGCGGCCTGCGAGGAGTTCGCGCGAGCCCTGGCCGGACTCGAGTCCCCGTGTGGCGCCGAGGAGTTCAGCCTCCCCAACCCGTGGGACGGGGCGCACGAGCTGCTGCGTCAGGCGACGTACTACGCGATGAAGCGGCGCGCGGGGACGGTGGGCGAACGGGGACTCGGGCCGTTCGTCGGCCGACTGGCGAGCGTGGCGCCCGGCGTCCGTGTGCACCTGGTGGGGCACAGCTTCGGCGGGCGGCTGGTGTCGTTCGCGCTGCGCGGACTGCCCGAGGGGGTGCGCACGGTGAAGTCGGTGACGCTGCTCCAGGGCGCCTTCTCGCACTACGCCTTCGCGACCAGGCTGCCGCACGACGCGCGCGCGGGAGGGGTGCTCCAGGGCCGGCAGGACCGCATCGACGGCCCGCTGGTGTGCTGCTACTCCTCCTTCGACGCGGCGCTGGGCACGATGTACCCGCTGGCCTCCCGGATGGCGGGCGACGAGCGAGGGGCGGTCGAGGAGTTCGGCATCGGGGCGGCGCTCGGCGCCAAGTGGGGCGCGATGGGACACGACGGGGTGCAGGCGGTGCCGGGCACCCGCGCGTACACACTCGCCGAGGCGCTGGCCGCTGCCCTGCCGGCGTCGGGCTGCGTGAACGTGGACGCGGCGGCCGTGGTCCGGCGCGGCGGGGCGCCGTCCGGGGCGCACAGCGACATCGTGCACCCCGAACTGGCGCGGTTGGTGCTGGCGGCGGGCCGGATCCGTTAGGACGCGCCCCGCCGCCGCTCAGGGCCTACCGGTGTGAGGTGAACTCCACCACCTGCTGGAAGGTGGGCCGGTTCTGCCAGCTGATGTTGCCGTGCTTGATGCCTCCCAGGGTGCGCTGGACGATCGAGTCGGCGCACCACTGGTTGCCCGCCGCGCACAAGGTGTCGCCGGGGTAGACCTGGGCCGCGGTCTTGCCGGCCGCCGTCTTCAGGGTGTTGATCAGGACGTCCCGGCAGCCGCTGAGGGTGCCGCCGCCGCAGTACTTCTGCGTCAGAGCGCCCTGCACGCTCTCCCCGAGCACGGCCCGGATGTCCTTGTCGACATAGCTCCACCAGCCGTACTGGAAGGAGCTTCCGGCGTGCGCCCCGGTCGGGCCGTGGGCGGCCGACGGGGACTCGTCGACGGGCAGGTTGGCCGTGAACGCCGTGTACAGGCCGGTGCCGAGACCGGGTTCGAACTCGGCCTTGACCAGCAGCGGCCACCAGGCGTCCAGGATGCGGATCGCGTCGGCGTCGGCGTACGTCTTCGAACCGGCCGTGGTCTCCGTGCGCTTGCCGCCCGCCGTCAGCCAGGTCTGCAGCTTGGTCACCGCGGCCGCGGCCGTGGTGTCGGTGACCGTGGAGCTGTTGATCACCTTCAGCAGGTCGGGCAGGACGTCCTCGGCGCGCAGGTCGGCGAGCGCCGCGTCCGCCATCGCCTTCGTCAGCGAGGCACGCGTGACGCCACCGGCCGCGACCAGCTTCTTCACCCGGTCCTCCAGCAGGTTGCCGCGGTGCACGGACCCGTCGCCCCAGGAGGCTGTCGCATAGTCCTTGGCCTGCTTGTTGTTCCAGGAGATGTAGTAGTCCTGGTCGATGGAGTTGGGGTGCGCCGAGGCCGGGGTGTACTCGGCCGTGTTGGTGGCCGGCACCCAGTTCTTCCACTCGTAGGCCGCCTGCGCCCACACCGGGAACTCGGCGTCGACGCCGCTCGCGCGCACCGGGTTGTTGCCGCTGTTGTAGTAGGCGGTGTGCGTGGAGTCGGCGTAGAACCAGTTGAAGGTGTAGTTGATGTGCTGCACCGCGCTCTGGAAGTCCTGCGGGCTCTTGACGTAGTCCGGGTCGTTCAGCATCTGGAAGCCGATGATCGAGTCGGCCTCGTGCAGATACGACGAGCGCAGGGTGGTGTAGGCGACCTTCTTGCCGCCCACGGTGGCCCGGTACGACACGGGTCCGTACTTGGTGCGGTAGACGCGCATCGTGTACGAACCGGCGGCGGTGCCGTCGGCGGTGGTCGGCTTCCAGGCGTTCTTCTGTTCGACGACGTCCATGGCCGTGCAGACGCCGTGGTACAGGTAGTGGTAGTCGTCCTGGCACAGTTCGACCGCGTAGGTGTCGATGATGTCCTGGCCTGAGGTCGTGGCACTCCACGCGTAGTCCTGGCCGCGGCCGAGTTCGACGTACATGCTCAAGCCCGCGAACGAGGCGCCGCGAGCGCTGATGCCGGGCCCCTGGATCTCCTGCAGCATGAGCAGCTGTGGGGCGAAGTAGCCGGTCTGCGGCCCGAAGACGGCGATGGGGTGACCACTGGCCGTGGCCTTCCCGCTCACCACGAGGGCGTTGGACATGCCCCGCCGGGCCGAGCTGAGGGCGGTCGCGGTCGCCTTGGCGGAGGCGGCGGTGGCGCTCGCGGCGGCCCCCGTCCCCGTCGCGTCGTAGATCAGCGGTTCCGCGGTCACCGACCCGGCGTCGGGCAGCGCCTCGCCCTGCGGGCTCGCGGGCTTGCCGGCGTACGGGAAGCTCTCGCCGTTGTGGACGGTGAGGACGGCCTCGGGGTCGTTGCGCTCGCGGAACGCCTCCCAGACCTGGGTGCCCTGCGCCACGCCGTACTTGTCCTGCGCGGCGAGCAGCGAGATCGCGTTGTTGACCTCGCCACCGCCGCCGGAGCCGAAGAGCGAGCCGATGACCGAGGCCAGCGCCACCAGGTCGGTGATCTTGAAGTGATCTATGGTGCCGGCGTTGGTGATTGAGTCCTTGTGGCCGGTCAGGACGTATTCACCGGGGAAGTAGCGGCCGCTGTCGGAGGCGTCGATATAGGCGTTGACGCCGGCCAGGTACGCGTTGGCGTCGTCGAGAGCCTGTCGGCCGCGGGCGCCGTTGGTGGCGATGGCGTTGTCGATCTGGGCTTGGAGGTCTGCCTCGGTGTACGGAGCGTCGCGCCAGAACTGCTGTTCCAGACCCTGGTTGGAGGGAGCCCCGCCCGCGAAGTTGGTGACCTGTCCCCGTCCGACGTGCCGGAAGACGTCCATGAGCCACAGCCGGTCCTGGGCCGCCGCATACCCGGCGCCGAACTCGGTGCCGTATCTGGTGGTACCGGTGATGTGCGGTACGCCCGTCTTCTTGTCTCGGACGATCGTCACGTCACTGCGACCGGCGGGGCTCAGGGTGGAGGCGACTTGATCGGAAGGGACGCCGAACGACGCGTCGTTGAAGAACGTGTTGATCGTGGCGTTGGTGAGCGTCGGGTAGCCCTTGGCCAGGTTGGCGTAGGGGCCGAGCTGGTCCTCGGCGTGGTCGGGCTGGGTGCCGAAGGCCTGGTTGAGCAGGATCTGGGCGAGGGTGGCGTTGCCGTTCTCACCGGGCGGCAGGATGTCGGAACACTGTCCGCCGCAGTAGTCGCCCGCGGCCGTGGCCTCGGCGGCGACCGCGACTTGGGAAAGCGGGGACAAAAGACCGGCAATCAGCGCGCATACGGAAGCGGTCTTCAGGAACCCGGGGAATCTGCCGGGAGTTCTCAGTCTGTCGAGAGTGGTACGAGGGGTGCGCCGTGACATCGGCTGCTCCTAGCGACGGGGGTCGGCGGAAGGTTACCGCCGGTATCCCCGGGATTGAAGATGAACATGCGTCACTTTTCAGAGTCGCCACCGCGGACCGGGAGGTCGCCGGAAATCGGATGGAGCCGAATCGCGTGTCGATACGTCTATTCGACGACGTCCGTACGACGACGCCGAAGTGACCGAAGTACAGGTGCAGATGTGACGGAGGTGCAAGGCGATGGCCGGTTTCCGGAGTCTGGCGAGACAGGTGCGAGACCCGCGCTGCGATCTGGCGCTGCGGCGGTACTCCCTGCGCAAGTGCCTTGAGCGGTTCGCCCCCTACGGGCACCGGGCGACCTGGGACCACCTGTCCTCGCGGGCCGGGTTCGGACCCGAGGACCGCTCCCCCGACCCGGCGCGGCTCGTGGCCGCGTTGGACGAGTTGGAGGAGGCGCGGGCCGTATGGCTGGCCTACGAGGTCGAGTTCGCCGAGCGCCGCAAGAAGGAGAAGCACGACGGGCTGCGCAGGCCCGGCAGTGTGGACGACTGGCACCGGCTGACCTGGGGCGGTTTCGGTGTCGCCTGGTGCGACGACCCGCGGCTGCACCCCCGTGAGCCGCTGGCCGAGGTACTGCGCAGGCTGATCGCCGCACTGGAGCGGGCCCCGGGCTCGGGCTGCCCGGTGTGCGGCGGCGAGCGCCTGCCGTGGAAGTACGACCTGGATCACGAACCGTCGGCGGGTCCGGTCTGCGCGGACTGCGGAATTCTCGTCCCGCGCCCCGTACTCACGGCCGAGGCCCTGGCGTACGCCAGGCGTGGACGCCTGCTGGTGTCGGCCTGACACCGGCCTGAGCTCTGCCCAAGGACGGCCGGCACGGCCGCCCTGAGAGCACGGCGGGGGTGCGCCGGGGATGCCGCACCCCCTGTTTCGGGGAGTCGGGAAGAGCCCGGGAACGCTACCAGTCGCTAATCGGGTCGCTCCACCCTTTTCCGGGCGGGGACAGTGGAGGTCGATGACCCAAGACCCCCCGACTCCCTGAAGGAGCCCTGATGTCGACGCTGCGCGTCACCGCCGAAGTGCTGACGGTCCACGACCACCCCAACGCCGACGCCCTCGAACTGGCCCAGGTCGGCCTGTACCGGGCCGTGGTCGCCAAGGGCGCGTACCGCACCGGCGACGCCGCCCTCTACATCCCCGAGCAGTCGGTGCTCCCCGTCGAGCTGGTCGAGGAGCTGGGGCTGACCGGGCGGCTGGCGGGCAGCAGGTCGGACCGGGTCAAGGCGGTGCGGCTGCGGGGCGAGCTGTCCCAGGGGATCGTGTGCCGGCCGAAGGCGCTGGCCGACGTCGACCTGGCGCGGGCGGCGGCGGAGGGCGCCGACTTCGCGGAACGTCTCGGCATCGTCAAGTGGGTCCCGCCGATCCCTCCGACCATGAGCGGCGACGTCGAAGCCGCCCCCGACCTCCTGCCGTGGGTCGACATCGAGAACATCCAGCGTTATCCCGGCATCTTCGAACCCGGCGAACCAGTGGTCGTGACGGAGAAACTGCACGGCTCGGCCTGCCTGCTGACCTATGTGGCGGACGACGGCCGCGTCCACGTCTCCTCGAAGGGCTTCGGCGCGAAGTCCCTCGCTCTGGTGGAGGACCCGCGCAACTTGTACTGGCGGGCGATCCGCGGCCACGGCGTCGCCGAGACGGCGGCCCGCCTGGCCTCCCGGCTCGGCGCCCGCCGCATCGGCGTCTTCGGCGAGGTCTACGGCGCGGGCGTGCAGGACCTGACCTACGGAGCGGACGGCCGCAGCGACACCCTCGGCTACGCGGTGTTCGACGTGTCGGCGGAGATCGACGGCGAGATCCACTGGCTCGACGCACCCGACCTCCTGACCGGCGAACTCCCCCTGGTCCCCCGCCTCTTCGAGGGGCCGTACGACAGCGACCAGATCCTCACCCTCGCAACCGGACGCGAAACGATGTCCGGCCGCGAACTGCACCTGCGCGAGGGAGTGGTGATCCGCCCCTCGACGGAGCGCTACAGCCTGACAACCGGCGGCCGAGCGATCGCCAAGGCAGTCAGCGGCGCCTACCTGACCCGAAAAGGCGGCACGGAGTACGAGTGAGAAAGCACCACGACGCACCCGAGGCCGCCGACGCACCGGGAGCGGGTCGCGGTGGTGCGGCGCAGCCCGTCGGTCAGCTCGTCACAGCCAACCGTTCCTGGAGACTGAGTGGGAGTGAGTCCTGTTGCCAGGGCTCGTGCTCAGCCGGGCGCCCCGAACGGTGTTGGGCGTCCTGGTCTGCCGCGTTCGCTCCGCGTCCGGGCGGCACGGATCGTGTCCGTGGTCCGGGGATGCGGGGGCGGCCCGCGGCCGGAGGCCGCCGTTGGGCAGCGCCTCACGCCCCGGGGCCTCCGGTCGGGCCTGGACGGTCCGATGCCCCACAGCATCGCTGCGGTGTTGTGGGGGCGGTGTCGTCCTCCCCCAGTGCCTTAAAGGCCTGGGAGGTACCCCCATCCGGATCGGGTGTCCCAGGGCGCGTCTTCCGATCGCCACGGCGGCCGCGTCGTGGCGGGTGGTCTTCCTGGTCGTGGTGGTGAGGGGTTTCTGCCAGTGCTGTGCGCCCCACCGGCTGGTGTAGGCCGGGTCGACGGCGACGACCGTGATGCCGAGTTCGACGGCCATGGCGACGAGGCGGGCGCGGAGTCTGGCCACGGGCATGCCGGAGATGAGCTTGCGGAAGCGCTTCTTGCGGCCGTGTTTCTCGCGGGTGGTCTCTGCGGTGAAGTCCAGGTCCTCGACGGCGATCGCGAGGCCGTGGCGTCTGGCCCAGTGGAGCAGGCGGATGAGGGCGTGGCGGATCTGGGCGTCGCGGTGGGCGGCGGTGCCGGTGAGGTCGTAGGCGAAGCGGCGGGGTTCGCCGACGGGGTTGCCGTGTCGGTCGAGGCGCCAGGCGGCGAGGTGGTCGGCGTTGATGTCGACGCCGACCACGCCGTTCGCGCGGGCCGCGGCGCCCAGCAGTTCACAACCCCCGCTGTGAAACAGGCAGCCGTACGCCCAACACGCGACGGGCTCGCCGCACCACCGCGACCCCGACCCACCCACGCACCCCCGACCCACCCAAGCGCCCCGAGGCGCTCTCAGCGCTCCCGACAGGCGCGCTCACGCTCAGGCTTCCGCTCCACCAACAGCCTTGACCCGGCGGCCCGTTCGCCGAACACGTCGTCCGGATTGGACAGCACACACGTGGCGAGGGACAGACACCCGCAGCCGATACAGTCCGTGAGGTGATCGCGAAGCCGGTTGAGCTGCTTGATGCGCTCGTCCAGCTCCGCACGCCAAGCCTCCGACAGACGGGCCCAGTCCTCCCGGGTCGGCGTGCGCTCCTCGGGAAGTTCGGCGAGCGCGGCACGAATGGTGGCCAGGGGAATCCCGACCCGTTGCGCCGCCCGCACGAAGGCGACCCGCCGCAGCGTGTCCCGGTGGTATCGCCGTTGGTTGCCGGACGTGCGCCGACTGGTGATCAGGCCTTTGGACTCATAGAAGTGCAGGGCGGAAACGGCGGCGCCGCTGCGCGCGGCGAGCTGGCCGACCGTGAGCTCATGGATCTTCTCGGGAATCTGCGGCACCCCTCGAACCCTACCGGCCCCGTCCGCTAGCATGCTAAGCAGTCGCTTAGCACGGGGCACGACGTCACGCGAGAGGGCCGAGACACATGGCAGAGCCGAGGATCTTCACGTCCGCCGAGGAACTGAAGGCGGCGGTGGGCGAGCAGCTGGGACACACCGACTGGCTGGAGGTCGACCAGAAGCGGATCGACCTGTTCGCGGAGGCCACCGGCGACCACCAGTGGATCCACGTCGACCCGGAGAAGGCCGCCGCCGGCCCCTTCGGGACCACCATCGCGCACGGCTACCTCACCCTCTCCCTGCTGCCGCTCTTCGGCCCCCAGCTGATCAAGGTCGAGGGCGTGAAGATGGGCGTCAACTACGGGACGAACAAGGTGCGCTTCCCGTCCCCCGTCCCCGTGGGCTCGCGCCTGCGCGCCACCGCGACGATCACCGGCGTGGACGACGTACCGGGCGGCGTCCAGGTCACCGTCGCCTTCACGGTGGAACGCGAGGGCGGGGACAAGCCGGCATGCGTGGCGGAGTCCGTGTCCCGCTACTACCTGTAGCAGGCCCCCGCCGCTACCTGTGGTAAGCCCCCGACGCGGGCAGGCTCACTTCGCCGCACCCACCATCCGCAACACGAGGTCGGCGTACAACGCGCCGACCTCGTCAGGCGTACGGGACCCGTTGACGTTGAACCAGCGGGCCACATCGATGCACAGGGACAGCACCGCCAGCGTCGTCCCCCGCACGTCCGGCACGTCGAACTCGCCGCTCGCCACGCCGTCCTCGATGATCCCGCGCACCTCCGCGTCGACCTGCCGGCGCAGATCGAGGATCTCCGCGCGGGCCTCAGGACCGAGCGCGTCCAGTTCGTACTGGACGACCCGCGCCGTGGTGCGCCGCCCGGCGTGCCAGCGGACGAAGGAGCTCACGGCGTCCGCGAGCCGCCGGGTGGCGTCGCCCTCGCCGGCGGCCGCCGTGCGCAGGATGTCCAGCGCCCGGTCGTGACCGATCCGGCTGATGCGGTGCAGCAGCTCTTCCTTGGTCTTGTAGTGGATGTAGAGAGCGGCCGGGCTCATCCCCGCGCGGCCCGCGATGTCACGGGTCGTCGTCGCGTGATAGCCGCGCTCGGCGAAGGCCTCCACGGCGGCGACGAGCAGCCGCCGGGCCGCGTCAGGGGTGACCTCTTCCCACGGCTCGACCTCGCCGCCGGCCGTCTCCTCCGCCGTACTCATCGCTGACCCGCCCCTCTCGCTACAGGAGCTCCACCATACCGCCGAAGCTGAGCGCTCGCTTAGCGCGGCCGCTCAGAGCATCTCGAAGGGTCAGAGCTTCTCGAAGGGGCTGTACACCCGGCCCGCCGCGTCCTGCTTGTCCCTGATCACCTTGGCCAGCGTGAACGCGGACGTGACGAGGTACAGGACGGCGATCGCGAGAAAGCCCCGCACCCAGGCGTCGGCGTTCAGCTTGAAGATGCCGATGGCGGTGGCCGCCATGGCGACGGCGAAGGACGCGACCGCTTGGCCGTAGAAGGCGGCGGTGCTCTGCTTGACGGGTGTCTCACTCATGGGGGAAGCCTCGCCAAAGGAGACCGCCCCCACCATCCGTCCCCCTACTCAGAAGGTACTCAGAACGCCGAGACCCCCGTCAACGCCCGCCCGATGAGCAGCTTCTGGATCTGACTGGTGCCCTCGTAGAGGGTCATCACCCGGGCGTCACGCAGGAGCTTGCCCGCCGGGTACTCGTCGATGTAGCCGTAACCGCCGAAGACCTGGAGGGCGTTGTTGGCGGCGCGCACGGCGGCCTCGGAGGCGAAGAGCTTGGCCTTGGAGGACTCCACCGCGAACGGCAGCCCCCGGTCGATGAGATCGGCGACCCGCCAGGTCAGCAGCCGAGCCGCGTCGACGTCGACCGCGATGTCGCTGATCAGCTCCTGCACCAGCTGATGCCGGGCGATGGGCTTCCCGAACTGCTCCCGCTCCCCCGCGTACCGCACCGCCGCGTCCAGGGCGGCCTGTGCGATGCCGACGCAGCCCGCCGCGACCGACATCCGCCCCTTGGCCAGCGCCGACATCGCGACGGAGAACCCCTTCCCCTCGGGCGCCAGCATCGCGGAGGCGGGCACCCGGACGTCGTCGAGCACCAGTTCGGCGGTCGCCTGGCCCCGCAGACCGAGCTTGCCGTGCAGGGTGCGGCGGCTCAGCCCCGGTGTATCGGTCGGCACGAGGAAGGCGGAGACCCCCTTGTGCCCCGGCGCGTCGGTCGACCGGGCGAACAGCAGCACGACGTCCGCCCAGGTGCCGTTCGTGATGAACATCTTCGTGCCGTTGACGACGTACTCGTCGCCCTCCCGCACCGCCCGCGTCGAGAGGTTCCCGGCGTCCGAGCCGGTGCCGGGCTCGGTCAGCCCGAAGCAGCCGATGTACGCGCCGGACGTCAGCCCCGGCAGCCAGCGCCGTTTCTGCTCCTCGCTCCCCCACACGGCGACGCTCTTGGCGACGAGCCCCAGCGAGACGGAGACGATTCCGCGCACGGAGGAGTCCCCGCGCCCCAGCTCCTCGGTGACCAGGCAGTACGCGAGATGGTCGCCGCCGGAGCCGCCGTACTCCTCGTCGATGGTCAGACCGAGGAAGCCGACCTCGCCGAGCTTCTTCACGATGGACCGGTCGACGTCCTCCGCACGGTCCCAGGCGACGACGTGCGGGGCGATCTCGCGGTCCACGAACTCCCTGGCGAGCCGCCGGACGGCGGCCTGCTCCTCGCTGAGCCCCAGGTTCACCACGAGATCACCCCACACCGGAAAGTCGTCCATTAAATTAGCACTGCTAGTTTCTGCTGCGCAGCCCTACTATGAGCGCCATGGCCCGACCGCGCAAGCCCCTCCTCAGCACCGACCGGATCGTCGAGACCGCACGGACGCTCGTGGACGCGGAGGGCCTGGCCGCCGTCTCCACACGCCGACTGGCCGCCGAACTGGGGGTGAGCGGGCCCTCGTTGTACAACCACTTCCGCACGAAGGACGAGATCCTGGAGGCCGTCGCCGACTCGGTGAGCGCGCAGGTCGACCTGTCGATGTTCGAGGACGACCGAGCATGGCGGACCGCGCTGCACGACTGGGCCGTCTCCTACCGGGCGGCCCTGCGCGACCACCCCAACATCGTCCCGGTGCTCGCCCAGGGGCCCGGCCGCCGTCCCGCCGGACTGCGCCTCGCCGACGCGGTGTACGGCGCGATGGTCCGCGCCGGATGGCCGCCCGCTCAGGCCACGTCCATCGGCGCACTGATGCGTTACTTCGTCATGGGCTCGGCGCTCGGCTCGTTCGCCGGGGGCTTCGTCGACGACAGCACCGCCTACGACCCCGCCGACTACCCCCACCTGGGACAGGCCCACCTGCTCGCCGAACAGCAGGAGAAGATCGACGAACGGGCGTTCGAGACAGGCCTCACGGCGCTCCTCGACGGGCTCGCACAGCAGTACGAGCAGGTGCGTCGGACCAGCTGAGACACTTCGGCCGGCGCCGAACTGTCCGTGCCCCATGCTGAGACGCATGACCTCCAGAGACCCTCGGGCGACCCGGCTGGCGCGGCTCGCCGGGCTGATCGCCGACGAGACGCGGGCCGCGTGTCTGCTGGCGCTGCTCGACGGGCGGGCCTGGACCGCGAGTGAGCTGGCGCGGCACGCGGGGGTCGCCGCGTCGACGCTGAGCGAGCACCTGGGCAAGCTCGTCGCGGGCGGACTGCTCGTCGAGGAACGGCAGGGCCGGCACCGGTACGTACGCCTCGCCGACGCCCGGGCCGCACAGCTGGTGGAGGACCTGGCCGCGCAGGTGGCCCCGGGGGATGTCGTACGGCCGCGCGGTCTGCGGGAGTCGAGCGCCGGTTCGGCGATGGCCCGCGGCCGCACCTGCTACGACCATCTGGCCGGGCGGCTCGGCATCGCGGTCACCGACGCGCTGACCGCGCGCGGGCTGCTGCGCCAGGACACCGGGTTCGCGATCACGGAGGAGGGGCTCGGCTGGTTCGACGCGGCCGGTATCGCCCTCGACCGCGGGAGCCGCCGGCCGCTCGCCCGGGCCTGCCTCGACTGGACCGAGCGCCGCCCCCACCTGGCGGGCGCCGCAGGCGCGGCCCTGTGCCGGCACGCCCTCGACACGGGGTGGTGCGTGCGCATCGGCTCGGAGCGGGCCGTGAAGGTGACTCCGTCGGGAAAGCGGGCGCTGGGAGAGCTGCTGGGCATCGACGCGGTCGCCCTGCGCTGAACTGTGCCGGGTCACCGGGCAGGCGCAGGTGAGGTGCCCGCAGTGCCGGTCCGAAATCCGCGAGCCCCGGCTTCGCCGGGTCGGAGTTGCCCTGTCAGCGGCCCCGGCACCTCGCCAGCACCAGCCACGACATCAGGACGACCAGCGCGGGCACCGCGTACGCCGCCGGGATGTCCTCCAGGCCGATGCGTTCGGCCACCAGGGCGCTCAGGTCGAGATCGCCGATGGTGCGGCCCTCGGGGGTCGCGGGCGGCGCGTCCTGCTCCGTCGGCTCGTCCAGGACCACGACCGGGCCGGCCCGCAGGCTGCCCGCCCGGTCGCGCCGCGACACCGCCACCCCCGCCAGACACAGCGCCCCGCCCGCCAGGGCCGGCGCGGCGGCCGTACCACGGTCGTCGGCATCGGCGGCAAGGACCAGCGGACGCAGCCGGAGAGGGTGCGGCCCCAATGGAGTCGCGGCCGGTCATGTTCGGGTAGAGCGCGAAGTTCTCCGCAGCCGGAGGGTCCCAGCAGGACCAGGAACTCGCCGGGCGCGATGTCCAGCGGCAGCCGGTCCACCACCCGGACGCCGCGGGCGTGAACCTTGCTGACGTCGTGCAGGGAGATGGCGCGTGTCATGAAAGGTGTCCCCACGAGGCTTGTGAGTCACGGAAGTCAACGGACTGTACGCGGTCGGGGGAGGAAATGAGGCCGGATCGGACGCTTCCGCCCTTGGGGCGAGAAACCGGACTGTCTGATTCGACGGGCGCCGGACCCCGGGCCCGGCGTCGGCCGGGCCGGTGGGGGCAGCGGGGACGGTCCGGCGCCCGGTCAGCGGGTCGCCGTCAGATGGGCGAAGACGACGACGTTGCTGGTGTATCCCGTGGCCCGTCGGAAGAGGCCGCCGCAGGTGAGTACGCGCAGCTCGGGGCGTTTGCTCGGGCCGTACACCTCCTTGTCGGGGAAGGTGTCCTTGTCGAAGACCCGCACCCGGTCGACGGTGTAGACGGCGGTGCGGCCGTCGGCCCGCCGGGCCTCGATCCGGGCGCCCCGGGGCACGCGCGCGAGGCCGGCGAAAACCGCGGGGCCGGTCTTGGTGTCGCGGTGTCCGACGACGACGGCGGTACCCCGCTCCCCCGGGGTCGGGCCGCCCGCGTACCAGCCGACGAGCTTGGGCTTGTCGAGCGGCGGGGTGCCGAGGTGCCGGTCGGGGCCGAGCCGCAGGGGCACGATCGGCGCGTCGATGCCCAGGGACGGCACGCGCAGGGTGGTCGCCGGGGACCGGGGCAGCGGGCGCGGAGACGACTTGGGGCGCTCGGCCGGCTTCTCGCCCGCGTCGCGGCCCTCTTCGTCCGCGCCGTCCCCGGGGGCCGAGTCGCCGGGCGTCCCGTCGGACGCCGCCGCGCCGGCCCGGGCCGGTGCGACCGGTGCGTCGGGCCCGCCGCACCGGACCCCGACCGTCACCAGGACGACCGCGAGCACGGCCGTCCTGGTGAGGCGAAAGGCACGGGTCCGGTGCCAGGGCCTGCGTGCGCGCCTACGCGGCGCCATGGTTGCGCCGGCGGATCAGTCGGAAGTACGCGACCGAGCCCACGGCCATCAGCCCGACGGCCGCGGCGCCGGCCAGCGGGGTGAAGGAGGCGGAGGTGTCGGCGAGGCCGCCGCCGCCGGCGTGGACGCCGCCCTCGGGGCCGCCCTTCTCACCGCTCCAGGTGGCGCCGCCCTGCTGACGGTCGTCCTGGCCCCGGCCGCTCTGGCCGCCGCCCTGGCTGTTCGGGCCCACGGCCTGACGGCCGTCGTCCGTGATCGGACGGTTCGGGCCCTGGTTCGGGTCGTGCTTGATTCCGTCGGACCGGTTCTCCCTGCAGTTGATCTTGAAGACCTTCACCTTGGGCGAGGGCACCACGGGCGCGCCCGGGGCGGCGGCGATGCTCCACTCGAGCGTGTACGACCCTTCGGCCAGCCCCAGCGTGTCGGTGTGCCCGGCGCCGTCGGTCAGGGCGATGTTGCCGGTCACCGTGGCGGTGTCGGGCGCCGGGGGCCGCGCCTTGATGGTGTAGGCGACGGTGGTCAGCTCGCCGAAGTTGGCGGCGTCGAGGTAGAACCGGCAGGCCACCGGGTCGTCCTTGGAGACGCCGGGCGGTACCTGCTCACGGTGGATTCTGATGTCGCCTGCCTCCCCCACGGCCACGGCGGTCGGTGCCGAGAGGCAGGTGAATCCGGCCGCGGCGAGCACCGTGAGAGCCGTGACGCCGAGGCGGGAGCCGAGGGCGGGCGGGAGCGTCGAGCTGGACATGCGCATTCCTCCGAGTCAGGACGATTTTCATACAAATCGTTCTTGGTACCTGACTCTCTTTCACATCGACGCTGCCGACTGTGGGAGGGCCGCCCGACGCGCCGTCAGAGATCGCTCGACCGGCGCAACCCCGACCGGCACAGCCCCGACCGGCGCAACCCCGGCCGGGGCCGCCGCCCGGGCCGCCGGTCGCCGTCCCCTCCGCCGTCCCCTCCGCCCTCCCCTCCCGGATCCCCCGGCGAGCGCAGCGCCACCCCCGACGACAGCAGCAACAGCGCCCCCAGCATCACGAACGGCGCGGCCACGCCCGCGACCCCGGCCACCAGACCGGCGGCACCGGGCGCGGCGACCTGGCCGAGCCGGTTGCCGGTGAGCCGCAGCGCGAGGGCGGTGGACCGGGCCCCGTCCGGGGCCGCCTGGACGACCGTCGTCATGGACAGCGGCTGCCCGACGCCGAGGCAGAACCCGAGCACCGCGAGGATCGCCCCGAGCGCCCAGACCGGCACCGGCAGCGCGATCCCCGCGCAGAGCAGGGCCGCCAGCAGACAGGTCACGGTGAGCAGCAGCGTCCGGCCCAGCAGCCGCAGCAGCGGGGTGAGGACCAGCCGGCAGGCTATGGAGGCGGCCGCGCGGACGCTGAGCAGGACGCCGACGACCGACGGCGCGATGCCCCGGTGTTCGCCGACCACCGGCAGATAGGCGGTGAGGATGTCGGTCGCGGACAGCACGGAGAGGCTGATCAGGATGCCGGCGGGGACGCCCCGCGTGTGCAGGATGCGTCCGACGGGGATGCGATCGCCTTGCGCCGTACGGGACTTGGAGGTGGTGTCGCGGTGCTCGATGCGCCACAGCGAGGTGAACGCGACCGCGCAGCCCGCCCCCGCGACGAGCAGGGCGAGCGCGCTGCTGCCCGCCATGTCGTCGCCCCCGATCAGCGCTCCGGCCGCGATGGGGCCGACCAGTTGGCCGAGGGACGCGCCGATGGTGAAGTGGCCGAAGTTGCGGTCCTGTTCGTGCGGCGCGGACTGGCGGGCGACGAGCGACTGGGAGCCGATGACGAAGCAGAGGTGGCCGAGTCCCATCACCCCGCTCCACAGCGCCATCGCCCCCAGGGAGCCCGCGAGACCGCTCAGCACACAGCCGCCGGAGATGAGCACCACGCCGACGGGCAGCAGGGGCGCGCAGCGGCCGTGGTCGGTGCGGCGGCCGAGCGGGACGGCGGCGAAGAGCGGAAGCAGCGCGTACACGCCCGCGATGACGCCGATCGCCCGCTCGTCCGCGCCGAGAGCGAGGGCCCGGTAGGAGACGGCGGGCCTGGCCATCGACACCGCCCCCTGCGCGAAGCCGAAGGCGATGACGAGACGGAGCAGCCAGCCGCGGTTCCTGCCGGGCCTCACGAGTTCCTCCAGTTGCTCGGCGGACGGGTCAGATGATCCCGAACAGCAGGCCTGCGCCGAGGATCACCAGGCAGGTCAGCGCCGCCCACTTGACCACGAACCGCGTGTGGTCGCCGAACTCGACCTTCGCCATGCCGACGAGCACGTAGACGGCCGGGACCAGCGGGCTCGACATGTGCAGGGGCTGGCCGACGAGCGAGGCGCGGGCCATCTCCAGCGGCGTGACTCCGTGGGCTGCGCCGGCCTCGGCGAGGACCGGCAGGACACCGAAGTAGAAGCCGTCGTTCGACATGAAGTAGGTGAGCGGGAGGCTCAGGACGCCGGTGACGATCGCCATGTGCGGGCCCATGCCGTCCGGGATGTTGTCCACCATCCACTTGGCCATGTGGTCGACCATGCCAGTGCCCTTGAGCACACCGGTGAAGACGGCGGCGGCGAAGACCATGCCGGAGACGTTCAGGGCGTTGTCGGCGTGGGCGGCGAGCCGGGCCCGCTGGTCCGGGATCCGGGGGAAGTTGACGGTGAGGGCGAGCGCGGCGCCGAGCAGGAACAGCACCGGGATCGGCAGCCACTCCATGATCATGGCGGTCAGCAGCGCCACCGTGAGCAGCGCGTTGAACCAGTACAGCTTGGGACGCAGGGTGGCGCGGTGCGGGTCGAGGCCCTGGAAGCCGTCGTCGGGCTCGTCGTCGTCGCCGAGGGCGGCGGCGCCGGAACCGGCGGCCGGGGCGGCGCCCTTGGCGGCGCCGGAGCCGCCGGACCCGCCGGCGCCCACGAGGACGGTCTCGGTCCGCTCGGCCTTCTCCTCGGCCTTCTCCTCGACGAGGACCTCGTCCAGCGTCAGCACGCCGAGCCGGGTGCGCTCGCGGCGGCCGAGGACGTAGGACAGGGCGAACACGAAGAGCAGGCCCACGGCGAGGGCCGGGATCATCGGCACGAAGATGTCGCCGGCGTCCAGCTTCAGCGCGGTGGCGGCGCGGGCGGTCGGGCCGCCCCAGGGCAGCGTGTTCATCACGCCGTTGGCCATGGCGGCCACACCGGTCATCACGACCAGGCTCATCTTCAGGCGCTTGTACAGCGGGTACATCGCCGAGACGGTGATCATGAAGGTGGTGGAGCCGTCGCCGTCGAGGGAGACGATCGCGGCAAGCAGCGCCGTGCCGACGACGATGCGGAGCGGGTCGGCCTTGCAGAACTTCAGAATGCCCCGAACGATCGGGTCGAAGAGGCCGACATCGATCATCACACCGAAGTAGACGATCGCGAACATGAGCATCGCCGCCGTCGGGGCGAGGCTGGTGACGCCGTCGATGACGTAGTCACCGAGCCTCGCGCCCTTCCCGACGAAGACGCAGAACAGTGCCGGGATCAGCACGAGCGCCGCGATCGGCGACATCTTCTTCAGCATGATCAGGACCAGGAAGGTCGCGATCATGGCGAAGCCGAGGATAGTCAACATGAGTGGATACCTAACGTTCGCCCTTGAACATCCCACCTGGGGGTCGGCGGTGCGTTGACGTTAGGTCTGTTCAAACGGTGTTAACAAGACATTGATGCGCGAGCAATAAGCGCAAAACTCCAGGTCACGGCTTTGTGATGATCGCCGAGACCTCGATGGGCACACCGTTGAGGACCGCGTTGCCCGACAGCGGGTCCAGCAGAGTGCCGTCGAGGAGCTGGTTGACGTTGACTCCGGGGTCGGCGGCGGCATGGCTCAGCCGGGTGCCGGGCCGGTCGTGGCCCCAGCCGTGCGGCAGGCTCACCACACCCCGCCGCACGCCGTCGGTGACCTCGGCGGGCGCGACCACCTCGCCCCCGGCGCCCTTCACCCGCACCCGCGACCCGTTCTCGACGCCCAGCCGCTCGGCGTCCTCGGGATGGATGTGCAGGGTGCAGCGGTTGGTGCCGCCGGTGAGGGCGGGGACGTTGTGCATCCAGCTGTTGTTGGACCGCAGATGGCGCCGCCCGACGAGGACGAGCCCGTCCGGCCGCCGCCGCAGCCCCTCGCGCAGGCGCGGGAGATCGTCGACGATCGGCCGCGGGAGCAGCTCGATGCGCCCGCTGCGCGTCTTCAACGGCTGCGGCAGCCGGGGCTGAAGCGCTCCGAGGTCGATGCCGTGCGGGTGCTCCAGCAGCTCGGTGAGGCTCAGCCCGTCGGGGCGGGCGCCGAAGCCGTCGCCGTAGGGGCCGAGGCGCAGCATCATGTCGAGGCGGCGCTCGGGGCCGCTGACGCCGGTGAGCAGGGCGGCGAGTTCCTTCGGGTCGCGGCCGTGCACGGGTGAGTGCGCTTCCTTGACGGCCTTGCCGAGGGTCTGGCCGATGACCAGGTCGTCGACGGCGGCCGGGTCGGCGCCGTGCATCCCGGTGGCGGCCAGGGTCAGCCGGGCGAGGATCTCGGTCTCGGCCATCCGGCCGGGCTCCAGCGGGACGGCCGGACGGTTGTAGCGGACCTGGTTGCGCACGGCGAGGGTGTTGAAGGCGAAGTCGTGGTGCGGGCTCTGCGAGGGCGGCGGCGGGGGCAGCACGACGTCGGCGTGACGCGAGGTCTCGTTCAGATACGGGTCGACGCTGACCATGAAGTCGAGGGAGTCGAGCGCCTTGTCGAGCCGGTCGCCGTCCGGGGCGGACAGCACGGGGTTGGCGGCGACCGCGACGAGCGCGCGGATCGGCTCGCCCTCCTCGGTCGCGGTGTCGATCTCCTCGGCGAGCGCGGACAGCGGCAACTCGCCCTTCGCCTCGGGGTGCCGGCTGACCCGGGAGTGCCAGCGCGCGAGCTGGAAGCCGTGGCCGGGCCCGGCCGGGCGGGGGGTGCGGTCGGTGGCGGCCTGTGGGAAGAGCGCGCCGCCGGGCCGGTCCAGGTTGCCGGTGAGGATGTTGAGGACGTCGACGAGCCAGCTGGCGAGGGTGCCGTACGGGACCGTGCAGCTGCCGATGCGGCCGTAGACGGCGGCGGTGGGGGCGGCGGCGAGTTCGCGGGCGAGAGCGCGGATGAGCGGGGCCTCCACGTCGCAGGCGGCCGCGACCGCTTCGGGAGTGAACTCCCGTACGGCTTCGGCGAGTTCGTCAAGGCCTTCGAGGTGCGGGGTCAACTCGCCGGGCGCGACGAGGAGTTCCTCGAACAGCACCTGTGCCATGGCGGCGAGGAGCAGTGCGTCCGTGCCCGGTCGAATCTCGATGTGGCGGTCGGCGAGCTTCGCGGTGCGGGTGCGGCGCGGGTCGATGACGGTGAGGGTGCCGCCGCGGGCCTTGAGCGCCTTGAGCTTGCCGGGGAAGTCGGGGGCGGTACACAGACTCCCGTTGGATTCCAGGGGGTTGGCGCCGATGAGCAGGAGGTGGTCGGTGTGGTCGAGGTCCGGCACCGGGATCGCGTTCGCATCGCCGAAGAGCAGCCCGCTGGAGACGTGCTTGGGCATCTGGTCGACCGTGGAGGCGGTGAACAGGCTGCGGGTGCCGAGGCCCGCGATCAGGACGGGCGGGTAGAGCGCGCCGGCCATCGTGTGCACGTTGGGGTTGCCCAGGACGACGCCGACGGAGTTGGGCCCGTAGCGCTCGACCACCGGGCGGATCCCGGCGGCCACCGCGTCGAAGGCCTCCTCCCAGGTGGCCTCGCGCAGCTCCCCGTCCCGGCGTACGAGGGGTGTCCGCAGCCGGTCGGGGTCGCTGTCGACGGCACCGAAGGAGGCGCCCTTGGGGCAGATGAAGCCCTTGCTGAAGACGTCCTCCCGGTCGCCGCGGGCGCCGGTGACCGTCGTCCCCTCGATGGTGAGGGTCAGCCCGCAGGTGGCCTCGCACAGGGGACAGATTCGCAGGGCGGTGCGGGACACGGGTCCTCCTGGGGGCGGCGTTGCCTTCTCCCGGTGAGCATACCGACCGGTATGAACGAGGGGGAGGGGGTCGGCCGCGTCCGTCAGTCCAGGGTCCGCGCCAGATACGCCCGCAGCAGCTCCCGCGTCTCGTCGATCACCTTCGCGTCGCCCTCCGGATCCACCCGGAAGGCCAGGTGGACGAGGGTGTCCGCGGTCTCCACGGCGATCAGGAAGGTGCGGCGCAGATCGTCGTCCACCTCGCGGCCGAGGTAGCCGGAGAGCAACTCGGTGAGGCGGTCGGCGACCCGGTGGTTGGGTTCGGTGTGCCGGGCGCCGACCGGGATCTGGTTGCCGAAGTCGACGAGGGAGAAGCCGGGCGCGGTGCGCTTCATGGCCAGGTACTCGTCCAGCACGGCGTCCATCGCGGCCCGCCAGTCCGCCCCGCTCCCGGCCTCCTTCAGGCGGTCGGTGACGCGCTCGGAGTAGCGCTCCAGGTTGCGCTGCGCGAGCGCGTCGGCCATCTGCCGCTTGTTGCCGAAGAAGCGGTAGACGGAGCCGATGGGGACACCGGCGCGCTCGGCGACGGCGCGGGTGCTCAGGGCGTCGTAGCCGACCTCGTCCAGCAGGTCGGCGCAGGCGTCGAGGATTCTGGTCAGCCGTTCGGCGCTGCGCCGCTGCACGGGCGCACGACGAAGCGATGTCGCTTGGGGCACGGACTTCATGATGCCTTTCCGCCGCTGCCTGGTGAACCTCGCCCCCGGGTACGGAGAAAGATGCCTGATGCACTCACGGCGACGGCGATCCGGTCCGGGACCCGGTCGGCGATCCGGTCCGGGATCCGGTCGGCGACCCGGTCGGGGACCCGGCGGGCGACGGCTCCGACTCCGTGACGTCCGCCGTGGCCTGCACCGGCTTGCCGCCCACCGCCCACACCGTGCCGTCGTCCGCGTAGAGGCGGGCGGTGACCTCGTGCGTGCCGTGCGGGAGGAAGCCGGCCGGGATGCGGTACGCCGGGCCCCGCAGGTCGGCGACCTGCCGGTCGTCGACGTAGAGCCGGGCGATGCCGCGGCCGGTGGCCGCCTTCTGCGGCGCCCCGGCGGGCGAGAAGCGGAAATGGGCCAGTTTCAGGCGCACGTCCCAGCCGCCGTCGGCGTCCGGCTGGACCTCCACGCCGACCTCGGGCGCCCCCTTCTTCGCGACCTCGCGGTAGTGGCGCCCGTCGTCGTCCGTGTGGTCCAGCACCTTGCCCACGGGCGAGGGCGACGCCACGGTCCCCGGCTCGTGGGCACCACTGGAGCCGCAGCCCACGGATCCGGTCAGCAGCAGGACACAGACCGCGAGCGCGGCGGGGAGGGCACGCGTCCACGACATGCTCGGGACACTAGAGCACCCGTCCGACACGCGGATCCCCCTGGAGTCTGGTTCTGGCCGTGCCGTGATCGTCCTCCAAGAGGAGGACCCGAGGAGGATCGGCGGATGACCGACGGCCCCCTTGCATCCGTGAAAACGCAATCCTACGGTGATGCATAGGAATCAGCGCGCAAGGGAGCGACGATGAGCAGCGGGGACGCACGCAAGACGGCCGAGGGGCTGACCTACCTCTGCGGGTTCGGCAACGAGCACGCCTCCGAGGCCGCCCCCGGCGCCCTGCCCGAGGGCCGCAACTCGCCGCAGCGCGCCCCGCTCGGCCTGTACGCGGAGCAGCTCAGCGGCACCGCGTTCACCGAGCCGCGCGCCCACAACCGCCGCTCGTGGCTGTACCGGATCCGCCCGTCGGCCGCGCACCCGGCGTTCGCCCGGCTCGGCGACGGCGCGCTGCGCACCGGGCCGTTCACGCAGACGGTCCCCGACCCGAACCGGCTGCGCTGGGATCCCCTGCCCGAGCCGTCCGCCGGCACGGACTTCCTGGCCGGAATGTGGACCCTCGGCGGCAACGGCGACGCCGCCCAGCGCACCGGCATGGCCGTGCACCTGTACCACGCGAACGCCTCGATGGACCGCGTCTTCGGCGACGCCGACGGCGAGCTGCTGATCGTCCCCGAGCGGGGCGGGCTGCTGCTGCGCACGGAGTTCGGGCTGCTACACGCCGAGCCCGGCGAGGTGGCGCTGATCCCGCGCGGGGTCCGCTTCCGCGTCGACCTCCTTGACGCCTCGGCCCGCGGTTACGTCTGCGAGAACTACGGCGCCCCGTTCCGTCTCCCCGAGCTCGGCCCGATCGGCGCCAACGGCCTCGCCGGCGCCCGCGACTTCCGGGCGCCCGTCGCCGCGTACGAGGACGTCGAGGGCCCGGTGGAGGTCGTCAACAAGTTCTGCGGCCACCTCTGGGGCGCGACCTACGGCCACTCCCCGCTCGACGTCGTCGCCTGGCACGGCACCCATGTGCCGTACGTGTACGACCTGCGCCGCTTCAACGTCATCGGGTCCATCTCGCACGACCACCCCGACCCGTCGATCTTCACGGTGCTGACGTCCCCGTCCGACACCCCCGGCCTCGCCGGCGTGGACTTCGTGGTCTTCGCCCCCCGCTGGCTGGTCGGCGAGGACACCTTCCGGCCGCCGTACTTCCACCGGAACGTGATGAGCGAGTACATGGGCCTGATCGAGGGCGCCTACGACGCCAAGACGGCCGGAAAGGGAGGCTTCGTGCCGGGCGGCGGCTCGCTGCACAACATGATGTCGGCGCACGGCCCGGACCGGGAGACGTTCGACCGGGCGAGCACCGCCGAGCTGAAGCCGCAGAAGATCGACGACGGGCTGGCGTTCATGTTCGAGACGCGCTGGCCGCTCACCCTCACCCCGCAGGCGGCCCGTGCGGACCATCTGCAACCGCGCTACGACGACGTCTGGCAGGGCCTCGAACGCCACTTCCGTCCGTCCGACAGCACATTGCACTGAACGGTGCCGACCGGTACGGATAGCCCGTGACCTCCTTCGCCCCGGACTCGATCGTCCTCACCCGCAAGCTGCCGCTCTGGTACCAGGTGTCGCAGTCGCTGCGCGCCTCGATACTCGGCCGCTCGCCCCGGGATCCGCTCCGGCTGCCCACCGAGGAGCAGTTGGCGGGGCACTACGGGGTGAGCGTGCTGACCATGCGGCAGGCACTGAAGGAACTGGAAGCCGAGGGACTGATCACCCGGCACCGGCGGCGCGGCACGTTCATCGAGCCGACCGCGCAGCGCGGCGCCCCGGTCCGGCTGCTCGGCTCGGTCGACGCGATCGTGGCCCAGCAGTCCGGCATGGCGACGCAGCTCCTCGCACACGGCCGCGCGGCCGTCCCCGCCGAGGTCGCCGAGCACTTCCCGGACCTCGCCGAGGTGGCGACATATCACCGCCTCAGAAGCGACGAGGAGACCGGCGAGCCCACCAACCACGCCCGCAACTACGTCCGTCCCGAACTCGCCGACCGCATCGACCCCGACGACCTGGTCCGCTGGCCCATGACGAAGGTGCTGCGGGACGTCGTGGGCGCCGACATCAGCCGGATCACGGACACGCTCGAGGCCCGGCTCGCGGACCCGGAGACCGCCCGGCTGCTGCGGGTCCCGCTGCTGAGCCCGATCCTGCACTACACGGGCGTCACCTACGACGCGGCCGGGCGGGTCCTGGACGCGGCCGTCATCCACTACCGCGGCGACCGTTTCTCCTTCACGGTCACCCTCGACGCGACGTGACCCGCCCTCCGGGGAGCCGTCGTACCATGCCACGCGTGACGCACGACGACGCTCCGCCGCTGGCGGACCTCATGCCGTGGTCCGTCGCACCGCCGCGGCTCGGCCGGGGGTGGCCGACGGCGCCCGATCCGACGTCCCTGAAGGCCCGCTGGGACACCCTGGTGAAGGCCGAGGGCGACGAGCGCGAGGCCCTGTTCGAGCCGACCCGCGCCCGCACCCTGCACACCGCGGTCGGGCAGCTCCCGGGCCGGGCCGGCGGCGGCACGGAGCGGCTCGTCCGCGCCTTCGGCCCCTGCCCGGAGCCCGTACGGGTGCTGGCGGCGCCCTTCGACGAGCAGTGGCTCATCCCCGACCACCGGCTGATCGACGCGGCCCGCCCGGAGCTCTGGCGGGTGGCGGACGACGCACAGGTGTTCGTGGTCGAGACGCCCCAGAGTCCCGGGTGGCCGCTGCTCGCGACCTCCCTGCTTCCCCTCCTGCGCCCGGGCCGCGTCCGCCCGCTGTACCGGCGGCCGGGCGGCAGGGAGCCGAACCTGGCGCCGGGCCTGCTGGACCGGCTCGGGCGGCGGCTCGGCCACTCCCCCGATCCGGTGGACTTCCTGGCGTGGACCCTGAGCGCCGTCCGCCCCGATCTCACCGTCCCGCTCACCGGGGACCGCGAACTCTGGGCGCGTGGCGTCGAGTCGGGCCACCGCGCACTGTGGCTGCTGCGCCGGGACGGCGAGCGCCCCAAGCTGCCCGGCGGCCGCCGCCCCTACGTCCGCGCCCCGCTCCCGGCCCGCCCTCTCGCCCTGCACTACGACCGCGACGAGGAAGCCCTCCACCTGGACGAGGGCCGGGTCTCCCCGGTCCCGCCCGAGGCCTGGGACTTCGAGACGGACACGGGCGAGCGGGTCCTGGAGCGGTGGTTCACGGCGCGGACCGCGCAGGAGGCCGAGCCGGGCACGCTGGCCGCGATCCGCCCGGCGACCTGGCAGCAGTCGTGGACCTCCGAACTCCTGGAGCTCATCACGGTGTTGACGCTGCTGGCGGACGTCGGCGCGCGACGCGAGGAGTTGGAGACGGCGGAGACGGACGCGGTCACGGCGGCGGAGCTGCGCGCGTCGGGCGTTCTGCCGGTCCCGGACTCGGCACGCCGCCCGGCGACGGTCCTGGACCACCACGAGGAGGGCCCGGAGGGTCAGTTCGCGCTGATCTAGCATCCACCCCATGGACCCCATGGACCAGCTCCCGCCACCCGCATCGGCTCCCCAGCCGTCTCCTCAGCCGTCTCCCCTGCCGCTGCCCCTGGAGGGCCTCACTGTCGTGGCCGTCGAGCAGGCCGTCGCGGCGCCGTTCGCCACCCGGCAGCTCGCCGATCTCGGGGCGCGGGTGATCAAGGTCGAGCGGATCGACGGCGGTGACTTCGCCCGCGGCTACGACACCGCCGCCGGCGGTCTCGCCTCGCACTTCGTGTGGTGCAACCGCGGCAAGGAGTCCCTCGCCCTGGATCTCAAGGACCCACGGGGCCTGGACGTCGTACGGCGGCTGGTCGCGGACGCGGACGTGTTCGTGCAGAACCTCGCGCGGGGGGCGGCGGCCCGCCTCGGTCTGGACGCGGCCACCCTGTGCGCGGCGCACCCGCGGCTGGTCGCCGTGGACATCTCCGGGTACGGGGCGAGCGGGCCGTACGCGGACAAGCGGGCCTACGACATGCTCGTGCAGTGCGAGGCGGGGCTGGTGTCGGTGACCGGGACGCCCGAGCAGCCGGTGAAGGCAGGGATCCCGGCGGCGGACATCGCGGCGGCCATGTACGCCTTCTCGGGCGTCCTGGCGGCGCTGGTGCGGCGGGGCACGACCGGGCGGGGCGGTCCGGTGGAGGTGTCGATGCTGGACGCGCTCGCGGAGTGGCTGGGGCATCCGCTGCACCATGCGATGCACGGGGGCACTCCCCCGGCCCGCACCGGTCTCGCACACGCCGTGATCGCGCCCTACGACGCCTACTTCACCGCCGACGGCGGGCGGGTGCTGCTGTCCGTGCAGAACGACCGGGAGTGGCGGCGGCTGGCCGAACAGGTCGTCGGACGGCCCGAGTTGGGAACGGATCCGGCATATGCGACGAACGCGGCACGGGTGGCGAACCGGGAGCTCACGGACGCACTGGTGGCGTCGGCACTGGTCGCGCTGGGCGCGGACGAGGCGCTGGCGCGGCTGGAGGGCGCGGGGATCGCGTGCGCACGCCTGAGGGATCTGCACGAGCTGGCGGAGCATCCACAGCTGGCGGCCCGTGAGCGGTGGCGGGAGGTGGGGACGCCGGTCGGGCCGTTGCGGGCGCTGCTGCCCCCGATCACGCTGCCGGGCGGGGAGGAGGCACGCATGGGGGACGTGCCCGCGCTCGGGGAGCACACCGAAGCAGTGCTGCGTGCCGTGGGGATGACGGACGAGGAGATCGCAGCGCTGCGCCGGGACGGTGTGGCCGCCTGAGCGCGGGACTCAGTACGTTCGGTGCGTTCAGTACACGTTCAGTACATGAGGACGTGCCGGCCGGTCAGTGCTTGTTGCCGCCGAACAGGGAGCGGCGCAGTCGGCGCAGGGGTGCGAAGAGCGAGACGCGGCTCACCCGTGCCCGCGTCGCCTTGGGGCCACGGTCACGCACGGGCTCACGCGCGGTCAGCTCCCGCATGAGCGAGGTCGCCTCGACCGTCTCCCGCTGTGGTATGGCGGGGCCCGCCAGTACCGAGAGATGGCGGTCCAGGCGCGAACTGGTCGCGCTGCTCCCGCAGGTGATCGCAGGGACCCTCGCCCTGCTGCGCATCGTTATCTGTTCCATGTCACTCCCCACCCGTACGAGTCCACCCGGCCCGGGCAGGGTAACCCTATCGCCCCGTCGAGGCACACATGTATCGAGCTCACAGGATTCACCTTCCCCATAAGGGGGTTGACGACTCCTCTCCGATCACTCTCCGAATCCGACCGATTTCAGGGTGAGTTGGACAACCGGCTGCGTGGTGGGCTGTGGCGATCCCCCGTCGGGCTCGACGGTGACAGCGAGTGACGTCGCCGCCCTGTCGAGACCGGTGGCGACCAAGGGCGTGTCGCCGTCGAAGAGCCCGAGGGAGCGTGGTTGCGCGCCAGGGCGCATGAGCCACAGCTGATGCACCTGCCCGGTGGGCAGGCCCCCGTATCCGCTCAAGGTGACGACCGCCTGCGCCTCCGAAGCGGAGGCGATCACTCCGATACTGCGGCCCCGGGCGTCCTTGCCGGTACTCGCCCGCGCGTCCGGAGCTGCGAGAACGTGGGCGATCTCACGTGACTGGGCGCGCTCGGCGTCCAACTGGCCCTGCGTCCGGCCGACCTGGACGGCGAAGAGGGAGGCGACGACGAGGGCCGCGGCGGCGGTGGCGGTGGCGAGCGGCGCGAAGAGCCGACGGCGCGCACGAGGCGCTCCCCCACGGTTGAACGCGTGGGAGGAACCCCCGGAGCGTTTGGGCGGCGGCTGCGTGCCCCAGACGTGCGGGGGCAGTTGGGGCGAGTGCTCCCGCACCGGCGCCCGCGAGGTCTCCTGTGGGGTTCTCTGGACGGCGGCCAGCACCCGGTCGCGCATCGCGGCCGGCGGCGGCGCGGCCTGGGACCAGGCGAGCCGGACGGCGTCCTCGGCCAGTGTCCGTACCTCGGCGGAGCAACGGTCGCAGCCCTTCAGGTGCTTCTCGAACCGGCGGCGCTCGTCGGCGTCGAGGGCGTCGAGCGCGTAGGGAGCGGCCAGCGAGTGCACATCCTCGCGGCGAAACAGGCCGAGCACACTCATGCGGCCCCTCCCAGGCACTCGCGCAGTCGCGTGAGCCCGTCACGCATCCGTGTCTTCACCGTGCCGAGCGGCAGCGAGAGCTGGTCGGCCACTTCACGGTACGTGTAGCCGTCGTAGTAGGCGAGCGTGACGGACTGCCGCTGAAGCGCCGTCAGCCGGCCCAGGCAGCGGCGCACCAACTGGCGTTCCAGGCCCGCCTCGACCTCTTCCGCCACCTGGTCGAAGGCGGGGTCGTGGTAGCGCCGGCCTTCGCGCTGCTCGCGGTCGACGGCCGCGCGGGCGCTGCGTACCCGGTCGACGGCACGGCGGTGGGCGAGGGTGAGGATCCAGGAGAGGGCGCTGCCGCGGTTCGGGTCGAAGCGGGCGGCGGAGCGCCAGGCCTCCAGGAGCACCTCCTGGGCGACCTCCTCCGACTGCGCGGGATCCCTGACGACCCGGCGCACGAGCCCGAACACGGGCCCGGACACCAGCGCGTAGAGCTGTTCGAATGCATACTGGTCGCCTCGCGCCACGAGCACCAGAAGCTCGTCCGCCTCCATCCGGTCCCCCTCTCTGCGGCCGCCGCACCCGGGCCGCCCCGTCACACCAGGCATTCGCAACGAACACACCTCCGGTGGGTGGTACGGATCAGCGGGCCCGAAACGCGGGTGAGCAGGAAAGAAAAAGTTTTTTGGTTTCGACCAATCCGAACCCGCCCTCCGCTCCGTATCTCTGTCCGTCAGGCAAGTTGGCACAGAGGACGGACGGCATGACAGCTATCTCGCGGAGCGGCAACGGACGCAGGAGCGTCGCGACCCTCATATGCGGTGCGTTGGCCGCCGGGGGGCTCGCAGCCGCCGGCGCCGCCACGCTGGCTCCGGGGGCGGCCTACGCCTCCAGCCACCGTGAGGCCCCTCTCATCTCGGGGACCCCGCAGTACGACAACTCGGACCTCTACGCGTTCGTCAGCCCGGACCACCCGGACACGACGACCATCATCGCGAACGTCATCCCCTTCGAGGAGCCCGGCGGAGGCCCGAACTTCTACCAGTTCGCCGAGGACGCCCAGTACGACGTCCGCATCGACAACAACGGTGACGCCAAGGAAGACCTGATCTTCCGCTACACCTTCAAGACGAACGTCAAGAACCGGAAGTCGTTCCTCTACAACACCGGCGTGGTCGACAGCCTGCAAGACCCCGACCTGAACGTCACGCAGACCTACGACCTGGAGCTGATCAAGCTCAAGAAGGGCAAGGTCGAGCACGAGACCAAGCTCGCGGACGACGTGCCGGTGGCGCCGTCCAACGTGGGCAAGGCCTCGATGCCGAAGTACTCGAAGCTGCGCGACGAGGCGATCTACAAGCTGTCCAACGGCTCGAAGACGTTCGCCGGCCAGGCCGACGACCCGTTCTTCGCCGACCTGCGCGTCTTCGACCTGCTGTACGGCGGTGACCTCTCCGAGGTCGGCAACGACACCCTCAAGGGCTACAACGTCAACACGATCGCCCTTCAGGTGCCGAACGACCTGATCGCCGAGTCGAAGCACCAGCCGATCGTCGGCATCTGGTCGACCACCCAGCGCGAGAACGCCGAGGGCTACTACACGCAGGTCTCGCGGCTGGGCAACCCGCTGGTCAACGAGGTCGTCAACCCGATCAAGGACAAGGACAAGTTCAACGCGTCCAAGCCCAAGGACGACGGCCAGTTCCTGAAGAACGTCACCAACCCCGAGCTGCCGAAGCTCATCGAGGCGATCTACAAGATCAAGGCGCCGAAGGAGCCGCGCAACGACCTCGTCGACGTGTTCCTGAAGGGCGTCAAGGGCCTCAACCAGCCGCCGTACGTGACGCCTTCGGAGGAACTGCGCCTCAACACCTCCATCAAGCCCACCGCCAGCCCCAAGCGGCTCGGTGTCCTCGACGGTGACAACGCGGGCTTCCCGAACGGCCGCCGCCTCACCGACGACGTGATCGACGCCTCGCTGCAGGTCGTCGAGGGCGAGCTGGTCGGTTCCAAGAACGACCTGGGCGACGCGGTCGACAAGAACGACAAGTACTTCGAGAAGTACTTCCCCTACATCGCCCTGCCGACCGAGGGTTCGCGCGGCGCGACCGCCAAGGGCGGCGCCGACGTCAAGAGCCAGCTCGGTGACGCCCTCACGGGCTCCGACGACAACACCACGCTGATCGCGTCCTCCGCGGGCGCCGGCGCGGCGGGCATCCTCCTCATCGGCGGTGGGCTGATGTGGTGGCGCGGGCGGCGGCGGGCCTACTAGGCCCTCCCGCGAGACGGGCCGGGGAGAAACCTGCGCTCCCCGGCCCACCCCACCGACCGGCGCGGCCCGCGTACTCATCCCCCACGACGCGGGCCGCGCCACCCCCACGCGAGCAGGCTGATCCACCCCAGGCGACCTAGGAGAGGGCATGTCCCCGCGGACGAACGACGGCGAACCGGAGCGGGCGGCCTCCGGCCTGCCGGCAGCGGCTTCAGATCAACCCGCCCCGAACTCCGGGCGGGCCCCCGAGGACGCCTCCCTCGTGACCGGCGCAGCCGCGGGCGACGTCGTCGAGGCGAACCCCGAGCACACGGCCGCAGGGGACACCGAGCCGAATTCACCCGACGCGCACGCGACTGCCGCGGCCACGACCGCCGGTGAGGTGACCCCCGGCGCGGACGCCGCGACCGGCGGCGACGCTGCCGGATGTGGTGACGATCGTGTCGCCGCCGTTCGTCGTGTGGGCGCCGCCGGGCGCCGGTGGCGCGGGGTCCAACTCGGGGCGTGCGCCGCGATGCTGGCCGTCGCGCTCACCGCCGGGGCGATCGCGCTCGGGGCGGCGCGGGACGGACAGGACATGCCCGTCGCGACCGCCGCGGCGGTCTCCCCCGGGCTCCTCGCCAGTGGCGATCTCGACTCGGGCATCACCGCGCTTCAGACCCATCTCCGCGCCCAGACCAAGGACTTCGGCGGTTGGGCCACCCTCGGCCTCGCCTATGTCGAGCAGGCCCGCACCAAGGGCGACCCCTCCCGCTACCCGCAGGCCGAGCAGGCCCTGAAGCGGTCCCTCGCCCTGCGCCCCGACAACGACCAGGCCCTCGCCGGCCGGGCCGCCCTCGCCGCCGCCCGGCACGACTTCGCGAACGCCCTGACCTACGCCGACCAGGCGTTGCAGCGGAACCCGTACAGCGAACGCGCCCTGTGCTCCCGTATCGACGCCCTCGTCGAACTCGGCCGCTACGACGACGCCGAGCAGGCCGTGCGGACGGCCGACGAACGGCGGCCCGGGGTACCGGTGTTCACCCGCTACGCCTACGTCCACGAGCTGCGCGGCGACGTCACCACCGCCCGCCGGGTCCTGGACCGCGCGCTCGCCGCGTCGACCTCCCCCGGCGACATCGCCTATGTCGCCTCCCAGCTCGGCCAACTCGCCTGGAACCAGGGCGACTACCCCACCGCGCTCACCCACTACGCCCGCGCCCTCGCCGCCGACGAGAACTACCTCCCGGCGCTGGAGGGCCGCGCCCGCGCTCAGGCGGCGAGCGGCCAACAGGACCAGGCCATCAAGGGGTTGGAGCTCATCGTCGCCCGCTATCCGCTCCCCGGCCCGCTGGTCGAGCTCGGCGAGCTGTACGAGGCCCGGGACGGCGAGGGCGACCGGGCGAAGGCCCAGGACCAGTACGCGCTCGTCGACGCGTGGACGGCGATCGCCCGCGCCAACGGCGTCAACGCCGACCTCGACACCGCGCTCGCCGCCGCCGACCACGGCGACAAGGCGACGGCCCTGCGCGCGGCCCGCGACGACTGGTCCCGCCGGCACACCGTGCACACGGCGGACGCCCTCGCCTGGGCCCTGCACGTCAACGGCAAGGACGCCGAGGCGCTCCCCTACGCCCGGCAGGCCACGGCCACCGGCTACCGCAACGCGGCCTTCCTCTACCACCGCGGTGTGATCGAGAAGGCCACCTCGCACCCCGCCGACGCCCGTACCCACCTCTCCGCCGCCCTGAAGCTGAACCCGGGCTTCTCCCCGCTGGGCGCCCGCGAGGCCCGTACGGCACTCAAGACGCTGGAGGCGAGCAAGTGAGGTCGCGTCGTCGTCTGTTCGCCTCCTGCGCGGCCGTGTTCACGGCCGGCTGCGCGCTCGCGCTGGTTCCTTCCGCCGGCGCGAGCGCGCACCCCCTCGGCAACTTCACCGTCAACCGCTACGACGGACTCGTCGCCACCCCCGGACAACTGCGCGTCGACCACGTCGAGGACCTCGCCGAGATCCCGGCGACCCAGGCGAAGCCGGACATCGAGCGGCTCGGGATGACCGAGTGGGCCCGGCAGCGGTGCGCGACGGCCGCGAGCGGCAGCAGACTCACCGTCGACGGCCGTGCCGTCACCCTCACGGCGGGCAGCAGCAAGGCGGTCGTACGGCCCGGTCAGGCGGGGCTCAACACCCTGCGCGTCGAGTGCCGGCTGACGGCCCCGCTGCCCGACGAGGACACCGTCACCCTCGGCTTCCACAGCGAGGGCGCCTCCAGCGGCCCCGGCTGGCGTGAGATCACCGCCCGCGGCGACCGTATGACGCTCACCGACTCCGACGTGCCCGAGAAGTCGACCTCGGGCGAACTCACCGGCTATCCCAAGGAGTTGCTCTCCTCCCCGGCCGACACCTCGACCGCGTCCGTCAAGGTGCGGCCCGGTGGCGCGGCCCTCGTCGAGGACAAGCGGGACGCTCCGGCCGCGTCCGTGCTGCCGCGCGGCGCCGACCGCTGGACGCAGGCCCTGGACGACCTGGTCGCGCGACAGCACTTCACCGTCGGCTTCGCCGCGCTGGCCCTGGTGATCGCCGTCGGGCTCGGCGCGATGCACGCCGTCGCGCCGGGACACGGCAAGACCATCATGGCGGCGACGGCAGCCGCCCGCGGCGGCAAGGCCCGGATGAAGGACGTCCTGCCACTCGCCGCCTCCGTCACCATCACCCACACCCTGGGCGTCGTCGCCCTCGGCCTCCTCGTCACCGCAGGATCGGCCGCGGCGCCCTCGGTGATCGCCTGGCTGGGCCTGGCCAGCGGCGCACTGGTGCTCTTCGCGGGCACGAGCCTCGCCCGCCGGGCCTGGCGCAACCGCGGACACGGACTGGGGCACGGCCACGGACATGGACATGGACATGGACATGGACATGGACATGAGCACCAGCACGATCACGGGGACGGACACGGGCACGATCACGGCCCTGACCACGAACATGACCATGACCATGACCACGGGAACGGGCACGGGCATGACCACAGTCACGCGCCTGCCAAGCCCCCCGCCCGTCAACTGGCCCTAGTGGGCGCCCCCACCCCGCACACGCATACCCATCAGGCCTCCGAGCCCGCCCAGGACCACGGTCACGACCATGACCATGACCACAGCCACGATCACCACGACCACGAGCAAGAGCACGACCACCAGCACGGCCGCACCCACACGCACACCCACGGCGGCCACACCCACACCCACGCCGTCGCCCCCACCCTCCGCGGCACCATCCTGCTCGGGTTCGCCGGAGGCATGGTCCCCAGCCCGTCCGCCGTGGTCGTACTGGTCGGCGCGGCGGCGCTCGGTCAGGCCTGGTTCGGACTGCTGCTCGTCGTCGCGTACGGCGTCGGGCTCGCGCTGACCCTCACCGCCGCCGGGTTCGCCGTCGTCAGGCTGGGCGCGGGGGCGACCCGCCTCCTGGACCGGCAGCCGCGCTGGACGACCCACCCGGCCGTGACGCTCGTCCGCCGCAACATGCCCCTGTGGTCGGCGTTCCTCGTCGTCGCCCTCGGCGCCGGGCTGGTGCTCAAGGGGGCCGCATCCGTACTCGGCTGAGCTACGTTGGGGGAGTTGCGGGGGTTTTCGCCCGGACACGAACAGCGGAATGGGGGCGCGGTGTCCGAAGAACCGGGCAGTGAACGTCTGATCGCGGGCCGCTACCGTCTGCTGACCCCGCTCGGCGAGGGCGGCATGGGAACGGTGTGGCGGGCCCATGACGAGGTGCTGCACCGCGAGGTCGCCGTCAAGGAGGTGCGCGCCCCGCACGGACTGTCGGCCTCGGACGTCGAGCGGATGTACGCCCGGCTGGAGCGCGAGGCCTGGGCCGCGGCCCGGGTCGCGAACCGGAACGTCGTGACGGTGTACGACGTGGCCACGCAGGACGGGCGGCCCTGGATCGTCATGGAGATCGTGCGCGGGATCTCCCTCGCCGAACTGCTGGACGCGGAGGGGCCGCTGGAACCGGCGCGGGCCGCGCACATCGGGGCCGAGGTGCTGTCCGCGCTGCGGGCCGCGCACGAGGCCGGGGTGCTGCACCGGGACGTGAAGCCGGCGAACGTGCTGCTGTCGAACGACGGCCGGGTGGTGCTCACCGACTTCGGCATCGCGACCGTCGAGGGCACCTCCGCGCTGACCATGACCGGCGAGGTCATCGGCTCCCCCGAGTTCCTCGCGCCGGAGCGGGCGCTGGGGCGTACGCCGGGGCCCGAGTCGGACCTGTGGTCGCTGGGCGTGCTGCTGTACGCGGCGGTCGAGGGCAACTCCCCGTTCCGGCACGACACCCCGCTGAGCACCCTGCGTGCGATCGTCGACGAGGAGTTGCCGCCGCCGTACCGGGCCGGGCCGCTGGCACCGGTGATCGAGGGGCTGCTGCGCAAGGATCCGGCCCAGCGGCTGCCGGCCGACATGGCCGAGCGTGACCTGCGGATCGTCGCGGCGGGCGGCGACCCGCTCGCGGACGCGACCGGTGCGACGGCGCAGGTGCCGTACACGCCGTACACGCCGTATCCGCCGACGGCGGCGACCCCCGCCGAGCCTCTCCGCCAGGGGCCGCCGACGCCGCCCCAGCCCTGGACGGCCGCCCCGGCGACGACCGACTCGCCCCGGCCGGAGCGCAACCGACGCGCCGGGGTGGTCCTGGTGGCCGGGGTGGCGGTGCTGGCGCTGGCGGTCGCCGGGCTGACTTACGGGCTGCTGAACCGTGACGACGGCAGCGGCGCAGGCGGCACCGGCGGCGTCACCAACAGCGGTACGGAGATCGCGAGTTCGCCTCCGACGCGGCCGGAGTCGAGCGAAAGGACCAGCAAGTCGCCGAGTCCGAGTCCGAGTCCGAGTGAGAGCGCCTCCTCCGAGGCGCCGGCGCAGACCGTCGCGGTCACCGTGAGCGGGGCGCACACCGAGTACTCCGGTTCGTGTCCGCCAGGGAACGCCGACGCGCCCGCCTTCACGGCGACGATCACCGTGGGGCGGCTGCCCGCGACGGTGTCCTACCGCTGGGTGACGAAGGACGGCGAGCTCTCCGGGCAGACCTGGAAGACGCTCGAGTTCCCGTCGGGCGGGGGCAGGTCCAAGCAGGACAAGGTGATCGTGTCGACGTACGCGCAGAGCGGGACGTATGAGAACGCGATCGGCGTCGAGGTGCGGGAGCCGGTGAAGACGACGTCCGACTCGGTGCCGTTCTCGGTCACCTGCGAGGGGGAGACCCCGTCGGCCGGGGCCTCCCCTTCGTCCTCGCCGTCCGAGTGACGGCTCAGGCCGCGCTGTTCAGGACCGGCAGGTAGCCACCCGACTGACCGGATGCGGTCGGGTGGTAGGACTCGCCGATGTCGAGCAGGTTGAGGCTGTGCAGCCAGGAGCTGCCGGAGCAGATCTCGTGGCCGGTGAACGTGGTGCGGACGTCGCCGAAGGCGAAGCCGTGGGCCGCGGCGCGCTTGGCGGTCGCGGCGTCGAGGTAGTCGGCCGCGTTGTTGATGGCGGAGCGCTTGGTGTCGGACAGGCCCAGGCAGAGCGTGCCGACTTCGTAGAAGCGGGGGTAGCCGATGACGACCACGTGCGCGTTGGGCGCCTTGGCGCTGATCGTCGAGTAGAGGGTGTCGAGGTTGCCGGGGAGCGTCGAGTCGACGTAGGCCTTGGCGGTGTTGATGCGGTTGAGGCAGGTGCTGTCGGAGCCGGTGACACAGGTCGTCATGACGTCGGCGAAGCCCGCGTCGTTGCCGCCGGCGGTGAGGGAGACCAGGCCGGTGGAGGAGTTCAGGCCGCCGAGCTGGTTCGCCAGAACATCACTCGTACGAGCGCCTGAACAGGCCGCGAAGGTGAACGAGGCGGGGGCGTGGGCGGCGTTCCAGAGGTACGGGTACGCCTTGGTGCTGCGCTTGCAGTCGCCGCTGGAGCTGAGGTAGCTGCCCGCGCCGACGCCGGAGGAGTAGGAGTCGCCGAGCGCCACATAGCCGCCGGTCGCGGCTGATGGGGACGCGTGCGCCGCGGCCGCCCCGGTGAGGGCGGTGCCGACGGCGAGGAGGAGTGAGCTGACGAATACGACAAGTCGGGAACGTCTCATGGAACCTCCCTTTAGCAGGATCTCTGCCACAACCGTCGTAGCAACTACGCGTGTTGACGGGAAGTGTCCATGCCAAGACTTTCTGTGCCCTGACGTGATCGTTCACGGCCTCTTTTCGCTCGCGCCATTACGTGCGCACATCAGGTTTATTGACAGCCCCTCAATTCCCTTTTCTCCCATAGCCATACATCTGTTTCGGTCGGGACGCATCATTGTGTAACGGTCAAACGAACAAAAAGGTAAGAGGTCCGCCAAGGGCTTGCCATCCGGGCTTAATCATCAATACCGTCATACTTCTCACTCGCATCGGACCGTCGGCATCGGCTCCAGGGGAGGGCTCAGGGACCGCGGCGGCATCCGGGACGAGAGCGCGGTAGGGGGGTGCCGAGCTCGGTGACCGCAGTGGTGACCGGGCCGTGCCGCGCAGTCGGCCGCCGTCGTTTCGCCGGTGGCCGGTCAGCTTTGCCAGCTCACCCGGTGTGCGCGCGGAGCGTGCCGCCATGTCGTGCCGCACGGCCGTGGCCGTGCCGTTCGTGGGTGAGACACCAAACCCCCCTTTCGAACCGGACGTGGATTCCGGGCCGCCCAGGGGCGGGCGGCCCACCGGACGAGAGGGACCGAAGTCATGAGTTCCGTTCTGCAGCCGGCGACCTCGGGCGAGGATGTCCAAAGCCCGCACGCCGTCGACAAATACCGGCCCATCTCCTCTCACCTGGCCATCGCGCCGCCGGTGAGCGTGGTCATCCCCGCGATGAACGAGGCCGAGAACCTTCCGTACGTCTTCAAGACCCTGCCGGACTGGATCCACGAAGTGGTCCTGGTCGACGGCAACTCCACCGACGCCACCGTCCAGGTCGCGCGTGAGCTGTGGCCCGGCGTCAAGGTCGTCGGCCAGCAGGGCCGGGGCAAGGGCGACGCCCTGATCACCGGCTTCGAGGCGTGCACCGGCGACATCATCGTGATGGTCGACGCCGACGGCTCCGCCGACGGCAACGAGATCGTGTCGTACGTCTGCGCCCTCGTCTCCGGCGCGGACTTCGCCAAGGGCTCCCGCTTCGCCAACGGCGGCGGCACCGACGACATGACCTTCATCCGGTGGCTGGGCAACCGGGTCCTGTGCGCCATCGTCAACCGCAAGTTCGGCGCCCGCTACACCGACCTGTGCTACGGCTACAACGCGTTCTGGCGGCACTGCCTGGACAAGGTCGAGCTCGACTGCACCGGCTTCGAGATCGAGACCCTGATCAACATCCGGGTCGTCAAGGCCGGGCTGAAGGTCCAGGAGATCCCCAGCCACGAGTACCTGCGCATCCACGGCGTCAGCAACCTGCGGGCCGTCCGCGACGGGCTGCGCGTCCTGCGGGTGATCCTCCGGGAGCGGTCCAACCGGCGGGCGCTGCGCCGCCTGGTCCGCCGCTCGCCGATGCTCGACTCGGTCCGGGGAGAGGCGTCTTGAACACGATCGACGTCTCCGTCGTCATCTGCGTGTACACCGAGGACCGCTGGGAGGACATCCTCGCGGCGGTCGCCTCGGTGCGCGCGCAGACCCACCCGGCCGTGGAGACCCTGCTCGTCGTCGACCACAACCCGACGCTCCTGGACCGGCTGAGAAGCGAGTACAAGGAGACCGACGAGGTACGGGTGCTGCCCAACGCGGGCCCGCGCGGTCTGTCGGCCGGCCGCAACACCGGCATCGCCGCCTCGCACGGCGAGGTCGTCGCCTTCCTCGACGACGACGCCGTCGCCGAACGGGACTGGCTGCGCCGGTTCGCCGACCCCTACTCCGACCCCCGGGTGCTCGCCGTGGGCGGCCGGGCGGTGCCGGTGTGGTCGTCGGGGCGGCGGCCCGACTGGTTCCCCGAGGAGTTCGACTGGGTGGTGGGCTGCTCCTACCTGGGCCTGCCGCCCGGCCGGGTCCGCGTGCGCAACATCCTCGGCGGGAACGCCTCCTTCCGGCGCAGCGCGTTCGAGTGCGTGGGCGGCTTCGCCACCGGCATCGGACGCGACGGCAGCAAACGGCCGATGGGCGGCGAGGAGACGGATCTGTGCATCCGGCTCAGCCGCGCGAGACCCGACGCGATCCTGCTGATGGACGACCGCGCGGTGATCCACCACAGGGTGCCCGAGGGACGCGAGCGCTTCGGGTACTTCCGCACGCGCACCTACGCCGAAGGCCTGTCCAAGGCGCTCGTCGCCCGCAGCGTCGGCGTCGACAAGGGGCTGGAGACCGAACGCCGGTACACCACCCGGGTGTTGCCGGCCGGTGTGGTCCGCGGGCTGCGCGACCTGCTGCTGGCCCGCCCCGGCGGGGCCCGGCGGGCGGCCGCGATCGTCGCCGGGGTGCTGCACGCGGCCGGCGGGTACGTGGTCGGCAGCATGCGCGCGCGGCGGGCGGGGACGACGTTCGCCGTGGTGCCGATCTCCCTGGACGACGTGGAGCGGGCCGCATGACGCCGGGGGGTGTGCCGATCCTCATGTACCACGCGGTCGCCGCCGACCCCAGCGACGCCACCCGCACGCTCTCGGTCAGTCCCGAGGCGTTCGCCGAGCAGCTCGCGGTGATCGCGGACCGGGGCCTGACCCCGCTCACCACGGCGGACCTGGCGGCCCGCTGGCGGGCGGGCCGGCCGCTGCCGGACCGCCCGGTGCTGATCACCTTCGACGACGGCTACGAGGGCGTGCACCGGCACGCCCTCCCGGCCCTGGCCGCGCACGGCTTTCCGGCCACCCTGTTCGTCTCCACCGGCTGGATCCGGGGCGCCCACGACACCGGCGGCGGCCTGGACACCATGCTGGACTGGCGTCAGACACGCCGACTGGCGGACGCGGGCGTCGAGATCGGCGGCCACAGCCACACCCACCCGCAGCTCGACCAGCTCGACGACGTGGCGCTGCGCGCCGAGCTGACCCGCTGCCGGGACATCGTCGCCGGTGAACTGGGCGCCCTGCCCGTGTCGTTCGCCTACCCGTACGGCTACTCCAGTCGCCGGGTGCGGGCGGCGGTGCGCGGCCACGGCTTCGCCCAGGCGCTCGCCGTCGGCAACTCCCTCGCCCGCCGCGCGCAAGGGCCGTACGCCCTGCGGCGGGTGACGGTACGGCGGGCCACGGACACCACGGAGTTCGAACGACTGCTCGACGGCCGGGCGATCGGCCGTACGTTCGCCCGGGACCGGGCGCTGACCAAGGGGTACGCGATGGTCCGGCGGACCCGGCGACTCCGGCGACTGGTATGAGGGCGGTGGCCCCGGCGGAGCCCGTCGGGGCCACCCACCACAGCCCGGACCCGACGGCCGGATCCGGGACACGGGGCGCACCGGGCACATCCGACACACCGGGCACACCACGCGCACTGCGGAAACCGGGTGCAGACGGGGCCCATGTGCCGGATCATGGCCGCATGTCTGCCCAGCCACAGGACGCTCTGCCGATCCGGCTCACCGTCGACGACTCCGACTCCCCGTCCGATGTCGTCGACGCGCTGTTCCTCGGCCGCTTCGCGACGGGCGAGCAGCCGTACTCGCACGCCGCGAACATCGACCGCGTACGCTCCGGCGCGACCCTGCTGCCGCCGCAGGCCCGCGTGCTGCGCGTCGCCCGCGACGAGGACCGCAGCGCCACCCTGGCCGAGGGGGACGGCTGGACGCTGCTGGTGTCCCGCTGGAACCGCGGCGCCGACGTCACGGTCACCGCGACCACCGCCGAACTCGCCGCGAAGGTGCTCGACGAGGCCACCGAGGGCGCGGCGGACGAGCCCGAACCCCAGCCGGAGAACGTGACCATGGGGTTCTGGTACGTCTCCCCGCGACGCGGCCCGCACCGCACCACCCGGCAGATCTCCGCGGGCACCTGGGACGAGGTGCGCCCCAACTACACGGCCCCCGTCGCCGAGGCGTTGGACCGGCTGATGGGGACGACCCCCGAGGACATCGCGGGCCGACTGCTCCTGCTGCACGGCCCGCCCGGCACCGGCAAGACCTCGGCGCTGCGCACCCTGGCCCGGTCCTGGCGGGACTGGTGCCAGGTGGACTGCGTCCTGGACCCCGAACGGCTGTTCTCCGACGTCGGCTATCTGATGGACATCGCGATCGGCGAGGAGGACGGCACGGGCAAGGCCCGCTGGCGGCTGCTGCTCCTGGAGGACTGCGACGAGCTGATCCGCGGCGAGGCCAAGCACACGGCGGGCCAGGCGTTGTCGCGGCTGCTGAACCTCACCGACGGCCTGCTCGGCCAGGGCCGCAACGTCCTGGTGGGCGTGACGACCAACGAGGACCTGGAGCGCCTGCACCCCGCCGTCGTCCGCCCCGGCCGCTGTCTGGCCCGGATCGAGGTCGGCCCGCTGACCCAGCGGGAGGCCGTGGACTGGCTGGGCAGGGAGGCCGCCGCCCGGGAGGAGGACATCGGCCGCGAGGGCGCCACGCTGGCGGAGTTGTACGCACTGCGCCGGGGCACGTCCCCGACCTCGCTGCCCGAGCCCCGGGGGCGGTCGGACGCGGGACTGTACCTGTAGGTGTTTTGATGGAGGTATGACGCTGTACGTCGGCACGTCGGGCTGGCAGTACAAGGACTGGAGGGGCGTCCTGTACCCGGCCGACGTGCCCCTGCGGCGGTGGCTGGAGGAGTACACGGAGCATTTCGCCACCGTCGAGATCAACAACGCCTTCTACCGGCTGCCGTCGCGGGAGACGTTCGCGTCCTGGGCCGGGCGGGTGCCGACGGACTTCACGGTCGCGGTGAAGGCGAGCCGCTATCTGACCCACATCAAGCGGCTGAAGGACCCCGAGGAGCCGGTGCACCGGCTGATGAGCCACGCGGCCGGCCTCGGCGCCCGGCTCGGCCCGGTCCTGCTCCAGCTGCCGCCGACCCTGCGGGCCGACACCGAGCTGTTGGACGCCTGTCTGTCCTGCTTCCCCTCGGGCACGCGGGTCGCGGTGGAGCCGCGTCACGACTCGTGGTGGACCCCCGAGGTGCGGGAGGTCCTGCGGTCCCGGGGCGCGGCCCTGTGCTGGGCCGACGTCCTCTCCCGCCCGGTCACCCCGCTGTGGCGGACCGCCGACTGGGGCTACGTCCGCTTCCACCAGGGCCGCGCCCAGCCGTGGCCGCGCTACGGGCAGCGCGCCCTGGAGAGCTGGATCGACCGCGTCGCGACGACCTGGCAGGACGGGGACGACGTGTACGCGTACTTCAACAACGACCCCGGCGGCGCAGCGGTCGGGGACGCGGCGCTGTTCGGCAGGACGGCGGAGCGGGCCGGCCTGACGGTGACCCGCACCCCTCGCGCGCTCGCGGCCCGCAGCTGATCACGCCCGCACGATCACACCTGGCCGATCACGCCCGCTCGGTCACCTCATGGCCGATCAATCCTGGTAGGCCGCCCGCAGGGCGTCCCGTACGGCCGCCGACGCCTGCTCCTGGGTGAGCCCGAGCCGCCGCACCCGCTCGGCGTAGGCCTGCGCCGCGGTCGCCGCCTCACGCTCCGCCGCCGACCCCGCCGCGGCCACGAACGTGCCGCCCCGCCCCCGGGTCTCGATCACCCCGTCCGCCTCCAGCGCCCGGTACGCCTTGGCGACGGTGTTCGCGGCGAGGCCGAGCGACTCGGCCAGTCCCCGCACCGTCGGCAGCCGGTAGCCGACCGGCAGAGCTCCCGACCGCGCCTGCCCGGAGATCTGCGCCCGCACCTGCTCGTACGGCGCGGCGCTCTCATCGATGTGGATCTTCAAGGTCACGGGCCGATTGTCCCGTACCCGCCGGAAAATTGAGAGGCATGGGGACGCCGCTCCCCCGTAGCGTCCGTTCACATGACCGTCATCGTGCGCGATCTGCGCCCCGACGCACGCGCAGACATCGAGGGCTTCATCCGGGTCCGGCATCTCGCTCTGCCCTATGTGTTCTTCAGCCCGGCCTCCGTGCTGCACGGCCTCGCCCTGTCCCATCCCGACGCCCACGCCCGCAAGCTGGTCGCGGTGCAGGACGGCCAGGTCATCGGAACGGCCCAGGTGGGGCTCGCCCATGAGAGCCCCGAACCCGGACAGGGCTCGCTCAACGTGTACGTGGACCCGGCGTGCAGCGGACGCGGCGCGGGCGCGCTGCTGGTCCGCACGGCCGAGGAGCATCTGTCGGCGCACGGGGCGACGAAGCTGTTCAGCTGGGTCCTGGACGAGCCGGGCAACCGTGCCTTCGCCGAGCGCCACGGCTACCGGGCGAGCCGCTCCTCGCACTTCCTGCGCCTGGACCTGGCCCACGCCACGCTGCCGCCGCTCCAGGAACCCCCGCCCGGCGTCGAACTGCGCACGGCCGCCGACTTCGCCGACGACCCGCGCCCGCTGTTCGCCCTGGACGCGGAAACGGCGTCGGACGAACCGAGCGACATCGCCACCGAGTTCACGGACTACGAGGCCTGGATCGAGGAGTACTGGAAGCACCCCCACCTGAACCTGGACCTGACCTCGGTCGCCGTGGCCGACGGCCGGCCGGTCGCCTTCAGCGTGGCCCACACCGAGGGCGGTCTCCCCCACTCTCGAACAGACTCGAGCGGGGGGACCCCCATCAACACGGGCATGACCGGCACCGCCCGCACCCACCGCGGCCGCGGGCTGGCCAAGCTCGTCAAGAACGACTCGCTGCACCGCGCCCGCGCCGCGGGGTGCCGGGAGGCCTACACGGGCAACGACGCGGACAACGGGCCCATGCTCGCGATCAACAAGTGGTTCGGGTACGAGATCTGCGCGACGGAGGTGCGGTATGTCCGCGAACTCGGCTGAGTCGGCCGCCCCGGCGGGTCAGGTGGACGTCGTCCTGGTCAAGGGCGGCCGGACGAAGATCCGTTACGCGGCCGAGCTGCTGTCGGACGACGGCACCAGGATCGCCGTGCGCGCCCCCTGGGCCGGTGACGGCGTACGCGACTTCGGGTTCGTACGGTTCGAGGCGGGTGACGTGTTCACCGAGTACTACTGGCGGGACCGCTGGTACGCGGTGAAGGAGGTCCGCGACCGGGCGGGCGCCCTGAAGGGCTGGTACTGCGACATCACCCGCCCGGCCACGCTCTCCGGCACCGAACTGACCGTCGAGGACCTCGACCTGGACCTGTGGCGCTCCGCCGACGGGACGGACGTCCGGCGGCTGGACGAGGACGAGTTCGAGGAGAGCGGGCTGGCGCGGACCGACCCGACGGCAGCGGCGGCCGCCGTGGCCGCTCTGAACGAGCTGGAGGCACTGGCGCACGGCGGCGACTTCGAGGCCCTGCTGAGGTGAGGTCCTGCTGACGTGAGGGCCTGCTGACGTGAGGGCCTGCGGGTTCGGCTGCGGTGCGGGCGGCCGCTTCACACCGTCGCCACCACCGCGTACCGCTCGTCGTCCACGGCCTGGCCCCACAGTCCCGCGTCCTGTGACAGCCGTTCCACGCGCGCGTGCTCGGTCAGCGGGGCCACCAGGGCGGTGAGCCGGTCCGCCGGTATGCCGACCGGGGCCACGGTCCCCCAGACACCCTCGACCAGCACGAGTCGGCCTCCCGGCCGCAGCAGGTCGCGCCAGTGCCGCAGGGCCCGTGCGGGGTCGGGCAGGGCCCACAGCACATGCCGTACGAGCACGGTGTCGAAGCGCTGCTCGCCGACCGGGGGCGCCGCCGCGTCACCGAGGAGGAACACCGCGTCACGCCCGGCGAGTTTGGCGCGGGCCAGGTCGATCATGGGCCGGGACAGGTCGACCCCCGTCACCCGGTGCCCCTGTTCGGCGGCGAGGAGCGACAGACTGCCGGTGCCGCAGCCGAGATCGAGAACGTCACCGCCGCGCTCGGGCAGCCAGGTGCGCAGCCGCCGGGCCCAGGCGGCGCGCACCTCGGGGTCGCGCAGGCCGTGGTCCGGCTCCTCGTCGAAGGCGGGCGCCGCCGCGTCCCAGTCGACGCCGACCGAAGTCGCTTCGTCACTCTTTTTCGTCATGTGCCCAAGAGTGACACCCACCACTGACAATCGAATCGTGACAGCCGCCACTGACAGATCGAGGGCGATGAGGAACTCTCCCCGAAAGGGTCTACCTCCGTGAGAACGCGGAACCCGGTGGCCCTGAAGGAGGCAGCCATGCGCCGTACCACCGTGCAGAAGCCCCTGAAGAAGACGGACTCCCGCCGGCTCCGCGACGAGGCCGAGGAACGGCCCGCCGGGCGCCCCGAGGTGCGCAAGGACATCGCACGCACCTGGTGGCCGGACGGCTGACGCCCGCCGCCGGGCGCGATCAGTCCAGCCGCTTGCGGTAGCGGAGGCGGTCGTACGGTCCGTCCATGCGACGCTCCACGAGCTGGTAGCCGTACCTCGGGTAGATCTTCTGGTTCTCCCACATCATGGCGTTCGTGTAGAGCCTGACCTCGGACAGGCCGAGCGCACGCGCGTGTGCGTCCACGAAGTGCAGCAGCCGCCGTCCGACGCCCTTGCCGTGGGCGTCGGGGTGGACGGCGATGCTGTCGAGGAACAGATGGTCCGCGAACGCCTCGACCACCACCAGACCGACCACGGCGCCGCCGACCGGATCGCCGGTGACGTACACCTTCCCCGCGGCCACGTTCGCCGCGTGGTCCGCCTCCATGGGCAGCGGCACCTGCCCGATGCGCTCGATGTAGTGCGTGTACGCGGCGTCCGTGACGGCTTTCACCGCCGGTACGTCGGCCGCCGTCGCGGGCCGGATCTCCTCGCTCGTCATACCGTGCACGCTACCTACCCGAGCTACCTACCTGAGCTGAGGCTCAGCATGTCCTTAAGGCGACCCTAAAGATCGCCGTCGACCGCCCCCGAGCAGGCGTTTTCACGGTTTCTTGGTCTTGAGGACTCCGGGGCCTGACCGGCGGCTCAGGTCGGACAGGCCCCGGCGGGACGATCCGCGGGTCAGCTCAGGGCGGACGCGCAGGTGGTGGGGGTGGCGTGGGCCGGGTCGAGCGCGTTGGCCACCTCGTGGAAGGCGATCCGGTCGAACAGCCCGATCGCCACATGCTCGGAGAGGTCCAGCGGGCACAGGTCCTGGAGCAGGACGTTGTGCACGTCGGAGCCGCTGAGGTACTGCGTGCGCCACGGCGTGACCACCTCGTCGTGCTGGGTGGCGATGACCGTGTAGTGGACGCCGGCGACGGTGTCGCCGCCCGCGTTGAGCCTGGTGAGGAAGTCCGACCCGACGATCTGGTCGGCGAGGCCGGGGGTGGCGGCCGAGAGCAGGTCCTCGGCGCCCGGGAAGTAGGGCAGCAGGTTGGTGAGTCCGCTGAGGGTGGTGCCGTGGTTGCTGGGGGCGAGGCCGACGAGCGCGTTCACCTTGGCGGCTCCGCCGAGGAACTTCAGGTAGTGACGGGGCATCATGCCGCCCTGCGAGTGGCCGACGAGGTCGGCCTTGGCGGCGCCGGTCGCGGTGAGCACCTTGCCGACGAAGACGGAGAGCTCGCCGGCCGAGGTGTCGATGGGGCCGAGTCCGTCGAAGAGCGGGACACCCGGGAGCCGGCCGTAGTCCATGGAGAAGACGCAGTATCCGCGGACCGTCAGGTAGGGGGCGAGGGCCAGCCAGTTGTCGACGGAGTTCCCGAAGGTGCCGGGCACGAGGACGACGGGGCGGGGGTGGGCGGCGGAGGGCTTGCAGCGGTAGTCGTTCCAGCCGCTCGACGGGGCGGTCGCGGCGGAGTCGGCGTAGGCGGCGGTCGCGGTGGCGGGGACGGTGGCGGCCGCGGCGGCCAGCAGCAGTGCGGCAAGCGGTCTGAGCACGCGCTTCCAGGGCAGCATCGGGTGATCTCCTTGCGGCTCAAGGGAGGTGCGATGGCCTTACCCTGTGATCCGGATCACGAGGATGCTGTTCATTCGTCAAGTTACGGTCGAGTAGCAGAAGTGTGAAGTTACGCGTCAGTAAAAACTTCCAGTGGTAGTAAGCGGCGTTCGGGGTGACCGATCGTCACGCCGCCAGCGTTCCCGGCTTCACCGCGTCCGGGCCGAACTTCGCCCGCACCTGGTCGGCCACCTCCTCGACCCGGCGGACCTTCTCGTCGACAGGGTCGAAGGTGAGCTGGTAGGAGGCCTGTTCGGCGGGCCCGAGGGCCTCCGCGCGCAGGGCGATCGCACGGACCCGCGCGCGCTGCAGACCGAGCGCCTCGTACAGTCCGTACGCCGTCCTCGTCAGGGCCGCGGAGTGCGCGGTCGGCTCCTTGAGGGTGTGGCTGCGGGTCGTGGAGGAGCAGGAGGTCGGCGTAGCGCACGGTGAGGGGTCAGAGTGCGGCAGACCTTCTCCAGGGCGCGCAGCCGGGCGCCGAGTTCCTCGGCGGCCGAGAGGAGGGCGCGGCGGTGCCGGTCGGGGTCCAACTCGTCCAGGAGGAAGGGGCGTTCGGTGGCAAGGGACTGGGAGACGGCGTTCGGGACGACCCGGTCGCGGTCGATGCCGTTCGCCTTCTCGTACAGGTCCCGGCCCGTCTTCGCGCCGACCAGGCGCTGAAGCGTGGACAGGGGTGCGGCGGCGACCCGGCCGAGGGTGTCGAGGCCGTACTCGCACAGGGTGCGGGCGGTCGCCGTACCGACGCCGGGCAGCGCGGTGACGGGCTTCTCGGCGAGGAACTCCCCCGGGGTCTCGCCGAACGTGAAGCTGCTGGTGGGCCGCGACGTCGCGGCCCGGCGTCTGCGTACCGCGGCGGACGGCGTGGCCGAGGCGCTGGCGAACGACAACAACCGCGAGGCGGTGCTGTCGGCCCTGTCGCGGGTCTTCTACCGGTACGTCGACGCCCCGGCGTCCGACAGTCTGGCGGGCAAGATCTCCGCGCTGCGTCGGCCTTCCCCTGTCACGACGGTGGCCCTCGGGCTTGGCGGTGCGGCGGCCGCCGTGCGGCCCACTCGTGCCTACGGCGAAACCGGACATCACGCGTGACACGCCGCCCCGCGTGGCGCAGGCCGGCCTGGTTCGCCAGGCCGGCGGCCCGTATCGCCTTCCAACACCGGCTCGCCGGCTGTGGCCAGCAGGTCCGCGCAGGCCCGATCAGACCGACCGCCTTGAGGGTGCTACCGCTCTCGGGAAGCGTCTGATCATGCGACATGGATCGCCGCCGCTCCTGCCGGTTGCACCGCCTCCGTACCGAACCGCTCTCGGGCGCGATCGGCGGCGGCCTCGATACGGCGGGCCTTCTCGTCGGTCGGCTCGAAGAGCAGTTGGCGGGAGGCCCGTTCGGCGGCGATCAGGTTCTCCGCCCGCAGAGAGATGGTGCGGACGCGGGCGCGTTGAAGAGCGAGCCGGTCGTGGAGGTCGTAGGCGAGTGCCGTCAGAGAGCGCGTGTGGGCGGTGGGTTCGGGCAGCTTGCGGGTGCGCGTCGTCGTCGAGCGGTCCGCGTAGCGGACGGTGAGGGTGAGGGCGCAGGCCGCCTGGGACTCGCCGCGCAGTTGCAGGCCGAGACGGTCGGTGAGTGCCAGCAGGGCAGCACGCTGCCGGCCCCGGTCCAACTCGTCCTGAGCGAAGCGGTGTTCGACGCTCAGCGAGCGGGGCGGGGCCGAGGGGATCACTGGCGTCGGGTCGAGACCGCGGGCCGCGTCGTGGAGGTTGCGGCCGGCGGTGACGCCCAGGATGCGTTGCAGTGTGCCGAGTGGTGCGGCGGCGATCCTGCCGACGCTGTCCAGGCCGTACGAGGACAGAGTGCGGGCGGTCGCCGGTCCCACGCCCTGCAGGGCCGCGGTGGGTTTCTCCGTGAGGAAGTCGGCGACCGTGTCGATGTCGTCGGGCAGGGTGCGGACCGCCGAGGGCGGGCCGTCGGCCGCGACCATGCGGGCAAGGAGCGGGTTCGAGGCGACACCGACCGTCGAACGGAGTCCGTACAGCCCGCCCGTGCGCGCTCGGATGCGCTCGGCCAGTGCCGTGGCGTCCGTGCCGAAGTAGCGCAGGCTGCCGGATACGTCGGCCAGTGCGGCATCCGGTGGCAGCGCCTGCACCAGGGGGGTGTACTCGGCCAGCAGGGCGAGCAGACGGCTGTAGAGCTGCTCGTCCCGCAGGTCGTGGAAGTGGATGTAGAGGATGCTCATCCTGCGCTCCCGGGGCTCTGGTGCCATAGCTTGCGGCTCTGTTTGACGGACTCGCCGGGCGGCTGCAGATCCGCCCAGGGGTGCAGTGCGTAACCGGTTTCCAGTCGGAGGCTGCGGCTGTCCGCAGCTCTGCCCGGTGGCGAATCAGCCCGATCGGCCTGGGTGAGCCGTTCCGTCACCGCTGACAGGCCGCCTTCGCGGCGCAGCTCGGCCAGTTCGGTGAGGTCCCAGGCGGCTGCGCCGGTCACCGACAGCGCCTTTCCGCTGCCTCCGCCACGGCGCTGCACCACTCCGCGCACGAGCAGCAGCCAGGAATGGAAGACGGTGTGGGCGCAGGCCTCGTGGCTGTCCTCGAAGAACGCGCAGTCCACCAGGCCTGTCGTGTCGTCGAGCGTGGTGAAGATGACGCGTTTGCCGGAGCGGACCGGCGGGGTCTGAACGGCTCCTTTCGCCCCGGCGACCAGCACGACTTGGCCGTGCGGCAGGTCTTTGAGCCGCTTCGCGGGGATGACGCCGAGTTCTTCCAGCAACTCCCGGTGATCACCCATGAGATGGCGGGAGGTATCCATGCCGAGCACTCCGAGCTCGGCTCCGAGCCGTTCGGCGTCGTCCAGGTCGGGCAGGCCGGCGGGGGCGACCGTACGGTGGCCGCCGTCGGCCTCCCCCAGCGTCAACTGGCCCTGCGCGGAGCCCCGTCGGCCGTGATGTAGCTCGGCGAGGTGCAGCAGCAGGTCGCGGCGGTTGCGGCCAAAGATGTCCAACGCGCCGACCTGGGCGAGACGTTCGGCGACAGGCCGGGACGGCCGGGCCCGGGAAGCGAAGTCCTGGAGCGAGCTGTAGGGGCGCCCTGCGACGATCCGCGCCGCCTCGCTCTCACTCATCCCCCGCACGTCACAAAGGGCGAGCCGGATCCCATGAACGGGCCGACCACCCTCCACATCGGACACCAGTTCGATTCGATAGGCGGCATCCGACGCGTTCACATCGAGCGGCAGGATCGGCACGCCGCGCCGTCGGGCATCCGCGAGCAGCAGCCGCTTCGGATACATCCCCGGGTCATGGGTAAGAAGCCCCGCATAGAAGGCGGCGGGATGATGAGCCTTCAGCCACGCGGACTGATACGAGGGCACCGCGAATGCCACCGCGTGCGCCTTGCAGAAGCCGTACGCCCCGAACGCCTCGACGATCTCCCAGGTCCGCTCCACGACCTCCTCCTCGTATCCCCGCCTGCGAGCCTCCTGCGCGAACCACGCCCGTACTCGTCCGACCTGGTCCGCGTCGGACAGCGCCCGCCGCGTGTAGTCGCCGAAGGCCAGGGTGCAGCCGGTCATGACCGACAGGATCCGGATGATCTGTTCATGGAAGACCACCACGCCGTACGTCTCCCGCAGCGCGGGCTCCAGGTCGGGGTGCGGACAGCGGGGTGCCTGGCGCCCGTGTCTGGCCTTGATGAACGGATCGACCATGTTGGCCGCGACAGGTCCTGGCCTGAAAAGCGAGATGTCGACCACGAGATCGTGGAAGGTCTCGGGCTGCAACCGGGCGATGAGGTCACGCTGACCAGGCGATTCGGTCTGAAAGCAACCCAGCGTCTGCGAGGACTTGATCAGCCGGAACGTCTTCGGGTCCTCCGGTGGCACCTGGGCGGTGTCGTCCAAGTCGACACGGTGCCCGGTGGTCCGCTCGATCTCGGCGACGGCGTGCGCCATGGCGGACTGCATCCGCACGCCCAGCACATCCAGCTTGAGCAGCCCGAGGTCCTCCACGTCCTCCTTGTCGAACTGCGACATGGGGAGGCCCTCACCGCTGGTCGGCATCACCGGGGTGCGGTGCAGCAGCGTCGCGTCGGAGAGCAGGACACCGCACGGGTGCATGGCGATGCCGCGCGGCAGCGCGTCCAGAGCCTCGACCAGGTCCCACATGTGCGGGCCGTACGCCTCCGGGTCGATGCCACGCAATTCCGGCAACTCCTGCAGAGCGGCACGGGCATCCCGGGCCCGGATATGAGGAAACGATTTTGCAAGACTGTCCACCTCGGCCGGCTCCAGACCGAGGGCAAGACCGACATCGCGTACGGCGTGCCGCACCCGGTAGGTCTCCGGCATGGACACGGTGGCCACCCGTTCCGGGCCGAAGCGGTCGATGATCGCCCGGTAGACCTCCAGCCGGCGGGCGGACTCCACATCGATGTCGATGTCGGGCAGCTCCGCGCGTCGGTCGGACAAGAAGCGCTCCATGAGCAGACCGTGCTCGACGGGATCGGCGGCGGCGATCCCGAGGAGATGGTTGACCAGGGAACCCGCGCCGGAGCCGCGGGCGGCGACCCGGATGCCGAGTCCACGGGTGTCGGCGACGACCTGGGCGACGGTCAGGAAGTACGAGGCGTATCCCAGTCTCTCGATCAGGCGCAGTTCGTCCTCAAGGCGCTCCCAGCGGCGGCGGTCGCGGTCGTAACGGTGCAGCAGCATTGCGGCGGCGCACTTCGAACGCAGCACCCGCTCGGGCGTGCGCCGGTGACCGCCGACGAGTTCCGGCTCGGGGAAGTGCACGCGGCCCAGTCCCAGGTCGTCCTCAGGGTCGACACGGCATGCGGCGGCGGTCTCCTCGGTGACCTCAAGCAGCCGACGGGCCGTGTTCGCGCGATATCCGGCGGCTTCAGCGACCTGCTCGGCGATACGCGCCATGTCTGTTGCCGGCTTCAGCCACCGCTCGCCACCGTCACGCTCGCCGCGTGGGTCGATCGGCACCATGCGGCGGGCGGAGTCCAGGACGTCCGCGACCAGGCCCTGGCCGGGGTCGGCATAGCGTACGGCGTTACTCAGGACGGGTGTGATCCGCTGGTCGGCGGCAAAGCCGAGGGCTCGGGCCGCGAGCCGCAGCGAACCGGAGCCGGTACCGCTGCGGCCATGGCGGACGACCTCGATGCGCAGCGCCGCGTCCCCGTACCGCTCCCGCCAGGGCGCGAGCATCTGGGCGGCGCGGTCCGGCCGCCCAGCGGCCAGGGCACGGCCGACGTCCGAGGTGGGGCCGAGCAGCACGGTGAGGTGTTCCCCGCCGAGGGTGTCCCAGGGCAGCACAGGGCGCCGGTCTCCCGCGGTGTCCGCGTGCGCGGCACTCACCAGCCGGCACAGCTCGGCCCAGCCGCGGGCCCCGTCCCGGGCAAGGAAAACCACACGCTGGGCCGACTCGTCGACGAACGCGCCGCCGCGAGCCGGTGCGCGTCGCCGCTCTGTGCGTCCAGCCTTTTCGGGAGGCGCCTCCACCGCGAGATCCACTCCGAACAGGGGGCGGACGCCGGCCCGGCCTGCGGCCTTGGCGAAACGGACGGCCCCGCTGAGGGTGTCTCGGTCTGTCAGAGCGACCGCGTCCATTCCCCGCTCGGCGGTCCGCTCCGCAAGCTGCTCAGGGTGCGAGGCGCCGTATCGCAGGGAGAACCCGGAGACGGCGTGCAGATGCGTAAATCCGCGCACCTGGACCACCTCGCCACTGACTGCCCCCTATCTCCGTTGCCACTCCGGCCCCTCCGGGGTGATGACACCACCCTAGACCAGCATCGAACGTTTATGCGATTCGAAGAGTGTGCTGCTGCACTCGTGCACCTGGGAGACCTAAGCACTCACCCGGAGCCAGGCCGGCGAGTACCAGACGTCTCTCCACCTGCCGAGAACAGGGATGCGTGATGACGTTCTCGGGCGGCCGCATGTCCGTGCCGTCACTCGTCGGCGTCGTAGGTGATCCAGTGCTCAGGAACGAGAGCTTCGCCGTTGCTGCGCCGCCGGCGCGCCCGGACGGCACTGCGAAAGGGCTCGTCGTCGAGATCGGCGTGTTCGACGACTATGACCTGAAAGCCGCCTCGGAGTGCCTCGACGCTTGCCTGGATCGTCTTGTAGAGATTGAGGAGAGTGGCGCGGGCGGTTCCGAACCCGCCGTCGCGTGTCTCATCGGGAAATCCGGCTTGCGAGGGCTGGTCGAGGATGAGGAAGCGTGGGACGGGGGGGCTGCCAATCTCGGCGAACCACTCGTGCAGGCTCAACATGGTCGCGATGTGGTAGCCCAGGTAGTTCTGCCCGCTTCCCATCTCGGACATCTTGGTGGGCCGCGGGCGAGTGTCGGCGATGAGCGTCAATGCCTGAGGATCGAGCCGAATGGGCTCGTCGTGGTGCTCCAGCTCCAGGGCGGTCGCTTTGGCCTGGATCTTCTGGTTGACCAGGGACAGATGACTGCTGAGCAGGTCCTCGTCCTGCACGGCGCCAGCGGTCTGCCCGTCGAGGAAGTGCACGGCGCCCTCGCCCGAGGCGTCGCCAAGGTCAACGTCAACGCCGAACTGCGCCGCGCCTACCTGGAGGCCACCCGCGTGACCCTCCCGTCCGCGTTGCCCGGCGCCGACGTCGTCTCCCTGTGGGCGGCGGGCCGCGACGCGGTCCGGGACGCCGCCCTGGATGTCATCAGCCGCCTGAGCCCCCACGCCGAAGGGGGAAACCCGCGGGCTCGACCCTTTCTCACGTGAACGCATGACCTGAACTCAGCCCCGCTGACCTGGACCGCACCGCTTCGCCTCGTGCTCTCGTGCCCTCACCGGCACGCGGCCCGATACCTCACCCTGTTTTGGAGACAACATGTCCACCACGCCCTCGATCGCCGTGCTGCACACCAGCCTGCTGTTCATCAACCCCGATTCGGTCATCAACGAACACCTCGCGGAACTCGCGCCGGACGCCCACGTCCTGCACTTCGTCGACAGCGACGTGCTGGCTGCCGTGGTGCGCGACGGTGAGGTCTCACCTGCCAGCACGCAGCGCATGGTGCACCTGGCCCAGGCCGCGGAGGCCGCCGGGGCCGATGTCATCTTCTCCGCCTGCTCCTCGGTCGGTCCGGCCATCGAGGTGGCCCGACGCCTGGTCTCCGTCCCGATCGTCAAGATCGACGACACGATGACCGCGTCAGCGGTCGAGACCGCCGACGCCATCGGTGTCCTTGCCACGGTCCCCACGACGCTGCCGCCGACCCGTGCCCTCGTCGAGGAGAAGGCCCGGGCGGCCGGTCGCGACATCACCGTCCGAGAACAGCTCTGCGAGGGCGCCTTCTCGGTGCTGACGTCCGGTGACCGCGACCGCCACGACGCGATGGTGCTGGACGGGGCACGGGCGCTGGCCACCGAGGTCGACGTGATCGTGCTGGCCCAGGCGTCCATGGCACGGCTGGCTCCCGCGATCGCCGAAGCCGTCGGCAAGCCTGTGCTCTCCAGCCCACGAAGCGGAGCGGTGGACGCGGTGCGTGTGCTGAACGAGCAGGCGGGCTGAACCCGTCCGTGCCACAGCCAGGGCCTTCGAGACCATGGAATGGCAGGGAGGCTGCGGAGCCCGATAATCGCGCCGCATCACTGCGGTCCAGCTTTGATGAAGCGCGGATGGCCGCCTGGTCGGCCTGCTCCGAGATCACCGCCCAGATCTTCCGTCTACGCCGTCAACCACTGCCCTTGGCCGTCCCCGGCCGGAACACAGGAGCCAGCTTGCCGAGGTTCGCAGCGAACCTGTCCATGATGTACACCGAGCACGATTTCCTCGACCGCTTCGCCGCGGCCTCGGCTGATGGCTTCCAGGGGGTCGAGTACCTCTTCCCCTATGCATACGACGCCGCCGAGCTGCGCCGCCGGCTCGACGACCACGGCCTGGTGCAGGTGCTCTTCAACGCACCTGCAGGAGCGTGGGAGTCCGGAGAGCGCGGGATGGCGGCACTGCCCGGACGTGAGGCGGAGGTGCGTTGCGGGGTGGACCGGGCGCTGGAGTACGCGGGGGTGCTGGGCTGCCCTCGGGTGCACCTGATGGCTGGGCTGGTCCGACTGGACGCGACACCGGTCGAACGGGCCAAGCACCGCGACACCTACCTGACCAACCTGGCCTGGGCCGCGGAACGGGCCAATGCGGCGGGTGTCGACATCCTGATCGAGCCGATCAACGGCCGCGACATGCCGGGGTATTTCCTGAGCACCCAGGCCGAGGCCCACGCCGTGGTGCAGGAGGTGGGAGCCTCCCGTCTCAAGGCGCAGCTCGACCTCTACCACTGCCAGATCGTCGAGGGCGACCTCACCACGACACTGCGCCGCGACCTGCCGACCGGCCGGGTCGGTCATCTGCAGATCGCGGGCGTGCCCGACCGGGGTGAGCCCGACCAGGGTGAGTTCAACGTCCGCCACCTGTTCGACGTGGTCGACGAGCTGGGTTTCGACGGGTGGACCGGCTGCGAGTACCGCCCCCGCGCCGGCACGAGCGAAGGTCTTGGCTGGCTCCACGACTACCGGAGCCGACGAGGGAAAAACACATGAGCACCTTATGCTCGCAGACCCGTCCATGCCGCTGGATGCGCCCGCGGCGCCCGATCCGCTCCTGGCCATGAATGCCCCTCTGGCCTCCCGCCCGACACAACGTCCGAACATCGTGCCCACAGCGGACAGATCACATGTGGGCTCCGTGCGGGGCGTCAGAAACACTCGATGGGCCGGGGCAGTCGCACGCTCCGCACCGCTGGTGCGGGCCGCCGCCCATCAGGTCGCCTTCGATGCCGATCGTCCGGCACTTAATGTCGGAGTCAACACCCGTGGCGGCAGCCGTCAGTCCCTGCTCCGAGACGTGCGATGAGTCTGGTCGAACTCGACCCGGTGACGCCTGGTACGTCCGCTCCCGATTTTCGTCGTTGTCACATCCAGTAGAGGAAAGAAATGTCGCTCCTGAAGACCATCGATCCCAACCCCTCCTTCGCGCCCCAGGAGTCGGGCCCGCTGCCGGAACGCCTGATTTCCGGTAACCCGACTTACAAGACCTGGGCCCAGGACGCCGCCCGCGGGGAAACGATCAAAACGGGCGTCTGGGAAGCCACGCCCGGCGAGACGCACTCGATCAAGGGCGAGCTCTTCGAGTTCTGCCACATCCTTTCCGGCGTCATCGAACTCACACCGGAAGGCGGCGAGCCGGTGATCTACAAGGCAGGCGACAGCTTTGTCATGAAGCCGGGCTACGTAGGTGTCTGGAAGACCATCGAAACCGTGCGCAAGATCTACCTGACCGTTTCATAAGGCCCGGCTCAGCGAAGCGGTACGGGGCAATGGGACCGGGCGGCTACCGCCCGGTCCCATCCATGCTGCTCGGCGTCCGGGCCCAGCCGGGTGCCGCAAGTCGGAGAGAGAAAAGGCGGGTAGCACGCGCCCCGACCGGTAGGAGTCACCGGTCGGGGCGCGTGCTACCCGCCTTCAGCCTGGGGGCGTGTCGTCGACCACGTATCCGCGCTGCTTGTCCACCACGTTGCGCAGCGGCCGGCCCTCGAGGTGCCGGGCGAAGTTGTCGAGGAACACCTCGATGAGAGCCTCCCGCTCGCTGGTGGTCTCCCCCGCCGTGTGCGGGGAGATCATCACTCCGGGCATGTTCCACAGAGGTGATTCGGTCGGCAGCGGCTCCCGGGCGAACACGTCCAGGGCCGCGCCGGCGAGCCGTCCGGAGGCAAGGTGGTCGACCAGCGCCTCCTCGTCGACGAGTCCGCCCCGGCCTACGTTGATCAGCCGGGCCCCCGGCTTCATGGCCGCCAGCACGGGGGCGTCGACCATTCCCCGGGTGCCCTGCGTGAGGGGAGCGGCCAGGACGACGTAGTCCGCTTCTGCCAGGGCGGAGCGCAGGGTTGCCGCACCGTGGACCGTGCCGAAGTCGGGGTCGTCCGCGCGGGACGCGCGGCCGGCGCCGCTCACCCGCATCCCGACGGCGCGCAGCAGCCGGGCGATGGCCCGGCCGATGGGCCCCGTCCCCCAGACCAGCACAGTGCGTCCGGTGATGCCGTCGCTGGGGCGCGGACGCCACTCGCGGCGCCGCTGGTGCTCCCACGTGCCGGGGAAGTCCTTGGCGAGGGCGAGGATCAGGCCCAGGACGTACTCGGCGGTCGGCTGCTCGTAGACCCCGCGGGCGTTGGTCAGGACAATCTGCGGATCGTCCACCAGGGCGGGGAACAGCAAGGAGTCCACTCCTGCGGAGGACGCGTGGACCCAGCGGGGCGCCTTCTGCGGATCGTCGGGCCACGCCTCCCGGATGGCCGGGGTGATGGTCACCCAGGCCAGGAGGACGTCGGCGCCGGGGAGGAGGTAGGGCAGTTCCTCCTCGGTCGCGTAGACGGTGTCGGCGAGGCTTTCGATGCGTACTGTGGCGGGGGGCCGGTTGCCGCGGTAGAGGACGACGAGTCGCTCGCGCATGTCAGGCTCCGACGGGGACGGCCATGTACTTGTACTCCAGGAACTCGTCGATGCCGACGAGTCCGCCTTCGCGACCCAGGCCGGACTGCTTGACGCCGCCGAAGGGCGCGGCGGGGTTGGAGACCAGTCCGGTGTTGATACCGATCATGCCGCTTTCGAGGCGTTCCGCGACACGCAGGGCACGGTCGAGGTTCTGGGTGAACAGGTAGGCGGCCAGGCCGAATTCGGTGTCGTTGGCCGCGGCGACGACCTCGTCCTCGGTCTCGAAGGCGCGGATCGCGGCGACGGGGCCGAAAATCTCATTGTCGATGATCGCGGAGTCGGGGGCGATGCCGGTGAGGACGGTGGGCGGGTAGAAGCAGCCCGGTCCCTCGGGGAGTTCACCGCCGGTCAGGGCGGTGGCACCGCGCTTGACGGCGTCCCGCACCAAGTCGTGCGCCTTGCTGCGGCCGGCGAGGTCGATGAGGGGGCCGACGTCGGTTCCGGGTTCGGTGCCGGGCCCGACGGTGAGGGCGGCCATGCGGGCGGTGAGGCGCTGGGCGAACTCGTCGGCGACGGAAGTCTGGACGAAAAGGCGGTTGGCCGCGCAGCAGGACTCTCCCATGTTGCGCATCTTGGCGACCATGGTGCCCTCGACGGCCACGTCGAGGTCGGCGTCGTCGAAGACGATGAGGGGAGCGTTGCCGCCCAGTTCCATGGAGGTGCGGATGACAGTGTCGGCGCACTGGGCCAGCAGGATCCGCCCGACCTGGGTGGAGCCGGTGAAGGAGAGCTTGCGGATCTTCCCGCCGCGAAGGAGGGGTTCGACGACGCCGGCGGCGTCGGAGGTGGTGACGATGTTCAGCACCCCGGCCGGCAGGCCCGCTTCGGTGAGGATCTGAGCCAGGGCGAGGCTGGTCAGGGGGGTCTGGGGGGCGGGTTTGAGGACGATGGTGCAGCCGGCGGCGACGGCGGGGCCGATCTTGCGGGTGCCCATCGCCAGGGGGAAGTTCCAGGGGGTGATGAGCAGACAGGGGCCGACGGGCTGACGGGCGACCAGCAGACGGTTCCTGCCGTCGGGGGCGGTCATCATGCCGCCGTCGATACGCACGGCTTCCTCGGAGAACCAGCGGAAGAACTCCGCGCCATAGGCGACCTCGGCACGCGCCTCGGCCAGGGGCTTGCCCATCTCCAGGGTCATCAGCAGCGCGAGGTCCTCGGTGCGCGCGATGATGATGTCGTAGGCGCGGCGCAGGATCTCGCTGCGCACGCGCGGCGGGGTGGCGGCCCAGGCGGCCTGCGCGGCGACCGCCGCCTCGACCGCACGCCGACCGTCGGCGGGTGAGGCGTCGGCGACCTGGCACAGTTCCTCGCCGGTGGCCGGGTTATCGACGGACAGGGTCCGGCCGGACTCCGCGTCCTGCCAATCGCCGCCGATGAACAGCTGCTTGGGAACATCACGGACGACAGTCATCGTGGGTATCTCCTTGGAGGTGTAGAGAGGCTGCCGACCGGTCAGCGGATGCGGTCGAGCGTCTTGTAGTAGGCGCCCGCGAAGGGCAGGAACCAGGCAGTGCCGTTGTAGAGGGGTATGCGGGGCGGGGCGATGTCGCGGACGGGATTGACCTCGGGGTGGCCGTCCATCACCTCGGCCATGACGTGCCCCATGTGGGTGGCCATCTGCACGCCGTGGCCCGCGTATCCCATGGAGTAGTAGACGCCGTCCTCGGTTTGTCCGGCGTGCACGATGCGGTCCATGGCGAAGCCGACGGAGCCGCCCCACACGTATTCGATCTTCGTGCGGGAGAGTTGGGGGAAGATCTCGCACATCTCGCGGAACAGGACGGCCCCGCTCTTCTTGTCCGAGGTGGGGTCGGAGGGTGCGAAGCGGGCGCGGCCGCCGAACAGCAGCCGGTTGTCCGGGGTGAGCCGGAAGTAGTGGCAGACCTTGTTGGAGTCGACGATGAGGCGGGCCTTGGGGATGATGTCCCGGGCGAGTTCCTCGCCGAGCGGCTCGGTGACGATGATGAAGCTGCCCACGCAGACCTGCTGGCGGCGCAGCCACGGGAAGTTCTTGTCGGTGTAGGCGTCGGTGGCCATCATGACCTGCCCGGCACGGATGACACCGCGCTCGGTGCTGACCTCGAACCGGCCGGCGGCGGTGCGCCGTACGCCGATGGCAGCGTTGCGCTCGTGGATCTCGACACCGGTGCGCTCGCACGCCTCGGCCATGCCGCGCACGAAGCGGCCGACGTGCAGGGCCGCGCTGAACGGGTCGAGCAGGCCGCCGTGGTAGGCGTCGGATCCGATCTCGGAACGCAGCTCGGCCTTGCCGATCAGAGTGGTCTCGTGTCCGAAGTGCTTGGCCAGGAGGCGCTGTTGTGCCTTCTTGCTCTCGAAGTGGGCGGGGCGGGACGCGACACCCAGGCGTCCGACGCGGCGGAACTGGCAGTCGATGGACTCCTCGTTCACCAGCCGCTCGACGGTGTCCACGGCCTCGCCGTAGGAGTTGTAGATCTCGCGGGCCCGCTCCAGTCCGTACCGGCGGATGGCCTGGCCCACGCCGATGGTGAAGCCCAGGTTGGCCATACCGCCGTTGCGGGCGGAGGCACCGGAGCCGATCTGGCCCTTCTCGACGAGGGTGACGCGGGCGCCCTTGCGGGCGGAGTGCAGGGCGGTGGACAGACCCGTCAGGCCGGCGCCGATGACCACCAGGTCGGTGTCCTCGGTCAGCGGCTTGCCGGATCGGTCGGGAAACGCCCCGGCGGTTTCTATCCAGTAGGGAATCGTCTTCATGTCGGTCCTTAGCGGGGAGTTTCGAAGGAGGCGCGGCCGGGCAGCACCAGGGGCCCGGCCGACGGCGATGTCAGTTGCGAGGGTGAGGACGCCAGGGCGATGAGGACCGCGCTGACGGCTGTGACGGTCGGGGCGACGTCGAAACAGCGTGGGGTTGGAGACCAGGACCGGCAGGGGCGCGGGAGTCACGTTCACCGCAGTCGGTCAGCGTCTCCTCCAGCCTCGCTGCCGGAGCCGCTGCCACCTGCCGGTGCCACTGGCTACAGCACCCTTTCGAGGAAGGCCTGGGTTCGCTTCTCACGGGGGTTGGCCAGCAGTTCGCGTGCGTCGCCGCGTTCGACCGCGACGCCTTCGTCCATGAAGAGCACTTCGTCGGCGACCTCGCGGGCGAAGGCCATCTCGTGGGTGACGAGCAGCATGGTCATTCCGTTGCCGGCGAGGTCGCGCATGACGGCGAGTACTTCGCCCACGCGCTCGGGGTCCAGCGCACTGGTGGGTTCGTCGAACAGCATGATGGTGGGTTCCATCGCCAGCGCGCGGGCGATGGCCACGCGCTGCTGCTGGCCGCCGGAGAGCTGGGCGGGGTACTTGTGGCCACAGCCCTTGAGGCCGACCTTGGCCAGCAGTTCTTGTGCCTGCTCCCGGCAGGTGGCGCGGTCCTTTTTCTGCACCAGCACCGGTCCGGACATGACATTGCTTTCGGCGGTCATGTTGGGGAACAGGTTGAACTGCTGGAACACCATGCCGATGCGGGCGCGCTGCTCGGCCAGCCGCTTGGGGCGGACGGCGTGGTAGGCGTCGTCCTTCTCGACGTAGCCGAAGTCCTCTCCATTGACCCGCAGGACTCCGCGGTCGACGGTCTCCAGACCGTTGATGCACCGCAGCAGGGTCGATTTGCCCGATCCGCTGGGTCCGATGATGCAGGAGATCTCCCCGGCCGCGACGGTCAGGTCGATGTCACGCAGGACCTGGTGACGTCCGAAGCTCTTGCACAGCTTGCGTGCGACGATCGTTCCGTCGGCGTTCACAGCAGGGACTCCCTCGTGGTGGGAACTGGCTGGCCCGCCCCCGGCTCGGCCGACGTGGCGGCCGGGGTCAGCTGCGCCCGGGTGGAGCGGGAGAAACGGCGCTCGATCATGGACTGGGGCACGCTCAGCACCAGCGTCATGATCAGATACCAGAGGCTGGCCACGATCAGCAGCGGAATCGTCTGGTAGTTCCGGGCGTAGATCGACTGTGCGCTGTTCAGCAGGTCGGCGACGCCGAGCACGCTCACCAGCGAGGTCTCCTTGAGCATGCCGATCACCTGGTTGCCAGTGGCCGGGATGACCGCCGGCATGGTCTGCGGGATGATCACATGCCGCAGCTTGGTGAACCCCGACATGCCCAAGGACTCCGCCGCCTCGTGCTGTCCGCGACTGACCGAGGCGAAGCCGCCGCGGATGATCTCGGACATGTAGGCGGCCTGGTTGAGCGTCAGCCCCACGATGGCCGCGGTCATCGGCGTCATGATCGCGTTCACGTTCACCGGCGTGGAGATGTCGGTGAACGGGATGCCGATCGAGAGGTTCGGGTACAGCGCCGCGATGTTGAACCAGAAGACCAGCTGTACGAGCACCGGGGTGCCACGGAAGAAGGTGATGTAGAGCTGGGCGAGCCCGGAGACGGGCCGCTGGTGCGACATGCGCATCACCGCCAGCACCAGCCCGAGCAGCGTGCCCAGGGCCATGCTCGCCGCGGTCAGGAGGAGCGTGATCAGCAGGCCGTTGAGGATGGTTTCAGTGGTGAAGTAGCTGAAGACCACCGGCCAGCGATAGTTCTCGTTCGTCACCGCGGTCCACACCAGACCGGCGACGATCGCGATCGCGACGGTCCAGGCGACGTAGTCGCGCGGACGTTTCGGCGTGATCCGCTTCTTTTCTTCGGCCAGTAGTTGTGGCACCGGTCGGCTCCTGGTCGTCGTGGTCTCGATCACGTCCATCGGCGTCTCAGTCCTGCGGGACGGCCATGGCCGCGGCCTTGATCCCGAGGTCCTTGAGACCCCAGCGGTCCAGCGCCTGGGTGTACTTGGGGCTGTCGATGATCGACTGGATGGCAGCCTTGATCGCGGGGGTCAGCGGCGAGTCCTTCTTCAGCGCGACGGTCGCGGGCTTGGTGGCCACCAGGGGCTTGAGGACGTCGAACGTCTTGGGCTGCTGCGCGGCCGCCCACTCCAGCGAGATGAAGTCGTACATCACCGCGTCGATCCGCTTGGAGACCAGCTGGGTCAGCGCGTCGTTCACACTGGGCAGGCTCACCGACTTGATGGCCGGCTTGCCCTTGCTCGTACAGTCCTGCTTGGACAGCTGGGGCAGCCACTGGAGCTCCGCGGTGCTGCCGGAGGGGACGGCGACGCGGTGCCCGCACAGAGTGTGGGTGCCCAGGTTCTGCGGGTTGCCATAAGGGACGGACACTCCGGTCCCGGAGTTGACGTAGTCCACCATGTCGAGCACCTTCAGCCGGTCGCTGGTGGCGCCCATGGTGGAGGCGGTGAAGTCGTACCGGTTGGCTTGCAGTCCGGTGATGATGGTGTCGAACTTGACGTTGTTGATCTCGAGTTTCAGGCCGAGCTTGGCAGCGATCAGCCGGGCCATGTCCGGGTTGAACCCGATCGGGGTCTTGTTGTCCGATGCCATGAACGTGGTGGGCGGGTACGCCAGGTCCATGGCCACCGAGAGCGTGCCCTTGGCCTTCACCGTCGCGGGCAGCAGCTGCACCGCGTTCTGGTCCGGCTTCACGCCCACCGAGATGTCGTCGGTGTGCTCGGCCGACGAGCCGGATCCCCCGCCCTGCGTCGTGCTCTTCGCCGCCGCGTTCTGCGCGGTGCCGGTCGCCCCGCACGCGGCGAGCGCGAGGGCCAGAGCGGTGGTGGCGATCGGGATGCTCAGGTGTCTGTTGACCTGCATCGCGGCGGCCACGGCGCCTGCGGTGCGGAATACGTTTCTGCGGCCTGTCCGGTTGGTTTCCATGGCGGTGCCTCCTGGGGATACGGGGATATACGGGGAATCCGTGATGCGGGGACGACGTGCGGATCGGACGGGGGGGCGGGTGCGCGTCGCGCGTCAGATGCCCAGCATCTGATTGAGCTCGTCCAGGGACTTGACGGTCACGTAGTCGTAGCCGTGGGTGACCGGGTCGCAGCCGCGGTCCAGCAGGACGAGGTTGCGGAAGCCCATGTCGTGCATCGGCATCAGGTCGTAGCGGGTGTGCGAGGAGACGTGCACGAAGTCCTCGGGGGACGCCTCGAGCTGGTCGAGCATGTACTCGAACGCGGCGTAGCGGGGCTTGTAGTAGCCGGCCTGCTCGGCGGTGAAGACGGCGTGGAAGTCGGCGCCCAGCCGCGGCACGCTCTCCGCGAGGAAGGAGTCGTCGGCGTTGGACAGGATCACCAGCTTGTAGTGCTCCCCCATCTTCTTCAGCGGCTCCGGCACGTCCGCGTGCGGCCCCCAGCTGCGCACACCGTCGGCGAGCCGCTTGCCCGCGTCCGGGGCCGCCTTGACGCCCCACTTGCGGCAGACCCGCTCGAAGGCGGCCTGCAGCGTCTGCTCGTAGGGGTAGTACTTGTCGAGGACCGCGTCGTAGCGGTAGCCGCGGAACTCCTTGACGAACTGATCCCACTGCTCGGCGGGGATCTGGTCGCCGACGAGCTCACGCGTGATGGGGGTCATCGGCCACTCGATCAACGTGCCGTAGCAGTCGAACGAGACGTACTTCGGGCGGAACTGGAACGAGGGAAGGGGCATGGAAGTGCTCCGTTTTCTTGCGTCGGGGAACTGATCAGGGCCGGCACGGACCCTTTTTAGGCATGCTCACGACAGAGACGTCAGGAGTGGGGGGTGAGGACGTCGACATCCGCCGGGGATCAGGCGGCGCCGACTCCTGCCGGAGCAAGGAAGTCGACAGGGTGCTGCGTGGTGCCGTCGAGCGCCAGGTCGGCGGCGATCTCGCCCATCGCGGGCGAGAACTTGAAACCGCTGCCGGAGAACCCGGCCATGACGATGATGTCGTCCTCGCCGGGGAGATGGCCGACGATCGGGTTTCCGGACTCCGTGTAGCCCTCCATGTAGGCCGACATCCTGATGGGGTCGGGGTTCAGGTCGGGCATGAGTTCACCGATGAGCTCGCGGAAGACACCGAGTTCTTCGGGGCGGACGGTACGGTCGAGCCGATCGGGCTCGGGCACCGGCGCATGGTATTTGAAGGAGAGACCGAGCTTGACGGAGATGCCGTCGGGCGACGGGATTCCGAAGCAGTCGTGGGGTGCGGCGCGCACGAAGGAAGGGGCACCGCCCGCGAACCAGTCGTGGCGGGTGGGCAGGTGCCAGGAGCAGACCACCCGGCGGACGTCGACGGTCCGGGGGAGGTCCGGGAGCAGGGTGTTGATCCAGGGGCCCACGGTCACCACGGCGGCGTCCACGTGGTCCGTGCCCAGGTCGGTGACGATCTGCACCCCGCCGCCCGCCGCGGGGACGACCTCGCGCACCGTGGTGTAGCGGTGCAGCCGGGCGCCCAGCTGCTCGGCGCGGGCGGCGGCGGCCTGGATCGACGCCTCCGGCCTGATGACGGCACCCAACCGGTCGAGGACGGCGGTATGTCCGTCCGGGAGACGGTGCTGGGGGTAGCGGCGGGCGAGTTCCTCCCGATCCAGCACCTCGTGATCCAGCCCCTGGACGGCGCTGATGGAAAGGAGAAGGCGCATGGACGGTGAGGCGGTCTCCCCCATCACGAGGCTGCCGCTGCGGCGCAGCAGCGACCGGCCGGTCTCCGCCTGGAGCTGCCCCCACATCCGGTCCGCCAGCCGCAGCAGCGGAATGTACGCGGGCTCGCCGAGGTGGGCGGCTCGGTAGATCCGGCTCTCGCCCCCGGCCGCGCCTCGGTCGTGACCCGGTGCGTAGCGGTCGTAGCCGATGACCTCGGCTCCGCGGGCGGCCAGTCGCCACATGGCCTGGCTGCCCATGCTGCCGGCACCGATCACGGCGACGCGCTTCGGAATGCGCATGAGATCGCTCCGCTCGATGGTGTGGTCTGGGTGGAAGTCGCCCCAGCACGCTGCGGATACCGCGCGGACCTTTGCAGTTCGGATCCTGCTGGGGATGGCGTTCACTTTCCGCCCCGCGGAACCCGCAGGTCAACCCACACTGTGTTCCGCTTCAAGGCCTTCTCGAGACGGTCTGTCACTGCGGACGACCGGACTGCCCAAATGACGGCCCGCCTCTTGTCACGATGAGTGGCCGGTGCGAAGGTGAGCCCGATTCCCTCGGATGAAAGACCCCCTATGCCGCCCAGACACCATGCAATCGGGCACTTCCCCACCCTTAGGGAGGTACTGGGCCTGCCCGTGCTCGTCGAGGGGATGCCTCGCGTGCTGGCAGGCGAGTCGCGACTGGACAGCCCGGTGCGCTGGGTGCATGTCACCGAGCTGCTCAACCCCGCGGACTTCCTGGAGGGCGGCGAGCTGATCCTGACGACCGGTGTGCCGCATCCAGAGGACGCCTCCGAGCTGCGCGGCTACGTCGACCAGCTCGCGGACGTCGGCGCAGCCGGCCTGGTCGTGGAGCTCGGTTACCGGTACCAGAAGGTGCCCCAGGAGCTGGTGGCGGCGTGCCGTGCCCGCGATGTGCCGCTGGTCGAGCTGGCCCGTGGCGTCCGGTTCATCGACGTCACGCAGACGGTGCACGCGCTCATCCTCGACGCCCAGGGGGCCCTGCTGCGCCGCGGGCGGGACATCCAGGACATCTTCACGGCCCTGACGCTGCGGGGCGCGGACCCCGAGGAACTGGTGCACACCACCGCGGAGCTCACCGGAGCCCCCGTGGTGCTGGAGGATCTCACCCACCGGGTCCTGATGTGCGAGCTGCTCGGCCGGCCGTACGAGCCGGTGGTGTCGGCCTGGTCTCGGCGTTCGCGGGCCGCCCCGACGCCGGAGAGGCTCACGCCGAGCGGCCCGGAGGGGTGGCTGATCGCGCCGGTGCAGGACCACCACGGCCCGTGGGGGCGGCTGGTCCTGCTGGAGGACCGGCTGAGCGCCGAGCCCGACCCGGAACACGTCCTGGTGCTGGAGCGTGCGGCGGTCGCGCTGACCATGGCGCGTCTGGCGGGGCAGGCCTGGTGGGAGCGCCGGGCCCACCGCTCCGTACTGCGGGACCTGTACGAACGGCGTTTCCGCTCCCCCGCGGACGCCCGCGCCCGCGCCGAGGCACTAGGACTGCCCACCCTCGGACACCGCCTGTTCGCCGTGGTCATCCGCCACCCGTACACCGGCGCCGAGGGGGAGCACCTGGACGAACGGATCGCGAAGGCGCTGACGCACACCGGTGTCCGCGCCCTGGTCGGCGAGACGGCCCCGGGCCGCATCGGTGTACTCATGGCTCTGGCACAGGCAAGCGCCTGGCAGCCGGTCGCCGAGCAGATCGGCCGTCTGACCCGGGAGGAGCTCGGACCGCGGGCCGTCGTCGCCGTCGGTCCCGGGGTGACCGACCTCGGCGGGATCGCCCGGTCGTGGCAGGAGGCGGAGCAGACGGCCGAGGCCATCACACCGGCCTCCCCGGAGCGGTGGTTCTACGTCCCCGCCGACGTCCGGCTGCCGGAGCTGCTGGGCGTCCTTCGGGAGGACACCCGTCTTCAGTGGTACGCGGAACGGCACCTGACCCGCCTCATCGAGCACGACGACCGCAACGGCGGCGATCTGCTCCAGGCACTGCGCGCCTATCTGGCGGCAGCCGGGAACAAGTCGGTCGCGGCGAAACGCGCCGGCATGTCCCGGCAGGCGTACTACCAGCGCCTGCACACCATCGAGCGGCTCCTCGGCTGCGACCTGGAGTCAGGTCTGGAGCGCACGTCCCTGCACGTCGCGGTGCTGGTTCTGGACGCGGGAGAAGCAGCTGCAGAGGGCGCGCGGGGATGACTGGTGGGCGGCGTCGTCCCTGCCGCCCACCGCGGAAGAACATGGCTCAGAGGAACTCGATCAGCCTGTCGGTGAACTCGGCGGTGGTCGCGGTTCCGCCCAGGTCACGGGTGCGGGTATCGGTCTTGGCCAGGACCGAGGCGATCGCATCCGTGATGTCCATGGCCGCGGCCGGATGGCCGAGGTGGTCGAGCATCATGGCCGCGGACCAGATCGCGCCCAACGGGTTGGCTATGCCCTGGCCTGCGATGTCGGGTGCTGAGCCGTGCACGGGCTCGAACATCGAGGGGAAGTCACCCTCGGGGTTGAGGTTGGCCGCCGGGGCGATACCGATGGATCCGGCGACCGCGGCCGCGAGGTCGCTGAGGATGTCACCGAAGAGGTTGGAGGCGACGACGACGTCGAAGCGGGCGGGGTCGAGGACGAACTTGGCCGCCAACGCGTCGATGTGCTCCTGGTCCCAGGTGACGCCGGGGTGTTCGGCGGCCCGCTCGGCGATCAGCTCGTCCCAGAACGGCATGGTGTGGATGATGCCGTTGGACTTGGTGGCGGAGGTGAGCTTCCCTCGGCGGCGGGCGGCGAGCGAGAACGCGTAGTCGGCGATACGGGTGACCCCGGCCCGGGTGAACACCGCTTCTTGGACGGCCAACTCCTCGGGCGTGCCCTGGTTCAGCCGTCCGCCGATCTCGCTGTACTCGCCCTCGGCGTTCTCCCGCACGACGACGAGATCGACCTCGCCCGGCTGTGCGCCGCGCACCGGACTGTCGATGCCTGCGAAGACACGGACGGGCCGGAGGTTGACGTACTGGCGGAAGCTGCGCCGTATCGGGATCAGCAATCCCCACAGCGAGACGTGGTCCGGCACCCCCGGGTAGCCGACGGCGCCCAGCAGGATCGCGTCCTTGTCGCGCAGCTGGTCGATCCCGTCGGCGGGCATCATCGCGCCCTCCCGCAGGTACCGCTCGCACGACCAGTCGTACGACGTGTAGGACAGGCTGAAGCCGTGGCGGCGGCCGAGAACATCGAGCACCTGCTGTGCTGGGGGCAGTACCTCGGCGCCGATGCCGTCGCCGGGGATCAGGGCAATGCGGTGGTTGGTTGTCATACCGTCGATTGCAGCAAGGCGGTCCGCGGGGCGTCCAAGACGCAAAGCGGATCTCCCTTATAAGCGGCGCCTATCAGCTGCCGGCGGCCGAGAGGGCGGCCGTGACGAACGCGGCAGCCGCCGGCGACAGGCTGCCGCGGCGGCTGACGAGAGCGATGTCCAAGGTGCTCTCCGGCTCGATGTCCAGGACGCGGGCGCCCAGCTGCCGCGCGAGGTCCCGCCAGGAATCCATGACCACCGCGAGCCCGACCCCGGCCAGCACCAGGGGCATGAGCGACACCCGGTGCTCGGTCTCGGCGGCGACGGTGAATTCGATGCCCTGTTCCCGCAGCGCGTCGACGTAGGCGCGCATCCCGGTACCCGGCTGCCCGACGATCAGCCGTTGTCCCGCAAGCTCCTGGCACTGCACCGCCGTCCGATCAGCGAACGGGCCGTCGGCCGGCACCATCAGCACAAAGCGCTGCCGCCCCAGCGCATGGCAGACGACCTCCTTGTCGGAGAGCGGCCGGGCGGACGCCAAGAGCCCCAGTTCCACGGCACCCGTGCGCACCATGTCGATCACATCACGCGAGGTGAACGCCGCTTTGATGGCCACGGAGACGCCGGGATACCGGTGGCTGAAGGCACTCACCAGACTCGTCAGCGGCTCCACCGCCTGCGAGGGCACGGACGCCACGTCCAGGCGCCCCTCACGCAGCTCATGCACCGCCGCGACACTCGCCCGCGCCGTCTCCAGACTCCGCACGGCCTCTCGGGCGGGCTCGATCAGAGCCCTTCCGGCCTCCGTCAGCACTGCCCTACGCCCGATGCGATGGAACAACTCGGAACCGAGATCACGCTCCAGTGCCCGCACGGCCTGCGACAGTGACGGCTGCGACACGTACAAGGCCGAGGCCGCACGGTTGAATCCCCCACGATCAACGATCGCAAGGAAGTACTCCAGCTGCCGAATGTCCATTGCGCACCCTCTGCCCCTCAGCAAAGCAGCCGACGACTCGATGGTCCCGACCATGGTTGCGTGAAGGACAGCCTCGACGAAGCACGGACCCCCGATGCGGTGACCGTTTCTGTCACCGAAGCGCGGTGACAGCTGGTTGAGGCGCTCGTCGCCACCATGCGGGCCCGTTGCGGCTCGGACTCCGTCACTGGCCTCCCCGAGGGCCGTGCCTGGTGGTATGTCGAGTTCGACTGCGACGACGCGGACGCGGTGAAGGCCCGCGCCTCCGGCGCTGCTGGACGTACGGCAGCGCCGGAGAACCCGGCTGCTCACCTGCGCGACTTCGCAAGCTCCTGACTCAAGACGCGAGGGAGCGGTGTTGAAGCCTGTGGGGTCGCCACCAGGCGGACCGTTGCCGCGGTGACGACCGCACAGGAACCCTCGGTGCGCGCAGGCCGGTGCTGCCGGATAAGGACGGCACCCCGGCCCGACAACGTCATCGCCGCGCCGCTCCCGATGTGCCGGCCTCCACCGCGGCCGCCCATGCCTGGAGTCCCTGGTCCACCGCCGTCTCGTCGATCACCAGGGCCGGGATCATCCGCACGACCTGGTTCCAGGCACCGCACAGAAGCAGGAGCAGGCCCTGGTCGACAGCGGCGCGCTGCACACGGGCGGCAGTCTCGGGGTCCGGACTGCCGTCCTCGGTGACGAACTCCGTGGCGAGCATGAGCCCGAGGCCGCGTACGTCGCCGATGCCTGCGGTCCGGTCGGCCACGGCCTCCAGGCCCTGGCGAAGGCGCTTGCCCATCGCCTCGGCGTTCTCGACGAGCCTCTCGTCGCGGACAACGTCGAGGGTGGCGCAGGCCGCGGCGCAGGCGACGGCGTTGGCGCCGTACGTACCGCCCTGCGAGCCGGGCCACGCCTTGGTCATCAGCTCCTCGGAGGCGGCGATTCCTGACAGCGGGAAGCCGCTGGCCAGGCCCTTGGCGGTGACGAGGATGTCGGGCGTGACGCCGAAGTGGTCGTGACCCCAGAAGCGACCGGTGCGGCCGACGCCCGTCTGTACCTCGTCGAGGATCAGCAGGAAGCCGTGGCGGTCTGCCCGCTCCCGCAGGCCCTGCATGAAGGCGCGGTTGGCGGGGACGTATCCACCCTCGCCGAGCACCGGCTCGACGATGATCGCGGCCGTGTCGGCGGGCGAGGAGATCGTCTGGAGCGTGTAGTCCAGCTCCTTCAGGGCGAAGCGGGTCGCGGTCTCCTCGTCCCAGCCGTACCGGTACGCAGACGGGAACGGAGTGACGACGACACCGCTCATCAGCGGGGAGAAGCCGGACCGGAAGCGGGTGCCGGAGGTCGTCATGGAAGCGGCGGCGACCGTACGGCCGTGGAAGCCACCGTGGCAGACCAGGATGTTCGGCCGACTGGTGGCTTGCCGGGCCAACCGCAGCGCCGCCTCCACCGCCTCGCTGCCGGAGTTGGTGAAGAACAGGCTGTCGAGCCCCTCGGGCAAGACCTCGCCCAGCTTGTCGACCAGCCGCTGCAGCGGCTGGTGCATGACTGTCGTGTACTGGCCGTGGACGAGGGTGCCCACCTGTTCCTGGGCGGCCGCTACGACCTTGGGGTGGCAGTGCCCGGTGCTGGTCACGCCGATGCCGGCGGTGAAGTCGAGGTAGCGGCGGCCGTCATCACCGTAGAGGTGGACGCCCTCTCCCCGGACCGCCACCACGGGCGTGGCCTGGCGAAGGTGCGGCGACAGTGCAGTCATGTTCGTCTCCCGGCGGGTCGTCGGTCTGGCTCCGGTCCGGTCGAGCATCTCCGCGTACCTCGATGACGCCAATGCTCGATCTGTCCGCCCGCGCCCCGGCATCTGGACGTTGTGTCAGCCGCACCGGGCATCACGCCCCGCTCGCCCTGCTCACAGCAGCCCTTTGAGAGCTCTTGCGCAGGTCAGTGAGGATTGTCAGGGTGACGGAGCACCCAGGGAGGTCCCATGAGCGAGAAGCACCACACGGCCGCAAGGTCCGTCACCGACGGTCCTGACGCCTCCGTGGCCGGCCCGGGCATGGCCACCGCCGGCCATCCGCTCACCGTGGCCGACGTTGTGACCCTTCCCGTCCTCGCCGCCGGGCAGCCGCAGGTCGTCACCGGAGCAGACCTGCTCGACCGCCCCGTCCGCTGGGTTCACATGACCGAGCTGACCGACCCTGCCTCGTTCCTCAAGGGCGGCGAGCTCGTCCTGACCACCGGTATGCCCCTGCCCGACGAGCCGGCCGGTGTACGCCGCTACGTGAACGAACTCGCCGACATCGGCGCGGCGGCCTTGGTCATCGAGCTGGTCCGCCGTTATCACCGCCCGCCGGACGCCCTGGTCCATGCCTGCGAGGCCCGCGGACTCCCCCTCGTGACCCTGGCCAAGGACGTCAACTTCCTTGAGGTCACACAGGTAGTCCACGCTCTCATCCTCGGCAACCAGGCCGAGGAGCTGCGCCGGACCCAGCGCATTCACGAGGCGTTCACCGCCCTCACCTTGCGCGGCGCTGTGCCCGAGGAGGTCGTACGTGCCGCCGCTGAGATGAGCGGCCACACCGTCGTACTGGAGAACCTGGCCCACCAGGCACTGATCTGCGCGCCCTCCGCAGGCACGGTCGAAGCAGCGCTCAGCGACTGGGAACGGCGCTCACGAGCGACACCTTCCGCCGGCCGCACATCCGTGTCCGGACCCGACGGCTGGCTCGTGACATCTGTGGAGTACCAGGGCGAAAGATGGGGCCGGGTGGTCATGTTGTCCGCCCCGTCACGCCGGCCCACTCCCTCGATATTCGGCCCCACCGCTGTGACGGTCCTGGAGAGAGCTGCGATGGCCCTCACCATCGCCCGCGTCATCCACCCCGTGCCCTGGGAACGCACGGCACACCGCAATCTCCTGCGCGACCTCGTCGGACAACGCCACCACTCCCCTACGGACGCCGAGGCCCGGGTCGCCGCACTGGGTCTGTCCACCAAGGACTGCAGCTTCATGGCCGTGCTCGCGGACTTTCCTCAAGAGACCGACGCGACGAAAAGCGAAGCGCTCCTCTGCGAAGAGCTGAGGAAGCAAGGGACACAGGCACTCGTCGGCGTTCTCAGCCCGACGCGCCTCGGCATCCTCCTGTCCCTGCGCCCCGGCCAGCCCTGCCCACCCGTGGTCGAACACCTGAGCCGCACCGTACTCGAGTTGGCGCCGGGGGCCACCGTCAGCGCAGGCAGCGAGGCGACGGACCTCTTCGATGTCGCCCGATCCTTCCGCGAGGCGACCCGCGTCACCGAAGCCACCGAACCCGGCCGGCCGCTCCCGCCGGGACGCTCATACCACAAGCCATCCGACATCGGCCTGCGCCGCCTGCTCTTCGCGCTCCGGGAGGATACCCAGATCCAGGACTTCACCGAGCGCCGACTAAGCCGGCTCCTCGACCATGATGCCCGCCACGGGACGGACTTGCTGACGACCTTGCGCCACTACCTTGACGCCGCAGGCAACAAGACCCTGGCAGCCCGCTCCGGCCGTCTGTCCCGCGAGACCGTCTACCAACGTCTGCGCAGCATCGAGCGGATACTCGACTGCGATCTCGAGTCCGGCGAACACCGCACCGAACTGCACGTGGCACTCACAGCGCTCGACGTCCTACGAGCCGGGTGAGCCGGAAGCCAGCCACTGCACGCACTCCCATATGGCGTCGGGAGCGTGACCCGGTGCCTGCGTACGGACGGGCAGCCTGCCCCCCGTCCTGCTGTCCTTCCTCCCGCCGCGCCTCCCGGACTTCCGGTGACCATGGCGGCACTGGCTGGTCAGCGTATGCCGCCGAGCGCAGGTTCGGGTGTCCGCCTGACCCCGGCAGGGGAGGCCTTCGCCGGGCAGGCACGCCTGATCGTTCGCGAGATGGAGACAGGCCGCGCCGTGGTGAAAGCCGTATCCGGGCTCGTCACAGGACGACTGGACCTCATCGCGCTGCCCGGCGTACTGCTCGACCCTCTCGCCGCGGTGATCGGGCAGTTTCGGTCGCGTCATCCTCAGGTCCGGGTCCGCGTCACCTCGGCTGAGCGCCCCGAAGAAGTCCGCGAGGCGGTTCGCTCCGGCGCCGTCGAACTCGGCCTGACGGACCGCCTCGACCCCACCGAACGAGACCTGACCGGCGAGCTCGTCACCGAGCAGGACATGGTGCTCGCCCTGCCGCCCGGCAGCACCCCGCCTCCGGGTGGCGTCGTGGGCGTGCCCGACCTGCTCGACCTCGAAATGGTCACCGGTGTCCGTGACATGGTGGTCGACATGCTGGCCGGGGCGGGCGTCGACAGCGCTGCCGCGTTCACACCCGCCGTGGAGACCGAGTTGCGCGGATCCTCTCTCTACCTGGTCCTCGCCGGTGCGGGTGCCGCCGTCCTCCCCCGCACACTCGCCGAACTCGGCCGCGCGGGCGGGGTCGTCATCGTCCCCTTCGACCCGCCCCAGAGCCGCCACTCGTACGTCCTGCGCCGCGCCGCGCCCCTGTCCCCGGCGGCGCAGGCCCTGCACGGCCTGCTGCGCCGAGGGAACGACCGCAGCGGCGGGACGGTGTGATCGCGCGAGCCAGAGCGGCGCCGTGACAACCGCAGCAGGACGCACTGGTCGCCGCAGTGATCCCGCCGGCCACGGGCAGCCGGGCTCCCGGCACCACCAGCGACGCTTGTGCCAGCGGAACTCAGGTCCGCTCTCGCCGTACGGCCGATCGCGGGGCAAGGTGGTCGCGGAGCCCTTCACCCGGGTGGCGAAGACTCCGCAGGCCGGGCAGGCCCGGGCCGTCTCATCGGCGGTGACCAAGTGGACTCGGCGTGTCCCATCCGCCAGCCGCTCGACCCGGGCGACGGACACCCCGTCGAGACCGAGCAGCACCGTCGTATCGTCTAAAGCGGGGGTCGCAGGTTCGAAACGTGCCGGGGGCACAGAGAAACACCTGGTCATGGGCCCTTCCGTCCGACGGACGGGAGGGCCCTCGTACTCGCAGTACACATCAGTCCGCCGACAGCCGCGGTTCCTCCCAGTATCTGGAGGAAGCGGCGCCGACTGGCTCCGGAGTGAGCCGCTGCCTGCTGCAGGGGTTGGTGAGGACAGGACACATGCGGAGGGTTCTTCCTGGTGGCGGGGTCAGCTGTGGGGGACGGAGAGCGCCATTCCCACCTCCGGTTCGGTGCGCTCGCGGACGTCCGAGGGAGACACGTCAGGAGCGAGTTCGACCAGAGACAGGCCGTCGGCCGTGATGTCGAGGACGGCGAGGTCGGTGATGATCCGGTGGACGCAGGCGCGCCCGGTCAGCGGGAGCGTGCACTCGTCGACGATCTTCGGTGAGCCGTCCTTGGCGGTGTGCTCCATGAGGACGATGACCTTGCGGGCACCGTGCACCAGGTCCATGGCACCGCCCATGCCCTTGATCATCTTGCCGGGTACGGTCCAGTTGGCAAGGTCACCGGCTGCGGAGACCTGCATGCCGCCCAGTACGGCGACGTCGATGCGGCCGCCGCGGATGATCCCGAAGGACCGTGCGGAGTCGAAGAAGGAGGCACCGGGCAGCACGGTGACGGTCTCCTTGCCCGCGTTGATCAGGTCGGGGTCGACCTCGTCGTCGTACGGGTACGGGCCGGTGCCCAGGACGCCGTTCTCCGAGTGCAGCACCACGTGGACGCCGGGCGGGAGGTGGCCCGGGATGAGGGTGGGCAGTCCGATGCCCAGGTTGACGTAGGAGCCGTCGGGCAGTTCGCGGGCGGCGCGGGCCGCCATCTGGTCGCGGGTCCAGGTCATCAGTGCCGCTCCTGACGCGTGCGGACGGTGCGCTTCTCGATGCCCTTGTCGTCGGCGGGGACGGGGCCCACGACCCGGTCGACGTAGATGCCGGGCAGGTGGACGGCGTCGGGGTCGATGGCGCCGGGTTCGACGAGTTCCTCGACCTCGGCGATGGTGGTCCGGCCGGCCATGGCTGCGAGGGGGTTGAAGTTGGCGGCACTGCGGTGGAAGACGAGGTTGCCGTGCCGGTCGCCGCGGGAGGCCCGTACCAGGGCGAAGTCGGTGGTAATGGCCTCCTCCAGGACGTACGCCCGGCCGCGGAAGGTACGTGTGGCTTTGTTCACGAGAAGCGACAGCAGATATTCACCATTTCCGGAGGCGGTCACGAGGGCTGCAGCGTTCGAATTGTTCACGAGCTGCGGCAGCGCCATTGCCGATCCTCAGTGGCGGTACGCGGCTGTCGCGATCTTGATGAATGATCGGGTCAACGGGTTGGTGTCTCCTTCGTTACACACCGCCACCACTCGGCTCGGCGCCATGTCGATCAGCGGCACCACGGTGAACTCCGCGGGCAGGTCGTGTCCGAGCGGGGCCAGGCCGACCGTGCCGTTCCACAGCACAGCCTGCAGGCATTCCTGGACGGCGCGCACCACTGGTCCCTCCCGCGGCCTGCCACCGTTCCAGTACGACTGCCAGATGGGGTCTGTGCCCTGCGGGAACTGGAACCACCGGCGGTCGCGCAGCTCGGCCAGCCGCAGCTCATCGCGGCGGGCCAGCGGATCGTCGGCACGCAGGACCACGCCGACCGGATCGGTCCGCAGCGCACGCACCGTCAGTGCGGTCTCGTCGAACGGTGCCCGGGTGAGGGCGACGTCGACCAGTCCAGCGCGCAGTCCGCACGTCGGGTCAGTCAGATCGGTGTCGCGGATGCGGATGTCGACTCCGGGGTGGTTTCGGCGGTAGGCCGCGGCCAGCCTGGCCACTCCCGGGTCGGTGCCGTCGCCCAAGATGCCGACGGTGATAGTCGCGACGCCGACTGCTGCGCTCACACGTACCCGGACGCGGTCGGCGTGGTCGAGTAGGGCTCGCGCCTCGTCGAGCAGCACCGCGCCCACTGGAGTGAGCGTGACGCCGGTGGTCGAGCGGGCGAAGAGCAGGGCCCCGACCTCGGCTTCCAACTGCTTGATCGCCCGGCTCAGCGGCGGCTGACTCATATGCAGTCGGGTGGCGGCCCGGCCGAAGTGGAGTTCCTCGGCGACCGCCACGAAGTAGCGCAAGGTCCGTAGCTCCACGCTGCAACGATACCCATGAGGTATCGGCTCTGCTGAATGGGTCTTGGACACCGGCGAGGTCCCGGCGGTGCACTCGTGACCATGACCGAAAAAGCGAAGACCAGCGAGCCGCAGGCCGACCCCGCCGTATCGGTGGTGGGTCCCCACGAGGGCGAGACGATCGTTCTGGGCGCCACACGCATGCGCGTTCTGGAGGACGGCAGCCACACCGGGCACCGCCTCGCGATCGCCGAGTCCGTCCTCGCCCCGCACACGCAGGGCCCGCCGCAGCACCGCCATGGCCAACACGACGAGGGTTTCTATGTCCTCTCCGGCACCGTGCGGTTCACCGTCGGGGACGAGGACTACGACGCCGCCGCGGGGACGCTCGTCATGGTTCCGCCCGGCACCCCGCACACCTTCGCCAACCTGACCGACCAACCCGCCGTCATGCTCAGCACATTCACACCCGACCTGTATGTGCAGTACTTCCGAGACCTTCATGAGGTGCTCGCATCCGGACAGCCGCTGACGCCACAGGCCAACATCGACACAATGAGCCGCTACGCGACACAGCCCGCGACCGACCTCGCCTGAAGTCGGCGGGACGGAACGGCCCGGCCGCCCTCCTTTCGGCCTCTGGGGCCGTGGCGCTCCCGCCTTTCGCGTCCGAACCCTCGGACGACGGACCGGCCGTCTCCAGGGGCTTCCCTGGCACTCGACGCAATCGACAGGACCCCGCGAACCGGGGCCCCCGTGAACGGAAACCATGAACATCGCCTACTGGATCGTCGCGGGACTGCTCGCGCTCTTCTACTTCTACGCAGGCACGCTGAAGGTGATCCGCAGCCGCGATCAACTCCGACCGATGATGGCTTGGGTCGACCGTATTCCCCTGCCCGCCCTCAGGGCGCTGGGGGCGGTCGAAATACTCGGCGCGGCCGGTCTGGTCCTGCCACCGCTGACCGGTACCGCTCCTTGGCTGGCGTCGGCCGCAGCCATCGGCTTCGTACTTCTGCAGACCGGTGCGATCGCCGTTCACCTGACCGGAGAAGACCGCCGGATCACACTCAATGTCGCACTCACCGCCACCGCGGCCGTGACCGTCTGGTTGGCCACCAGGCCGTGACCGTGGCGCAGTCCTCGACCGGCGGAGGCGACTGCTCGGCCAGCCGCCTCACGGCCGCTGTCACTTCTCATGAACATCGAACACGCCGCCGTCCACGCGCTGCGCGGTGAGGCGTACATCTGCTGTCGAAACTCGTGAACAAAGCCAGTACGTGTCTCCTTGGGCGGCGAGGCCACCGCGACGCTGCCGTCGGGGTCGTAGCGCCAGGGCAGGCCACTGTCGGCGACCTGAGTGCCGACCCCGGCCGGGGTGTAAAAGGATGGGATGCCGGTGCCGCCTGCGCGCAGTCGTTCGGCGAGGGTGCCCTGCGGGGTGAGTTCCACCTCCAGTTCACCGGCGAGGTACTGGCGGGCGAACTCCTTGTTCTCGCCGACGTAGGAGCCGGCCACTCGGGCGATTCGGCCGGCCGCCAGCAGGACACCGAGGCCCTGGCCGTCCACGCCGCAGTTGTTGGAGACCACGCGCAGTCCGCCGGCGCCCTGGGCGTGCAGGGCGTCGATGAGCACGGTGGGTATGCCGCACAGCCCGAAGCCGCCCACCGCCGGCGACGCCCCTTCCGGTATGTCGGCGACGGCCTCGGCGGCCGAGGCCATGACCTTGTCCACGTTGTTCATGCCTTCCGGCTGCCTCCGCTTCGACTACGAACTCGAAGTGGCCGCCGTCATCGTGGTCAGCGCTGCACGCCGGCCGCGCCCAACCCCCCGTGACCGACCAACCGGTCAGCGTCCAGGACTACCCGTGTACGGCACCCGCTTCGGCGCCTCCGGCCGGTCGGTGAGCCGAAGCCGCCGAAAACCCGGTTCCTGCGCCTGTCGCGTGCGCAGTGCTTCGCGCACAGGAACGGGACCACCACGACACCGCCCCATCAACTCACTCGAAGGAGACCATCGTGACCACCGGCGGCCACCAGCCGACGCCCTCCCAACCGGCGGCCGGGAATTGGAGGGCCGCCGGCCCAGCGCGTGGGGAGTGCGGGGCCGGGCGGCACCGGTCGGCGGTCAGGCTCCGGGGTGCAGTCCGAGCCAGCCCGGTGAGGGGTCTCCCTTGACCTCGCCGAAGTACAGGGCGAAGGTCTGCTTCCAGCGCTCGATCGCCGCGCGGTCGGCCATGAAGCGCGGGAAGCCGTCGAGGTTGCCGTTGGGGTACTCCCAGACGGGCTTCAGCCCGGTCGGCGGGGTGACGTCGGTGCGGACCGACCAGCCGTTGGTGGCGGCCTTCTGCTGCTCGACGGAGAGCCGCCAGTTCAGGTACAGCTTGGCGGCGGTGGGGTTCTCGGCCTGCTTGAGGATCGCGGCCCGCTGTCCCCAGGACATGAACGGCGCCTCCTCGGGCAGCACCCACTTGACCGACCCGGTGGACAGCGGCGCGCCGGATCCGCCGATGCCGATGGCCTTCTGGCCGCTGGTGACGGCCGCGCTCGGGGTGTAGCTGCCGCGGGCGAACTGAAGGTCCTGGGTGGCCAGTCGAGCGAGCCAATCCCAGCCGTACTTCTCCACGTAGAGGGTGTAGAGGTAGAGGACCGCGTCGTCGTCGTGCGGGTAGGAGGAGGCGATCTTCCCCTTCCAGCGGGCGTCGGCCAGGTCGAGCGGGCCGCTGGGGATGTCGGAGCCGACCGCGGCGGGACCGTACATGTAGCTGAAGGCACTCACCTGGACGGCGACCCACGCGCCGTGCGGGTCCTTGAAGGGAGCGTAGAGCTTGGAGAAACCGGCCGGCTTGTAGGCGAGCAGGCGGCCCTGCTCCTTCCAGCGCACGAAGTCCTGAACGGTCTGGAGCTGTACGACGTCGGGTATCAGGGTGTCGGTCGCGAACTGGTTGTCGACGCGGACGTCGTGGTACTTGCTGTAGTCGACGACCACTGTCAGGTCGATGTCCGGGAACCGGCTCTTGAAGCCGTTGCGGATTCCGTCCGCCTGAGTGGAGATGTCACCACCGGCGTAGAGCACGAGCTTGCCGCCCTCCGCGAGGGCCGCCTGGTAGAGCTCGTCAAGAGTCCGCTTCTCCTCGCCGCCGCCCGTCCACGCGCCCCGCAGAGGCTTGGCCGGTGGCGGCCTGAGCGGGGGTGACGGAGGCAGTGGCGACACCGAGACCGAGAGCGGCACCCGCTCCGGTGGCAAGCAGGCGGCGTCGGCTGGGAAGGCTGGTCATGGTGGGGGGAGCCTCTCTATCCGTTCTGTTCTGTTCGGTTGTCTGTGTGGTGCGGCTGGACCACGGCAGCGGAGCAGCACGGCGCCCGGGTACGGCACCCGTGCCGTACCCGGGCGCCGTGCTGCTGCTGTGGGGTCAGAACATGGTGTTGTCGTTGGCGCTCTTCTCGGGCACCTCCTGGATCACGTCCCAGTGCTCGACGATCTTTCCGTCGGCGACGCGCCAGAAGTCCGCTACGGCCATGCCCCGGTCGCCGGGCTTGAGGTGCAGGTTGCTGTGGGTGACCACCAAGTCCCCTTCGGCGATCACACGCTTGATGTCCAGGCGCAGGTCGGGGAACTGCCCGCGCAGCCAGTGCACATAGCCGACGAAGGCACCCGGGCCGTCCTGCGCCTCGGGGTTGTGCTGGGTGTAGCTCTCGCCGAGGTGTGCGGTGGCGGCCGCCTCGGGCTGATAGTCGTTGAACGCCTGCTCGTAGAAGGCAGTCACGAGTGCCTTGTTGTCCGCAGCGGACATCTCTGTCTCCTGCCTCTCGGTGGGTGCGGTACGACTCAGTCGGCCATGGCCTCGCGGACGAGCGCCGTGTCGACGAACTGTTCGAAGCGGACGATGAGTCCGCCGCGTACGACGAAGTGGTGCGCCACACGGACGTCGATCGGCTTGCCGGTGGCCTTGTTGACGGCGGTGTAGCGGGCGAGGACGACGACGTTCTCGCCGTCGACGACGTAGGTGTCGTCGTGGGCGGCCCAGCCGTCCCACTCCTTGCCGAGCTGCTCCATGACGTTCAAGGTGACGCCCTCGGGCGTGCGATAGGTCCCGGCCAGCGGGAAGCCGGCCATCTCCGTCCACTCCACGTCGGGGGCGAGGGTGGCGCGCAGGGCGTCCAGGTCGCCGGCGGCCGAGGCCAGGTACTGGCGGCGCACGACGTCGGCGGGCGCGGTGGAGGGGGCGAACTCGCTCATGGTCAGCCCCACTTCATCTCGCCCTTGGCGACCTTCGAGCCGATCTGGGCGGCGGTCACGATCCGGCACAGGTCGGCCCAGCCCCGGGCGCCGTCGCGGGCGAGGAAGGTGACACGGGGGGTCGACTCGTCGACGAAGGCGCCGCCGCGCACGGGCGGGCGGTGCCGGTCCCGGCGTACGTCGCTGTCCTGCCGCGCGGACCCGGCGGCGACCGCCAGGTCCACCCCGAACAGCGGCCGCACACCCGCCTTCGCGCAGGCCTTGGCGAAGCGGACCGTGCCGGCGGGGGTGTCGCGGTCGGTGAGGGCGAGGGCGTCCATGCCCCGCTCAAAGGCGCGCTCGGCCAGCCGGTCCGGGTGCGAGGCGCCGTAGCGCAGGGAGAACCCGGAGACGGTGTGCAGATGCGTGAACCCTGGCACACGCACCTCCCGCGATCCCACTCTCGAACATCAGTTCCCTAAATCCCTCACCCCTCACCATAGACCCATTCTCGAACATCTGTACGACAGTCGTTCGAACCCCTCTCACCTGCGCAAACGCCGGCCGACTCCGCCGGGTGCAGCGATCGCGAGGAGTGCGGTGCGCGCGGACTCGCACAGTTCGTCGCCCCCGGGACAAAGCGAGTCCGCCCGGTGGGCACCGCCCCGTTCGGCGAACGGCGCGATCGCCCGGACGGGGCGCGCGGGGCGTCAGCCGATCTGTGTGCCGGTCGCCGACAGGGCCTCGGTCACCGGCTGGAAGAACGTCTCTCCGCCGGAGGTGCAGTCGCCGCTGCCGCCCGAGGTCAGGCCGATGGCGCTGCTGCCCGAGAAGAGCGAGCCGCCGCTGTCGCCGGGCTCGGCGCAGACGTCGGTCTGGATCAGACCGTTGACGATGTCCCCGTTGCCGTAGTTCACCGTGGCGTCCAGTCCGGTGACCGTGCCCGAGTGGACGTGGGTGGTCGAGCCGCTGCGGGTGACCTTCATGCCGACGGTGGCCCCGGCGGCGCCGGTGATCCGCTGGGCCGAGCCGTTGTAGAGGTCGACCTCGCTCGGGTGGTCGACGTCGGCGGTGTACTTGACCAGGCCGTAGTCGTTGCCCGGGAAGCTGGAGACCTCGTTGGCGCCGAGCTGCGCGCCGGAGGAGTCCGACCAGGTGGAGATGGCGTCGGTGCAGTGCCCCGCGGTCAGGAAGTACGGCTCGCCGCCCTTGACCACGTTGAAGCCGAGCGAGCAGCGCCCGCTGCCGCCGGTGATGGCGTCGCCGCCGGCGATGAAGGGTTTGAACTCCCCCTTGGTGCGCTGGAGTTCGGCCACCTTGCCGAGTCCGTCGACGACCTTGGTGAGCTTGGCCCACGCGGCGTCGGAGACGGTGCGGTCGGCGGTCACGACGACCTTGTTGGCGGTCGGGTCGGTCACCACGGCGGTGCCCGGGACGGTCGCGTCCGCCTTGAGCGTCGTACGGGCTCCGGTCAGTTCGGCGAGGGAGTTCTCGACGAGTCTGGCCTTGGCGCCGGCCGCCTCGACGGTCTTCGCGGCGCTCTCGTCGAGGACGTTCACCACGAGGCTCTTGCTCTGGGCGTCGTAGTACGTGCCCGCCGCGTCGACGCCGAGGGCCTCGCCGAGCGTCGAGGCGAGCTTTCCGGCCGCGAGGACCGAGAGGGTGGCGGGCTGCGGGGTCTTCGCAGGTTCGCCGGCGTTCGCAGTCTGGAAGCTGACTCCCGCCGCGACGAGCGCGGCGACACCCGCTCCCGCCATGACCGTCCGCCGCCTGGGTATACGTCGGTGCTTCAACTCGCGTCCTCCTGTGGGGGTCGGCCCGGACGGTTGTGGGGACCGCGCGGGGCCGGAAGGCTGGTTGGCGGGCGCCTACTCTTCCGAACGGCACAGGGAGCACACAAGGTCGCCTTCGGGACGCGCACAGGGTGAGCACCGCGCGCCCTTCGCGCCTTCACCACCCCGGCGCCACAGAAGAACCCACAGGAGGGTTGAGGATTCGCACTGCAAATGCTACGTGCGAGTAATCGCGTACGGACGGGCGAGGTCTAGTCCTGACCGGATTTCATCTCCGGTGCGGCTGGCCCGGATGCGGCCGGCCCGGATGCGGGCGTTCCCGGTGCGGGCGGCGCGGGCAGCGGCTGCTGGGCCCGTTCCAGGAACCGCAGCAACTCCACCGGGAACGGCAGCACCAGAGTCGAGTTCTTCTCGGCGGCCACCGCCACCACCGTCTGCAGCAGCCTCAGTTGGAGGGCGGCCGGCTGCTCGGACATCTCCTTGGCGGCCTCGGCGAGCTTCTTCGACGCCTGGAGTTCGGCGTCGGCGTTGATGACCCGGGCCCGTCGCTCACGGTCGGCCTCGGCCTGCCGGGCCATGGACCGCTTCATCGTCTCGGGCAGGGAGACGTCCTTGATCTCGACCCGGTCGATGGTCACGCCCCATTCCACCGCCGGGCTGTCGATCATCAACTCCAGTCCCTGGTTGAGCTTTTCGCGGTCGGCGAGCAGATCGTCCAGCTCGCTCTTGCCGATGATGGACCGAAGGGAGGTCTGGGCCATCTGGGAGACCGCGAAGCGGTAGTCCTCCACCCGGACGACCGCCTCGGCGGCGAGGTCACCTTGAATTGAAGTGCTCTCCCGGCTGAGGCCGGGAGATTCCCACCTACCTTGCGGTGGCGGGCTTGACGCTAGGTGCGCGCCTGGCGACTGCCCTCCCGGCAGCCGGGATCGCCACGAGGCCGATCCGGTACAGGTGCAAGATGTTGCGGGCCGCGTTCCAGTCGGCGTTCGCCTCGAAGCCGCAGCCGGGATTCTTGCACACGAACGTGGCCTGGTCCTCCCGGCTGCCAGGCGTGGTGACGCCGCAGGCGGAGCAGCGCAGGGAGGTGCCGGGGGCGGGGACCTTGTGCAGGGTGCCGCCGCGCTGGGCGAGCTTGTACGCCAGCATCGTGACCGTGCGGCCCCACGCCTCCTGGCTGATGGAACGGTTCAGCCCGGCCTTTTGCGCGACATTCTTCCCCGGTTCCCCGATGCTGCCCCGGGCGGACTTGACCATGCTCGTGATGTTGAGATGTTCGACCACCACGGTGCCGTACTGGTTGGCGATGCGAGTGGTGGTCTTGTGCTGCCAGTCAACGGCCCGGCGCGTGGCTGTTGCGCGGAGCTGTTTGATCTGGTCGTAGGTGCTCCGCAGGCGGTTGGAGGTGTGCTCGCCCCGTTTGCGGAGGCTCTTGCGGTGTGCGGCGCGCTGCTCTAGGCGCAGGAGTGTGGCCTTCTCGTGTTGGTTCAACCATTTGTCGCGGTCGGCTGCTTTGTCAGGGCGGCGCGCGGCGCGGCCGTGGTCGAAGTGGTTGCCGTCGGAGAGGGCCAGCGGCAGGTTCACCCCTGCGTCGATGCCGACCTCAGCCCCCCGATGCGGTTCCGGCTTGGATTCGATGGTCTGCACGCGGAAGGCGATGTGCCAGCCCAGTGCATCCTTCACCAGCCGCGCGCCGGTGATCCGGTTGCCCTTGTCGGCCCTCTTGCCCGCCGGGAGGTCCTTGGTCCAGCGGAAGCGGACCCGGCCGACCTTGGGGAGGTTGACCATGCCCCAGCGGCGGTGCACACGGACGACGTTCAGGTCCCGGCCCTGGGGGATGTCCACCGACATGACGGAGCGGATGCGGGACTTGAAGTTCGGTGCGCCGGCACGTTTGTCCCAGCAGTTGCGCCACGCATGGAAGTACGTCTTCAGGACCGCCTGGGCTGCCTGCGCGGGCAGGACGGCGAGCCAGGTGAGGTCCTTGCGGGCCTGCCGGATCGCGGCATCGGCAGCGACCAGCGAGCGCTTGTCGCTCGGCAGCATCGTCCACCAGTCGTGCAGCAGGTTCCACATGGTGCGGGCCGCATGCGCCTGGTCGTCGACGGCCCGGACCTGCGCGGGGGTCAGCGCAAGCCGGGCCCTATGCCCGAACTGCCGCTTCACCCATGCGCTTTCCGTAGTCACGTGATTACTATACGGTTCGAGGCCGTGCCACCCCGGTGGAATCCAAATCCCGCCGTACCGACTGACCGTCGCGTCGTCCACACCCTTCATGCCCAATTGGCTTTCGTCACCAGGAACCGGCGCGGCGTGTTCACCGATGTCATGCTCACCAGGTGCAAAGAGATCATGCGCGACGTGTGCACGGACTTCGAAGCGGAGCTGAAGGAGTTCAGCGGCGAACAGGACCACGTACACCTGTTCGCGCACTACCCGCCCAAGGTCCAGCTCTCCAAGCTGGTCAACAGCCTCAAGGTGTTGAGCAGACGCTTCTGGTCCGGCTCGTACGTCGCAGGAAGCTGCGGCGGCGCGCCGCTGACCATCGTCAAGCAGTACATCGAGCAGCAGCAGCGCCCCGTGACCTGAGGTCAACAGCGCGGACCCGTGCTCACGCGTGGACGGAGCGGTCTTGAGATGCGCTTCACCTCCGCTCTGAAGGACTCTTGACGTTGTCCCGGGTGATGCCCTCCTGCACCGGCACCGGCACCGTGACGATCTGCATTGGCCTTCCGGAGCCGGTCCACGCCCGAAACGATCAAGGTGAGCCTGGGTCCGCGCACCTCGGATCCTGTACTCCGGACGGTAACTCCGCCCCACGGACAAGAGCGAGCCCCCGCACGCCGGTTGCGTACGGGGGCCCGCCCCTCAATCGCGAAGCTCGTGGAACCTGTGGAACTCGGGCGACACGCCGGCCGGGACCGTCAGCCGACGCTCACGCCGTAGTAGCTCAGCGCCTCGGTGACCGGCTGGAAGAAGGTCGTGCCGCCGGAGCTGCAGTTGCCGCTGCCGCCGGAGGTCAGACCGTAGGCCACGCTGCCCCCGTACAGCGGGCCGCCGCTGTCGCCGCCCTCGGCGCAGACCGTGGTCTGGATCATGCCGTAGACGACGTCGCCGCCGCCGTAGTTGACGGTGGCGTTCAGGGCGGTGACCCGGCCGCTGTGGGTGCCCGTCGTGGAACCGCGGCGGTAGACCGTGGTGCCGACGCTCGGGGTGGCCGCGCTGGAGATCGTCTGGCTGCCGACCGAGCTCGGGTGGGCCACCGACGAGTTGGTGTACCGCACCAGGGCGAAGTCGTTGGTCGGGAAGCTGTAGCTGACGTTCGTGCCCAGCGTCGAGCTCTGGCCCGAGTTGGAGTACCAGGTGGAGGCGACCTCACCGCAGTGACCGGCGGTCAGGAAGTAGTAGGTGCTCCCGCTGTGCACGTTGAAGCCGAGCGAGCAGCGGTAGCCGCCGCCGTAGATGGCGTCGCCGCCGGTGATCAGCTTCTTGAACTGGCCCGGCGTGTGCTTGATCGTGAGCGCGCCGGCGTTGCTGCCCGCCTGCTCCTTGATCTTCGCGATCTCGGCCTGCGACACCGTACTGTCGACGGTGACCACGAGCCGGTTGGTCTTGCTGTCGACGGCCCAGGCGGTGCCCGGGACGTCCGCGTTGAGCACCGAGGTGCTCGCGCTCTTGAGCTGCGCGGTGCTGAAGGTGGCGGTGTCGGCCGCGTTCGCGTTGGGGATCGCGATGGCGGCCGCGGCCACGAGTCCGGTCGCTACGGCGGTCAGCCGGATCCGTCTCGAGATGCCGCTCGTGGGGGTGGTGGGGGTGGTGCGCTTGATCCTCACGTTTCGTTCCCTCCCAGGGGAAGTCGGGGGCCCGTCGTGTGGGGTCGGGGCCCGTGAGGCGCAGCCAGGACCGACGTTCGTCCGGATTCCGGACACGCCGTGACCCTGACAAGCGCTGAGGGGGAGTATTCGGCCGAACGGCCGGTCGGCGCAAGGGCGCCTTTCGGCCGTCAGACCTTGAACGAACTGCGTGAGTTGAGTCCACTCGCCGCCCTCCTGCAGCCCTCTTGCCCCAGCTCAGACGGGGTTGCGCTCTCCTGCCTCGACCACCACGTCACAGGTGTTCCCCGGCGACGGGGCGGCACAGCCCAATGGGACGGCAAGGCGCACGGAGGCAGTACAGAAGGTTGACGCCCGCCCTCGCGCATCCGTCCGTGTCGGGTGCGCCGGGGCGCGCGGCGCCGGATGTCCGGAAGTCGACCGTCCGGATAGCTCTCCGGGCGGGACCGGCGCCGGGACGATCTCGGGCAGCGGCCCGACCTCATGGCGCTCCTCCCACGTACTGGTGGGCGGGCCGAATCAGCCCCAGGTGCTCGCGGAGCGTGCTGCCCGGATAGAAGGTGCGGAACAGGCCACGGTGTTGCAGCAGCCCCACCGTGCCGTTGACCAGGCGCTCCAGGTCGCGGCGCGGTTCGACGGGGGCGAGGTGGAAGCCGTCGACGGTGCCGTCCTGGTGCCAGGAGGCGATCAGGTCGGCGAGGTCGACCGGGCCGCCGCGGTAGAGCGGGCCCCGCGCGGTCGGCCGGGGGCCGCCTCCGCCGTGGCCGGGTTCGGCGGCGTGCTCGCCGTCGCCGAGGTCGATCAGCAGGCTAGCCGTACAGCGAGAGTACGGGGGTGTTTCCCCTCACTGTCAAGGCTGCCCGAACGGTGAGCGTTACGTCTCAGCTCAGTTGACGGGTAATCGGAGACCTGTTCCACATGGCCCATGCATCCGCAGCAGTGGCTGGTCACCCGCTCCCACATCGACTTCGGTCGCGTGTGGTCCTGTTCCTGTTGAGCTGACCCACTGCGCGCCCGGTTTCCGGGCGCCTCTTCGCGTTCCCGCCTCGCCAGTTCCGCCTTCACCCACGCGCCACTCCTGCCTCACCCTCCCCTCATCCTCATCCTCGCCCTCCCCTCATCCTCGCGCCACCACAGCCCGACGCCGGGGCGCGGCCCGCGCCCCGATCACCCGATCCATCAACGCGCCCAGCACATCGCGCACGGACCCCCGCTCCCGCGCGTCGCACTCCAGCACGGGAACGTCCGCACCGAGCCCCAACGCCTCCCGCACCTCCTCCAGTTCGAACCGTTCGGCGCCGTCGAAGCGGTTCACCGCGAGGACGAACGGCGCGCCGTGGGCCTCGAAGTAGTCGAGCGCGGGGAAACACTCCTCGATGCGCCGGGTGTCCGCGAGGACGACCGTTCCCAGCGCGCCCTCCACCAGGTCGTCCCACAGGAACGAGAAGCGGTCCTGTCCGGGCGTCCCGAACAGATACAGCGCGATGGTCGGATCGAGTCTGATCCGCCCGAAGTCCAGCGCGACGGTGGTCGTCGTCTTGGACTCCACGCCCTCGAGCGAGTCGACCCCCACCGACACCTGGGTCATCGCCGCTTCCGTGTCGAGCGGCTCGATCTCGGAGACGGCCCCGATGAAGGTGGTCTTGCCGACCCCGAGGCCCCCGCTCACCACTATCTTCACGGCGAGCGGAACGGTCTTGTCAGAGCGCCCGGGCATGGTCCCTGGTCCTTTCGAGCGTCCGCGTCCTTGGCGGGAGATACGTCCCGGGGATGCTCACTGCTCACCGTGACGGCATCCGCGACGGACGATGAGCACCCGCACACGGGACGTGACGCCACGTCAGCACGAGCAGTCGCAGGCACAGCACTCACAGCATTCGCACGCCTCACAGCAGCCGCAGCCGCAGTCGCAGCCGTCGCGGCACCATCCGTCGTGCTTCTTCCGCGACCACGGCCCCTCGAACTCGTCGGCGCAGCACACCTTGCAGGTGCAGCACAGGCCGAGCGCGACCGCGCATCCGGCCCAGAAGCCCCGCTTGTCGGGGCGCGGCGGCTCACCGCCGAAGGGGTTGCCGTGGGGAGGGCCGTAGGGGTTGCCGGGGGCGTTCGGATCCGCCGGCCCCTGGGGGGCGTACGGGCCGATGGGCGGGCCGAAGGCTTGCTGCGGGCCGTGCGCGTGCCCGCAGGAGGAGGTGCCGAACGCCCGGTCCACCGACCGTCCCAGCTCGTGCGCGAGCAGCAGATGCGCCAGCCTGCCGTCGGTGAACTCCACGTCGCGCAGGGCGAGCCGGATGCCGTGCAGGGCGTCGTCGGCGAGCCGGCGGGCCTCGGGGAGCGGGGTGGCCGTGGCCGTCAGCGGGTTCCAGGCGCCGGCCGCCGCATCCGCCGTCCGGTCCTCGACGGCGTCCAGCAGATGCGCCAGCCGTCCGAAGAGACGGCCGGCCTCGGCGAGCGGCGCGGCGTTGCCCGGCCGGCCCGCCAGGACCGCGGTGTGCGCGAACGCGGCGGCGGTGGCGGTCTCGGTGGGCTCGGTGACGGCCAGCAGCGAGGTGCCCGGCCCGGCGAGCGCCTCGATGCCGACCTGCCGGTCCACCGCGTCGAGGAGGACGGCGGTGTCGAACCCTACGGCGGCCCCGCCGCGTTCCCCGGCCCGCCCCCAGCTCGCGGCGACCCGGCGCGCGGCGACGGCGACCGGCCGCCGCGCCAGCAGCCCGTCCCCGTCGGCGATGTGGTCGCGCACCTTGGCCGAGGCGAGCACCAGCGAGACGGCGGCCGCGAGCCGGGCGCCCTCACCCTGCGCGACGGACGCGGTGCGCATCCCGCGCAGCGGACACGGTCCCGCCGTCCGCCGCCATCCACCGCTGACGACCCGCTCGGCCTGAGCCTCCGTCAGAACCGATATGAGCAGACCGTCGTAGTTGGTGACCACCCGCGCGAACTGTCCGTGGTCGCCGCGCAGTGCGAGACAGAGCCCGCACAGGTGCGCCATCCACTGGGCCTTGAGGCTCTCTCCGAGCCGGTGACTGCACGGCCTGACAATTCCGAACACGACAACCCCCGTCGTCTTTGGGACATTGAGCTGCCGCATGCTATCGGCATGCCATCGACCGATTGTCATGTCGGATCGGGGGCACTCGGTTCACCCGGACGCACCGTGCGTCACCCATCCGCCACGAAGAATCATATTTCACTCACAGTCAGCAGCCGTATGCGGTACGACCCTTGGGAGACGCGGGCTCTCGACGGATTCGCTGTGCACCAGTACCGTCACAAACCCCCCGCGCGGCGTCTATCCACTTGGCGCGACATCCGCATCATGGACGACCATGGGGAATGCGGAATGCAGAAAGACCGCTGTGAGAGGAGGCGTCCATGGGATCGGTGCGCAAGGCGAGTGCCTGGCTTGGCCTCGTCGACGACAACGATGACGAGCGTTACTACGACGACGACTATTCCGAGGGGACCGACTCCGGGGACGCCTGGGTCACCGACCCCCGTGTGAAGGTGGCCACGGACACGGCCGAGGAGAAGGGCCGCCGGATCGGCACCGTCACCCCGGACAGTTTCCGGGACGCGCGGGCGATCGGTGAGCTGTTCCGCGAGGGTGTGCCGGTCATCATGAACCTCACGGCCATGGAGCCCGGCGACGCCAAGCGTGTCGTCGACTTCGCGGCCGGGCTGATCTTCGGCCTGCGGGGTTCGATCGAGCGGGTCTCCACCCGGGTGTTCCTGCTGACCCCGTCCAACACGGAGATCGTGAACGGCGATCCGGCCGGACGCCGGACGGACGGTTTCTTCAACCAGAGCTGAGGCAGGGCCGCTCACCGGCCCTGCCCCGGCCCCTGGGGTCGGGTCAGCGGAAGGCGTCGAGTCCGGTGAGCGCCTTGCCCAGCACGAGCTGGTGCATCTCGACGGTGCCCTCGTAGGTGAGCACCGACTCGAGGTTGGTGGCGTGCCGCATGACGGGGTATTCGAGCGAGATCCCGTTGGCGCCGAGGATGGTACGGGCGGTCCGGCAGATCTCGATCGCCTCCCGTACGTTGTTGAGCTTGCCGAAGCTGACCTGCTCGGGACGCAGGCGGCCGGCGTCCATGCGCCGCCCCAGATGATGGGCGAGCAGAATCCCCTTGTGCAGCTCGACCGCCATGTCGGCGAGCTTGGCCTGGGTGAGCTGGAACCCCCCGATGGGCCGCCCGAACTGCTCCCGGGTCTTCGCGTACTCGACGGCGGTCTCGAAGCACGACCGCGCCGCACCCATCGCGCCCCAGACGATCCCGTAGCGCGCGTGGGACAGACAGCTGAGCGGGCCGCGCAGCCCGGTGACCTCCGGCAGGACGGCGTCGGCGGGCAGCCGTACGTCGTCGAGGACGAGTTCGCTGGTCACACTGGCCCGCAGGGACCACTTGTGCTTGATCTCGGGGGCGGCGAACCCGGGGGCGTCGGTGGGCACGACGAACCCGCGGATCCCTTCCTCGGTCTGCGCCCACACGACGGCGACGCCGGCGACGGACCCGTTGGTGATCCACATCTTGCGCCCGCTGAGCACCCAGTCCCCGCCGTCGCGCTTGGCGTACGTCCGCATGCCGGCGGGGTCGGACCCGTGATCGGGTTCGGTGAGCCCGAAGCACCCGATGACCTCGCCGGCGGCCATCCGGGGCAGCCACTGCTGCTTCTGCGCCTCGGAGCCGAACCGGTGGACGGCGTACATGGCGAGGGATCCCTGCACGGACACGAGGGACCGGATGCCGGAGTCGGCGGCTTCGAGTTCGAGACAGGCGAGGCCGTACTGCACGGCGCCGGCGCCCGCACATCCGTACCCGGTGAGCGACATCCCGAGCGCGCCGATCCCGCCGAGCTCGCGTGCGAGCTCCCGGATGACCGGCAGCTCCCCGCGCTCGTACCACTCGGCGACATGGGGCAGCACCCGGTCCGCCGCCCAGCGCCGCACGGTGTCACGGACCGCGAGATCCTCCGGCTCCAGCAGATCGTCGATCCCGAGCGGGTCGGCGGGGTCGAAGGGCGGCAACGTCGAGGACGCGGACATGAGAAAGCCTCCGAAAAACTAGCACCGCTAGTCACACCATCCCCCGAGACGTTACGACCCAGCCCCCCACAAGTCCACCCCACGCCCCACCCACCAGCCAGGACCACCCACGGCCCTGCGGCGGCCGATGGTGGGCGAGTCCCGCGGGCGACGTTCTCTACACGGAGACGCGGGACTCCGCGACTTCCCTGGGCTTGGGCAGCTCCACCGCAGGGACCTCGCACTGCATGACCCGCGGCAACCGCAACGCCATCACAGCCCCCAGCAACAACAACCCCGCGCTCACCCACAACGTGACATGCAGCCCGTGCACAAAGCTGTCCCTCGCGACCCGCCGCAGCGCAACCCCGGCCGGCCCGCCCAACTGTCCGGCGACCTCATACGCCTCGCCCAGCGAATGCCCGGCCGCCGCCGACGCGGACGCCGGCACCCCGGGCACGGACGCCAACCCGGGCGAATACGCCGCGTTCATCACGCTTCCGAGCAGCGCGATCCCGATCCCCGCCCCCAACTGGTACGACGTCTCCCCGATCGCCGCCGCGCCGCCCGCCTGCTCCGACGGAGCCTCGCTCAGCATCGACTCGTACGCCGCGAACAACGTCGTCTCCAGCCCGAAGCCCAGCAGCACGAACCCGGCCAGCAGCAGTCCCGCGTTGTCCGACCCGCCCATCGCGGTGAGCGTCAGCACCGCGACCGCGGTGAGCACGAACCCCCCGCACACCATCCGCCGTGGCCCGAACCGCCGCAGCAGCCGCGCCCCGGCCAGCCCCGCCGCCATCGCGGCGAAGGTCAGCGGCAGCAGCCGTAGCCCTGTCTCCAGCGGGGACAGTCCCAGCACCAGCTGCAGGTACTGCGCCGCGATCAGCTCCAGCCCCACCAGCGCCAACATCGCCAACACGATGCACCCCACCGACGTACTGAACGCCGGCCGCCCGAACATCCGCAGGTCCACCAGCGGATGGACGCGACGCCGCTGACGTCGTACGAACCACACGAGCAGCATCGCGCCCACCGCCAGCGGCAGCACGGTGAACGGACCCACTTCGCCGGCGCCGAGCCGCTTCACGCCCAGGACGACGGCGAACAGCCCGGCAGCCGCCGTCAGCGCGCCGACGACGTCCCACGGGCCGTCCCCCGGGCCCCGCGACTCGGGCAGCAGCAGCCTCCCCACCGGCAGGCTGACCAGCATCAACGGGATATTGACGAGGAAGACCGAGCCCCACCAGAAGTGTTCGAGCAGGAAGCCGCCGAGCAGCGGACCCACCGCCGCGCCCACCGCCGCCACCGCGCTCCAGATGCCTATCGCGAGCGCGCGCTCACGCCGGTCCGGGAACACCTGCCGCAGGATCGACAGCGTCGCCGGCATGATCATCGCGCCGCCGACGCCCAGCAGCGCCCGCGCCAGGATCAGCACCTGCGCACCCCCGGCGAACGCCGCCAGTGCGGAGGCGACGCCGAACAGGGCGTACCCGAGCAGCAGGATCCGTCTGCGGCCGACCTTGTCGCCGAGCGTGCCGAAGAGGATCAGCAGCGAGGCGCAGACCAGCGGATACGTGTCGACGATCCAGAGCAGTTCGATGCCGTCGGGACGCAGGTCCTCGGTGACGGCGGGCACCGCCACGTGCAGCACGGTCGCATCGACGGCGACCAGGAGCAGGCTGACGCACAGCACCACCAGGACGACCCAGCGGTTGGCACCGGCCCCGGCCGCCCGCCGGCGCAGCGCAGCGGCGGCCGTGGTCGTCCCGGACATGTACGTACCTCCCAGGTGATCCCTCGGTCCGGCGGGCTCACGGGGTGGGGACTCCCCGCGACTCGGCCGGAGAGGAGCGGTGGTCTCCGGCCCGCGCAAACGAACACGAGTGGAACGCAGCGTACGCGAGTTCGCGCCACGGCCACGTGGCGGACCTCTCACCGTCCACGGCCAACCATGTGGCGTACGCCACTCTCCGTCCCCTCTCCCGCTCCCTCTCCGTCCCCTCTCCCGCTCCCTCTCCGCTCCACTCCTCGCGCCGCTTTCCGCGCCGGCCCGCGCGCCCCGGCGGTCCCCGGCACCGAGCACGCCGTCGATAATCGAGCCCGTGACCGATCTTGCGACGCGCGTGACGCCCCCCGGCTCCGCGACCCTGCGCCGGGCGGCCCCCGCCCTCGTGGGGTACGTGGCCGTACGCGCCCTGGGTCTGCTGGCCCTCGCCCTGTGGAGCTCCGCCGGCGACAAGAACGCGTACACGCTGCTGACCGCCCGCTGGGACGCCCTCTGGTACACGAGGGTCGCCGAGCTGGGGTACGGCTACGAGGTCCGCCTCCCGAACGGCGACGTCCACTCCAACCTCGCGTTCTTCCCGCTGCTGCCCTGGCTGGAAAGACTTCTGCACGCGGCGACCCCGTTGTCGTACGCCGACGCCGGTTTCGTCGTGTCCCTGCTCGCCTCGCTCGCCGCGGCCGGGGGGATCTTCGCGGTCGCCGACCACGTGTACGGCCGCCGGGCCGGGGTGTGCGCGGTGCTGGTGTGGGCCGTCCTGCCCGTCGGGATCGTGCAGTCGATGGCATACAGCGAGTCGCTCTTCACCGCGCTGGCCGCCTGGTCGCTGTACGCGGTACTCACCGGCCGCTGGGTGACCGCGGGCGCGCTCGCGTCGTTGTCCGGACTGACCCGCCCGGTGGGGCTCGCGGTGGTCGCGGCGGTGTGGGTCTCGGCGGCGGTCTCGTTCGCGCGAACCCGCAGCACGGCGCTCGAACCGGGCGCGCACGCCGCCCGCCGCGCCCTCGGCGTGCTGCTCGCCCCCCTCGGCGCCGTCGGGTACGTCCTGTGGGTCGGCCACCGCACCGGAAAGGGCCCGCTCGGCTACCTCGACGTCCAGGCGGGCTGGCGCAACGGCTTCGACGGCGGGTACGCCTTCGCCCGCTTCGTCGCCGACAAGTTCACGTCGTTCCCGTCGGCCCTCGCCGGTCTCGGACTGATCGTCGGCGTCGCCCTGCTGCTGTGGCTGTACGTCGTCTGTGTACGCCAGGCTCAGCCGCTCCCGCTGCTGGTGTACACGGGTGTCGTCCTCGCGCTCGCCCTGTGCGCGTCGAGCTACTTCGGCTCCAAGCCGCGCCTGCTGCTGCCCGCCTTCCCGCTGCTGTTGCCGCTCGCCCTGGCCCTCGCCCGGCTGCGGACGTCCAGGTCGGCGCTGGTGGTGGGGTGCGTCGCGGCGGCTTCGGCCGTGTACGGCGCGTGGTGGCTGAACGGCTCGGGTCCTCCGTAAGAGAAGTAAGAAAACTCCTGCTTTTCGGTGAATTCTTTCATGAGTTCCCTAAAGCCACCGCGTGGAATGATCAAAGGAATTACAGGGACGATGACCGGGCGATTAGTGATTCCAGAGGAATTAACACCCCTTTGAGAGCAATCCCACATCACATCGTCATCACAAACCGACGGAATCGGCCGGGTCTCGAGCTCACTCGCTGTAACGTCGTTTAGGTGCGTACCGAACAAAACCTCACCCGTCTGGACCGGGTGTTCGCGAGGCTCGACCGTGAGCCGGAACGACCGGCCCACATCGATGTGCCGAAGATGAGCAGGCACCGGGTCGCCCTGCTCGTCGCGACCCTGGCGTTCTATCTGGCGATCGTGTGGCTCGTGGTGATCACCTCGTGGCTGGTCCGCCTCGACTGGCAGGTCATGTTCTTCCGGCCGTACCAGCAGTGGCCGGAGATCCACGCGTTCCTCGACTACTACGTGGTCCTGGGCCAGCGCGGCCCGACCGCCGTGATGGTCGCCGCCTGGCTCGGCTGGAGATCCTGGCGTCAGCACACCCTGCGCCCCATGCTCACGCTGGGCGCCTCGCTGCTGCTGCTGAACATCACCGTCGGCGCCGCGAAGCTCGGCATGGGGCGGCTCGGACCGCACTACGCGACCACCATCGGCTCGAACGAGATGGGCCTGGGCGGCGATATATTCCCCAGCGGCCACACCGCCAACGCCGTGGTGACCTGGGGAATCCTGGCGTATCTGGCCTCCACGCCGAGGGCTCGCCGCTGGCTGTCCGCCACGTCCGCGGTGGTCTCGCTCGGCGTCGGCCTCACCACCGTCTACCTCGGTACGCACTGGCTGAGCGACGTGGTGCTGGGCTGGGCCGCGGGTCTGCTGGTCCTGCTGGCGCTGCCCTGGTGCGAGCCGCTGATCGCTCGCGCCGAGGTCTCGATCCTCGCCCTGCGCGACCGCCGGCGTGCGCGCCGCGCGGGCACGCTCCCGACTCCCCTTCCGGTTCCGGCGGCCCCTGCCCCCGTCGCCGTGTCCGTGCCGCTCAAGCCGCGCACCACGGTCCCGGACGAGCCGCCCGCGACGCACGAGCCGGTCGCTCCGGCGCGTGCGCCGCGCGCACCGGTCTACCTGGCGCCCGGCCCGCACACGACCCGCTCGGAACGCACCCCGGTCACCCCGGCCGGCAGCCGCCGCCCCCCGCACGCCGACCGCCTCCCGCGCGGCACGGCGGCCTCGGCGACGGCCGCCCGCCCCCTGACGGGCGGCTGACCTACGCGAACGCCGCCCCACGACGGCGGGACCCCGGTACGCACAACCCGGTCCCGCGCACGAAGGCCCCGGTTCCCAAGCCAGGAACCGGGGCCTTCGCCGTACCTCTCTCAGCGCTTCGCCGTACCTCTCTCAGCCCTTCCAGGCGCGGGTCACGTGGCCGTCGCTCACCTCGAAGTTCAGCCGCCCGAAGCGGTACTCCATGGTGACGATCGTGCCGGGCGCCAGCGAACGCACCGTCGACCACCCCCGTTCACGCGCGAGCCGCTCGGCGTGTGCCGCCTCGAGGCCGACGTACCCGTCCGGATTGTCCTGGGGCTCCGCTGGCGGAGTGGGATTCGGTGCCATACCGCCACGCTAGGCCGCCAGCCACGCTCCGGGAACCCCGGACCGGTGCCGTGGATCACTCCGGTCACACTTCTGTCACAGGATCACGACACGCGTTTCGACCGCCGGAACATGAGTTCCTGCGCGGCGGTCCATCACACCTACGGGCGGTTCCGTAGGCCTTCCGCGTGTATTCGAACGCAATTCCCGCGTGTCGTGCTGCCGCCGCGAATAACCCGGTGGAAAGCGCGCGGAGAACTGTCTGCGGACCCCGTCGCATTTCGCTTCCGGGCGGGATCCCGGAGCTGACTGCTCATAGGAAATACACGGTGTCCCCACACAGCCTCCGTACCCCGTCGCCGCCGCGCCGGACCAGCGCGCAGCACGGCCGTACAGCCGCGGTGGCCCCATCCGGTCGTCGAACCGGATGGGGCCGCCTGGTCCCGATGGGGGGGTCAGAGCACGAGGCGCTGTCCGGGCACGATCAGGTCGGGGTCGCCGCCGACGACGGCCTCGTTGGCGGCGTAGACCCGCTGCCAGGTGAGCCCGTGCCGGGCCGCGATGGTGCTGAGGGTGTCGCCCTGGCGGACGGTGTAGTGACCGCGGGACGTACCGCGCGAGGTCTGGCTAGTCGAGCGCTCCGCCGCCGTCGAGGAACGCGACGACTCCGACGAACCGGACTTCGAGGAGCCGGAGTAGGACTTCGAGGAACCCGACGACTTCGAGGAACCGGACCTGGAGGAGCTCGACTCGGCCGAACTCGACGTACCGGAGGACGAACCGTTGGACGGAGCGCTGCCGGACGCTCCGGCGCGCGCCGAACACGTCGGCCATGCGCCCCAGCCCTGTGCCTTCTGCACCTTGGCCGCGACGGAGATCTGCTGTGCCTTGCCGGCCTTGTCGGCGGTGGACGCGTAGGCGGTTCCGCCGTACGCGGCCCAGGTGGAGGCGGAGAACTGCAGACCGCCGTAGTACCCGTTGCCGGTGTTGATGTGCCAGTTGCCGCCGCTCTCGCACTGGGCGATGCGGTCCCACACCCCGCTGTCGGCCGCCGCGGCGTTGCCGGTCGCGGACAGCAGTCCGAGGGGGGCGAGCAGGACCGCCCCGGCGAGGACCGCCGTCTTGAGCGACGACTTGCGGGTGTGGTTATCGGCACATTCGGACATGTAGATCCCTCTCTACGGACCCGGGCTTCCCCCTGACCGGAGCGCATCGGCCGCGCAAGGACGCGGTCGTCGCACTCCGTCCCGTCCGCCGACGGTCGTGCTGCGCGTTGTCTGGCTCTGCGCGGCCGGCGGACGTACCCGAGCGGTGCTCGTTGCACACGGCGGAGCAATCTAGGGACCCTGACGACCCGTTATCAACCAACTCCCTGTCGTCCCAGGCCAGTTGATGGTTACCGCCGGTAGCGGCCAATTCCGGCCACCTACTTCATTCGCTCATTTCGTGATTTGTCGACCAGGCACTCGAACAAACTGTGAGTCAGTTCACCGGGCCAAGTTCCGTAACCTCGCCGTTACTTGACATGGAGTAATGGATTCCGTACACGATGTGACCAGTCGTGCAAGATGGTTCGATTCCGTTCGCCGTGCAGCGTGACTCCCGCCACAGATCTCCCGTTGTCTTCTTCATGAGCCGGGGGTCGACCCGGACCACGAGCCGGAGCCACCCGGCCTCGCCCACGCACCGCATCCGAGGGAGCCACCCGTGCCGCGCATGCTCGACGTCAGCGACGAGGTACGCGCCGAGATCGGCGACGAAGAAGCCGACCGGCTGCTCGCCGGAGACAACGCCCCTGGCAGTTACGACTGCACGTCCTGCCGCACCCCGGGCGACTCCGAGAACGAGCGCACCAGCACCGTCCTGTTCATCGGGGACGAGACCGCCGTCCTCGCCTTCGCCCACGCGACCTGCCTGCCCTCGCAGGTCGTCCAGGTCACCGAGGCGCAGCTCCAGGGCGCGGTCCGCTCCATCAGCGGCGACACCGTCGACCTGGACCCGGACAAGGTCGTACCCGAGCAGGCCGTGCTCGGCGTGACCAGCGGACTCGTCCTGATCGCCGGGGAGTTGCACCCCGCCCTGGTCGTCGAGCCGACCGCGCCCATCGTGCGGCCCGGCACGACCGGCGCCGGCGACGACTTCCTGCCCCTCCTCATCGAGCAGGGTTTCATGCCGCTGAGCGAGCTGACCGAGGTGCCGCCGGTGCAGCACGGCTGGTCCGTGCTGCTGGCGATGGGGCAGCTGCACGCCGTCCTCCAGCCCTCGGCGACCGGCGGGCAGCCGGTCGCCTGGTGGCAGGCGCACCAGCCGCTGCAGGTGACGCAGGGGTGGCGGGCCGCCGCCAACAAGCACCAGCAGGTGCTGATGTTCGCGGCGCCGGTCGGCTCGATCGGGCGCCAGCCCAGGGAGGACCTGCTGCGGGACGCGCTCGACAAGGCCGCGGCGAACGGGCAGTTGGTGGGAGCGGCTCTTCCTCTCGCCGGTACCTGAGTCCGCCCACGGGGCGGGGACCGGGCGGGGGCTGCGCACGCACGGCGGCTGAAAGGCCGTCCAAACCGCAGCCCCGCACCCCTTCGGGTGCACCGCACAACCGCATCTCTTCACGTCACGCGTCGTTTGGACATACGTGCACACCTACGACGTTCCCCGCCGCCCGTCCTACCAGTCGATCCCGTCCGCACGACCGGCTCAGGACTCCCAGGGCGGCCCATCGGCCACGCCGATCTACGACGCTCTCTACGCCGAGTACGTCAAGACGTTCCGCTCGCTGCCGGGTGACCGCAGCGGCGAGGACGATCTGGGGTTCACCGCCTTCGGGAACATCCCGCACGGCACGGGCTCGTACGCGCCGCCCCGCCCGGGATCGTTCAGCAGCTCGTACAGCGCCTACAGCGCGGGGGCGCAGAGCGCCCGGCACGGCATCGGGCAGCAGTCCCAGTGGCAGCGGGTCGGGCAGATCGGCCAGCAGCCCACGCCCACCGCGATGCACCACGTCCCGGCGGCTCTCCCGCCGGCCCCGAGAAAGACCTTCTGACAAGGCCCTACCAGGGCCTACCAGATCGTTCGGGGCCTTGCGGGTCCGTGCGGTCCGAACGTGGGGGGGGGGGGGGGGGGGGGGGGGGGGGGGGGGGGGGCGGCGCCCGGGGGCCCGCGGCCCCCCCCCCCCCCCCCCCCCCCCCCCCCCCCCCCCCCCCCCCACGTCACCGCTACTTCTTCTTGTTGCCGCCACGCTTCTCGCGCACCCGCACCGAGATATGGATCGGCGTCCCCTCGAAGCCGAACTCCTCGCGCAGCCGGCGCTCGATGAAGCGCCGGTAGCCCGCCTCGATGAAGCCGGAGGCGAAGAACACGAACCGCGGCGGCTTGGTGCCGGCCTGGGTGCCGAAGAGGATGCGCGGCTGCTTGCCGCCCCGGATCGGGTGCGGGTGGGCGGCGACCAGCTCGCCGAGGAAGGCGTTGAGCCGGCCCGTCGGGACGCGGGTCTCCCAGCCGGCCAGGGCGGTCTCGATCGCCGGGACCAGCTTCTCCATGTGCCGCCCGGTGCGCGCCGAGACGTTCACCCGGGGCGCCCACGCCACCTGGCCGAGCTCAGTCTCGATCTCGCGCTCCAGGTAGTAGCGGCGCTCCTCGTCGAGGGTGTCCCACTTGTTGTAGGCGACGACGATCGCGCGGCCCGCGTCGACGGCCATGGTGACGATCCGCTGGTCCTGGACCGAGATGGACTCGGAGCCGTCGATCAGAATGACCGCCACCTCGGCCTTCTCGACGGCGGCCGCGGTACGCAGCGAGGCGTAGTAGTCGGCGCCCTGCTGGAGGTGGACGCGCTTGCGGATGCCCGCCGTGTCGACGAACTTCCAGGTGACGCCGCCGAGTTCGATCAGCTCGTCGACCGGGTCCCGAGTGGTGCCCGCCATCTCGTTGACGACGACCCGCTCCTCGCCCGCCACCTTGTTCAGCAGCGAGGACTTGCCGACGTTCGGACGGCCGATGAGCGCGATGCGGCGCGGCCCGCCGACCGCGGTGCCGAAGCTCTGCTCGGGCGCCTCGGGCAGCGCCTCCAGGACGGCGTCCAGCATGTCGCCGGTGCCGCGGCCGTGCAGCGCGGAGACGGGGTGCGGCTCGCCGAGACCGAGCGACCACAGGTAGGCCGCGTCGGCCTCGCCGCTCGGGCCGTCGACCTTGTTGGCGGCGAGCACGACGGGCTTGCCGGCCTTGCGCAGCAGCCGGACCACCGCCTCGTCGGTGTCGGTGGCGCCGACCTTGGCGTCCACGACGAAAACGACGGCGTCGGCCGCCTCGATCGCGTACTCGGCCTGCGCGGCCACGGAGGCGTCGATGCCGAGGACGTCCTGCTCCCAGCCGCCGGTGTCGACGACCTTGAAACGACGGCCCGCCCACTCGGCCTCGTACGTGACCCGGTCGCGGGTGACGCCCGGCTTGTCCTCGACGACCGCCTCGCGCCGCCCGATGATCCGGTTGACGAGGGTCGACTTGCCGACATTCGGGCGGCCGACGACGGCGAGGACCGGCAGCGGCCCGTGGCCGGCGGCCTCGATCGCCCCCTCGACGTCCTCCAGGTCGAAGCCCTCGATCGCGGCGAGCTCCATGAACTCCGCGTACTCGGCGTCGCCGAGCGCCCCGTGATCGTGCTCGAAGCCGTCCGAGCCGTCGGGCTGGGTGTGGTCGTTCATGAAGTCCGTACCTCGTCGTTCATTCGTGGTGATCGGTGGAGCACCCGTTTCGTTCGGGTTGATCCACTACTCGGTATTCAGTGTCGCTCAGCGCCCGGTGAGGCGCCTGGCGTTTTCCAGGTGAGCGGCCAGCTGCTTCTGGATGCGTTCGGTGGCCTCGTCCAGCGCCTTGCGGGTACGCCGTCCGCTGCCGTCGCCCGCGTCGAACGGGTCGCCGAAGACGACGTCGACGCGGGAGCGCAGCGGGGGCAGCGCCTTTATCAACCGTCCGCGCCGCTCGGAACTTCCCAGCACGGCGACGGGCACGATCGGCGCGCCGCTGCGGACGGCGAAGTAGGCGAGCCCGGCGCGCAGGGCGGCGAAGTCGCCCTCGCCCCGGGTGCCCTCGGGGAAGATCCCGAGGACCCCGCCGTTCTCCAGCACACCCAGCGCGTGGGTGATGGCCGTGCGATCGGTGGTGCCGCGGTCGACCTTGATCTGGCCGACGCGGGTCATGAACGGGCCGAGCGGGCCGACGAACGCTTCCTTCTTGACCAGGAAGTGCGACGCCCGGGGCGCCACGCCGATGACCATCGGGCCGTCGACGATGTGGGAGTGGTTGACCGCGAAGATCACCGGGCCGCTCGTGGGTACCTTCCAGGCGCCCAGCACGCGCGGCTTCCACAGCCCGTACATCAGGCCGACGCCGATCCGCCGCCCGATCTCGGCGCCCCTCTCGGTGGGCAGTTTGCTCACTTCGCGGCCCGCTTCTCCTCGACGAGGGTGACAACGCACTCGATGACCTGGGTCAGCGTCAGCTCGGTGGTGTCCACCTCGACGGCGTCGTCCGCCTTGGCGAGCGGGGAGGTCCTGCGGGAGGAGTCGGCCGCGTCCCGCCGGATCAGCGCCTCACGGGTGCTGTGGACGTCCGCGCCCTTCAGCTCGCCGCTGCGGCGGGCGGCGCGGGCCTCCGGCGAGGCGGTGAGGAAGATCTTCAGGTCGGCGTCGGGCAGCACGGTCGTACCGATGTCCCGACCCTCGACGACTATCCCGCGGTCGGCGGAGGCCGCCAGCGAACGCTGCAGCTCGGTGATCCGGGCCCGCACCTCCGGCACGGCGCTCACCGCGCTGACCTTGGCGGTGACCTCCTGGGTGCGGATGGGCGCGGCCACATCCGTGCCGTCGACCGTGATGGTCGGGGCGGCCGGATCGGTCCCGGAGACGATCTCGGCCTTGCCGGCGACGGCGGCGATCGCCGTGGGGTCCTCGATGTCGATCCCGTTGTTCACCATCCACCACGTGATCGCCCGGTACTGAGCGCCGGTGTCCAGGTAGCTCAGCCCGAGCCGAGCGGCCACGGCCTTGGACGTGCTCGACTTGCCCGTGCCGGAGGGGCCGTCGATGGCGACAATCACGGGCTGGGCGGCGCCGTTTTCCACGGGGGGACACCTTCCTGGTGCGAGGCGGTGGAGGTACGGGGCGCGACTGTGCCCCGCACAAGGTTACCGGCCACGGGTCACTCGTCCGGCCGCGGCTTCTTGCCACCGCCCGACGCCACCCGACGCCGCCGACCCGTCTGCCACTTCTCGACGCCGGTCCGGCACCACCGGGCGCCTACTGCCGGATCGCCCAGCCCCTCTCCCGCAACGCCGCCGTGAGAACCGGCGCCGACCTCGGCTCGACCATCAGCTGCACCAGGCCCGCCTGCTGCCCGGTCGCGTGCTCGATACGTACGTCCTCGATGTTGACGCCCGCCTGCCCCGCGTCCGCGAAGATACGGGCCAGCTGACCCGGCTGGTCGTCGATCAGCACCGCGACCACCTCGTACACCCGCGGAGCGGCCCCGTGCTTGCCGGGGACCCGGACCTGGCCCGCGTTGCCGCGGCGCAGGACGTCCTCGATGCCGCCGGCGCCCTCGCGGCGCTCGGCGTCGTCGGAGGACTGCAGGGCGCGCAGGGCCTGCACCGTCTCCTCCAGGTCGGCGGCGACGTCGGTGAGCAGGTCGGCGACCGGCCCGGGGTTCGCGGACAGGATGTCGATCCACATCCCGGGGTCGGAGGCGGCGATCCGGGTGACGTCCCTGATGCCCTGCCCGCACAGCCGTACGGCGGCCTCCTCGGCGTGCTCCAGGCGCGCGGCGACCATGCTGGAGACCAGATGGGGCATGTGGGAGACGAGGGCCACCGCGCGGTCGTGGGCGTCCGCGTCCATGACCACCGGCACGGCCCGGCAGTGCGAGACGAGCTCCAGGGCGAGGTTCAGCACCTCGGTGTCGGTGTCCCGGGTCGGGGTCAGCACCCAGGGCCGGCCCTCGAAGAGGTCGCCGGTCGCGGCCAGCGGTCCGGACTTCTCCCGCCCCGACATGGGGTGCGTGCCGATGTACGCCGACAGGTCGAGGCCGAGCGCCTCCAGCTCACGGCGCGGCCCGCCCTTGACGCTGGCCACGTCCAGGTAGCCGCGGGCCACCCCGCGGCGCATCGCGTCGGCGAGGACCCCGGCGACATGGGCGGGCGGGGCGGCGACGATCGCGAGGTCGACCGGGCCCTCGGGCTGCTCGTCGGTGCCGGCGCCGAGCGCGGCGGCCGTGCGGGCCTGCTCGGGGTCGTGGTCGGCGAGGTGGACGACGACGCCCCGCTGGGCGAGAGCCAGCGCGGCGGACGTGCCGATCAGCCCCGTACCGAGGACGAGCGCGGTCCTCACTGGGCGATGTCCTTGCGCAGGGCGCCCGCGGCGCCGAGGTAGACGTGGTGGATGTCGGCGCGCGGCCGGTCGGACTCGATGTGCGCGAGGATGCGGACGACCCGTGGCATGGCGCCCTCGATGTCGAGTTCCTGGGCGCAGATCAGCGGCACGTCGACGATGCCGAGCCCCCGGGCCGCGGCTGCCGGGAAGTCGCTGTGCAGGTCGGGCGTGGCCGTGAACCAGATGCTGATCAGGTCGTCGGCGCTGAGCGAGTTCCGCTCCAGGACGGCGGTCAGCAGGGCCGCGACCTGCTCGTCCATGTGCCCGGCCTCGTCGCGCTGAAGTTGGACGGCTCCCCGGACCGCTCGTACCGCCACGGCGCTGCTCCTCGCTGAAGTGCTGATCTACGGCTCTTGGCACGTCCAGCCTAGTCAGCCCACGCGGGACCGGTGTGCGTCGCCCGACCGCTGAGACACTCGCCATGAAACGCGCGTCATATGGCGCTCCGTCCCGGGTTGCTTCACCTTCGGCGCCTTCGGTGCCAGGATGCTGCTGCTCCGTTCGGAGCGACTCCCGCCGGCCTCGGCCCTCTGCTCTTCCGCACCTTCGGAGTGACGACATGACTCTCCCCGCGACACGGCGCACGGTCCTCCTGGCGACGGGAGGCGCGACAGCGGCAGCAGCGCTCACGGCGGGCTGCGGCGGCAGCGGCTCGTCGTCCTCGCCCGGAAGGCCGTCGGCCACCGCCGGTCAGGAACTGGCGAAGACCACCGACATCCCCGTGGGCGGCGGCAAGATCTTCGCGGACGAGAAGGTCGTCGTCACCCAGCCGACGAAGGACGACTTCAAGGCCTTCTCCGCGATCTGCACCCACATGGGCTGCACGGTGACCACGGTCGCGGACGGCACCATCGACTGCCCGTGCCACGGCAGCAAATATCACATCGCCGACGGTTCGGTGGCCGGCGGTCCGGCGCCGAAGCCGCTGCCCACGGAGCAGATCACGGTCACGGGCGGGACGATCAAGCTGGCGTGATCACTGGTCCCAGAGCGCCCCGAGCGTCATCAGCTCCCCGTGGTACTCGATCCGGTCCGCCCACGCCGTCGGCCAGGCGTCGGCCCCGGCATAGGCGCCCGCGAACGCGCCCGCGAGACAGGCGATGGAGTCGGAGTCCCCGGACGAGCAGGCGGCCCGGCGCAGCGCGGTCACCGGTTCGTCGGGGAAGAGCAGGAAGCACAGCAGGCCGGCGGCCATCGCCTCCTCGGCGATCCACCCCTCCCCCGCGACCAGGCACGGATCGGTCTCTGGCGACGGATCGCGCAGCGCCTGCTCGAGGCGCTCCAGCACACCCAGGCAGTCGTCCCAGCCGCGCTCGATGAAGTGCTCCGGGCTCGGGTCCTGACTGCGGGTCCACAGGTCGCCGAGCCAGCGGTGGTGGTAGTGGGCGCGGTTGTCGAGGGCGTAGGTGCGCAGCAGTCCGAGCAGGGCGTCCGGGCCGACGCCGTGTGCGAGCAGCCGCACGGCGTGTGCGGTGAGGTCGGAGGCGGCGAGCGCGGTGGGGTGCCCGTGGGTGAGGGCGGACTGGAGCTGGGCGGCCCCGGCCCGCTGTTCGTCGCTGAGCCCGGGGGCGAGCCCGAGGGGGGCGACGCGCATGTTGGCGCCGCAGCCCTTGGAGCCGATCTGGCTGGCGTCCTGCCAGGGCAGCCCGCTCTGCAGGAGACCGCACGCCTGAAGGCAGGTGCGTCCGGGCGCGCGGTTGTTGTCGGGCGAGCGGTACCAGTCGACGAACTCCTTCCGCAGCGGCTGCGCCAGGCCCTCGGGGGTGAGCAGCCCGCGGTCCATGGCCGCACGCAGTCCGCGCCCCACCGCCAGCGTCATCTGGGTGTCGTCGGACACCAAGGCACGCGTGGGCAGTTCCATCTCCCGCCACGGCCCGCACTTGGCGAGGATCGACGGGACGTCGTTGAACTCGGTCGGAAACCCGAGCGCGTCCCCCAGGGCGAGCCCCAGCAGGGACCCTGTGGCACGCTTCCTGACGGTGGTGGAGGTGGTCATGCGGAACGTCCTTCCGGGGGCGGTCGCAGCAGGGGCGGATGGAGCGCGGTGGCGGTGCCCGCGCGGTAGAGGGCGGCGGGCTTGCCGCGTCCGCCGGTCAGACGTGCGGCGCCGGGCACGGCTTCGACGAAGCCCGGGGTGGCGAGCACCTTGCGCCGGAAGTTGGGCCGGTCGAGCCCGGTCCCCCACACCGTCTCGTAGACCTGCTGCAGCTCGCCGAGGGTGAACTCGGGCGGGCAGAAGGCGGTCGCGAGGCAGGTGTACTCGAACTTGGCGCCGACCCGGTCGTGGGCGTCGGCCAGGATCCGGTCGTGGTCGAAGGCGAGCGGTTCGACGGCGTCGTAGGGCAGCCAGCGCGCCTCGGCCGCGTCGCCGCCGCCGGTCGGCTCGGGGGCGTCGGGCAGCAGGGCCGCGAAGGCGACGGAGACGACCCGCATCCGAGGGTCTCGGTCGGGTTCGCTGTAGGTGCGCAGCTGCTCCAGGTGGAGCCCGGAGACGTCCTTCAGGCCGGTCTCCTCGGCGAGCTCGCGCCGGGCGGCCGTCTCCGCGGACTCGTCGGGCAGCACGAATCCCCCGGGCAGCGCCCACCGGCCGGCGTACGGCTCCTGTCCGCGCTCGACGAGCAGGACGTGCAGAAGGCCCGCGCGCAGGGTCAGGACGGCGAGGTCGACGGTGACGGCGAAGGGCTCGTGGGCGTGCTTGTCGTAGCCCGGCATGACGAACACCCCCTTTTAATAGTCACCACGACTATAAAAAGGGGGTGCGGTCACGCACAAGCCCTTGAAGCTTCAGGAGTCCCTAAAGGCCGTCTCAGAGGTCGGCTTAGAGGTCGACTTCCTTCATGAGCATGCCGACCTCGGTGTTGGACAGCCGGCGCAGCCAGCCCGACTTCTGGTCGCCCAGGGTGATCGGGCCGAAGGCGACGCGCACCAGCTTGTCGACCGGGAAGCCGGCCTCCGCCAGCATCCGGCGCACGATGTGCTTGCGGCCCTCGTGCAGGGTCACCTCGACCAGGTAGTTCTTGCCGGTCTGCTCGACGACCCGGAAGTGGTCCGCCTTGGCGTACCCGTCGTCCAGCTGGATGCCGTCCTTGAGCTTCTTGCCCAGGTCGCGCGGGATCGGGCCCACGATGTGCGCGAGGTAGACCTTCTTCACGCCGTACTTGGGGTGGGTCAGCCGGTGCGCCAGCTCGCCGTGGTTGGTGAGCAGGATGACGCCCTCGGTCTCGGTGTCCAGCCGGCCCACGTGGAACAGCCGCGTCTCGCGGTTGGTCACGTAGTCGCCGAGGCACTGACGGCCCTCGTTGTCCTCCATCGTGGAGACGACGCCGGCCGGCTTGTTCAGCGAGAAGAACTGGTACGACTGCGTCGCGACCGTCAGGCCGTCGACCTTGACCTCGTCGTTCTCCGGGTCGACCCGCTTGCCCTGCTCGAGCACGATCTCGCCGTTGACCTCGACGCGCGCCTGCTCGATCAGCTCTTCGCAGGCCCGCCGGGAGCCGTAGCCCGCGCGCGCGAGGATCTTCTGCAGCCGCTCGCCCTCCTGCTCGGCGCCCGGGAAGGTCTTGGGCAGCTTGACGTCCTTCTTGTTCGCGTACCGCTCGCGGTTGCGCTCCTCGGCCCGCGCCTCGTACTCGCGCGAAGTCGCCGGGACCGAACGGCCGCGCCCGGTGCCCTGGCCCTGCTTGGGCCCACCCTTCGCGCCGCCGCGCGCGGAGGCGCCGCGCCCGGACTTCGGCCCCTCGTGGGTGCCGCCCGGGCCGACGTCGTAGCGCCGCTCCTCGGGGCGGGGCTTCTTCGGCCGGCCGCCCTGCTGGTCGTCGCGGCCGTTGCCGGCGCCGCGGTAATTACCGCGGCCACCGCTGTTTCCGCCACGGCCACCGCCGCTCCCGCCGCGGCCGCCGCTGTTGCCACCACGGCTCCCGCCGTTGTTTCCGCTGCTGTTCCTGCCGCTGCTGCTTCGCATCAAAGTTCCGTCTTGTCGTCTGCGTCCTCGGAATCCGGAGCGTCCGGATCGAACGACGGCACGCCTTCCTGGGTCTCGGCCTCGATCGCCTCCGCCTCCGGGAGGAAGGGCGCGAGCTCCGGGAGCTCGTCCAGACCGCGCAGGCCCATCCGCTCCAGGAAGTAGTTCGTCGTCACGTACAGGATCGCACCTGTTTCGGGTTCCGCGCCCGCCTCCTCGACGAGACCGCGCTGGAGCAGCGTGCGCATGACGCCGTCGCAGTTGACTCCGCGCACCGCGGAGACCCTGCTGCGGCTGACCGGCTGGCGGTACGCGACGACCGCCAGGGTCTCCAGCGCGGCCTGCGTGAGCCGGGCCTGCTGCCCGTCCAGGACGAAGCCCTCGACGGCCGCGGCGTACTCGGGCCGGGTGTAGAACCGCCAGCCGCCCGCGATGAGCCTGAGCTCGAAGCCACGCCCCTGCACGGTGTACTCGTCGGCCAGCTCACGCAGCGCGTCGGCGATCTGCCGCCGGGGCCGCTGGAGGATCTTCGCGAGGTGCTCCTCGGTCGCGGGCTCGTCGACGACCATCAGGACGGCCTCCAGGGCCGGCTTGAGGTCCAGTGCGGCGACGGTCTCCTCGCTCACGGCTTCGTCTCCTTCTCAGGCTCCTCGGGCGGCCGGTCGAACTCGTCGGTGACCCTCGGCTGCACGTCGTCGTCCCCGCCGGTCCAGCGCACCAGCAGCTCCCCGAGCGCGGTCTCCTGGTCCAGGGCGACGGCCTTCTCCCGGTACAGCTCCAGCAGCGCCAGGAAGCGGGCCACGACGGTGAGGGTGTCGTCGGTGTCCTGGACGAGCACCCGGAAGCTGGCCTCGCCGAGCTCCCGCAGCCGGGCGACGACGATCTGGGCCTGCTCCTGCACGCTCACCAGCGGCGCGTGGATGTGGTCGACGTACACCTGCGGCTTGGCCCTGGGCTGCATCGCCTTGACCGCGAGCTTGGCGAACCCCTCCGCGCCGATGCTGATGACCACCTCGGGCAGCAGTTCGGCGTGGTGCGGTTCGAGGCCGACGGTACGGGGGTAGCGGCGGGCCTCGTGCTCCAGCCGGTGCGTGAAGATGTCGGCGACCTGCTTGTAGGCCCGGTACTGCAGCAGGCGGGCGAACAGCAGGTCCCTGGCCTCCAGCAGAGCCAGGTCGGCCTCGTCCTCGACCTCCGCGGCGGGCAGCAGCCGGGCCGCCTTCAGATCCAGCAGGGTGGCGGCCACGACCAGGAACTCGGTCGTCTGGTCGAGGTCCCAGTCCGGCCCCATGGCCCGGATGTGCGCCATGAACTCGTCGGTGACCTTGGACAGCGCGACCTCGGTGACGTCCAGCTTGTGCTTGGAGATCAGCTGGAGGAGCAGGTCGAAGGGCCCCTCGAAGTTGGCGAGCCGGACCTTGAAGACACCGTCGGGGGCTTCCCGGGGCTCGGAAGCTTCCCGGGGCTCGGAAGCTTCCCGGGGCTCGGAAGCTTCCCGGGGCTCGGAAGGGGGTGGCGGAGCAACCGTTTCCGCAGCATCGGCTACCAGCTCCTCCACCGGAACTGGCACCGGAGTCGGGGCCGGAACCGGGGCCGGGGCCGGATCAGGCGCCGTCCCCGGTCCCCGCCCCAGCGCACGCCGACGGCCGGCTGCTGCGCCGGGGCCGGGGGCTGGGACGTCGTTCGAGGTCATGGCCCCCGCAGGCTACCGCTAGCGCCCGCGCAGTCGTCGTACGAGGATGCTCGCGTCCCCGCGGCTCTCCAGGTCGGCGAGGACCACGGCGACCGCCTCGCGGACGATGCGCCCCCGGTCCACGGCCAGCCCGTGCTCACCGCGGAGCACCAGCCGGGCGTGCTCCAGGTCCATGAGCTCCTCGGCGGAGACATAGACGGTGATCTTCTCGTCGTGCCGCTCCCGGCCGCTGGGCCGCCGGGCGGCCGCCCGGCCCCCGCGCTTGCGCGGCTGCCCCTCGCCGGAGGCGTCCGCGGCAGAACCTTCCTGCGCACCCTGACGGCGCTCCGAGCGCTCCCCGGCGGCGCCCCGGGTACGGGACTCCCCGGCGTCGCTCTGGCCCGCCTCGGCCGCCGCGTGCTCGGCGCCCTCGCCGTCACCGCCCTGCGCGGGCACGGCCTGCGGCGCGTCCTGCGCACCGCCGGCCGCCACCCCGTCGCTCTCGCCGGCCGGCGCGGGCACCCGCGCCTCACCGTTGGCGGAGCGCCGGGGCGCGGACGGCTGGAGCGCCGTTCCCCCTGTCGTACGGAAGAGTTCGTCGGCCCCCGGCAGACTCACTCGGCGTGACACCGGGCGAGCACCTCCCTGGCGAGCTGACGGTAGGCGGCGGCGCCGACGGAGTTGGAGGCGTACGTGGTGATCGGCTCACCGGCGACCGTGGTCTCCGGGAAGCGGACCGTGCGCCCGATGACCGTGTGGTAGACGTGGTCGTCGAACGCCTCGACGACCCGCGCGAGCACCTCACGGCTGTGCACGGTGCGCGAGTCGTACATCGTGGCGAGGATCCCGTCGAGCTCCAGCTCCGGGTTGAGCCGCTCCTGGACCTTCTCGATGGTCTCGGTGAGCAGCGCCACACCCCGGAGGGCGAAGAACTCGCACTCCAGCGGCACGATCACCTTGTGCGCCGCCGTGAGGGCGTTGACGGTGAGCAGGCCGAGCGAGGGCTGACAGTCGATGACGATGTAGTCGTAGTCGTCCATCAGCGGCTTGAGCGCACGCTGGAGCGTGGACTCGCGCGCGACCTCGGAGACCAGCTGGACCTCGGCGGCCGACAGGTCGATGTTGCTGGGCAGCAGGTCCATGTTGGGGACCGCCGTCTTCAGGAGCACCTCGTCCGCCGCCATGCCCCGCTCCATGAGCAGGTTGTAGACGGTGAGGTCGAGCTCCATCGGATTGACACCGAGGCCCACCGACAGCGCGCCCTGCGGGTCGAAGTCCACGAGCAGCACACGACGGCCGTACTCCGCGAGCGCGGCACCCAGGTTGATGGTCGACGTCGTCTTGCCCACGCCGCCCTTCTGGTTGCACATCGCGATGATCGTCGCGGGGCCGTGATGGGTCAGCGGGCCCGGGATCGGGAAGTACGGCAGCGGGCGTCCGGTCGGACCGACGCGCTCACGGCGCTGTCGGGCCGCGTCGGGCGCGAGCGTGGCCGCGTACTCCGGGTCCGGCTCGTACTCGGCATCGGGATCGTAGAAGTGCCCGTCGGGCAGTTCGTCGTAGTCGGCGAAGTGGTTGTGGGGCGCGCCACTTCCGTCGCCGGCCATGGCGTTCACGTGATGGCCATCCATGCTCTGGGGTGCTGTCTGAGCCAATAGGGGGCTGGTCTGGCTCTGATGGGCTGCGAAGGTTCGGACAGCGACGGAGCCGACAGCCTCGAGCCCCGCGGAACCCGGGCCCCGCGTAAGCATTCCTGGATGACCACCCCCGGGAGAAAATGTCGACTCATTCACAAGTCGTCTTACCTCCTTGGTGACCAGGAAACTTCTAGACAAGGTCAGCGTGGCACCATGCCGACGGTTGGCGACTCTATGGCGTGTCGGGCGTCCGCAGCAACACAATCCGCCGGACCCGGCCCGATGTGTCGGCAATGAAACATCCCGCTGTCAAGGGCGTACGGCCGTCGCACGGCAGGTTTCACCGGTGTGCGAATCGGTCGAAGGGTTACGTTCGAGGCGAGTTGACCGAGAGCCGCAAAGTGACCATACACACATCGGGCCGGACCTTGTCGGGCAAGGTCCGGCCGGGTGCGCGAGGTTGACGGACTCTGTTGACGTATCGCTTTTTTCCAGCGCCGACTTGGCCGTTCGACGGGGTGGGCGGCTCAGCCGAGCAGGGTCTCCAGCTCCACGTGCTCCAGTCCGTGCGCCTCTGCGACCTCGCGGTAAACGACCTTGCCGTCATGGGTGTTGAGGCCCTTGGCCAGCGCGGGATCGCGGCGCAGCGCCTCCACCCAGCCCCGGTCGGCGAGTTCGACGATGTAGGGCAGCGTGGCGTTGGTGAGGGCGTAGGTGGAGGTGTTGGGGACCGCGCCGGGCATGTTGGCGACGCAGTAGAAGACCGAGTTGTGGACCGGGAAGGTCGGCTCGGCGTGAGTGGTCGGACGGGAGTCCTCGAAGCAACCGCCCTGATCGATCGCGATGTCGACAAGGACACTTCCCGGCTTCATCCGGGACACGAGCTCGTTGGTGACCAGCTTCGGGGCCTTGGCGCCCGGGATGAGGACGGCGCCGATGACGAGGTCGGCGTCCAGGACCGCCTTCTCGAGCTCGAAGGCGTTGGACATGATCGCCCGGACCTTGGTGCCGAAGACCTTGTCGGCCTCGCGCAGCTTGTTGATGTCACGGTCGAGCAGCGTGACATGGAAGCCCATGCCGACGGCGATCTGCGTGGCGTTCCAGCCGGAGACGCCGCCGCCGATGACGACGGCCCGCGCCGGCTGGGTGCCGGGGACGCCGCCGGGGAGCACACCGCGGCCGCCGACCGAGCGCATCAGGTGGTAGGCGCCGACCTGCGGGGCGAGCCGGCCCGCAACCTCGGACATCGGCGCGAGCAGCGGCAGGGCGCGGCTGGGGAGCTCGACGGTCTCGTAGGCGATCGCCGTGGTGCCGGACTGGATGAGCGCGTCGGTGCACTCCTTGGAGGCGGCCAGGTGCAGGTACGTGAAGAGCGTCTGGTCCTTGCGGAGGCGGTGGTACTCCTCGGCGATGGGCTCCTTGACCTTGAGCAGCAGGTCGGCGTCGGCCCAGACCTCGTCGGCGGTGTCCAGGATCCGAGCGCCCTCGGCGACGTACTCCTCGTCCGGGATCGACGAGCCGAGGCCGGCTCCCCGCTCGATGACGACCTGGTGGCCGTGGCGCACGAGCTCGTGCACACCGGCGGGGGTGATGGCCACCCGGAACTCGTTGTTCTTGACCTCGCGGGGGATGCCGACCTTCACGTCGATCACGGTCCTTGGCTCAGAGGGTGTGGGGGTACAGCGAAGACATACCCGGAGGTATAGGGCACACCGGGATGCACCGCAGGAGAACGTGCGGCAGAGCCAGTCTAATGAAGGTGTTCCCGCTGTCTAGCCTTTCATTGCATCAATCTCCAGCGGGTGTACTACGGATTTCGCAGGTGTTAGCGCCGTGTTCCAGCCGTTCCGGCTGTCCTGGCCGCTCCGGCCGCTCCGACTCCGGCTCCGGCTCGCGGTCCGGGAGCTCCTCTCCCAGGATGCGCTCGGCCGCGCCCCGGTGCAGGCGGGCCGCCACCGGGTCGCCGAGACGCTCCAGGGTGTCGGCCAGCCTCAGCTGCACGGCGGCCTGCAGCCGCGTGTCCTCGGCCCGCCGGGCCCACTCCACGGCCTCCTGACAGGTCCGCAGCGACTCCTCGGGGCGGCCGGCGTACTCCTGGACCCTCGCCAGCTCGCTCAGAACCCGGGCGTGCGCGCCCACGTCGCCGTTCTTGCGGTGCCCGGCCGCCGCGGCCCTCCAGGCCCGCTGCGCCTCGCCGTAGCGGCCCGCGTAGGTGTGCGCGGTGGCGATACGGCCGTAGAGGCGGGCGGCGTCCGCGCGCTCGTCGCGCGCCAGGCGCTGGGCAAGGGCCCGGCCGAACCAGTCGGCGGACCGGTCGTAGTCCCCGAGCTCCAGATGTGCGCCGCCCACGGATTCCATCGCGCGCCCGATCGCGTACGGGTCGTTCGCCTCGCGTCCGGCGTCCAGCGCGGCCCGGTAGCGCACCAGCGCCTCCGCGGTGCGGCCGGTCCTGGCGTCCACGTCGGCCAGGTTCAGCAGGGCGGCCGCCCGCTCCCGGGGCAGGCCGCGCCGCTCGGCGACGTCCAGGACGAGCTGGTGGATGCCGTACAGGTCGGGTGCTGAGCCCTGGGTGCCGAAGTGCGCGACCATCGCCCTGACCAGCTGGGACATCAGGCGGCGGGCAAGAGTGTCCAGCTCCCCGTCGGCGACCGCCAGACGGGCCGAGGCGAGCAGGGCCGGGCGGCGGGCCCGCAGCCAGTCGGCGGCCGCGCGCGGGGTGGGGAAGCGCAGGGCGCGGGGCATGCCCTGGAGCTTCTCGCGGGCCTGGGGGTTGTCGGTCTCGGTGACGGCCCGGCAGGACTGCAGCAGCCGCACCGTCCGCTCCAGCATGCGGGCGCGGGCCAGCTGGAGCTCGGCCGGGCGGTCATGGGTCTCGGCGGCGGCACGCAGCAGGGGGTACAGACAGCCGGGGATCTCGTACTGGGGCAGCGGGGAGTCCACGGCCCGCAGCAGGCCGAGCGCGGTGAGGTCGTCGAGGGCGGTGTGGGCGGCGCCCACCGAGCAGCCGGCGAGCGCGGAGGCGGTGTGCGGGTCGGCCAGGCCGGCCGGGGCGAGGCAGAGCAGGCGCAGTATCCGGGCGGCGGGGGCGGGCAGCGCGGCGTGCACGAGCCGGAAGACCCGGCTGAGCGGGGTGCCCTCGTCGCCCTCGGCGTTGAGCTGCTTGGCGAGGTCGGCGACAGCGGCCTGGGGGCGGGCGGCGAGCCAGCCGCCCGCCAGGATCAGCGCGGCGGGCTGGCCCTGGCAGGCCTCCACGAGGTGCTCGGCGGAGCGCGGGTCGACGGTGATGCGTACCGAGCCGGTGTATCCGGTCAGCAGATCGAGGGCGGACTTGGTGTCCAGGCCGCCCAGGGTGCAGGGGCGGACGTCCGCGATGCCGGTGAGCGGTCCGGCGGAGACGGCGACCAGCAGGCACTGAGGAGTGTCCGGAAGCAGTGCGTCGACCTGTTCGGCGCCGGTCGCGTCGTCGAGCAGGAGCAGCGCGCGGCGCTCGGCGAGGGCCTCGCGCAGCAGGGCCGCGAGGTCGTCCTCGTCGGCGCCGGGCGGGGCCGGCACGTCCAGCGCGGCGAGCAGTTCACGGGCGGCGCGCTCGACGGGCACGGGCGTGCCGTCGGGCTCGGCGAGGCGGGCGCGCAGCACGCCGTCCCGGTAGCGGCCGGCGACCTGCCGGACGAGCTCCTCGGCGAGCGCCGTACGCCCGGAGCCGGGCCGGCCGGCGATGAGCAGGACCCGCGCGCGCGGAGCCTTCTTCCCGGAGATGGTGTCCAGCCCGGCGCGTTCGATGTCGGCGCGCAGTTCCTTCAACTCCCGGGTGCGGCCCAGGAAATGGCCCTCTGGCGCAGCGTGTCCCGACAGCTGCACGCCGCCTGCGTCCACTGCCTGATCCGTCACGGGCCACACTCCCGTCCCACCGCACACGCAAGCCCGCCGGGACTCCGGATCGGGCGATTCCAGAGCCTAGTTCACGCTCTGCGACGTTTCGGGAGGAGCACGGCGGGCACGGCGGGGGCGTCCCCCGATCGGATCAGCCGATCGTCACACTGTCGACGATGGGGCGGGTTCCGGTCTCGGTGCGTTCAGGCCTCGAACGGACGCGCCGGCCAGGGCGCCTCCGCCGGGCGCAGCGCGTCGACGCCGTCGCCGGCGCGGGCGGCCGCCAGCGACAGCACGCCCACCACGAGGCAGTTGTTGTGCACGTCGCCCGCGAGAACCGCCCTGACCAGCTCGCCGACCGGCACCCGCGCGTGCTCCATGTCGGCCTCCTCGTCCTCCACCGCGAAACGGTCCCCGTCCGCCTCGGACAGGCCCCGGGCGAGAAAGATCCGCACGGACTCGTCACAGCCGCCGGGAGTCGTGTACACGTCGGTGAGCACCCGCCAGTCCTCGGCCTTGACGTGCGCCTCCTCGTACAGCTCGCGCTGGGCCGCGTGCAGCGGGTTCTCGCCGGGCACGTCGAGCAGACCCGCCGGGATCTCCCACAGCTTCTGCCGCACGGGGTGGCGGTACTGCTTGATGAGCAGCACCCGGTCCTCGTCGTCGAGGGCGAGGACGGCCACCGACCCGGGGTGGACCTGGTAGTCCCGGCGGACCACCGAGCCGTCGGGCATGACCACCTCGTCGGTGCGGACGGAGGTCTTGTTGCCCACGAAGGGGGTCTGGGTGGCCCGGATCTCCCACGCCTCGGGGGTGTCCTTGATCGTCATGCCGTGCGTCCTTCCACGTGCCACCTGCGCAAACGAAAACCGGGGCGCCAACCCTTGAAGGTTTGCACCCCGGCCACCGTACAACCGGTGTGTTACTTCGAAGCCTTCCCCGCCTCGACCGTCCGCTGGACCGCCGCCTTCACCAGGCCGGCGAACAGCGGGTGCGGACGCGTGGGCCGCGAGCGCAGCTCGGGGTGCGCCTGCGTGGCGACCAGGTAGGGGTGGACGTCGCGCGGGTACTCGACGTACTCGACGAGCTTGCCGTCCGGCGAGGTGCCGGAGAACAGGATGCCCGCCTTCTTCTCGAGCTCGGCGCGGTAGGCGTTGTTCACCTCGTAACGGTGCCGGTGCCGCTCCTCGACGTACTCCTTGCCGTCGTACACCTCACGCACGATGGAGCCCTCGGCCAGCTTGGCCGGATACATGCCCAGGCGCATCGTTCCGCCCATGTCGCCCTCGCCGGCGACGATGTCGAGCTGTTCGGCCATGGTGGAGATGACCGGGTGGCCGGTGGCCGGGTCGAACTCGGTGGAGTTGGCGTCGGGGATGTCGGCCAGGTTGCGCGCGGCCTCGATCACGATGCACTGCAGTCCCAGGCAGAGGCCGAGCAGCGGGATCTTGTTCTCGCGGGCGTACCTGATCGCGCCGACCTTGCCGAGCACACCGCGGTCGCCGAAGCCGCCCGGGATGCAGATCCCGTCGACGTCCTGGAGCTGCGCCTTGGCGCCCGCCGGGGTCTTGCAGTCGTCCGACGTGACCCACTTGATCTTCACGCGGGCCTTGTTGGCGAAGCCGCCGGCGCGCAGCGCCTCGGTGACCGAGAGGTAGGCGTCGGGCAGGTCGATGTACTTGCCGACCAGCGCGAGGGTGATCTCGTGGTCCGGGTTGTGGACGCGGTCGAGCAGGTCGTCCCAGGTCGTCCAGTCCACATCGCGGAACGGCAGGTCCAGCTTGCGGACGACATAGGCGTCCAGGCCCTCGCTGTGCACGGTCTTGGGGATGTCGTAGATCGAGCGGGCGTCGGGGCAGGCGACCACGGCGGCCTCGTCGACGTCGCACATCAGCGAGATCTTGCGCTTGATCGCGGTCGGCACCTCGCGGTCGCAGCGCAGCACGATCGCGTCCGGCTGGATACCGATGTTCCGCAGGGCCGCGACCGAGTGCTGGGTCGGCTTCGTCTTCAGCTCACCGGACGGGCCGATGTAGGGAAGGAGAGAGATATGGACCACGAACACGTTGTCCCGGCCGACCTCGTGCCTGACCTGGCGGACGGTCTCCAGGAACGGCAGCGACTCGATGTCGCCGACCGTGCCGCCGACCTCGGTGATGACGACGTCCACCTCGTCCGTCGCCATGCGGCGGATGCGGTGCTTGATCTCGTTGGTGATGTGCGGGATGACCTGCACGGTGTCGCCCAGGTACTCGCCGCGCCGCTCCTTGGCGATCACCGTGTTGTAGACCTGGCCGGTCGTGACGTTGGCCGAGCCGTCGAGATCGCGGTCGAGGAAGCGCTCGTAGTGGCCGATGTCCAGGTCGGTCTCGGCGCCGTCGTTCGTGACGAACACCTCACCGTGCTGGAAGGGGTTCATCGTGCCCGGGTCGACGTTCAGATACGGGTCGAGCTTCTGCATCACGACGCGCAGACCCCGGGCCTTGAGCAGCATGCCGAGGCTGGAGGCCGTCAGGCCCTTGCCGAGAGAGGAGGCGACACCCCCGGTGACGAAGATGTGCTTGGTCGTCGTGGCTGTGCTGTTTCGAAAAGCAGCGGGCTGCATGGCCAAGAGGGGGCTCCCGTGGTCGCGATTTGGGGGTGCGGTTCGGGGGCTTCGAGACCACCGGTCCACGGGCTACCAGGGTATCAGCGCCTCGGAGACCCGGCTTCCGGCCACGCTCCGCGCACGCACCGACACGCGCGGACGTTTCCGCACCGGTTCCTCACCCGTTGCTCACCCGTTCGGCCCACCCGCGTTGTCCGGAGCGGCACGCAGATCATCTACGTGCGTCGTATCCTGCTCGGACACTCGCTGACGAGCCGGGCCGGACAAGACGGCACACCCCCGCCCGTATCCCCCGGAACAACGAGAGCTCGTCAGTTCGTTGAGCAGTAATTGGCGTTTTGCCTGTACGGGTGAGCGACTGCTTTGCTTCACCGCTCAACGACGCATTACAACGACCCCTTGACCGCAATAAGCGACAGCCCCCCGTGTTCGTGGGGGGTGACGTGGCCGTTCGACTGGAGTTGCACGTGGCCGGGCGCATCGAAGACTACGCACTCATCGGAGACATGCAGACCGCTGCCCTGGTCTGCCGTGACGGGACAGTGGACTGGCTGTGCCTGCCCCGCTTCGACTCGCACGCGATCTTCGCCGGTCTGCTCGGCACGGAGGAACACGGATTCTGGCGGCTCGGCCCCGCGCACGCCTCCGACGCGCAGCCGCCGCGCGCCGCCCGGCGCACCTACCGGGGCGACTCGCTGATCCTGGAGTCCGAGTGGGACACCCCGCGCGGCACGGTCCGGGTGACCGACTTCATGCCCCCACGTGACGGCGCGCCCCAGCTGATCCGCATCGTCGAGGGCGTCTCGGGCCGCGTCCCCATGCGCTCGACCCTGCGGATGCGGTTCTCCTACGGCCGGATCGTCCCGTGGGTGCACAAGCACGAGGGCCGTACGGTGGCCGTCGCGGGCCCGGACTCGGTGTGGTTCGACACCGACTGCGAGACGTACGGCAAGTCGCTCACGACGTACGCCGACTTCACGGTCGCCCCCGGCGACCGGGTCGCGTTCACCATCTCGTGGGAGCCCTCGCACAAGCAGCCGCCCGCGCTTCCGGAGCCGGAGCAGTCGCTGCAGGCCACGGAGGACTTCTGGCGCGAGTGGGTCGAGCACTGCACGTACCACGGCCCCTACCGCGAGGCCGTGATCCGCTCGCTGATCACGCTGAAGGCCCTGACGTACGCGCCGACCGGCGGCATCGTCGCCGCGCCGACCACCTCGCTGCCCGAGGACATCGGCGGCGTCCGCAACTGGGACTATCGCTACACCTGGCTGCGCGACGCGGCGATCACCCTGTCCTCGCTGCTGCGCACCGGCTACCGCGAGGAGGCCCGCGCCTGGCGCGAGTGGCTGCTGCGCGCGGTCGCCGGCGACCCCGAGAACCTGCAGATCATGTACGGCATCGCGGGCGAGCGCGAGCTGGGCGAGGCCGAACTCGACTGGCTGCCCGGCTACGAGAGCTCCGGCCCGGTCCGGGTCGGCAACGGCGCCGCGCACCAGCTCCAGCTGGACGTGTACGGCGAGGTCACCGAGGCCCTGCACCTGGGCCACATGACGGGCCTGGCCCGCAACGACTACGCCTCCCTGCTCCAGCTCAAGCTGATCCGTTACCTGGAGCAGCACTGGGACGAGCCGGACGAGGGCATCTGGGAGGTGCGCGGCCCGCGCCGCCACTTCGTGCACTCCAAGGTCATGGCCTGGGTCGCCGTCGACCGCACGATCAAGCTGATCGAGTCCGGCGACGCGGACGGCCCGCTGGAGAAGTGGCGCGAGCTGCGCGACGACATCCACCGGGACGTGTGCGAGAAGGGCTACGACAAGGAACGCAACACGTTCACGCAGTCCTACGGCTCGAGGGAGCTGGACGCGTCGCTGCTGCTCATCCCGCAGATGGGCTTCCTGCCGCCGGACGACAAGCGGGTGATCGGCACCATCGAGGCGATCCAGCGCGAGCTGTCCACCCCGGACGGCTTCATCCTGCGCTACCCGACCTCGGGCGGCGACGAGGGCGTCGACGGCCTGCCCGGCGACGAGGGGGCCTTCCTCGCCTGCTCGTTCTGGATGGCGGACGACCTGGCGATGATCGGCCGGGTGGACGAGGCCCGCAAGCTGTTCGAGAAGCTGCTGTCCCTGCGCAACGACCTCGGGCTGCTCGCCGAGGAGTGGGACCCGCGCCTCAAGCGCCAGGTCGGCAACTTCCCGCAGGCCTTCAGCCACGTCCCCCTGATCGACACGGCCCTGCGGCTGACGGCCTCGGGCGCCTACGGCGGCTGAACAGGACCGACGACCCGCGCCCGCCTACGCTGGGGGGACCAGCCCCTGCACGGAAGGGGGCGCCCCATGGCCTCCCCATCGAAGGCGGGCGCGGCCCTCGCCGCGCTGCGCGAGGATCTGGTCGGCGACGTGTTCGCCCCGGGGGATGCGGGCTACGACGAGACCCGCGCGGTGTTCAACGCGATGATCGACCGCCGTCCGGCCGTGATCGCCCAGTGCGTCGACGAGTCCGACGTGGTGCGGGCCGTGCGTTTCGCCCGTGACCTGGACCTGCACATCGCGGTGCGCGGCGGCGGGCACAGCGTCGCCGGCCAGGCGCTGGGCGACGGGGCCGTGGTGGTCGACCTGCGGCACATGCGCGCGGTCATGGTCGATCCCGCGGACGAGGCGGTACGGGTCGCGGGCGGCGCCCTGATGGCCGACCTGGACCGTGCCTGCCGGCCCCACGGCCTGGCCACGACCGGCGGCCGGGCCTCCACCACCGGCGTCGGCGGCTTCGTCCTGGGCGGCGGCACCGGCTGGCTGGACCGGTGCTGCGGGCTGGCCGCCGACAACCTCCTCGGCGTCGAACTCGTCACCGCCGACGCCCGCCGGGTGCACGCCAGTGCCGACGAGAACCCCGACCTGTTCTGGGCCCTGCACGGCGGCGGCGGAAACTTCGGCATCGCCACCTCCCTCACCCTGAAGCTGTACGAGCTGCCCGAGTTCTCCATCGCGTTGGTCCTGTACCGGCCCGAGCACGGCCGCGAGGTCGTCCGCACCTACCGCGACGTCATCGAGTCGGGCCCCGACGAGGCGGCCGGGGGCGTCCTGTTCTTCACCGGCCCGCCCGAGGAGTTCGTGCCGCCGCACCTGGTCGGCACGCTGGTGTGCGGTGCGCTGCTGACGTACGCGGGCGCCGAGGAGGACATGCGCAAGCTCGCCGAACCGCTGCTGGCGCTGCCGCACGAGTCGGAGATCGTCGGGGCGATGCCGTACGCCGATGTGCAGTGCATGCTCGACGATCCGCCGGGGATGCGGAACTACTGGTCGGCCGAGTATCTGACGGGCGTGCCCGACGGCCTTGTGGAGGTCTTCTGCGCCCGCGCGGACACCCTGCCCGTGGGGACGGGCACCCAGCACGTGCTGTGGCCGCAGGGCGGCGCGGTCGCGGCCGGCCCGGCCGAGTACCCGGTGCCCTTCCGCAGCGCCCCGTGGGCGGTCCACCCGTTCGGCATCTGGGAGGACCCTGCGGACGACGAGGCGTGCGTGCGCTGGGTGCGCGACGTGCGCGCCGACGTCCGCCCGTGGAGCACCGGGGACGTGTACCTGAACTTCATCGGCGACGAGGGCGCCGACCGGGTCGTGGCGGGCCTGGGCGCCGAGAACACCCCGCGCCTCGCGGACCTGAAGCGGCGCTACGACCCCGACAACGTGTTCCGCTTCAACCACAACATCAGGCCGGCCTGAGCGCCGTCAGCGTCCGCTCCCCCGCCGGATCACCGGCCGTCGCCGGGACCAGCGCGATCTCGTCGAGCCCCGCCTCGGCATAGGCGTCGATCCGAGCGCGTACGGCGGCCAGGTCGCCCACCAGGCCGACGGTGTCCGCGGCCGCCGGGGGCAGGGCGCGGACCAGGACGGCGCGGTCGGCGCCGGCCGCGGCGAGTTCGACGGCCGCGGCGAAACCGGCCTCGGCGAACACCTCGCGGTATCCGGGCGCGGTCAGGTATCCGGCGATGCTGCCCAGGACCTGGGTGAGCGAGGCGGGTTCCGGGTCGACGGCCGCGGGCAGCCAGGCGGCCAGCACCGGCGGCGTACGGCCCGCCTCGTGGGCCGCCGCGTCCAGCTTGCCGCGCAGCTCGCGCACCTGCTGCGGGGAGACGACGTCCAGCAGCATCCGGTCGGCGTGCGCGGCGGCCGCGGCGATCGCACGGTCCGCGAACGCGGCCACGGTGAGCCGCCCGCCCGGCGGCGGGAGCCGGCGCCGGAAGGCGCTGCCGGGCACCACCGGCTCACCGGGCAGGGCGTGCAGCAGCGCCCGCAGGGCTGCCGCGGTCTCGTCGAGGACGGCGGCGGGGCGCGTCCGGGGCCGCCCGTGCACGCCCTCCACCACCCGCTTGCTGGACGTGCCCAGCGCAACGCCGACGGCCCGTCCGCCGGTGAGAGCCTGTGTCATATCCCCGGTCGGATCAGCGTGCGGCGTCATGGGGGTCCCCCGCTCGAGCGAAGCCGAGAGTGGGGGAGGAGTCACGTGGGCGTTTCGGCAACGCGGCTGGGGGTCCCCCCTCTGGGGGAGTGCGTGCCAGGCGTCGCACGCCCGGCCGGGGATATGACACAGGCTCTGACCTTGTTCTTTATCTACCAGGATCTGCCAGGGCGGCCGATGGCCTTGAGGGTCTCGGGGCGTTTGACGGTCTTGCCGACGTCGTAGCGGGGTGCCC